>JAKLEA010000050.1 GCA_022711755.1 Planctomycetota bacterium
AACAACACGAAGCCGGTAAAAAACGATCTTTGTCTGGCAGTCTCACGTTGCGCCCTGGGCGTCATGCAAATACAACTAACAACTATGAACACTGTTAAATATAAAGGCTCTTCGGGAATTTTCGTGGGTTGAAAATTGGGTATATTAAGTAGGAGTATGCGGGGGGAAGCGGTATTGAATCGGGCTTCTACCGGTATTAATGCCTCTGCGTAAAAGTCATAACCTATTGAATACGTGATACAAATTAATAATGCCTTTGGGCGTTTCTTCCCGTTGTTGTGTCCGCTTGACGGGCACAGGACCCAAAATGCGCCGTGCCGCGCTGCTGTCAAGCGGCTTTCGCGGCATAAGCTCAGTGGCATCCCACGACCGCCTTGACAGCCTGCCGCACGGCCGATTCGTCTCTGTTCCCGTCGGCGCAAACACAACAACTCGCCCCCGAGCCTTCTCCATCCCATAATCTCGACGGTAAGGTATACTCATGAATCTGGAGCAATTCTATCAGCGGGTGATCAATCCGCCGCCGCCATGGCGTGTGTCTCGTGTCGCGATCAGTGACGACTGTACGCGTGTAGATGTCTGGCTCGAACATGATTCCGGCTATCGTTTTCTCTGCCCGGAATGCAGGAAACCCTGTCCGACCTACGATCATACCGAGGAACGGGTCTGGCGCCATCTGGACACCTGCGACAGCCAGACCTACCTCCACGCCCGGCTGCCGCGGGTGAACTGCAGCGAGCACAAGATCAAAAACGGCTACTTCCCCATCGCGGAGCCGGGGGCGTCTCTGACGAGCAAGATGGAAGTCCTGTGCATCAGGCAGTTGCTGGCATGCAACCGTACCAACGCCTCCGAACTGCTGGGCGTCTCCTGGGACATTTTGCAAGGAGTGCAGACGCGCGCCGTCAAGCGCGGACTTGAACGCCGCGGAGACGCTGTCCCGGAGAAGATGGGCATTGACGAGAAGCAGGTGTTCGCAAGGCATAAGTACTTCACCATCATCACCGACATCGCCGGCCAATGCGTTCACGATGTCATCGACCAGCGAGCCATCGACAAGATCTCGCCCTGGTTTGAACAGCGTAGAGATTCCCTTGACGCCGTGAAGACGCTGGCCATGGACATGAGTGCCGGATACGCCAGCGTCGCCGGCCAATACATGCCCTCGGCCGAGATCTGCTTCGATCACTTTCACATCATGCAAGTGGTGCAGAATGCCGTGGACAAGACGCGCAAGGACGAGCAGGCAGCCATGGACGATGAGGAACGCAAGGCCATGTTCGCGTCGCGCTATCTGTTCCTGTACGGCCGGGAGAATCTTCCAGAGAAGCACAAGGACCGGTTCGAGAAAGTCAAGGCCGTTGCCGTCAAAACCGCAAAAGCATGGGCTATCAAAGAGCAGATTCGCGACCTGTGGTCAGGAAAACTCAGTGAAGAAGAGGTATCGGCTTTTTTCCAGAAATGGTATTGGTGGGCGACTCACTCGCGACTCAAGCACATGATCTCGGCTGCCCGCACCTTGAAAAGACATCTGGGCGGAATCCTGGCCGCCGTCAGAAACAGAATCAGCAATGCCGTGACAGAGGGGCTGAACAACAAAATCGAGTCAATCAAGCGAGCAGCCTGCGGATTCAAAAACAAAGAGGCCTTCCGAAACGCCATCCTCTTCCATTGCGCGAAGCTTGACCTCATGCCGTCTATGTCGTGAACAGACTGTCATTCTGTTACCTTGGGCATTCAGGGAGTCTACCCACGAAATTCCCGGAAGCGCCAATATAAATGTGATTTACGTCATTGACGACCGGGAAAGCCGCTTCTTTTGTTAGATTTGTGTTAATTTGTCAATTCTTGTCACTTTTGGTCGATGTGCAAAATGTGGCGATGAGCGCTTGGCTTCAGGCTGCCGCCCGTACGACGTTCAGCCTT
>JAKLEA010000051.1 GCA_022711755.1 Planctomycetota bacterium
CTGACCCGTACCCACTTTAAGTGGTTAATGCTCATATACTTATGACAATGAATGATTTATTGATAGTATATAGGGGCGCTGCGCGCTAGGATTCCTGTAGTTTGAAGGTCTCAAAACCAACGGGTTTTGGAGGGGAATCCGATGCAGACGCAGCGCCCTGTGTGGAAGTTCATTGAACAACATTTCAGCCTCCTGCGCAAGAGCCAGCGCACGACAATCGCAGCCCTGGTGGCCGGGTTGCTCAGGTCGGGCAGGATCGGCATCGCCGCCATTGCCCGCGGGATGAGGCCGACCACGTGCGTTCGCTACCGCATCAAGCGGGTGGAGCGGTTCGCGGCCAACTGGGACGTGGACCCGCACAAGATCACGCTGGGGCTGGCCGAGGCGTTGCTGGCGCCGAAGGGCAACGTGATCCTGGTTGACTGGACGCACGTTCTTGACGACTACATGCTTTTGTGCGCCCACCTGGCCATGCGCGGCAGGAGCGTGCCGATAGCGTGGGCGTGCGTTCGGCAAGGCGCGTTCAAGAAGAGCCGCAACGCGGTGGAGGAGGGGCTGATCCTGCGACTCAAGGAGGCCATAGGGGACAGGGGATGGGTTCTTGTGGCGGACCGCGGATTTGCCCGCGCGTCGCTGTTTGCAAAGCTGCCGAAATGGGGCATAGACTACGTCATCCGCGCGTGCGGGAGCGTTTGGATAAGCCGCAGGGGGTTCGATGACAAGCTTGAGAACACGGCCGCGTGGCCGGGCATGAGGAAGATATTCAAGGCGGTGGCGTATCACCAGCGCCTGCAAGTGCCGGTCAACCTGGTGGTGGTTCACCGTGAACCTGCGCCGCAGCCGTGGTATCTGATCACGAACCTTGCCCAGCCCGGGGTTGTGGAGAGGATATACCGCAAGCGCATGTGGATCGAGGAATCATTTCGGGACGCCAAGCGCACGCTGGGCCTGGACAAGATGTGGCTGTGCGAGCCGGCCCGCTATGAGAACATGATGATCATTCTGGCGCTGGCCATGCTGCTGGCAATCCTCACCGCGATGCAACACACGACGCATCGCGCCGACCTGAAGCTGGCCACCAAACGCAAGGGCGTGGTCCTGAGCGTCTTCATGATCGGCTTCACACTCATCAGATATGAACACTATCCCCCAGCCACCAGCCTGCGCCCCCTCTCCCTGGCCCTTTCCTAAAACTAAACTGGGGACGGGTCAG
>JAKLEA010000052.1 GCA_022711755.1 Planctomycetota bacterium
CGCGGCAACGGCCCTGACGGTAGACGCCTCCGGCGAGGGCGCGATCTGCGTGGTGGCCCAGGGTGAAACCTATTGATCCTCGTTGTTTGAGGAAAGGACCATGAGGTGGGTTGTAACCATGCCTGATCAGCGCAGCGGGAGCATCGGCGAAAGCACGATAACGGTGAAGTGGTGGGCTGTCCTTACGGTCATCATCGCGGTGTTCGGGTTCTTCTTCATCTCGATGCTGAATCACGAGGGCAGGCTCACTAAAGTCGAAACGCAGTTCAGCTACATCACGGATGCTTTGACGGACCTGAAGGGCGTCACGAAGGAAATCCGTGAGGACCAGATACGGCGATACGAAAAGGAAATGAGGGACGCGAACCATGGCAAGCCGTAGCCCATTGGCCCTTATCCCGGAGATGCGGGAACTATACAAGCAGTTCTGCGCGGAGATGGACAAGGCTGGAATATCATGGATTACGACATGCACGAGGCGGACACAGGCCGATCAGGACGAGCTTTACGCCAGGGGGCGAAGCAAGCCCGGCCAGATCGTGACGTGGACCCGCAAGAGCAGGCACATCGACGGCGAGGCCTTCGACATCTGCATCCTGAAGAACGGAAAGTTGTGTTGGGACGTATCGAACGGCGACTGGAAGAAGGCCGGCGAGATCGGCCGGAAGCTCGGCCTGGATTGGGGCGGTGCCTGGACACGGAACAAGGATTTTCCGCATTTCCAGTACAGAAGGCCGAAGGTGGTGGAGACATGAAAAGACTGATTTGCATCTTGATGATCCTGACCCTGCTGCCGTTTTTTCAGGCCTGCCAGCCCACGGCCGCCATGCTTGACGCGGAGCGGGATTACTACCGGTACAATGCGGAGATCATGAAAGCGCGCTCCGTTCCTAACAAGCCGCTCCTCGAGATCAAGGCGATGGATCCGAAGAAGGACATGGTCTTTTCCAACGTCGCCTCGATTGTCGTCTACGCGCCTCCGCAGCAGGGTGAGCAGGTTTTCATCCCGCAATTCCGCCAGGTAGACTATTCCGAAAAATGGATTCCGGCCGTGACGGGCATCGCGGCGGGTCTGATCGGCGTCGGCGGAATGGGCTGGATGGCCCACGAGCTGAAAGGCATCAACAGCGGCACAAACTATAACATGTACGGCCAAGGCAATTCGATCAA
>JAKLEA010000053.1 GCA_022711755.1 Planctomycetota bacterium
CTGGCTCATCACCGATCCATGCCCGAGCGCAAATCGGAACTAGGGCAACTCCCGAACCAGGCGGAACCCCAGGAAGTAATCCTGGAAATCGGGCTTGGCGCGATGCCGGTCGGCCAGCCGGACATTGCGCGGCTCATCGTTCCACGAACCGCCGCGCACCACGAACTGCTGATCGCCAGCCGCTTCCTGGCACTGCTGAATCGGCGCCGGGCTATCCTTGTCGTACAGGGAACAGGTCCATTCCATCACATTGCCGAGCATGTCATACAGGCCAAAATCATTGTCGCGGTAACTGCCGGCCGGCGCCGTGTACACCTGGCCATCGTGACATTTCATCACGGTCCAGCCGACAAATTTCCGTTGACCATCCAGATCAGCCGCATTGGCGTAAGCACAACCCTCATCAGAGTTATCGCCCCAGTACCGGCTGGCCGTCACGCCGGCCCGCGCCGCATATTCCCATTCCGCCTCGGTCGGCAGGCGATAGCGCGCGCCGGTCTGCTTCGACAGCCAGTCCACATAAGCCATCGCATCCTTCCAGGAGACGTTGATCACCGGCCGTCGGTCGCGGCCCCAGCCCTGGTCGTTCGGCCGCGGCCGACCCGAGGCCGCCGCAAAGCGATCATAGTCCTGGAACGTTACCTCGTATTTGCCGATAGCGAACGCTTTCTCGATCCGCGCGGTCCGCGGCGCCTCGTCGTTGTACCGGCCTTTCTCATGAGGCGGCGATCCCATCATGAATCCACCGGCTGAAATCTTGACCAGATCCGGACCTGGCGAACCATCGCTCAGCCGATCCCGCACCACGGGATTTGCTGGCGCCAGCCGGGCTAGCGCCTCTTTAGCTTCTTTTTCGTGGCTGCACGTTGTCGGCGCACAGCGCTCCAGATAGGTCCAATAAGCGCGGCGGTTGTTGGCGCGTTGTGCGACAGTGAACGTCTCGGCGTCGAGCCGTCGAACCTGTTCTTCAGTCTCGGCC
>JAKLEA010000054.1 GCA_022711755.1 Planctomycetota bacterium
ATTATCGCAATGACGGTGACGCCGCACGTCATAGCCGAGACGATGCGCTATCTTCGCGCGCCCGAACCGGCAACGGGAGCGCGCGTGCAACTGTTCCTGAAGAACGATAAGGCCACTGACGGCGATTCGCTGCTCATGGGCGAGCAAACACGGACGCTCTTTGGCGGCAAGTCCCCCGCCGAGTTGCTTGCCTCCCGCGCATGGGCCTGGCACGATACGCCGTCTGCAGCGCCGGAGGAGCGCGTGTCATTACCGCCGGGCGCCATGACGGTCTGGACCTTCAACAGCAGACTTGCGCCGTTCGGACCGGGCGGGGAGTTCCGAATTGAAGTGGGACCGGCGGAAAAACCCTGGCTTTCTGAAGATGTGGCGATTGCGCGGCCTCAGTACTGGCTCTCTGCGGTGACGTTTCTTGGCCCAGGCGATTCCGTCCAACCGGATACAATCGTAGTTCACATTGCGAACGCGTCAGATTCGCCCGTGGAGATCAAGTCCTGCCGTCTGTGGTTGCCTTCAGACCCTAAGTCTCCGCGCGTCTTGATCCCAGAGCCTCCACTGCCGGCGCCGGATGCGTTCAACGCACGCTCCAGTATCCCGGCCGGAGACCGCGGTGGATTCATCGCGAAGACCGGACTGCTGCCGCTGACCTATGCCGCGGTTGAGGTCGCGCTGGTTGGCAACGGCGGAGCGCCGCTCTCCCTTTGGAGCTACTTGCGCATAAAGACCGAGCGCTTCGACATATCGGGAGGCTGGGTGAATGGCGGCAAGAACCTGATCGCCAAAGAGCCATTCCTCAAGACTCTCAAGCGTATCCACGTCAACACGGCTCATATCGCCAGCACGCCCGGCTACACGGACACCGATCTGTATGCGCGCTATCCCCTTAAATATTTCAACAGGCTGACGCCGTTAGAGACCTA
>JAKLEA010000055.1 GCA_022711755.1 Planctomycetota bacterium
GGCCAAGTAACCCGCCCCGGGGGCCGGCATGGACAACAGCGGGTGGAACCGTCCGGCTTTTGGCGTCTTCCATCCGCTGACGGCCATCCTTGTTGTGATGGCCGGCCTTACGCTGGCGCTATGGCGGCTTGGGCTGGATGAGCGGCCGATGCACAACGATGAGGCGGTCAACGCCGTCAAGTTCGGCCAGCTCTGGAAAGGGGGCGGCTACAAGTACGACCACAACGAACACCACGGTCCCTCCCTCTATTACGCCACCTTTGCCCTGAGCCGCTTGACAGGGGCGCCGGAGGACTTCGACCGATTCACCGAGACGCGGCTCCGGCTCACCACCGTGCTGGTCGGCGTCGGCCTCATCTTGCTGCTGCTACTCGTCGCCGATGGCTTGGGCAAAAACGCCACCGTCTGGGCCGGGCTGTTTACCGCCATCTCTCCGGCGATGGTCTTCTACAGCCGGTATTACATCCATGAAGTCCTGCTGGTCTGCTTCACCTTTCTGGCGATCGCTGCCGGGTGGCGTTACTGGCGCAGTCGCAAGGTCGGCTGGGCTTTGCTCGCCGGTGCCGGCGTGGGGGGCATGCACGCGACCAAGGAGACCTTTGTTATCACGCTGGCCGCCGGGGGGGTCGCTCTGGGCCTGAACGAGCTTTGGAACCGCTGGCTGGACGCCAGCGCAGCCCCGGCCACTCGCCCCCGTGTCAAGTTCAGTCACTTGGCCGCCGCCTTGGGTGCCTGGCTGGCGGTGGCGCTGCTGCTGTTCTCCTCCTTGTTCACCAATGCCGCTGGTCCGCTGGACTCGGTGCGGACCTACCTCCCGTGGCTGCAGCGTGCCGCGGGCGC
>JAKLEA010000056.1 GCA_022711755.1 Planctomycetota bacterium
GCCAACTCCGTGACATTTATTCTTACCTGCGCGACAAGCTTTGTCAGTTACCAGGATATCAGCGGAGATCCGTCTGCAAGGTGTGAAAAGATACTTGCAGACGTCAAAGACAAGGACTTCAGGATGTTGAAGAAGACTCACCTGGATGATTTCAGCGGCCTGATGGGCCGGGTGAGACTACATATCGGCGATCCCGGTAAAAATGAGATACCGACCGATGAGAGGGTTGCTGCCCTGAAGAAAGGAGACTATGACCCTGACCTCCTTTCAAAGATCTTTCAGTTCGGACGTTACATGCTGGTTTCCGGCAGCCGCGACGGCAGTGAACCTGTAAACCTCCAGGCCCGCTGGAACCAGGACCTTTTGCCGAACTGGGGCAGCAAATACACTATCAACATCAACACTGAGATGAACTACTGGCCGGCTGAGGTTACCAACCTGTCTGAATGCACCGGTCCTCTATTCAGCCTTATAAAGGACCTGTCTGAAAACGGTGCACAAACAGCCAGGATGTACTACAATGCAGGCGGATGGGTGGCGCATCATAATACTGATCTGTGGCGTGGAACAGCACCTGTAGACGCAGCACGTTACGGAATGTGGCCAGTCGGGGGTGTATGGCTCTGCCAGCACATCTGGGAACACTACCTTTACACAGGTGATATTGAATTCCTCAGGAAGTACTACCCGGTGATGAAGGGGTCAGCACAATTCCTGTTGGACATCATGACCGTGCATCCCGAATACAATTATCTCGTAATTCCGTTCTCGATGTCACCCGAACAGGGATTCTTTGTCAGTGAAGGTGCGGAAGAAGCATACCTTGCCCCGGG
>JAKLEA010000057.1 GCA_022711755.1 Planctomycetota bacterium
GAATGGAACACGATCCGGATAGTGATGGCCGGCGAAAGGGTTTCCGTATGGCTCAACGGTGAACTGACAACTGACAACGTGATTATGGAAAACTACTGGGACAGAAGTATTCCTATTTTTGAAAAGGGTCCGGTTGAATTGCAGGCACACGGTACAGATCTCGCATTCAGGGATATATTTATCAGGGAGCTGAAACCTTCAGAATACAACCTGACTGACAAGGAAAAGGAAACAGGGTTTATCTCGTTGTTCAACGGGAGGAATCTTGACGGTTGGATTGGCAACAAAGTGTCATACACAGTTGAGGATGGCATGATAGTCATCAAGCCGGGCAACGACAGCGGCGGCAACCTCTATACGGAGAAGGAGTATGCGGATTTTATCTTCCGCTTTGAATTCCAGCTTACCCCAGGCGCAAACAATGGCCTGGGCATCCGCACACCCGCGGAAGGTGATGCGGCCTATGTGGGAATGGAGCTTCAGATCCTGGACAATACTGCTTCAATCTATGCGGAGCTGGAACCCTACCAGTACCATGGCTCAGTATACGGCGTCATCCCTGCAAGGCGAGGATTCCTGAGACCGGTTGGGGAGTGGAACTATGAGGAGGTGACCGTTCAGGGGACGAAGGTGAAAGTTGTGCTTAACGGTACAGTAATAGTGGACGGAGATTTTGCTGGTGCTATAACCGATGGAACCATGGACGGAAAGGAACACCCCGGCCTGAAAAACAGCAAGGGACATATCGGGTTCCTGGGACATGGCTCAGTTGTAAAATTCAGAAATATCCGCCTGAAGGAGCTTTAGG
>JAKLEA010000058.1 GCA_022711755.1 Planctomycetota bacterium
GGGGGAAGTTCCAGTTTCCGTCGTGAAAACGCAATGCTCATTCGGCGATGGCCCCGTCACTTGTCGGTGAGGAGTTTCTTGAGGGTCTCGAAGTCGGCGTCGCTGGTCGCCGGGTCAAATTGGAGCGCCGTTTCCTCCGCGATAAGCTTCTGGCGTTTCTTCTCCAGATAGGAGCGAAGGCCGGCATCCGGCGTGGCGACGTAGACGCCGACCAGCCGCAACTTGTCATTGATTTTGATTGAGGCGCCTTCCCGCTCCCACTTGACATCATGCATGCCTTCCGCGTCCATGCGAAACACGTCCGCGATGTTCCCGAGATAGGCAGGCAGGGCGAAGCGCCAATCGGCATCCCGCGGCGGGCCGAAGGTGAAGACTCTCTGCTCCGGGTCCGGCCGGTAGGCCAGGTCGAGCGCAAAGAGCAACGCTGCGCGTGGCCCGCAGATGGACGCAATATCCCAATCCAACTGTCCGTCGCCTCCGCTCAAGCGCTCGTGGCTATAGGCGTCGCCTTCCAGTAGGAACTCATCCATCAGTCGCATCTCACGCCCGACCTTCCCCAGTTCGTCCAGAGTGTCTCGCCACGCGACCAGCGATTTCAGCGAAAGATTAAACCAGTAAAGCGACGTGATGCGCGTTGACAGGGCATGGTATGCCTGCATGCGGATTTCTTCCGGCGTGGGCGTCGTGCGCCTGCGTCCGCCGTACATGTCCCAATCGTGGGGGCCTTGCGACCAGATTGCGCAAGGCATCGGGCGGCTCATCTCGCGCAGTGAGCGGCACATGTCGCC
>JAKLEA010000059.1 GCA_022711755.1 Planctomycetota bacterium
CTGTTCGCGGGTTGCAAAGGCGGGATGGTCTTCGTAATCTCCCCCAACCCCGCGGAGATCGGGGATATAGTCACGATGAACGCCACGGCCACATTCGTCGTGCCGGAAAGCGAGCGCGAGGGGGTCAAGCAGGTCAACGTCACTTATATTGAAAGCTACTTCAGTTGCGACGACGTCGGCGGCGGGCGGGATGAGGAACTTGCCGGTTGCGTCGCGGATGAGAGCAACGATTGGACGGTGTCATTGCCCGTAATGAAGGAACCGAAGACAAAAACCTTCGACGGCCCGATGAAGCAGAAGGCTCAGGCAAGCGCGAAGCTCGATTACACAATCATATACGAATCCGGCTCCGAGTCGGAGGAACGAACGAAGGAAATCAGCGACGAGACGGATTTCTACGTCATCAGACTGACGCTTGAGGCCCAGGGCGGGAGCGTGGTCGGAGACGATCCGGAGAACAGGCGGGAGTTGAAACTGAAGATTGAGCCGACGGAGCTTGACTTCGGCTACGTCTGGCTTGCGGGCGGGGGCATGGATGGAAATGTCTCGTTTTTCCCCTGTCAATTCGACATGAATTCGATGGTTGCCAGTTGGAGTGTCGGGAGCGGAACGCCGCCGTTGACTAACGGTGCAAGCTCAGAATTCCAGCAAGCTCTTGCCTCGGGCGATATTCCGCCCGACGTTGCCGGGTTGGTGGAACACCTTGCAAGCTGCGGGTACGTATCGCTTTCTCAGGTGACGGCGGCGATGAAGGGGCGTCAGTCGGACAGCCTTCCGCCGCT
>JAKLEA010000006.1 GCA_022711755.1 Planctomycetota bacterium
CTGACGGGTGTTCAGGAACACGTTGTTCGTGTACGTCTCCGTCACCTGGAGCATCGGGCCGACAAGGAACGGCCCCATGCGATACTTCTGCCGCTTGGCCATCGGCGTGAACCCAAGAAACGCATGCTCCGGCCTCGCGCCGCCCTGCATGCGCCTCAGGCTCGTGGCCTCCTCGGCCGACGGCGTCAACTGCTCCGTCTCCTCGCGCCCGGATTCGGCCGACTCCTCTTCCTCCTCCGCCGGCGCGCGGTCATCCACCGCGCCGCTCTGCGGATTGGCCACCTCTTCAGGCTCCTCCCAGTCCTCGGGCTGGAACGTCGCCCCGGGTGATACCATCCCCGTCTGAGGCGCTGCCGCCTCCTGCCCCGCGGCAGGCAAACTCGCCGCCGCAACGAACACTACCAACATCATTATCCTAACGATAATGTCTCTCATCCCTGGCTTCCTTGTCTCTGTTGACAACAAGCGATTTTGTTCAGGCGCAACCCCGCGCCCTTCTGGGATCAGAAAAATGACTTTTTAGTCTTCCGGACCCTCGCCCGGCGGATACGGCGGGCAATCCTCGTAGACGCACTCGGTCTCGCCGGTTTCTCCCGCTTCGGGGGAGGCTGGCGGATTGGTGCGCCCGCCGCTTACGGTCGCCATGCTCAGCAGCATGCCGGACCATCTCTTCGGCCTGACGGCCGGGGTCAGGTCGAGAACCAGCACCTTGCCGGTCTCACAACGCACGCCGACTTCCTTCTCGGAACGGCGGTAGACGATCGGCCCGCGAAGAACCTTGATCGTCATGACCCACTTCTCCTTGTCTATGCGGGCAAGGATGATGGTCTCGTCCGGAAGAATCAGACGACCCTTCTTGGACATGAGTTCAAGTATGCCGGAGCCGGTTTCCATCGTGACCTTGGCTAGCTGCACGTTGCCCTGCGCGCCGGACTCGGCCCGGACGCGCGTGCCGCCGAAGTGGATGGTGCCCGGATGCACGGAAAGCTCGGTCATGGTAGCCGCGTCGTCATGGGCGTCAACAATGCCTACGCCGCTGGCGACATTGAACGTCCAGATATTGACGTTGCGGCGCTGGCCTTCTTCCTCAACCTGGCCCTCCTTGCGGGTGACGCTTACGCGCGCGCCTTCCATCAATTGAAGTTTCTGGCCGCCCTGGAACTCGACCATTGCCGCGCCGCTACGGGCTTCCAGCATGCTCTCGTTCAATACCGGGCTGCCTGCTGAAAGCGGACGCTGCTCATCGGGGTCATCTATTGGGGACTCGACAAGTGTGCCGCAGCTTTTCACCTCGCCCAGACCGCCGCCCTGCGCCACTGCCCATCCGGCCAGAACGAACGCCAAAGCGATACATGACGCCGCTATTTCCCGGAGCTTCATTGCGTATTCTCCTGCCTGAAAAACAATCCCTGCACAGACGCACCGCCCTGTGCCAAGCTTCCGACATGCATATTTATATCACCATCGGCGCGGGGCTGTCAACGGCATGTTGAAGCAAATTTTTTCCAAATTTTCCGGGATTTTTTCGGATTATTTCCGAAGCAGCCGGCGCAGGCGCAGCGCGTCGGGATTGCCCGGGTCAAGAATCTCCGCCCTGCGCAGCGCCTCTGCCGCATTGTCTGATTCATGAAGTTGAATCCGCGCCAGCGCCAGGTCCAGCCATGCCTGAAGGCAATCCGGCTCTCCGGCGACAGCCTCCTCCAGCGCTTCGGCGGCCCCGCGCATGTCATTGGATTCCATCAGAAGGCCGGCTATCTCCAATCTCGGCTCCGCCAGTCTCAGGTTGATCTTGCATGCCGCGCCCAGATGTCTTAGCGCCTGCCCCTTGTCTTTCAGGCGGCGGAATGCCTGCCCGATTCGGCAGTGCAGGTAAGCATTCTCCTGATTCGATTGCAAGTATTTCGATAATTCCTTTAGCGCTCGGCGGTTCAACCCGAGCTGGAAATAGAACTCGGCGCGCAGTCCGAACGGGGTCGGGCCCCATCCGTCAACAAGATCGGTCCTGACCGGCGGCGATGCCAGAAACGCATCGAGGTCAACGGCGCGAAGCTCGGCCTGGGTTTCCACATAATCGAACAGCGCCAGCGTCCTGGCGGCGTAGACGCGGCCGAATGCGGGCGGCAATTTTACATCGTCGCTTCCCGCCGCAAGTTTCCATGCCTCCGCCATGCCGACGAGGCGGAATTGATGAACCAGCGTCATGTTCATCAGGTCCGGCGGCGCGTTCAGGCTCAGCCTCGGGCGGAAGTTCCAGAGCGAGTTGCCCAGGCTTATCGGCGCCGCGTCACCCAGGAGTTCCGGAAGGCGTCGCGGCCCGACCGAACACGTCGCCAGCGCATCGAAAGGCTCGGCCATCCCCGCCATCGCCATCGCTGAGGCAAATCGCGGCACGCGGTAAAGACCTGCCATGCGATCGAGGCAGCCGCCTGTCTTCCCGTTCAGCCCGGTGATAATCAGCGAATCGCCGCACTCCCAGAGATACGTCGCCGGAAAGGCTCTGCGTACGCCGGCTATCGCCCTGCGAAGGTGTTCCGGGCGCATTTCCCGCAAGGGAATCCACGTCTGGAACAGTCCGTCCTTCTTCAGCCTGCCGAGGCAGAGTTGCATGAACTGCAGGCTGTAGAACTCCTCCGGAAAATCCGACGCGCTGACAAACAGGGGTGACAGGACGATGGCGTCATAAGCGCCTGGATCGAACAGCGCCTTTCTGAGCGCCCCCGCGCCGGAAACCACCGCCACATCCGGAAGCGTCGGCGACAGCGAAATCGCCTCCCTGACGGGGAAGGGCCGGATATCGGCAAGCAGGATGCTCTCCGGTCTGTTGAGCAGGGTCAGCGGAAGCGCAGCCGACAGCATGGCCGGGGCGATTCCCGGGGCATTCGGGGCGGATACGACGTCCCCGCGAAGGAAGGATATCGCATTCCCTGACGCGGACGCGCTTGCCCGTTGCGGCAGGGCAAAACTGCGGATGATTTCCGTATTCCCGCTCATGGGAACCGATCCCGCGTCAATCTTCAGCGCGCATTCATCCGCATATTCCTTGAGCAATTTCCGCAGCGGTCGGCCGGAATCCTGCCAGTCGCCGGTTTCCGCACATATCAGAATCCCCAGCGCAATCGCCGCAGGAAGCAAGGCCCGCCACGCTTTGTCCCCTGTTGATCTGATATTGCAGACCGCGCAGGCCGCGACTGCGAAAGCGGCGCAGACCGAGGCCGCTGATAAAGTCGTTCCGATGCCGTATGAGGCGACAAGCGCAGGCCCCGCCAGACCCGCGCACGCGCCAATCATCGCCGAGGACACCCACGGGAAGGCCAGGCCCGAAGCCCATGACGGATGCCGGGAGCGGTCATTCCAGAGGCAGAAGATGAAACCGAGCGCCACCGTCCCCAACCATAACGGGAAGGTGTATTCCGCGCCCATGTTGCAGACGGGACTCAGGGAAACCGCGCCGACGGACAGTGTCGCCGCCGGGAAACCCAGAAATCCGCGTTTCAGGAGCCACGCAAGCCCGCAAAGCGCCAAGCCGATCCGCGCGGCGGAGCGCCATGCCCCGCCCCCCCGAACCGGGGCGTTTCGGACGCCCTCCAGACCAAGCCACAACCCCACGGACAACGCCATCGTGAAGGAAATGACCGCCGAGACCGGACTCGCGTGGATCTGGACGAATGCGAAGAGAATCGCGGCGCACAGGAAACCAAGCGCAATATCCCCCGCCATCCGCGCAGGCATCACCCCCGGGACGGCGGTCTTGATTTCAGCGTCGCTCCGCGATCCGCAATCCGCATTTCCGGGCGGAAGGCCGGAGTTTCCCGATCCGGTCGCGGATTTCCCCCCGGCGAACATCCGGACGGCGGTTGAAATCTGGAGTCCGAATATCGCCGCCGCCGTCCAGAAACCAACGCCCACCGGCGGCAGTAGCCATGCCCAGACCCAATCCAACAATAAATACCTGAAAATGACGGCTCCGGCGAACAAGCCCAGGCACAACATGCGCCCGCAGTTTCCGACCAGTCCCTCCGCGCCGCGCGCCGGACGGGTCATGAGCAGCCCAAGCCCCGCCGCCAGCCCCACGCCGAATAAAACCGCTATCGCCGCCGCCGTCCAGGGGCGCTCCAGCCCGGACGCCATCGCCCGCGCCCCGGCAGGCGCCCAGAAGGAAGTCAGAAACCCGGTCAGGAAGACTGTAAGCGGCAGCCATCGCGCCCGCGACTGCGCGCCGGACTCAATGATCCGCCCCGCCCGCTCCAGTCTCTCATCACGGGCGGTTCGTCCGCCCGCGGGATCCTTTTCCGATGCCGGCTGTCCCGCGCCGGGCAGGGATTCAGGCTCCGGCTCGATCCCGGAAGGCTGGCCACATGTGATCGGTTCGGTCAATTATAAAGCTCCAAAGCGCGGGGCGCCTCGCGCGCCGCCGCGAGTAAACATGATAGCACGTTCAGACGGTGATGGACAAAGCGAGATATGCTTGACTCATAAACCGCTCCGTTTATAATTGTTTACAGGTATCATTTTACAGGGAGGTTAGAGCATGGCGAGCATGAAATCAGTCAAAAAAGCTGCCGTCGTTGCGCTTTTTCTCCTCTGGATGATCGCATTATTCGTCTTCAATGTGATTCAGCGCCCGCCATCAAGAGAAATGGCGCAAAAGAAACATTGCGAGGCAATCGTCAAGAGGGTCTTCGAGGCCTGCCGGGAATACTACATGTTCAATGACGCGCGGCATCCCGCAAGCCTGGGGGTGCTGTTCGATGAAGGATACATCAAGGAAGCGCCGGACCTGACCATAAGCGCTTCGGAATTCAGACTTGTCATTTCCAAAACGCGGGATGGCGTCGCAGTTGTATCCAGTCCGATTGTGTTGTCGAAAACGCGCCCGACGACGAACGAGGAACCGCTATTGACGGTCACGGTCGTTCTGGGCGGAAAACGAAAGATATGCGAGGCTACCAGGAAAGGCGATATCAGGTGGCGGGACGCCGACCGGTTGTGATCGCGATCAAGACAGGAAACCGGACACCTCCCTTGTCGTCCGCGTTATCAGGCCATTGACGGAAATCAAACCACAATCCGCGCTCATTCCGCGTCCGTTATTCCAAGCCGCATCTCGTCGCTGATGGCCTTGACCTCCGGGGCGTACATTGCATAGCCGCTGGTCGGCAGGGCGTGGAATCTGCCGGGCGTTTCCGCTCGGAGGCGGTAGCGCAGGACGTGCTCGCCCTGCTCAAGCATTGCGATGAAGAACGCCACCTTCTCATCGCGCAGTTCTACGTTCGGGCAAAGCCCTCCCGCCCATGCCCCGCCGCTGCGCAATTCCACCGGTTCGCAGCCGGCCGGCTTCATATCCTCGAAGACGAGGTAATCGTAATCGTTCTTGGAAGTCAACGTCAGCGCCACCTCGATCTGGTCGCCGCTTTTAACGGAGTCGCCGTTCTTCAGCTCGATCCGCTCATGGCCCGCGCGATTCTCCACAACCTTGCCCTGCGCCCCCGGAACACGTTCGGTTCCGACCTTGTCCCGGAGCAGAAAGTATCTGCGCGCGACGAAGATCTCGTTGCCCGCGCCCTTGATGTCCTCCTCCTTCGTGAAGAAGGAAAGGTATGACGAGTAGTAGAGCGCGCCGGGGCCTTCCTTGACGATTTTCAGGACGTGCTCCCCGCCGCCAAGCGCCTCCCCCGCCAGGACAGCGCGGTTGTTGAAGCTGAAGAAATTGTCGCGCGTGACCACGATCCTGTGAATCTGCCTGCCGTCCAACTCAAGGCGGATCGTCGCCTCCGGATTGAACTCGCCCGACGCCTCCATGAACTTAGCCATGGCCGCGATGCAGTAGGCCGTGTCACGGGTGCTGCGCCAGTAATATCCGTTGCGGCGGTTGTTGAGCAGCCACTTCACGAGGCGGGGGGATATGTCGCTGTCCGGCTCAATCGTCGCCAGCGCCTGTAGTATCCACGCGTTGGTTTCAATGTCGTTGTTCCACCAGAACCACCAGTAATTTTCCTGCGTCTTGAACCATGCGGTCTCGTTGTCTTTATCCTGCTCGGCGTATTGCTTGATATTGCGAAGCAGAGTCTGCGCCTCCTGCGCCTTGCCCATGTTGTGCATTCCCAGGGCCAGCAGGGACTTGCCGTACAGGTTCAGCAGGTCGCGCTTCTCGTAGAGCATGGCCAGCCATTTCTCGTCCGCGCGCTTCTCCAACGAGAGGACGTAGGCGAGATAAGCCTGCGTCGTAACGTCGCCTAGCCGGCGCATGCTTTCGGGCTTGTGAAGCTCAAGCCAGACGCTTCCGGCAAGGTAATTCATCCCGCGCGAGATGCTGCCGCCGTCAACCTGCGCCCCGGCCTGCCGCGCCGTATGAAGCCCGTAGACGACGTATGCAGTCTGGAATGGGCAGGAGCGATCGTCCTTCCACCAACCCCAGCCGCCATCAAAGTGCTGGAAATCATATAACCGAGCAAGCCCGGCCTCGATCACGCTGTTGAGCTTCGCGCTGTCGAAAACCGGCGAGTTCAGATAGCCGAAGCGGTTCTGCAGGTCTCCAGCATTCATCTGGAGCCGCTTGCTCTCCAGTTCCTCGAGGTTCATGCCCGTCCGCTGAAGAACCTGCCTGCAAAGGACGGCCGGCATGAAGCGACTCATCGTCTGCTCCACGCAGCCGTATGGGTAGCCGATAAGGTACGGTAGCGCGTCGAGCATGACGCCGGCCAGACTCGGCGAGAGTGTCACGACAAGCTCCGTCATTACCGGATCGCGCTCATCCGGAACGACCAGTCTGATCGTCCGCTCGCCCTCGGCTGCGGGCCTGAAGCTGCCGGAGGAGGCGACCGTCTTGTTCACCCCATGGACGAGGACCGGGAAGGACATCTGCACGGCGTCGGATTCAACGTCGGAAAGGGCCTTGACAGTTATTTTCACAAGGCCGGACTTCAGAACCCTGACCGGCCAGTCGAATCGCTTCTGCCCGCCGGCGTCAACCTTGCCGCTGACATTCAGGGGAGTGACGGCCTCAATCAGGCCGCCATCCAGTTCAAGGATGGCCTTGACCTCCTTTTCTGTCGCAAGGTAGTTATGGACGTTGGCGGAGATGACGGCCTCGTCGCGCTCGACAAAAAAGCGCGGCGACTGTAGCCGCACGATCAGGTTCTTGGTTGTTCTGACCGAGGTTTCCGCGCTGCCGACCTGGGTCTGCGGCGTAATCGCCCAAGCCTTGATGTCCCAGGTGGTGAGCGCCTGCGGGAACTTGAAGGACACGTGGGCGACACCCGAAGCGTCCGTCGCCAGGGAAGGCATCCAGCAGGCAGTTTCGGCGAAGTCCGAGCGGACTTTCGCCTCGGCCATCGGCGCTCCTCCCGGCTCTCCCGCAGCGCCTCCGCCGGTCCCGGCAGCCGCATCCGCTTCGGACGCGCTGACCTCGGACTTGGCCTCAAGCGCCGGCGCGGCGGCCAGCTTGGCCCTCATCGGGCCAGCCTGCGCCGGCTTCTCCTGGGCCTCGTTCAGCATCAGCCCGCGATCCTCCTTGTCGTTGCCGGCGTAACCGACGCCGGCGGTTGACATCCGCCAGTCCCCCGCCCCGCGCATCCACATCCCGTCCCATCCTGCCACGCCTCCGACGTAATGCGCCCAGCGGAAGAAGGATTGCCCCGTGAAGTAAACCTCCAGCGAGCTTCCGTGTTCGGGATTATGAAGCCTCCGCTCGCCCCAGAAAAATTGCCGGATGTCCGGAACCAGGCTGCCCTGAATGTAGGCGAGGGACTTGTCATAGGCCGTCAGGAGCAGGTCCGCCGCAACCGGCCTGCCGTCCGCGTCCGCTGCGCGGACCTCCAGCTTGCAATCGCCTTCCGGGGGGTAGGTCTCGCCGTCTGCGGAGGCTGCGACCTTCAACATGCCCTGCGTCGGGGGGACGTAGATTTCGCGGACCTCCTCGTAGACGTTCCCGCCGCGGATCATCGTCGCCTCGCAGAAGAAGTTCGGAACGTGAGCCTTCGTGATCTCCAGGTCAATGACCAGCGACTTCTTGGGAACCGGTATCAGTCTGTAATTCAGCAGCAGCCCGTCCTGAGCGTTGTCGCTGAAGAGGACGACGGCGTCCGGCGCGTCGGAGCTTATCATCAGGTGCGCCATTTCGCCGGGGCGATAGGTCCGCTTGTCCGTGATGATTTCAAGGTTGCTGAACCTGTATGCGGCGCCGTCGAAGTCCGGGCCGGCCACCCACATGACCGTATCGCCCTGCACGGTCTCGCCCCAGGCGTCTTTTGTTTTGAATGTAAGCCTGTACTGCCCCGAAGTTTCAAACGGCAGCTTCACGCTGCAGCGTCCCTGAGCGTCGGTCTCCGCCGCCCATTCCTTCAGCGTCTCCTCCCTGATCTCCCTGTTGTCCGCCCCGCCGTAGGTTATCCGGCGCAGCGCGAATTCCCCCTGCGCGGCCACAGGCGCGTTATCCGGCGTGATGGTCCGGGCGCGGATGAAGGCCGAATCCCCCGGGCGGTACCATCCCCTGTCGCTCTCAAGGAAAGCGTAGAACTGCTGCCGCGTTACGAGTATGTCCCCGCTGCCGGTGATTGTCCGGCGGCTCGGGTCACGGACCTCAACCTCGACCGTGTAGCGGCAGTCCGCGTCAGGATGCACCTTCAGCGCCGGCCCGGTGTCAATCTTCACGAGCGCCGTTCCGTCCTTCGCGAGCGCAATCTCTCCCGCCGACACGAGTTCCCGGAGCGCTTTCGGTTGCGCGCCGTGGCGGTAGCACCTCCATGAATCCATGTCCTGCGCCGCCGCCCAATGCCCGTAATGCCCCCACCAGCCTAACCAGTAATACGGGTAATAGCATCTGCCGTAGCCCTGGCCGTACAGCCAGTCGTACTCCCCCGCTTCGGAATAGACCGGGCGGTAATTCTCGCGGAAGACTTTGTACTTCGCGACGCCTTCCGATACGGGACTGCCGAAGTAATACCTTGCCTCGATCCGGGCAATTACTTCCTTGCCGAGTTTGACCTGCGCCGAGTCCGGCTTCACCGTCACCTCGAACTCCGGACGCTTGTATTCCTCGACCCTGAACTGCCCGCCGCCAAGCCAGCGGCCGTCCGGCATGTAACCGTTCACGCGGAAGCTGTATAGCCCGAGCGGGCAGCCCTCTTTAAGCTCGAAGCTGCCGCCGGCCCCGCCCCTGGCGTCGAGCGTCAGCGATTGGCTGAGAACCTTGTTGCCCTTCGGGTCGTATACCTCCGCATTAACCGTCATTCCTGCAAACTTCTGGTCTATGTATGCGCCCTCATTCTTCGCCCGGCAGAACACCTTGAAATAGACGTTCTGCTTCGGGCGATAGACCGGCCTGTCCGTCACCAGGAAATACTTCTGCCCGTTGACGAAAGACGACTGCGCCTGCCTGGGCCACCAGTAGCCGACCAGGCTGAAGGCCATGCGGTCATCGCCAAGGACTATCACGGCGTCAATGTTCGGATTCTGCTTCTTCTCCTTCGGCAGGTATGGGATCAGGCCGTTCTCCGGGCTTGTGATCTTCGTCTCGCGCCCTTTGTGGCGGTTCTTGCGCAACAGGTCCGAATACTCGTTCCAGTGCTCGAATACGCTCATCTCCGCGTTCTGAATCGGATGCCCCGTCACGGCGTCGGCAACATAGAAAAGCGATTTTCCAGGGAGTCCCTTCTTCAGTATCGCAATGTCCGTGACCAGAAGAAGGTTGAGGGACGGGGGATGCTCCCTGTCCGTCCATGCCTCAATGATGTAGGCCCCGTTGGAATCCAGCGGCGTCGGAATCTCCACGGTCCGGGTCCGATGCGAGCCGTCGTCTTCGACCGCCGATTTCCATTCCGCCGCGACGCCTTTGAGATATTTTTTATACAACTCCTGCCTTATGAAACCATACTGGATGTTCCTGCACTGGTAGAACGTCTCCTGGCTGGAGGACCGCATTCCCTTCAGCACAAATCCGGCAAGATCAACCCTTGTCGCCTTGAATTGAAGCGATTTGGTGTTGGCATAAGTGATCGGGATGGCGATCTTGGCGCCGGGGACCTTCACGCCCAACTGCTCGATCATCGCCTTCGGCTCGGTGATGACGCTGATCTGCCGTCGCGCGTCGGCGATCCGGTAAGACTGGGGGAACAATTGCGTCAACGTGTTGTATTCCCGAACGGCGCGGACGTATTGCCTCCTGGTCTGGAAGAATGCGGCCTTTGCGTACTGCGCCTCCTGCGCGACGGTCGCCCCGGGGTATTTCTCCACCGCCTCCGTCAGCAGCGCGACAGGGCTGCAATCGTCCGGCAGCGAGACAGTCCGCAACTCCCCCTCCACCCACGCCACGGCCTGATTGTCCTCAAGGTCCCATATATTCTTCGGCAGCAGCGAACCGGTTTCCGGCTCGACCTGCTCCTGCCCGGGTCGGGGTTGCCTGCTCCTTTCCATCAGCCTGACCGAATCAAAGCACGCCCTCTCGATCATCGCCCTGCGGTAGATGGCTGCAGCGGCGTTGCGGCGCGTATCGGTCTCGTCAAGCCGGACGACCTCCTCGAGCAGAAAGCGGACCCGCAGATGCGTCGGCAGGTCCTCCGCGTATTCCTTCGGACTTTTCGGGAATATCGGATTGCCGTCCTCGCCCATGCGCAGCCCCTGCGGATTCCCGTAGCCGGAACTGTTATGCATCCAGCGGGGGGATTCATAGTCCGCGTCGCCCTGTGTTCCGGCATCGTCCTCCGGAGGAAGCTCAACGATGTCGAGCCAGCGATCCCATCCCCCCTCGTAGCGGACAATGCCGACGTAAGCCTCCGCGAGGTCGAAGTTATTGTCGAGGCGTTCCTGCCTGTAGACGCCGAGCCGGCCTTCAGGGATTTGAGCGGCAAGATCGGGGGTTGTCAGCCAGTTTGCGAAAAGGAGCCGGGCCTGCTCCATGTGCGCGATGCCCTTGCGACGGTCCTCGCGGAACACGTCCTTGTAAGTCCCCTGGCCGTGCTGCCCGCGCAGAAATTTGTCTCCCTGCTGCGTGCCCCAGTGCGGGACCTGGTTATACAAACCGCCGAGGAATCGGCGCCACGGGGCTTCGTGAGGCGAGTCTCCGAAGAGTTTCAGGAAACCCTCTGCATCGTCAAGCGCCTCCGTGAACTTCTGCATCCTCAGGCGGCACGTCACTGCCTGGCCCGCCGCTCGCAACCCCTCGTCCGTTTTCGGCGCGGCTTTGCAAAGCTTTTCGTATTCGACGCGCGCCTCCTCGTAATGTTTGTCGTCGAAGAGCTTGTCCGCCTTGGTCTTCGGCTTCGCGTCCTGGCCGACGCCGGTCCCGGCGCCGAAGGCAAGCACAACGCCGATCCCGAAAAACATCAGGAGAACGCTTCGTCCCCAGCGGCAGTTATTCATTGTTGATTACCC
Organism: Planctomycetota bacterium; assembly: GCA_022711755.1. GTDB lineage: Bacteria > Planctomycetota > Brocadiia > SM23-32 > JAKLEA01 > JAKLEA01. The sequence continues at coordinate 11,368 of JAKLEA010000006.1, forward strand.
AATTAGACGGTTCAAAGGTTGACTACGCGGCTCAACGGAACCTTAGACGCGAAAACGCCGCGCCGGTTCCCGCAGGAAAACGGCAGACTCAAGCCGGCGATTCAAGCGGTAGGGTGTGCGCGGCGAAGCGGCGCAGCCGCTTGCCGTGCGCACGCGGAGCTGAATGTGCGCGTGTGCAAAGTCTGCAACTTTGCACAGTTGCTACACCTGTAATTCTCAACTGTCGCTTCATGGCGGTCTTCCGGCGTCCGCATGGTCAGAACAGCATGATGCCAATTAATGAAAAAAACCGACTATCGCAAACGGCACGGCAGCCAGAATCGCCAGGAATATTATCGCCAGAACAGCCTGACGATTGCTGATTCCGTAGACGACCCGGCAGCCGATGATCACCAACGGGATTGTGACGATGGCCGCCAGCGGAATCCCGACAACCGGGAGCGCCAGAATCGGGAACGTCGCGCCGAAGGAGTAGCAGAAGATCGCATCAGTCGTTCTGAATCGCCGCCGCGCGCTCGGCGGAACCACCGGCAGCATCCCGATGTGCGTTGCTATCGGGAAGACGAAACGGATGAAAAGAATTGGAAGCATGAGCATTATCGCCATGGACACGGCCATCCCATCCGGCCACCATAATCCCAGTGGATCGGGATTGGATTGGCCTATTATGGGGAAATCAAAAAGGCTAAAGAATATGCTTCCCTTGGCCAGAACAACCATAGCCACAGATGTAAAAAAAAAACTTCGGCGGATCGCGCCTGATCTCCCCCGCGCGGAGCAGTTCGAACGCCTTCCGGGGCGAGAAGAGGACGATGAAGATCGTCTGGAAGAATCCCGTAAAAAAACCAAGCTCCTTGCGTTCCTCCCAGGGAAGGCCCTTTCGCTCCGGCTCGACGCTCAGGTCCTGCCAGCCGCATCGCGGGCACTTGTCCCCCCGCCCGCCGGGGAACTCAACGTCGCACTCGGGACATTTCATGGCTCACTCTCCCGCACTTCCATTGCCACAGCCAAAAGGCATGCGTTGCGAAGAGGCGCAGCCGCTTGCCGTGCGTAAGCGGAGATGACTGCGCGCGTGTGCAAAGTCTGCAACTTTGCACACCCTACATCTGGTATTATGAACTAAGTCAATAGGCATTATCCAAAAAAGATGAGGCCGAAAACTATTGCCACAACGACAAACATGAAGAGCGCCATGACATTGTACATCGCGACTTTGCCGCGCGATTGGCCTAATGCAGTATGGATCCCTTCCATCACCAGGAAAAATGATAAGAATAGAGAAAGAGGCGGACCAATCAAAGGGACAACGTGAAACGACATGGACGCGCCAACTGTGAAATGCACGATGCGAGCAACAGACGTCGCAGCAGATGTTTCTACTTCGATTCTGAAAGCCTTTCGAAGACATCCTGAGTATAAATAAGTCCCGCAAAACAAGAGCATCCCATGAATTAGAGCAATCAATGCGATTTCGGAGGACTTCGTGAAACTGTTTCGACTCATTGCCGCATATATGAACAGAGAAAGAGTATGGCTGGTGACGCCAATAAGTAGCATTATCAAGAAATAGGATTCCGCAGACCACTTTTCTCCCTTTTCGCCATCGGTCAGGCAATACTTACCAGGACTCAGGATAATGCACATTGGCGTCTGAATAAACGCGGCGAGATAACCGATCTCGCGCCTTCTGTCCCACGGCGGCTTTTCGAGGCCGTCCTCGCGCAGGAAGTCCTTTCCCCCGCAGGAAGCGCAGGCGTCCGGCTTCGGCCCATCAACCTTCGCGCCACATTTGCGGCAGATCATCCTTCACCCTCCTGTCGCGCAAAACATACCCCTACTGCCCCAGCCTGTGCAGCTTCAGCATGTTCGTCCCGCCTGCCGTGTTCGTCGAAGCCCCGGCCACGCAGACAATCACGTCGCCCTTTTCGGCAAGTCCGTTCTGCAGCAGCAACCCCTCCCCCTGAAGGATCATCTGATCCGTTGACTCGAACGTCGGGATCATCATCGGCCTGACGCCGTAGCGCAGGCACAGCCGCCGGTAGGTGTCCTCCCGGGGGGTGAAGGCGACGACGGGGACCTGCGGCCTGCGCTGGCTCAGGTGCGTGGCCGTCGCGCCGGTGAGCGTGAACGCCGCGACGAGCGATGCGCCGACGGCCTGCGCCGCCGCGCACGCAGCGTCCGCCGTGGCCATCTCGATCGGCACTGCGTCCTTCGCGCAGTCCGGCGCTATCATCGGGCAGAGCTGGCGCGTGCTGGCGTAGAACGGTCCCCTGCGCCGCATCTCAGCCTCCGCCCGCACCGCGATCAGCGCCATCATCTTCACGGCCTCAACCGGGAACTTGCCGACCGATGTCTCGCCGCTGAGCATGATCGCGTCCGTCCCGTCGAAAATCGCGTTGGCCACGTCCGCGGCCTCGGCGCGCGTCGGGCGCGGGTTCTCCGTCATGCTCTCCAGCATCTGCGTCGCCGTGATGACGGGCAGCCCGCGCGAGCGGCATTCGGAGATGATCTGCTTCTGGAGAATGGGCACGTCCGCCGGGGACATCTCCACCCCCAGGTCCCCGCGCGCGACCATCACTCCGTCGCACTCATTCAGAATGTCGTCAAGCCGCTCGATGGCCTCCGGCTTTTCGATCTTGGCGATGATGGGCGCCGTGTGGTCGAGCATCGCCATGCGGTTGCGAAGCAATTTGATGTCGTCCGGCCCGCGCACGAAAGACAGCGCGACGTAATCAACATCCTGCGAAAGCCCGAACGCGAGGTCCTCGTCATCCTTTTTCGTCAGGGCCGGGATGCTCACGCGCACGCCGGGCAGGTTGACGCCCTTGCGCTCGCCCAGCGTTCCGCCGTCAACGATCTCCGTGACGACCTCGCTGGCTCCGACCTCGGTCACCCGCAGTTCAATCGCCCCGTCGCTCAGGAGAATGCGGTCGCCCTTGCGGCAATCCCCGCACAGGCGCGGATAGTTCACCGAGACGCGCTCGGCGTCGCCCTCGATCTCCTTGATCGTCAGCCGCAACGTCCGTCCGGTGACAAGCTCGACCGGCGCGCCGCCCTTGAGTCGTCCGGTCCTGATCTTCGGGCCGGAGAGGTCCTGGAGGATGGCGACGGGAAGGCCAAGCTCGGCGGCCTTCGCGCGGATGTCGCGCATGGCCTTGCCGTGCTCCTCGTGGTCGCCGTGGGAGAAGTTGACCCTCGCCACGTCCACGCCTTCCTTCAGTATGGCCTCGATCCTGTCAAGCGACCTCACCGACGGCCCGAGCGTCGCAACGATTTTCGTGCGCATCATGTTCATATTGTTACATCCTCTTATCGCAATCGCAGGGGCGCGTTGTAACGCGCCACCGCCCGGCGATACGCATGGAAACGCGTCAGGCCGTTATCAGCGGCAGGCGGGAGTAGACCCGGCAGATGCTGTCCGCCAGCTTGTCGGGATGGTGGCGCAGCAGGTCCTGTTTCTCCCAGAGCACGCGCGTGACGTCAATGTCCTCGACCAGGTCGGACTGAAGCACCTTCACGCCGAGCCGGTAAAGCTCATCCGTGACCGTAGCCAGTTTCGCGCCTTCCTCCTCGTACCTTTTCAGAACGCCCGCGCGCGGGGCGCTGTGGTTTATCAGCACGTAGTCCAGCACGCCCTCGCCAAGGTAGCGTATGACCTGCCGGACGTGGTCCGCCGCGCTGAAGTTGTCCGTCTGCCCCGGCTGCGTCACCACGTTGCAGATATAAATCTTGATGGCGTCGGAGCGGACGATTGCGCGGGTGACGTCCTTGACCAGCAGGTTGGTGATGACGCTCGTGAAAAGGCTGCCGGGGCCGAGGACGATGATGTCCGCCCGCTCAATTTCGGCTAGGGCTTCCTCGGTAGGCTCGGCGTTTTCAGGTTTCAGGAAAACCCGCTTGATGGGCGGCTTGTTCAACCCCCGGACGTTCACCTCCCCCTCAACCTCCGACCCGTCCTCAAGCTCCGCGCAGATGTGCGTGTCGGTGAGCGTGGAGGGCAGGACCTTGCCGCGGATGTTCAGCAGACGGCTGAGCTTCTTGATCGCCTGCTCGAAGCTGCCCGTCTTCTCCGCCATGGCGGCGATCAGCAAATTGCCCAGGCTCATGCCCTTGTAGGTTCCCTTGCTGAAGCGGTACTGGAAAAGCTCGTAGAGGTCGCGCTCCTGCTCCTCTGTTTCGGAGAGGGCGACAAGGCAGTTGCGCGCGTCGCCGGGCGGAAGTATGCCGAATTCTTCGCGGAGGGTTCCGCTGCTGCGCCCGCTGTCGGTCACGGTGACGACGGCGGTCAGGTTGTGACTGTAGGTCTTGCAGCCCTGGAGGACGATGGGTAGGCCCGTCCCGCCGCCGACGGCCAGGATTCGCAGATTGTCCGGCCCCTTGCCCATGTTGGCCAGGCGCAGGAGCGTGGGAATCTGGAACAGGCGGTTGATCTTGTAGTCCGGGCGCTCCTTGTCGTCGCGGGGCGGGTAGTTCCGGAACCTTCCGTGCATCATCTGGAAGGTCGTCATGCCCAGCTCCTTCGCCGTGCGAAGCTCCGCCTGGGCGCGATCCCCCACGACGGCCACCTGGTCCGGGCGCAGCCGGTACTTGTCCATCAGGTGGCGGAAACACTCAACCATGAGCGAACCGCGCTCCATGTCGTTGATGAGCACGTCGTCGAAGTGCGGCGCAAGGCCCAGCAGTTCCACCTTCCGCGCCTGGCGGTCGTAGATGCCGGTGGTCATCAGGAAGGAGCGCACGCCCTCGGTGCGCATCTCGCGCAGCGCGGGGATCGTGTCATCGAAGGGCCTGATGTCCGACACCTCGTCGGAGTTGTAGGCTCGATAGGCCTTTTCTATGAACTCGCGGTCCATGCCGTAGCGGCGCGCTATCTCGTCAAAGACCAGGAAGTACGGCCCCTTGCTCTCCGCCAGTTCCTTCTGCAACTCATCGGCCTGCGCGGTCGTCAGCGGAAGTCCGGCTGCGACCATCGCCTCGGACGCCCGCCGCCGGGACGCCTCGACAAGGCTGCCCGTGCAGTCGTAAAGCGTGTCGTCAAGATCGAAAACCATCCCTCGTATTGCCATTGATTTTCTCCGTGGTTAATCGGACGGATTTAATTCTATCCATAGCAATCATCCGGCGCAAAAGACAAAAAGCCGGCCATCCTGCGCGGGCGCGCCTCCGCTTTCCTTGCAGCAGGATGGATATTGACAATCCCGTGTGTGGTTGATATTTTTTGTGATCGTCAGAGTGTGGAGTATACTTGGGGTTCTCGCAGAGGAGGTCCGGCATGGCTGGGATCGGAAGAATCAAAATACTTCTATTGTCGGCTGTGTTGTGTCTGCTGGTCGCACAGGCGAGGGCGGCCGTCGTTTTCGACTCGTTTGGCCCGGGAGATTCGTACAACACTGGTATAGGGCTTACGCTTGGAGGTCCGACTTCATCCCTGGAATGGGACAGCGCCTGCCCGTTTATACCTTCTGCAGACTGTCTTGTGACATCGGTGACTCTGCCCGGGTGGCGATGGATGGGAGCCAGCAGTCTTGTGACGGTGCATCTGACGACGAACGTCGCCATGATGCCGGGGGTCATTCTTGAGACCTCCCAGGTGAACATTACCTCGCTGACGGGCGAGATCGTTACAGCCCCGTTCGCAGGAACGACAGCCCTGAGCGCCGGCACCATGTACTGGCTGTGGCTTAGCGCCGAAGATGACTTTGCGGGCGCTTGGCCAATCAACACCATCAGCGTGTTGGACGGCTACTGCTGGGACATGGCTGGTTCCGGTAACTGGGTCTATATGTCGGTGACAGAATCTGCGGCGTTCCGCGTTGAGGGTGTTGTGCCTGAGCCAAGTTCCTGCGCGCTGGTCGTTCTGGGATTGGCGGGCGTTATCGCGCGGCGCAAACGCGTAAAATAGTTGGCATGTATCGGCCCATCTGAGGCCAGACATACAATAGACAGCCCGGAGACAAGAATGTCCCGGGCTGTCTTCTTTTAATATCGCACAAGCCACTGCGCCTCCATCGGTTTCCATCCTGACTCAAAATGGGCATGGGTGCGCCTATTTATCCGGGTATGCGTGTTGTGCGGTGTCATTCTCTCGGTTTTTTGCCCCCCTTCGGCCTCTTCGAGTCCACTTCCCCCCGCTCTTCGCCGTGCGGCGAAGAGCGGGGGGAAGGTGTCGCATTAGCGACAGAAGGGGGGACCCTGGCCTTGTTCTTACAGGCGACACCTTCGAGGCATACCCGCCTGCATGGGCGCACCCGATTGGCACGGATAAATCTTTTTTCCCTTGACAATCGTGATAGTGTTTGATATACTTTGAGATAGATAGAGATGATAATAGATGATTCAACAGGAGACTGACATGACCAACGACGGCCCGAAATCAGCCGTCCGGGATCGCGATGAGGAAAAACGGTGGTACTCCGTGCGGGAGGCCGCAACCTATCTCGCCGTGAGCCAGCCAACCATTTTCCGCTGGATGAAGGAGGGCGCGCTATCCTTCTACAAGATCGGCGGCGCTACGCGCTTCACCCGCGAGAGCATGGACGCGCTGATTGAGAAGACGACCGGCCTGAAGGAGGCCGAGGCGACGCTTGGCCGCTGCGCCGCGTGCGGCCATTCCGCCCTGGTCGAGGGGCGCGTGCAGGGAACCGGACGCATGTACTTCCGCCCGGAGAAGACGAAGTTCTGGGTCTTTTCCGAGGCGCTTGTCCCCCTGACCGCCCGAGTCTGCTCCGCCTGCGGATACGTCCAGATGCACGCCGATGTGGAAAAGCTCAACCGCCTTCTGCCGGAAGACAAGCCGGCGGGAAGCCGATAGGAATCCGGCGAGTTGCAGGAGGCCCGAAGAAGGGAAATCGGGCATGAGAATTCTTGAATACAGGAAAGTGACCCGGCCGTCTGATACGGCAGAGGACCAGTTTTTGAAGGAGGCTGTCCCTCGCGGCGGCCGGGAGTCACTTTCACCCCTCCATACGCCTTCTCCCCGGGGAGAAGGGGAACCGCCCTGCCCGTCGCCGGGCAGACCGGCGGTGGATGAGGGGAGTTTTGCGTTCAGCGACCGTGCGTTCAACGACCGGTTACAACAGACATTTGTGGAAAGTTTTGTCCGCGGGTTGACTACACGCCCATGCGGACCTGGAGAAGGGATGCGGGGGAAGCCTGAAACCCGGAGGCGGCCGGTTCCTCGCGCCGCTTCCGTCTCATCCCACCACGCAACGCGCCCGGCATCGCGTCCGGGCGCAAAGGCCGGAACTCCCACACAAGTCCGGCCCATATGTCACCGAAGCCCGTCCCCCGCCCCTTCTCCGACTTCCACAGAGCGCGGTGTCGTGCCACCGCAGTCCATAGTTGCGCGGCGCAGGCGCCTTGTTCTGTCGTATTGTTCGCGCCTTGATGGAATTTATTTCCGGCCGGGTATTCCGCCGGGTTACTGAAGGTCAGACGATGTTTCTGCTGAGGCAGTCGCAGGCCGGGCGTCCGGAAGCCGCGGCGCTCGAGAATCACGCAGAGCCTGCAATTGTTGGAAAAGGTCATCACGGCGGCGCGAAGCCCGCGCGCGGAGAAAGGACGCGGCGGCGGATCGCGCGGGGCGTTTCATCCGTGGCGGCCGGTATCCCGGGCGCGGCGCTCAGCAGAAGACGCATCTCTCAGTTGAAAGGGAAGGCCTGCCGACACCCTCCGATCCCGTACCTTGAGGCGGACGTTCCGCCGGGCTGGGCGTCGCATTGAGTCGGCAGGCTTTCTCTCAGAATTCCGCAGAGCCAGGGGCCTCGTTTCCTCATCCGCCTTGATCTTGAATCCGCCTTGAATCCACCACAAAGGCTCAAAGACACAAAGAACGGTATGAAGTTTATAATGTGTGCGCGGCAATGGTAGGGCGCATCCGACGCAGAGGCCATAGACTGACGCGAGAGCGCGCGAAATGTTCAGTCCATCATACATTGCGGGCTGGATTGGGAATGGACCAGTAGTGGCCCTCACCATTATCTGCCTGATGCTCATCGTAGCCATCCCTATCATCGTTCTTGGAGGCCGAAAAGAGCCATTCTATCAGCGTTATAGAATCGCAATCTGGACCACATTTGCCGCAAGCGTAATCGGGTTCCTCACGTTTCCTGCCTTTCTGCGAACAACAGACCCGGTACCCCCGACATGCGAAAAGAATATGAGGGCCATCCTCACAGCCCTTGCAATCTACAGCAACGACTACGGGGGAAGGTTCCCGCCGGTATCGTCATCCGCGCAGTTGGATAAATTCCTGTTTGACGATTACGTCAGTTCGATGAGGACTTTCCAGTGCCCGGATCGGCAGGATCAGAGCGACCTGTCCCGGAATGACTACCAGTTCAACACTTCGCTTTCGGGCGCCTTGCAGAAAGAGGTGGCTGCCCGGAAGGAAATCCCGTGGATTCTCAAGTGCAAATGTCATGGACGGGCAAGGTACATCTTCTACGACTCAATAATCCTCTGCGGAGGTCTCAGAGGCGACTTTCAAGGCCGCTCGACCCGGACCTACGACCTCTGGGAGCCGGATGAGTAGCAGGAGGACGAATGCGGCGCAGAACAAATTCAACAGTTCTTTGCTGCGCGTGCCTGAGCGCGGCTTGCGGGGACGCCGCCGCGCATGGGATGACATATTTTGCATCAACGCCTGTCTCCCCGCCGAATGAATTCATCTGGGTCCTATTTTTATACAGTGCAGCCTTTGTAGCCATGAACGGATATTTGTTGATAAGGCACATCCATATACCTGAAGCCCAGGCGTTCGGTCGCGCAATTGCTGCGGGGCTGGCGTTCATTCTGTCATTCCTGTTCGCCGGAAATATCGTATATGCCATGACCACTGCGCCGCTTCCAAGCGTCGGAATCAGCGGACATGCGCAATTCGCGCTCGGTTGGAGGCACATGTGGCATTTATTCATCGCCGCGAACACGGCGGGCTTGCTCTTTATGACGGTGAGCCTGCTATGTGTCGGCGTCGGCAGAAAACGCCTCCGCGAACTGGGCAAAATGGCGCTACTCAAGCTGATCGCATTCAATATCGCCTTGTACCTTGCCTGCCTTTTCCCCTACGCAGTCACTAACGGACTCACACACGGCTGGGCGGGGAGTTATTCATCCTGCGGAAAGCGACTCATCAGAATGAAAGAGGCTCTGGGATCCTATGCAAGGGATCACAACGACAGGCTTCCCGAAGCCCGAAACATGGATGAGCTTCGGGAGAAACTTGATCCCTACGTCGGATTTCATTCTGACATCTACTTCGTATGCTCTGAATACGGGTTGCGCGAACGCCATCCTCGCCAATTTGTCTGGAATACCCGTTTTTCAGGCGCGAGATTGTCTGAGGTCGAGAAGCTGGAAAAGCCCGAACCGTTGATAGTCTGCCCGTATTTCAGCGGAGACCGCTACCATAAGGAGCCATGGGCTGTTTCCACAACGGGAGCGCTCTACGCGGCGGGCAGGGAAAAGGCCCCTGAGGAAGACAAGGCGCACATGCGGGAAAAGGTCGCGGAGTTGCTTGAGGCTCAACCGGCAGGATGCGCGTGGTGAAGCGGCAGGTAGGGTGCGTCCGATGCGGCGCGACGGAACGTCGCGAAGCGAGAACGCACCCTTGAAGCCATGATCCAAAGGAGGCAGATGAAATGAGAGGACGAACCAGGCCGGACAATGCGGGGTTCACGAGGAATGAGGCGATTGTTGTAGTCGTGATGCTGGTTATTCTTGCGATGCTTTTGCCTCAGCTTCCAGCGTTGTTCGCCGTCAGAGGCGGAGGCGGGCGCACCGGTAGGTGTCTCTCAAACATGAAGCAGATCGGGGTTGCGATCCAGTTGTACTGCAATGAGTACGACGCCTATCCCCCCGCGATTCTGACGGCACGGATGAACGCAACTGTAAAGAATCCGGACAAGCCCGGCGGGGAAGGCTCGTTCGAAATCTATGGCGCGCCCTTCCTCTGGGGGACATACGGAAGGCATGCAGGATCCGATGAAGCATCGGCGGATCAGTTCGTGTGCGACGCGAGTTACCTGAACCTTCGAGTTCTGTTATTTCCATATATTTCCGGCTTAAGAAACAAGCTTGATCCCGACGGCGTTCCAAACGATCTCTCTTCCGATTACTACCCCATATTTCGTTGTCCAAGCGACGTAGACTGGTCAAAGAACTTCCAGAATCCATTCAGTCCGGACGACGATCCCCCATTCCGCGATACTGACAATTTCGCATGGATGGCAGAAACAGCCGGCTTGGAGAAACCCGATCCGAAAATTCTGGAGCGAGTCGAGAGCAGCTACTTCTTCGCAACGGCGGGATGGTCCGGGCAGATGGCGGGGGACATGACCGGGGCGGTGGCGTCGGAGGAAATCCTGAAATGGATTCGCGACAACGGCGGGAAATGGGACAGGGACGCGCTGCTGGACGCCATCGCCGATCCCGACAGGCCGCTGGGCGACGGCGAGTTCTTCACTGTTGACCTCATGCCCCCCGGCAAGCAGGGATCGAACGGCACGACGCGCCCTTTCGAGGATGAAAAGGACGCGCTCTACCCCACCGCCCGGGGCAAGACGCGCGTCGGCATCATGCAGCCGTCGAAGAAGGTGATGATGGCCGAGTTCGGAAACATGGAGCATCACAAGCAGGGGAAGATGGCGAAGTATTACGACTGGGACGATCCGGGCGACCCTTCAAAGAGCGTCAGGGCCGAGGGTTGGCATCGCAAGAACGGCGGGAACGTCCTTTTCGCAGACGGTCACGCAAAGAACGTTGACGGCGGCTGGTGGAACAAATATCCGCCGATGGCCGGGCCGTGCTGCCTCCCGCACGACGGCGGGCGCGGGAGCGTGGACGCGCGCGACCTCTACTTCCCGACGCACTGGAAGCAGTTCGACGCGACGGGCGGAAGCGAGGAGGCGTTCGTCAATTACGCCTGCTACAACGAGAACGTAAAATAAGATGGTGTAATTTCAAGGCAAGTCAATATCCCACAAACCCGAAACCATATATAATCTACATCGTTGTCTGGTGACAGTATCAACGAGACCTTTCAATAACGGAGCCTCGAATCACAATGCGCAATGCATCCCTTCTCGGTCTTGCCTCCTGTCTATTCCTCGGCGCCGCCGCCGCGGAGCCTTTCCACCAGGGGCAGCTCATCTTCGATCCGGACAGGGACGGGCGCGGCCACGTCCACGCCTCCTGCGTCGTGGAATGTCCTAACGGCGACATCCGCGCGTGCTGGTATGAGAACGGCCCCGCCCTGCCGCCCGGATATTACGCCGGGGACAAGGACAAGAGCGACGACGTGCGCGTCGGCGGCTCGCGGCTGGCAAAGGGCGGCGCGGCATGGGACGCGCCTTTCGTCATGGCGGACACGTTCGGCGTCTCGGACAACAACCCCTGCATGTGCGTTGACCGGCAGGGACGGCTCTGGCTGGTCCACGCGACGCTGCTGTGCGTTCCCGTTGAAAGCTGGGGCAGCTCCCTTCCGCAGTTCCACGTTTCTTCCGATTACGCCAATCCCGGCGCGCCGCGATGGGAGCGGGAAAGCATTCTGGTGGTCCGGCCCAACGGTTTTGAGAAGGCGCTGATGTCCCCGCATGAGTGGCGCTCGCAGAAGGGAACGCTGTCCGAGGAGGACAAGCAGAAGGCGCTTGACGGCATACGCAAGCAGTTGGCCGATCCATACAAGTGCCGGCTCGGTTGGATGCCGCGCGCGCATCCGCTGGTCAGGTCCGACGGCGCGATTCTTATTCCGCTGGCCAATGAAAACTTCGGCATTTCCACAATGGCGATAACGTCCGACGGCGGGGCGACGTGGACGATATCGGAAGCCGTTCCGAGCCTGGGAATCATCCAGCCGACATTGGCGGAATTCCCCGACGGCAGGATTCTCGCCTTCTTCAGGAACGGGCACATGCTCAAGCGGATAGCGCGGAGCGAATCGAAGGACGGCGGCATGACGTGGGCGCCGATCACGTTCACCGACCTGCCGCATCCCGGCTCCGGCCTGGAGGCGATGGCGCTGAAGAACGGGAACCTGCTGATGATCTACAACGATTCCGAGTCCGCGCGGGACACGCTGGCCGTCTCGATATCCGACGACCTCGGGAAGACGTGGAAGCACACGCGGCATCTTGAGAAAACGCCGGGAGGAAGGTTCGATTATCCGTCAATAATTCAGGCGAAGGACGGCAGCCTTCACGCGACATATACCGTCAGCACGAAGGTGATAAAACACGCCCATTTCAACGAGGAATGGGTGATGAAAGGGGATTGAGAGAGCGGAAGTCAGGGATTGTCGGCGGGGCCGTCCTGTGGCGTCGGCGATATCTTCGAAGCCTGCGAAAGCATGAACCATCCGCTTGCGAAGGACAGCGCCAGAATCGCCGCGCCAGCCAGAGTCCTGCCCAGACACAGATATCCGATTCCGAACAGCCCCGTATAGATGCAGACCACGCCGGCAATCCATCCGGGCCATCCGGGCAGGGCTTTATCCTGTTTCACGTCCGGGCATTTCTGAGCCATCGGCCCCCACCACCCGCCCGGACGCACGCGACGATAGAACTCCTCCAGATGTCTCTCCTCGACCGGCTTTGTCATGAAGGTGACGGCTACCCAGACGGCGGTTGCGACCACGATGATTATGACAAGCTGCACGGGATACATGTCGCCCTGGTCGAGCGGCTTGATAAGCGGCAGAACGTTGGCCAGAATCAGGGAAACCACCAGGGCGGAGATTTCCGACCAGGGGTTCACGCGCCACCAGTACCAGCGCAGCAGGCCGACGAATCCTGCGCCGGCGCTCAGCTTCGCGAGATACTTCCACGCCCCGCTGATCGAGGTCATCTGCCATGCCGTGATCCCGCCCAGGATCATCAGCCCCAGCACCGCGTAGCGGGAGGCCGAAACGTAGTGCTTCTCATCGGCGTCCCGCCTGATGAACCGGCGATAGATGTCGTTGATGAAATATGACGCGCCATAGTTCAGTTGCGTGTCAATCGTGCTCATGAAGGCGGCCAGGAAGGAGACTATCATTAGGCCGCGCAGCCCGGCGGGCAGGAACTCCACCATCATCTTCGGGTATGCCAGCTCAGGATCTTCGCCCTTTACAAGCGGAAAGTAGACGACCGAAGCCAACCCGACGATGATCCAGGGCCACGACCGGATGACGTAATGGGCGTAGTTGAACCAGAGCATCGCAAGCGAGGCGTGGCGCTCATCTTTTGTGGCGAACATGCGCTGCGCGATGTAGCCGCTGCCCTGCCCGCCGCCCCACCACTGGACTGTGACGTATACTACGAAGGTAAAGACCGCCAGCTTCCCCGCCGTGGCAAGGTCAGGAACGAAGCTGATGATCTTCGGATCAACGCCGGGCGAGGCGAGAACCTGCCGGACCATCTCCTCCGGGCCGCCCAGTCGCATGATCACCAGGACAGCCAGCGCGATCGCTCCGATCATGGCCACCACGAACTGCACCAGGTCTGTCATCACAACCCCCCACAGTCCGGACATCATCGTATAGAACAGCGTCACCACAATCAGCGCCGCCAGCAGGACCGCCTTCCCGGGGAGGACGACGCTTGTGGAACCGAGGGTGACCGGGATTTCCTCCGGCCATCCCAGCGCGGTCGTGGCGATCTTGGTAATGGCCAGCATGACCCAGCCCATGACAATGCAGTTGCTGATGACGCCTCCGTAAATCGCCATGAAAGCCCGTAATGCCGCAGCGGAAGGCCCCTTGTAGCGAAGCTCGATGAATTCGACGTCGGTGACGATCCTGGCGCGGCGCCAAAGCCGGGCATAGAAGAACACGCAGAGCATCCCGCCCATGAGCGCCGACCACCAGAACCAGTTCTCGTATATTCCGCCCTTGCGCACAAAACCGGAAACGGCAAGCGGGGTGTCCGCCGCAAAGGTCGTGGCGACCATCGAGGTTCCGGCCATCCACCATGTCAGTTTGCGCCCCGCCAGGAAGTATTCGCCTGTGTTCTCACCAGCTCTTTTTGAGAACCAGACGCCTATTCCGACAGAGGCCGCACAGTAGGCCGCAATCACGAACCAGTCAATCATTGCGAGACGCATGACCATATCGTCCACTCCTCTCGCGTTTACGCCCCCTCCGCGACGGCTCAGACCACATCTGAAAGACCGCTTCAGGCGCGCGACAGCCTTGTTTCGTACAGGCTTCCCTCGATCAGCGCCCGGACGCCCGGCGTCGGTTTAGCCTCGAAAATGTGTTCCGGCGTCCCCTCGGCGGAGACCACGCCGTTTTCAATGAAGACCACCCGGTCGCCTATCTCGCGCGCGAAGTCCAGATCGTGTGTGACGACCAGCATGGTCATCCCCTCGGACGCCAGCTCCCGCAGAACCATGAAAACCTCCTTGGTCATCATCGGATCAAGCGAGGACGTGCATTCATCAAAAAGCATGATATCGGGGTTCATCGCCAGCGCGCGCGCAATCCCGACGCGCTGCTGTTGCCCGCCGGAGAGAGTGAGCGGATCGCACGGATGCTTCTCCCAGAGGCCGACCTTGCAGAGCGCCTTGCGCGCGACCTCGAACGCCTCATCGCGGGGCATCCTCAGGACGTTGATCGGACCGCTCATCACGTTGTCAATGACGCGCAGGTGCGGGAACAGGTTGAACCTCTGGAAGACCATGCCGAAGTGTCGGCGCATTGCGCATTCCACAGCGCGATCCTGCCGGCTCAGGCCGGAACCCTCCGGACGGCCGCGGGAAATAACCTCCCCCCGCAGCGCGACCTCGCCTTCCTGATATTTCTCCAGCAGATTCAGACACCTAAGAAGCGTTGACTTGCCGCACCCGTTCGGGCCGAGGATGACCAGCACCTCCCCCTTGCCGACCTTCAGATTGACGCCGTTGAGGACGCGCTTGGGACCGAAGCTCTTCTTCAGCCCCCGCACCTCGAGGATTGTTTCGCGTCTGTTCAGAAAAGGCGTCTGTTCCATTGGTTCAGTGCCCGTGAGGCTGGTCCACGTGAAGCTCCGGGGCGCCGCGGATGCTCAGGCGCTTTTCCAGCAGCCTGCCCAGCGCGTAACCTCCGAGCGACAAGGTCAGGTAGAGCGCGGCGGCCACGGTCAGCATCTGCGCCACTGTTGCGCGCGCCTTGCCGATCCCGTTGGCCTTGAACAACAGCTCCGGCACGCCGATGACGCTGACAAGGCAGGAATCCTTCAGCATCGCTATCAGATCGTTGATGATGGGCGGGACGACGACGCGGAAGGCCTGCGGCAGGACGATGATGAAGAACGCCTGGCGCTCGCTCATGCCGAGGGAGAGCGCGGCCTCGCGCTGGCCGGGGTCAATCGCCTGAAGCCCGGCGCGCAGTATTTCAGCCTCATAGGCCGCGTAATTGGCGCTCAGGCAGAAAATCCCGACCGCCCAGTTGTTCCAGGTCAGCGGGTTGGTTTCGAGGCAGACGCCTATTCGCGGGAGCAGGTCCGTCTGGAGATAATTGCCCAGTTGCGGCAGGGTGTAATAGACGACGAAAAGCTGCACCAGCAGAGGCGTCCCGCGAATCACCTCGATGTATGTTGCGGCCGGCCAGGACAGCATCCTTCTGTGCGATATTCGCATGGCCGCCAGCGCCAGGCCGAAAACGACGGCCAGCGGCATGCTTGCGGCGGTCAGCAGCAGGGTTGCCCCCGCCGCCCGCAGCATGTCGAGTATGAATATTTCTCTGAGTAGAAAGTCTGCGATTCCCGTTCCCTCCGCTTTGCGTTCCGTCGGTCTACTTCGCCGGCGGCTTCCTCGCCGTGCCAAGTTCCGTCTGTTTTTCCGTTAAGATGCCCCAATTCTTGTAGATTTCCGCCAGTTCGCCGTTGGCCTTCATCTCCGCCAGCGCGCGGTTGACCTCGTCCTTCAGATCGGCGTCCTCCTTGCGGAATGCGATGCCGTAGACGCCGGAACTGAACGTCTGCGGGACGACGTAGAGCTTTGGGTTTCTCCCGGCGTAGAAGGCGGCGATGATGGATTCCTGCAGGCACGCCTCGACGCGCTTCAGCTCAACCTCGTTGTAGGGCGTGAGCGAGTCGTCGTAGGGATGTATCAGGTCGTCCGTGAAGCCGGCGCTCTTGAGCACGTTGTTGGCTTCCGCGGCGTTGAGCGTTGAGATCGGCTTGCCCTTAAGATCGTCAAGCGACTTGTACTTATCCTTGTCCTCGACGCGGACGGTCAACTGCTGTTCGTATATGTAATATGGCTCGGAGAAGAGGAGCCTTTTCTTGCGCTCCTCGTTGATCTCGATGCCGTTGACGACCAAGTCGGTGCGGCGGGCCAGCATATTGTCCAGCAGCCCGGCCCAGTCCCCGCGCACGATCTCGTGTTTGACCCCCATGTGAGCGGCGAGTTTGTCCATCATATCAACCTCGAAGCCGATGATCTTGTTCGGGTCGTTCGGGTCGAAGTAGACGAAAGGCGCGCCGCCGGAGGGGTCCGCGCCCCAGCGCAGGACGCCCTGCTGCCTGATCCGCGCAAGGGACGATTGCTGCGCGGCCGCGGCTGGAGCGTTGCCGTCCGTCTTGCGGCAGCCGGCAAGCGATGGAATCGCCAAAGCCAGCGCGGCGATCAGACAAAGAGACCGGCAATATGACATGATCATCACAGTCTTCCCTCCATCGAACACTGAAAAGCCCCGCCATCCTCTGACGCGGGATTCTACAAAGCGCGTCCTGTCATCTCAAGCGTCATGCCGATACATCTGTAATGTTTCCCAGACCAGGAAGGATGCGTTACAATGAAAGCCCGCGAATCGGGCGACATAATGAAGCGATCCATACGAGAGGAATGAGAATCCATGAAACTGAATACGGCGTGCGCCATAGCGCTTCTTTTCGCAGGATGCGCGTGGGAGGCGACCTGCGACGGAGAAAGGAAAGACATGAAATCCGCCGCGAATCCGAACGCTCAAACACATGACATCCGTGTCACCAGCTTCCTACCCTCTCAGCCCGTCTGTCGCGCAAAACGCCCTGCTCGCATTACCGCCATCCTTCAGAACAGGGGGGAAAACGATTTCAATGTTGCCGCCCGCATCGCGCTCCCCGAAAGCGTCCGCCTCATCGGCCCGGGCGCTGAAATCTCCGTTTCGATAAAGAGCGCCTCCGAATCAGAGATCGCGTGGGAGGTCGAGGCCCTGGAGCCGGGCGAGTGCGAACTCTCTCTCAGTATCCTCCCGGCATCCGGCGCGAAGGCGGTAGCTGAAACCTCCTTGAAAATTCTCTTTCTCTCAGAAGTCACGCAGAAAAAGCTCGAATACATCCCCGAACCGCAGCCAGTAAAGACTCGCCTGCTCATCGGCGCGCATCACTGCCCACTCTGGGAGGCGGACAAGCCCCAGATGTGGAACAACATCATCAAACACCCGGAGCGCACCCCGGCCCTCGGCTTCTATTCCCAGGAAAACCCCGAGGTTTCCGACTGGGAGACCAAGTGGGCGACCGAGCACGGCGTCTCCTTCTTCATCTACTGCTGGTACCGCTCCTCCCAGGGCGGCCCCGTCACGATGAACTTCGGCAGCGCCATCCATGACGCGCTGTTCAAGTCCCGCTTCAAGGACAAGATGAAGTTCACAATCATGTGGGAAAACCAGTCAAAGGGCACGTCCGGCGTGAGCGGCGAGAAGGACCTCAAGGAAAACCTTTTCCCCTTCTGGATGGAGAACTACTTCAAATTCCCCGGCTACCTGAAGGTTGACAACCGCCCCGTCCTGTTCATCTATCGCCCGGAATTCCTCATTCAGGACCTGGGGAGCGTCGAGAATGTCGTAAAAGCATTCGACTGGATGCGGGAGGAATCGAAAAGACACGGATTTGACGGGCTTTACATCCTCGGCGAGTATCGCGGGCTTGATGCCAAACACCTGCGCCTGATGAAGTCGCTGGGGCTTGACTACTCCTTCGCCTACTGCTGGCATGTTCCGAACAGCCCGACGCCGGAAGTGGCCATTAACACGCAACTGGACTACATCCGCAAGACCCAGGAACTTGGCATCCTGCCGCAGGTCGTGACCGTCTCCCAGGCGTGGAGCGGATGGAACGACGAGGGCAGCATATGGAAAATCCCGCCGACGGATTTCGAACGACTCCTGAAGGAAGCCGGAGATTTCGTCGCGACGCTGCCGAAGGAGCAGCTTGGGAGCCGGATGCTGCTGCTTGACAACTGGAATGAATGGGGCGAGGGGCACTACATTGCGCCATATCGCGAATACGGATTCGGCTACCTGGACGCCGTCCGCAAGGTCTTCTCCGACGCGCCGGAAGCGCACGAAGACCTGATCCCGGAGGACATCGGCATGGGGCCTTACGACAAGGCCTACCGGGAAACCATGCGGCGGGAGAAAGAACTGCGAGAACTGGGATCAAAACAGGTTTTCAAGACCGGCGCGCCGGAGAAGGGGCTTGTCGCCTGGTGGGCGTTTGATGAAAAGGATGACTCACCCGTCGCCCTGGACTATTCCGGGCATCGAATGGGCGGGCAACTCATCAAGGCCAAACGCAACAAAGGTGTTGAAGGCTCCGCACTGGTCTGCGACGGTGGTTGTGTGGTCGTCGCGAACAACCCGCTCCTGACCATCGAGAAGGAAATCACCATCTCCTGCTGGGTGAAGACTGACGTGGCCGGCCAGGGCAACACATGGTTCGTCAATCGCATATTCTCAGGCGGGACGGCGACCGGATACCGCATGGGCGTGTTAGACGGCAAGGCGTGTTTCGAGATTCCCGTGAGCGACTGGAGCCATCACCTGAGCGCGAGCGACCCGCTTCCGACCGGGCGATGGGTCCACCTTGCAGGAACCTTCGACGGGAAGATCATGCGCATCTACGTTGACGGCGTCGAACGCGGGACGATGGAACGCCCCGGCCCGATCAACCCCAACCCCTTCAAGCTCTGCCTGGGCAGCTTCGAGGTCGGCCACGCCGCTCATTTCATCGGATTGCTTGACGAGGTGAAGTTGTATGATCGGGCGTTGTCCGCGGAAGAGGTGAAACAACGCGCGAAAAAACCGGCTGGGGCGGGTGGATAATCTGAAACAAATGGCTATACTCATTGTTAACAAGTATGGGGCGTGTGCGGAGTGATTACCCCCCGCGCGCGCTCAGACGGGCGGCGGACGCGCGAAGTTGACATCAGGGATGAGAGCTTTGAGGAGATGACGCGATGTATTCGCGGTTCGGGCTGGTATTGATGCTAAACCATTCCTGCAACATGCGTTGCGACTATTGCTACGTCGGCAGGAAATTCAACCGGACGATGACGCCCGAGATCGGAATGAAGGCCATTGACCGCGCAATCGCCTCCCTCGAACCGGGCGGGAAGCTCGAACTCGGCTTCTTCGGCGGGGAACCGCTGCTGGAGGCCGGTCTGATCCTGGATTTCATCGCCCATGCCGAATCCCGCGCGCGGGCGGAGGGATATGAACTGGCCCTCAGCATGACGACCAATGGAACGATCTCCGATGGCCTGGCGTGGGACGTTCTGAAGCACCCGAAACTGATGCCGGCCATCAGCCACGACGGCCTGCCGGAGGTCCACAATCGCCATCGCCGCTTTGCGAACGGGCGGGACAGCTCCGACAAGGTTCTGGCGACAATCTCCAAGCTGCTCGCCTCCGGAAAACGGTTCAGTGTGATTATGACCGTCCGTCCGGAGAATGTTCTTCAGGTTCCTGAGGGAGTGGTCTTTCTGAGGGATTTCGGCGTTGCCCGGGTTCACCTCACGCTGGACATCTGGGCGCGATGGGACGCCGAAGACGCGCGAAACCTTGAAGAAACGATAACTCGGTGTGGACCGATCTGGCGCGACGGATTGCCCAAGAAAAGCCTTAACTGGTTCGGGGAAAAGGCGATACGGATAGCCGGCATACCGGTGGACAAATGCGCGCGCTGCCTTTTCGGGGCGGGGGAAATCGCCGTAGCCCCGTCGGGAACACTTTACCCGTGCGAGCGTCTAATCGGAGAGGACACGGACGACAACCCGTCGCGGATGGAAGGTCATGCGCTGGATGGCGGCGACTTTCTCGGTTATGAGCCGGTTCCGGAGCGGTCGTCCGAGGCTTGCGACAAGTGCGCGATCCGCTCCGCCTGCCTTACGACGTGCCGCTGCTCGAACTTCGTGCGCACAGGCAACCCGGCCAGGCCCGACCGGTTGCTCTGCATGTTCGAGCAGGCGTGTTTCCGCGAGACTGTGAAAATGCTGGAGTCAATGGGGGCCGAGTTCAAGGTCCCCGAAACGTGCGAGGTCTGAACCTGAAACAGGAGGCAAAGAAAATGGAAGACATCAGAAGACAGGCCGATCCGAACGGTCAGCCGGAGCCGATTCAGGAGACCCGTGAGTGGAAGGGCGCGATTGCCGCGGCGGCGGTCATGGTTCTGGCCGGCGCGAGCATGGTCACGCTGCTGAGTTCATGCGTCAAGAAGGAGCAGCCGAACCCGAAACCGGAAGAGCCTCAGGCGATATGTCCTGAGCAACCCAGAACAATGGGAATGCCCCCGTACCAGCCGCTTCCCGGAGAAGAATAATGAGCGGGATTGATAAACCGGACGATCCGAACGGCTCGCCGATACCGATTCAGGAAACAGGCGATAGCGCGGACGCACTGAGGGTGAAAATCGGTTATATCCTGATCGCCGGGGGGCTGATGCTGGCGACAGCAGGAGCATACTATTTGTATGCGTCGAAAGCGACCTCTGAGCAAATGTTAGGGGTTAGCGAAAACCTGTCTGTGGACATGGAAACCGGCAGGTAAAGGGAGGAATGTAAGATGGAAGCCCCGAGGACAAACGGACCTGCTCCCGCCGACAATCCGAACGGCTCGCCGATACCGATTCAGGAAACACCCACGGATGGCGACTCGTCGGTTCAAATGGTCGCCTTGGCTCTTGCGGCAGGGGTTCTGGTTCTCGCCTCGACCGCGGCCTACCTGGGTTGGATTGCGAAAGCGGAGCAACATCCGTTTACAGGCTCCGTCGCCGAGAACCTGTCCATTGAAGAAGAGACAAGCAGGTAGTGGGTGTGAAACCGAAAGACCAAAGGTCATAGGTCTTGCATACGTGGAAGAAGCATCAAGCATCTCCGCGCGCACAAGGTCTGCGAACTCGCGTACCCACAATTAACAGGAGCGCCGGAAGTTGAACGAACCTGAAAAAATTAGCGAACCGAACGGCCCACCGGAGCCGATTCAGGAAACGGGCGGGTGGAAGGGTGTGCTTGTCACCGCTGCGATGATGGCCCTGTTTGGCGCCGGCGCGATCGCCCTTATGGGCGCGGCAGTCAGGGATAATCTTCCCGGCAAGACGACAGAACGCCCGATGATGGGAATTGTCATTGCTGAACCCGATTGACATCGGGGAACAACCAATGGATGGCATGAAAGCGTCAAACGACCCGAATAGCCCGCCTGAGCCGATTCAGGAAACGCCGGGATGGAAAGAGGCGCTTGCCGTTGCGGCCGTCATGGCGCTGGCGGGCGCGGGAATGATCGCCCTGATGGGCGCCGGGGTTCAGGAAAAGCTCCCGCACAAGGCGACTCAGCATCAGACGATGGGTATCTACGCGAGTGACGCGGAGTAACCGGCCATGAGCGAAATCGAAGCACCGGATGACCCAAACGGCCCGCCAAAGCCGATTCAGGGCAAGTGGAAGTTCGACATTCTGGATAAG
Organism: Planctomycetota bacterium; assembly: GCA_022711755.1. Lineage (GTDB taxonomy): Bacteria > Planctomycetota > Brocadiia > SM23-32 > JAKLEA01 > JAKLEA01. The sequence goes on from JAKLEA010000006.1 coordinate 33,043, forward strand.
ACGCTGGCAGTCGGTCTGATCGCCTTCCTTGCGCTTATTATTACTGTCAGCCTTCGAATGGTCGGCGCAAGAACGACAGGCGCGATAATGGAAACAATCCCTGAAACAGGCGAGCCGCAGGAATAAAGCCCGCTGTAGCGCGGGGGTGTGCCAACGTACACGGGTATGGTTCCAGTTTCCGATACGTTGTTCTTTGTTCTTTGCGGGGAGCCTGATCCGATTTTAGGTCTGGACTGTGGGGGGATAAGACTGTATAATAAAGTGTCTGTTTGTAACATGCTGTACGGTTTTTCATCGGGGATTGTGCTGCGGCTCCGCTTGGGAGGAGTCGCATCCCCGAGCGATGTCGGCAAGAGGCGCGCTGAATCATGATTGTTCTGGCGATATTTGCCTTGGCGGTGACAATCGGGTTGATAGCCCTTTTGCGCTTCCGGCAGACTAATTTCGAGATATTCGATGCCCTGCTTTTATATTTGGTTGCATACTTCATGATCTATTGCGTCCAGATGTACAGCGTGCGCGACTTCGTGACCATGCGCTTCGGAGGTTCCGGGTTCGTGTTATTCGGAATTTTCATCGCGTGGGCCGCGTTGCTGATTTTCACAATGGGTTATTTCTCAAAGCTTTCCAGCAAACTGGCGTTGCGCGTGCCGCGTCCGCCGGCCAACTGGACTCCCGGCATGCTCTGCCCCGTCGGAGTTTTTCTGGCCTTGCTGGGTTTCGCCGGGATGGCCATTTTCATCAGGCAATCTGGCGGCATGGAGGAATACTACAGCGAATCGCGCGGCAAGGGCGCATATGAGCAGAGCACGGCGTACATCTGGGGCGCAAAATACTATCTCATTCCAGCCATCGTCATACTTCTGACCGAAACCGGTCGGATGCGCAGGATAGGTCCCTGGCATTTTATTGCATGGTTCGTATCCGGCTTCTATTTCCTGTATTCCGTCTGGATCGGGCAGCGTTCCGGCGTCGTCAGCGCCGGCATTATCATCGTAACCAGTTGGTACGTCCCCCGCCACAACCGCGTCCCCAGGAAAGTTGCGGTCGCTGGCGGAGTGGTCATGATGGTTCTATTCTCATTCCTTGCCATATTCCGTTCGGAGCTTTACTGGGGGTCCGACTTCGCGCGGATCAAACAACTGCGCCAGATGAACGCGGAGCAGATAGCCGAGTTGATGGTTACCGGCATCGTCGGCATACGCGAGCGAAATTTCTCCGACAGCCTTGAAGCGCCGATGTATCTGCACTACCTGAATCTTTTCCCGGAACAGCTTCCGCCGGACCTTGGGCAGTATTATCTCCAGTATTTTGTGCAGTGGATCCCAAGAATTTTCTGGCCGGATCGTCCAGACTTCCGATTGAAATGGACGTACATGGTCTATTCGACTATAGGAGTCGCCCACGGGCAGGGGCCATGCCCGACGATTCTCGGTATGTACAACATGCACGGGGGGTTGATCGGGTTGCTCGGATTGTCATACCTGACGGGATTGATATTCGGATGGTACTATAAATGGCATCGGACGTGGCCGGGGAATGTAAGCGTGCAGATGTTGTATTCCATGTTCCTCTGGATGCCGCTCCAGGTTGTTCCCGGCGTCGGATTATTCGCCAACTGGGATACGCTCGGCTTCTTCGTGCTTGCGCCCATGCTGGCCACGTTCGCCTATCTCAGGTTCAGGCTTGGGCCGAAGGACCGGCGTCAGCCGGTGTGGGAAGGCCCCGTGGGCGGGCCAGGAACGGCCATTCCGTCCGCGCCTGTCGCGCCGCAACCGCTGATAACGCTGCAGCGGCAGCGCGGGGGCGGCGTTCCCTTCCGGCCGGTCATGCGCTAGACGCGCCTCGCAATCCCGGATTTATTCCGAGTCAATTGCTCGAATAATGGCCATATGGCGCGGATGAAGCCTATTTCTCATCCGGGCGGGATTTGATGCCGCTCTCGAGCTTTTCCAGAAGTTCGGTATGGATTCCGTTATCGGGGGCCAGCGTCGCTGCGATGCGGGCGAACTTGAGGGCTTCGCCGATGTCGCCGTTCTTCTCATGCAGCAGGGCGAGGCGGGAGCAGAATTCCGCGTCCTTCGGGAAGTTCAGCCGCGCGCGGCTGTAATTGTCCAGCGCGTCCCTGATCCTGCCGGCTCGCTCCAGGAAAGCGCCCCTTTCGGACCATGACCGCGCGTGCCGGGGGAAGGTTCCGACTAACTCGTTGAAGGTTTTCTCCGCTTCTGCAGTATTCCCGGAGGCTTCATAGCTCTGGCCCAGCCGCACGAGGGTGTGCAGTCGCTCCATGCCCTGAAGGTGCGGAAGCGCGGACAGGAAGGCGTCGCGAGCATCCTCGTGGCGTCCGTTGCGGGCGAGCGCTTCAGCGAGGTAGAGGCTTATCGAAGGGGCGTCAGGCCAGCGGGCATGCCATTTCTCCAGCAGTTTGTATGACTCGTCCGGCTCCAGCACTGCGACCACGGCCTCCGCTGCGCTGAAGGGGGGAGGGAGAGCGGCCTGCTCCGCCCTTTCGATCACGGACTGGATTTCTTTCCGGGCGAGGGATTTCTGTTTCTCGCGCCAGAGGGCGAGCGCCAGCTCGCCGCCGCGCCGGTGCTGCTCCGGGATCAGGGCGCGCCAGTCCGCCAGCGTTTCGCACAGCAGGATGCCCTGATGTATAACGCTTTGCAGATAGACGTTGCTCTGCTCCAATGACCCGGCGTATGCCGCGATCGCCTCCTTGCGTTTGCCGACCAGTTTGTAGTATTCGCCAAGCTCGTACAGGCACATCGGCTCGCTCGGATTCATCCGCCGGGCCATCAGGAAAAGGCCTTCCGCCTTCAACGCCGCCTCCTCGGACATGAGCCGCCGGGTCATGCCGAGCTTGAGGTATGCCTCGGACCAGACGGGGCAGGCGCGGATCGCCCCGGCGTAGGACTCGGACGCAAGCTTGACCAGATTCGGATCGGCGTCCATCTCGATGCGGGACAGCCGCTCGCGGGCGCATTCGCCGAGTTCGAAGTTCAATTGCGGATGCCCGGGCGAGAAGGAAAGCCCGGTTTCAAGGATGTGTTCGCGCCTTTCCGTCGGCAGCTTGTCGCTTTTAAGCGCAAGGGCCTGGCGAAGGCTTTCCTCGGGGAGGTAGCCGATTGTCGCTCCCCCTAGAAGGAGGCCCGCGCAGAGAACAAGCGCAAGGCCGAGCAGAATTCCTGACGCCGGCCTGAATGCGCGCGCGCTGACCGGCGGCGCGACGGCAATTCCGGCCAGCAGGGCAGCCAGCGCGGCATGAGAGGTCATGCGCAGATTCGCGTTCGCCATGCCCTGAACGGAGAGCGCGAGCATGCCGCCCAGCGCCGCCGGAAGCGGCCATGCGGCGTCCTCGCGGCGGGTTCTCATGTAGCGCGCAGTGGCGGAGACGAATGCGATTCCCGCGAAGGCGAAAAACATGACGGCTCCGGGGACGCCCATTTCGCAGAGAATCTGGAGATAGTCGTTCTCCGGATGAAGATACGAAGCCGGCCCCAGGTCTGCGGAGCGCAGGGACGCGAATACGCGCTCGAAAGCGCCGTTGCCGCATCCGGAGACGGCGAACAGCCCGCTCACGCGCAAGGCGTCGGCCCAGATTCGGCGGCGATATTCAAGGGCCGGCAGGGCGGTGGACAGGCGGGACACAAGTTCGCGCCCGACCAGCGCCGCCGTAAGCAGCGCGACCACGGCAACCCCGAGCGGCAGCATCCAGCGCAAACGCGGGGAGCGGATTCGCGTCAGGCCGACGCCGCCAGTCAGGGCCAGTCCGGCCGCCGCCGCGGCGAAGCCGCTGCGGGAGGCGCACATGACCTGCGCGCCGAACATCGCGCAGAACGCGGTCCAGGCGGCTGCGCATTCAAGCAACGAACGCAAGCCCAATCCGGCCCTTGCCGCCCTGTCGGTTGCGTTCAGCGCCCACGCAAGGCCGAAGCAGAGCAGAACCGCAATATAGCCGCCGTAGTGATTGCGGTTGACGAAAGGCCCGAAGTTGTAGGTCGCATAAGCCCCGGCGAGCTTGTAACGCCAGTAGATTCTCCCGCCGGCGGTAATCGCCTGCGCAATGCCGAGCAGCGCAAGGATGACGCCCACCGCGATAAGAATCGCCGGGATGGCGGCGCGCTGGCCGGGGGAGCGGTTGAAGGCTATGAGGCCGAAGATCATCCCGAGCGCCGCCCACCGCATCCAGAGCCAGCGGGAGACGTATGGATTCAGGCTGGTCGGGGCGGTGAATCCGGCGGGGTAGACGCCAGACTCCAGGCGCGTCCGAAGGGCGAACGGGCTTGCCGTGGAGAGCGCTGATTGCGGAAGGTCAACGCATTGCAGAAGCGCCCAGACCATGCCGGCCAGGGCGAGAGTGAAGCACGCGCGGCGGAGAAAAATCCGCAGGCGGGAATCGTCTTCGGAAGCGGCGCCCTGCGGTGAATCTGCGGGGTCATTCCCGGCGATTTCCCGCAAAGCCGGGGGCGAATGATGTTTTCCGGTTTCGCGCGCCGTCAGGACAAGGGCGATCCCCTTCAGAGCGACGGCGAGGAATACGACGCATTCCACAACGAAGGCCCAGGCCGGCTGCGCCGATCCGAAGGGGAACGGCGCCCAGGCGACGGCCAGGGCCAGGACCGAAAAGGCGGCCCAGTCCATGACGCCGGCAGGGGTGACGAGTGATCGCTTTCCTGGCATTTGGAAAATCCGTATGCAATCATTTTACCATGACGCGGCGCGGCGCAAGGCATAATTGCCGGGCGGGGTTGACAACCCTCCAAAAGTGAGTACGCTTAAAATGGGACAGGAACTTGACTTGGACTGGCTGAGGGAGGCCGGGGACCGGAAGATCGGGTTGCCGGCCTTCCGCTTTTAATTTGATTCGGGGCCGTGTTCGCTTGAACGGCGGGCGCATTGGCTGTATTCTACCCGCCCTGGATATCAGTCCGCATTCCATGCGCCGGGGGTCTCCCCCTTGCGCAGTCGGGGTTGCGGGCGACGGCCGGGAGGACCGGCCGAAGAGATGATTTTTTGCCGCGCTAGGCGGGGCGCTAGCGGTGCCCTGTGACCTGCAATCCGCTACAGCAGGGCCGAACGCCTGGCAGAGGCCATGTCGGCGTCGGGCCTCCGGAGGCCGAGCCGGCGTTGATCCCCGGGTCCCATGGACCGAAGCGGCTGCGAACCTGGTCAGGGGCGGAAGCCAGCAGCCATAAGCAGTACCTTCGGCTGCCGTGGGGTTGCCTGGGGGGAGCCTGCAGGCTGACGCGTCCGGTCGCCGGCGGGTCGAACCAGGTGCGCGGCTTTTTCTTATTCGGGAAGCAGGCGGGGGCCGGGATTCCGGCTCCCGTCCGCTCCCGCCTATAATGCGCCGGCGGACGACATGCCTCGTCCGCCGACCATTTTGGAAATATCCGCAGGATTAAAAAAACATGGTTGACGCTTCGCCTCTCTTTCAGCCGCTCAAGATAAAGGGATTCACAGTCCGCAATCGCATAGTTCTCCCCCCCATGGTGGAGTTGCGGGGCATCACAAGCGACGCGGGCATTGAGTGGTACCGCGAGCGCTCGGCGGGCGTGGGGCTGACGATTGTCGAGGCCACGCCCACCGTCCGGGTGGTTGACGAGTTCTCAGTCGAGGGGTTGCGGCGGCTGACGGACGCGATTCACGCCGGCGGGGCGCTGGCGGCGATTCAGCTCTTCCCGATTCCATTCTCATGGCCGATGAAGGACCCCGTGCCGACGCCGGCGGACATGGACAATGCGTCCGTAGAGCTGATGCTGGAGCGCTACAGATTGGCGGCGGCGAAGTGCGCCCAGGCCGGTTTCGACGGCGTGGAGCCGCACGGCGCGCACGGCTACCTGCTTAACCAGTTTTTCTCCCCGAAGCAAAACACGAGAACCGACTGGTACGGAGGAAGCCTGGAGAAGCGGATGCGGATGGGGATGGAGGTTGTCCGCGCGGCGCGGCGCGGGCTTGGCAGGGACAAGCTGCTGCTTTATCGCCACACGCCGGTCGAGGATGGGGCATACGGGATCGAGGACAGCCTGCTGTTCGCCGCGAAACTGGTTGAGGCCGGGGTGGACGTTCTGGACATTTCACCCGCAAGCGCTGAGGCGCCGGGGGACCGGTCGGAGCCGTTCAGGAAGCTGGGCGTCCCGGTCATCGCGGTCAATCACATGGACCTGGTTGAGCGGACGGTCGAGGCGATGGAGAAGGGGCGCGCCGACCTGATTGCGGTGGGGCGGGGCATGATCGCCGACCCGCAGTGGCCGCAGAAGGTTCAAGCCGGAAAGTCGGATGAGATAGTCAAGTGCGTGCTATGCAACAAGAAGTGCTTCGGGCATTTGAAGAAGGGGCTGGCAGTGGAATGTACGCAGTGGCAAGGCGGGGGATCCGTTTAGCGCCCTTAAGTCCCCGTTGAACAGTATAAATGCCCGGAAAAAGCAGTTGAATTACAATGGGCCGTCGTCTACAGTGAGCTTCGGTTTCTATTTGCCGGACGCGATGCGACAGCGCCGCGCGAAGGTCGAACCGCCGGTCCCGCGAGGGGGCCCGTGGTCACATTGATAACGCCATTTTACGGGAGGCGAATCATGACTGCTTTCACACCCGTTCTTGCGGACATGCAGACCGTATGGGAATCGTTCAGCCAGGGGGTGGGCAAGACCCTCAGCGACGTGTTGAGCCTGGGAGTGGACATCCTGTGGGCTCTTGCGATACTTGTCGGCGGATGGATTCTTGCCCGGGTTCTGCAGAAGGGGCTTACCAGGGGCCTGGCGAAGACAAAGGCCGACGAGTGGCTCAGCGAGAAAACCGGACGTCAATTCCGCTTCTCTGAAATCGTCGGCCAGGTGTTCTTCGGCCTCGTCATGCTCTTCGTCTTCGGCCTGATGCTCAACGCCCTGAAGTTCACGGAGATCGCAGAGCCGATCAATCTGTTGCTGACAAGCGTGGCCATGTACGTTCCGAGGCTGGTGGCCGGAGGCGCGATACTGATCGTGGCATATATCATCGGGCGGGTGGCCCAGGTGCTGGCCGCTGGAATAATTGCATCCTCCGGGGTTGACAAGTATTTCCAGAAGGAGGATTCCACCGAGGGATTCTCCCTTTCCCGCACGACCGGCACGATCGTCTTCAGCCTGGTCATGCTCGTGAGCCTGCCGCTTGTGCTGGAGGCGTTGAACCTTCAGGATATGGCGGAGCCTTTCCAGAAGCTTGCCAGCCAGATACTCAACGAGTTCCTGCCAAAGCTCGCGCTGGCCGGCATCATCATCGTGGTTGGCTGGTGGCTGGCCAAGCTTGCGCGAAGCCTGCTGCTGGACATACTGAAAGCCACCCGAATTGACAACCTTGCCGCGAAGCTCGGGCTGGGGGCGTCGCCAAGCCTCTCAGAAGTTCTTTCCAGCATCGCCTTCGTGGTCGCCCTGCTCATGGTCGCGATGGAGGCGATGGAAAAGCTCGGGCTGGAGGCCATGCATCAGCAGGTGCGCACGCTGGTCAACTCCGTTCTGGAATTCCTGCCCGACCTGGCCAGCGCGTTGATCGTCATGGCGCTGGCGATCATCGGCGGCAGATTGCTTCAGACCGTCGTCTCCCGGATGCTCGAGAACGCGACGCGCAAAGTCAGCCCGTACCTCGGCGAGATAGCCGAGGGGCTGGACCTGGCGGCAATCTGCGGCAAGGTTGTCATGATCATGGTCGTTCTATTCGGCGCGGTGCAGGCCAGCGAGCTCCTGGGATTGGAGGAAATACGCAAGACGATGGAGGGGGCCACGACCATCGCCTTGAAGGTAATCAGCGCAATGGCGATCATGATTTTCGCCGTGCTGATATCCAGCTTCGCCCGGAACCTGGTTTCCAAGTCTTCGCCCGACATGCCCTACCTCGGCGGACTGGTCAGGGGCGCCATCCTTGCCCTGGGCATCTCAATGGCGCTGAGTCAGTTGGAAATGGCGCAGACGGTTGTGCACGCCGCCTTCATACTCCTGCTCGGGTCCGTGTCAGTGGCGGTCGCCCTGGCCTTCGGGCTTGGCGGGCGCAACGTGGCTGAGAAGGAGCTGGACCGGCTCGTCACGAAGGCGCACGAGCCGCATGAGAAGAAGCAGATGGAAGAGGCGAAAAAGGCGGAAGGGTGAGACGCAAGGCCAAATCTGTGAATCTGTTCAATCCTGCGGATGCGTCGGCGAGATAATATCTCAGCCTACTTGTCGTTTCTTTCTTCAACAACCCATATCTCGCCGACAACGGCGTTCATCGCGTTCTCCCTCTTTATGACAAGCAGGAGCCTGCCGTCGCGGATCGTTCCTTCCGGAATCTGGAACATCAGGCGCGCGGGCGGCTCCCCGCGCCCGATGAACGCCGGCAGTTGAGCCGGCTCCGCCACGCATTGCGAGCCTGAGCCATCCGTGCGGGACAAATGCGCGCTCTGTCGCCTCCCCCCGTTGTCGAAATCCCACCACGTCAGGCCGATTCTCAGGCCCTTTCGCTCCGCAAGGCCCGATATCTCGAAAACAACCTCGGTCGGATCGAACGCTATATCCTTGTGCCAGGCGCCGAAGCCGGGAGCCTTGTTGTCCTTGTCGAACTGCCATGTCTCGCCCTGCAACTGGCGAATCCGCGCGGGGCCTTCCTTCCCGCTGTCCGTCTGCAGCCCGCAGTCCAGATAGACGACCGGCCTGCCCGGGGCGCATTCCGACGCGATCTCCGCCTGACGCGCGGTTATGCGCTCCCTGTCCGCCTCCGTCATCGCGCGCAGGGGTTTCGGCGGCGGCAGCACGATCTCTCCCCACCCCCCGTAATACGGCGCGTTGCAGTCAATCCACGACGCCAGCGCCATCCATTCCGCCTTCTCCAGGCGGACATCGTAATGCCCCTTTTTCAGAACGCTCATCAGCCGGCTGCGGCGCGACCCCGTCGCGTTTGCGGGCAGCGGCGCAGGCTCCCCGCCGTAACCGCCGACGCGGATGTATTCGACGTGATTGAGAAGGTTCAGGAACGACTGCGACACGCCGTGCTGTGGCCCCTCGTCGTGGTCCATGGGGGCGGGCGCGGCGACAATCTCCCCCCCGCGCAGATCGAACGCCTTGTCATTTCCGACCGAGCCGTCGTGGCAGCGGACGCAATGCCCGTCCAGCACGGGCTGCACGATGCCGAGGCCGACGCCGCCGGTTCCCCACGGCGGGGGTTCGATCCGTGACGGCGCGCGCCGAGTCGCCATGAGCGCGGTTCCGCTGTCCGGCGCGATCCGGTACGGCTCGTGGCAGCCGACGCAGCCGACCTTCTCCCCCGGGACGCAGTTCATGAAGTTCCTCATCCGGCGTATTTCAAGGTAATCCTCGTCCAGCGCTTCGAAGAACAACTGCCTGCCCGCGGGCACCGTGAAGAATGCCGACCCGTCGGCCTCCACCGGTACCGTCCCCAGGACGGCGCGGACGTCCCAGCCGCAATTCACCCCCAGGTCGCAGCGCTGCGGCCACGTGTGCGCGCATTTGGACAGCGTCTCCAGCACACGGATGCGCTTCACCTCCCCGCGCGAGACGCCGTCAAGCCCGCGATAGATGTCCGACACGATCAGCGTCGCCTCGCCGCCGTCTACCGACGATTCTGCGAACCGGGGGAGAATCCTGGGCGGCGTCCGCGGCCTGAGCGGAATGGGGGAATAGCAGGAAGCCCCGGAAGCGCGGTAGACAAGCTCCTTGTTGCCGTGAACGTCCTGAAGGTAAATGCCGTAGCCGCGCGGCTCCCCGTTATATTCCTCGAAGGAGTAGACGCAGAGAAAATGGTTTGCGGTCAGCGGATACGGCGACGAGTACCAGCCGGTTTTCGAGTGCGTGTTGTTTGCTCCGGACTCGGGATAGCCGACCTCCGGCGTGACGTTGGTCATGCCGGCCGGGTTGCCCCGGTTGAGCGCCATGTCCACGATCATGATCGGGCCTGCGCCGGTGTTGTGATGCGCCGCGCCCGCACAGATTATCTTCGTCGTTCCGGGAATCTGACGCGCCTCCTGAAAGGCTATCGGCCCCTTTGCGAAGAGGTAGTGGTCCCCGTAGACCAGCGAGGCGTTCGCGCCGTCCGGGTTCACGGCCCAGAGTTGCTGGATTACATTGTAAGACTTCATCATGTAATCCCAGCGCGTGTAGAGTATGCGCCCGTCCTCCATGACGCTCGGATAGAATTCCCCCTCCTTCGGCTCCGTCACAAGCCGGACATCGGAGCCGTCCTGGGCCATCGAATAAATTCCACAGACCAGCGCCCAGTCTCCGCACTGCACGAACCGTCCGTTGCGCGACGACGTGAAGGCTATGCGACCGTCGGGGAGCCATGCCGGCTCCGTGTCCTCGGCGTCCGGGCGGTCGGTCAGGCGCGTGATGCCGGTCCCGTCAACGCCGACCTCGTAAATATCGTACATCAGGCACGCTCCGGCGCGGACGCCGTGCTGCCCGATGGCGTATGGCGTCGGCTTATCGCGCGGCTCCGCCCAGGGGAAGACTATCCGCTTCGCGTCGAAGGACAGATCGGGGCGCCCCACGCCGCCGCCGGCGAACCCGTCCCGGAGGATGTCACGGACTTCGCCATCCGGCGAAAGACCTTTCAGGACGCAAAGGTTTGCGCCCGGGATTTGCCCCTCTCCGACGCGGTGGGAGCACTGGTGGTTCCACTGCGGCCACTGCCGCCTCACGAAAAGCAATTCATTGAAGTTAATCGCGGGGTTGCTGAAGGCAAGCTCGCGCATTGCCCATCGCGCGCGGATGTAAAGCTGCCTGTGTTTCTCTGAAGTTTGAGCGCCGGCGGATTCGCGCTCGATGTCGTCAAGCGCGGTTGCCGCGGAGTCTGCCTCATTCTCGGCGCCCATGAGCCGCATGTCGGCGATCATGCGCCGCCCGCGTTCGATCGCCCCGGCCAGCGCCTGCGGGGTCCCGGTGGACATTCCCCGCGTCACTCGCTCCTGCCGCTCCCAGTCGGCTTCGATCGCCTTTCGCCCTTGTTCGGAAATGGGGGCGGCGGCGGACGTAAGAGGCGTCCACAGTAATATGAGAGCCGGCGCGATTCGTCTGAATAATGATCTCATTCCGCGAGATTGTATTCGCGCGGGCGCGGATGCGCCATAGCATTGCGACGCTCCGTCACGAGTTCGTTGCGATGAAGTCCCGCGCCCACTCGGCCTGCTCAAGCTGCCCGTCAATTAGCACGGCCCCCAGGATTGAGAATCCAGCCGCCTTTCCATCCCGGATGAAACCAACGGTCATCTCAAACTGCATCTGAAGAAATTCCATCGGGACCGGCGCGGCCTTGCCGTAATCCCTCAGATAGCAACCGATGATCACCGGTTTGCCGGGGAAGATCGCGCGGCATTTTTCAAGGTTCTCGGGAAGCGCCGGAATCTCTTCCGGCTTCCAGACCCAGAGATTGACTATATCCACATGCGGGAGGAAGTCGCGCCAGCCGTCGTCAAGCTCGTGCGTGTATACCACAGTCCAGAGTTTCATCTCCGGATTTGAGCTTTTCAATGCCGCGGATATTGCGCCGTATTTTTCCGCGCCATACCCCTCGCGTTTCAGCAGTCCGCGCGCGTCGTCGTGAATCGCGCCGGCGATGTTCGGAAATTGCAGGGAGAGCCGGCTGACCAGTTCCGCTTCAGCCTGCACGGACTCCGCCTTCGCGTCCACCCAGTGCGCCACGCCTCCCTGCTCCGGCCAGCGGAATTTCCATTTCGATATGTCGCAGACGATCTCGTCCATCCATGACATCTTGCCCATTGCAAGGGGGGAGTTAGGATGGAACATGAAGTTTGCCCTGCTCAGGCCGAAGAATCTCGCCCCCTCGCCCGCGCCGAATATTGAGGGGGCCACCCCGGGGTCTATGCCCTGCCCTTCCCAGACCCAGCCACAATCCCGAAGCCTCATGCGCGCCCGCCGCGAGTTACTTCACCCACAAATATCGGAATTCCCCGTCGCCGACCTTGATCCCGTTATTGGGCACAGTTCCGGCGCCGAGGTTGCCGAAGCCGTCCCAGATGGTGTTGTCGGCGTATATTTCTGAGACATTGAGAGAACCGACGTGGCCGTCAACAAATGCGAGATTGCAGTTACTGTTATGCCTGTCCGAGACATAGCTGCGCCTCGTTTTGTCGGCCCATGACCATTCTTCGTCGTCTTCATTCAGGGAATCCGTCGCGTATATCAGGTTGAGGGTTGGATCAAGGATGTAACCGGCGTTGCCGAACCGGTCAACCCGGTCGGCGTAAGGTTCTTCCGGCGTGTCGGGTTCAGCCACTATGTGTGGTTTGAGCCAGCCAGTGCCGTCAGAATCGCCAAACATAATTGTCTCGTTGGCGCAAGTTATGTTGCGCACGGGGAAGTTTTCGTAAGGCTTGGTCTGGCTGTGGAGATTTTTGCGCGCGCTTCCGAGGAATTTATAATTGTAGCCGTAGGACATGTCCCGCCCAAGGCTCCAGTCGGTTGTCGGGCAGCGGAACAAGTCCGGCTGGTTGAAGTGTTCCATTACCAGATCGAACCAGCCCACTGCGACCTTCTCGCCGGTGTTTTTATCCTGGTAAAACTGCATGTCCGCGGGGTAGCACGTCCATTCTGTTTGATAAACGTGCCCGGCCATGGCTATCTGCCTTAGATTGGATTTGCATCTACTGGAGCGCCCCGCCTCCCTTGCCGCAGCCAGCGCGGGCATCAGCATCCCCGCAAGTATCGCAATAATCGCTATAACAACGAGCAATTCTATCAGTGTGAACGCACGAATCCGGTCAACACCCCGCTCTTGTTCCCGCAGTCGCGCGATTTTCATGAACAGAACTCCTCTGTTGCTTCTGAGTGTGGTGACCTATGATTCTCTGATCATTTTACGTTGCCCCCGCGCGCACTGCAATGTAATTTGCGCCCCAGTCGGCAAGGAGGCCTGCAGATGGCATGTATGTTGTCGCGCAGCCGTCCCGTTTGCAGGGAAGGCGTGCAGGCGAAGCTCCTGCGCTACAATTCAAATTTCGTCAGCAACCCCCTGTCCCCGCTGGCCTCTACCAAATCCATTTATGGTGCCGGAGGCGGGACTCGAACCCGCATGAGGTTTACCCTCACCGGTTTTTGAAACCGGCGCGTCTGCCATTCCGCCACTCCGGCAACCAGTCTTCAACGCATCTTCTTCCGCCGCGGCGTCATTTACCGCCGTGGCTCTGCCTGTCTTCCTCCGCGTTGAATTCTATGATATCCGCCCTCACCCGCATCTTCGTGAAGGTGACCAGAAGCAGGGTCGTCTTGGAGTATTCCTGATAGGCGTTTGCCAGGGCGATGGTTCCGCCCATGGTGATGCCGGCCTTCTTGTACAGATCGTCCAGCGCGTTGATCGTCGAGGGCGACGTTATCGGCAGGATCAGGAACCAGAATCCGCCGTCCTCGCCGATGACGTTGGCATTGATGACCTTGTAATTGCGCTTGTTCAGGTCAACGCGCGTGTTCATCGGCAGCGGTTCCCACGAATTCGTAGCGCAGCCGGCCATCAGGAAAAGCGCGGGTAGCAAAAACGCAAGACGGCGCATTTCAGTTCCCCCTTTTACCTTCGGACCGCCGGGGACGCGATCCTTCTCCTGCGCCGCCGGCGAACGAAACGCTCCCCTGAAGCGGCGCTTTAAGGCGCACAGCGCCGGACACGCCGCCCGGCGACACAGGTTGATGCTATCCCGAAACCTTCGGAGCGTCAAGATAACGTTGGAATTGACGTTACAGCCCCGCGAGTTTCCAAGCCCTGTCCAGCGAGTCCGCTACAAGCTTTGCAGTTTCCTCAGCCGGCTTCCTGCCAAGCTCCGCCATGAAAGGCTCCGGGACGACCGCGCCGTCGTAGCCGATCTTCTTCAGCGACTTCAGAAAACCCGCGATGTCTATCGTCCCCGTCGTCGCGGGTAGGCCGCGCGCGTTGTCAATCTGCTCTTCGCGAGGAACCTTCGGGGCGTCGTTGACGTGAACGTAGACAACGTCATTGTTCGTCAGTTTTTCCAGGTCGGCAATGGTTCCGCCGCTGGTGTACCAGTGGAAGCAGTCCAGCAGCAGGCCTGTGTTCGGTCCGCAATCGCGGCAGAGCTTGAGCATCCAGCGCATGTTGTAGATGAATTCGTGGGCGCGTCCGTTTCGCATCGTTTTCGGCCCGACGAATTCGAGGCCGAGGCGGCAGCCGTGGTCGGCGAGAATTTTCGCGCACTCGCCCAGGCGGCGCTCATGGATGTCGTAGTTCTCCATGAAGGGCAGCGTGTCCGAGCAGGGCATGATCCACGTCGGGAAGCGGTCGCAGCCGACCGCCGCGCCCTTCTTCACAATTGCGGGAAGCTGGGCTAGACTTTTCTTGAACGAATCTTCGTCCCTGCGGAAATCCACGGGCATCCCGCTCCCGGCGGGTTTCAGCCCGTTCCTGCCCAGAACGTCCTTGATGAACTCGACCGAGACGTCGCCGCCCAGCGGGACGTCAATGGCCTGGTAGCCGAACTTCGCCGCCAGCGCCGCCGCCTCAGGCCACGGAACATTGATCCCGATCGCTCCGGGACTCATTCCCTTCAGCATGGTTTCTTCTCCTTGTCGGCTGAATTTTGCTTGATCTTTCTCAATCGCTGCGCCTTGCGGGTGGCGTGTTTCATCCGCTGATTCCATCGCGGGGACGCATGATTGCGCGTTTCCCGTTCGGGGTCATTCGATTTTCGGCAATTCCAGTTGAGGCTGCTCCTGTTCCGGCGACGGCGGCGTTGTCATGTCGCCCTCGTTCCCCTGCTCCGGAACCGGCATTCCGGGGAGTTCATGGGGCGGCGGCGGTTGACTGCCCGCCTGCTTTTTTGCCTTTTCCCGAAGCGCCGCCTCGTATACGAGGGTCATCACTTTCCTGGCCCGGTCCTCGTATTCTGCCGCCTTTGCGTCCTTGCCCAGCGCGCGGCAGGCCTTCGCCGCGGTCAACATCGCCTGAACGCTGCCGGGTTGTTTCGCCAGGACCGCGTCGCAGTTGACGATCGCCTCCTCGATCTTTGCCTCGCGCATTCTCGCGCCGTCCTTGTCTCCCACGGCCCATGAGGCCCTGGCGGAAAGCGACAGCGCTTCGATACTTCCGGGGTGCTTCTCGAGGAACGGAATAAGCGTCTCCCGCGCCTCCTTCGCCTGCCCCAGTTTCATCTGGCACTCCGCAAGCCCGTAGCGTGACGCCATGTCGCCGGGGGATTCCTTGATCGCGCGGTCGAAGCACTTCAGCGCGGCCTCGTATCGCTTGAGCTTCAGAAATTCCGCGCCCATTGCCTGGAAACCGGCCGGGCTCGGTTCGGGGGACTCCATGAGCTTCGCCAGCGCGGCCTCGGCCCCGCCAGTGTCGCCCTTCATAAGCAGCCACTTCAGCATCATGAAACCTGCGCGGCGATTGCCCGGGTCGGTTTTCAGGACGGTGTCGAGATTCTGCTTTATTTCCTCCAGCAACTTGTCGTGTTCCGCCAGGAATTTCCGCACAAGTTCGGCTTTCGGGTACTGTCGCGCGGCGAATTTGCGCGGGTCGCGGGTCGCGCCCGGCGCGGCGTCCGGCTCTTTCGGAGTTGCGCTTTCCGCCGCCGCGCCCAGACCTTCCGCCCGTTTCAGTTTGTGCGCCGCCGCCGCAAGGCGGTACTCCGCGTTCCCCGGCTCAAGGGACACCGCTTTCTCAACCGCGGCCTCGGCGCGCTGTATCATCACGCCCGCGTTGCGGACGTCCCTTCGGGCCGCCAATGCCTCGGCGATGTTGTGGCAGGCTTTCGACATCTCAGCCCAGGCATGGGCGTTGCCGGGTTCGCGCCGCAGTTCAGCCGTCCACAGACCAAGCGGTGAGCGCCATTCGTCCAGCCGGGGGCCTGTGCCGGTCATGATCAGAACCGCCGCAAGGACCGGCGCGACCGCCGCGCGAAGGTAGTCCACAGCCGCCGCGTTGCGCTTTAATCTTCCGAAAAGCCTGCCCGACTCCACGGCGACCGCCGCCATCAGCCCCAGAGAGGCCAGATAAGTGTGCCTGTCGCCAAGCGGATGCGCGACGGGCAGAATCTGACAGTAGGGCAGCATCCCCGCGACGTAGAACGCGATGCCCATCGCCAGCGCTGACTCTTCCTTCAGGCTTAGCCTGAACACCCACGCAAGCACGAGAATGCCGACCAGGGCGAGAATGTAGGGTGTTTTTGCAACGCTGATCGGATCGGGGAGCCGGTAGGCGAAACCAAGTTTATCGGGAATGACGATCCTGCCCAGATGGAAGCCGAGGCTGTAACACCCGGCCAGAAGATTCCGAGGCAACTGCCCAATGCCGCCGGCGAGGGCGTTGCCGGAGTCCGCCTGCGCGCGCATGAAGACGATCGCGCCGATCAGCGAAATTGCCAGCATCGGGATGACGGGGCGCAGCGCGATGCCCAGCGCCTTGCCGAAGGAGGGTTTTTCCGCGTCCGGAGCGCCGGAGCCTCGCCTGAGGACCGCGTAAGTCCCCGCAGCCAGCAGCATCAGCGGCCAGGCCGCCGCAGCCGGCATCGCGCCGACGGCGAGCAGGAAGGCCAGTGCGGACAACGTGTAGCACACCGTCCGCCCGACCAGCCCGGCAATGGCCGTCGCCCGGTTGTCCGAAATGCGCCGGTATTCGAGGAAGAACAATCCGGAGACGAGGCAGAAGAAAGCGCCCAGCAGCAGGCGCAGTTGCGTCAGCCAGACGACAGGCTCAACGCGCAGCGGATGGACCGCCCAGAGGAGAGCGCCGACAAAGGCCCCCCGGTAAGAAGCCCCCAGCTTGCGGAAGAACAGGAAGCACAGGACGGCGTTGAAGGCATGAAGAGCCAGCGCGAACTTGCGCAGCTCCATCGGATTCACCCCGCGCTCGCCCCGGAACGCCTCAACCGCCATCCAGAGGACGGGGGTGTAATAGCCGGACCGCGACCGACTGAGCGTCTCAGCTTTAGGCGTCGCCTGAGGCGATGCCGCAGGCGACGCCTCAGGCGCAACCTCCGGCCCCTTCCCACCGGCAGGCTCGTTATGCGCCAGCGCTTCGGCGTCCCCTGGCATGACCCAGCCGATCTCCGCCGCGGGACGGAAGACCACCATGACGATAACGGCCAGCGCCAGCGGCGCAAGGAATCTGCCCGCCTTGCGCGGCCACGGCTCAGTCTCCGACGCTTCAGCCGCCGGTCCTCGGGCCTCTGGTTCCTGAACCTCTGGTTCTTGAACCTCTGGTTCCTGGGCTTCCGGAGCAGTCTCGGTTTCAGACATCCCATTATCTCCTTGCCGTCCTGGACGTCCCGTCCTGACGGCACTATCTCGCCTTCTCCTCCCTTGCCCGGGCGAGAAGGCTTCGGAACGCGGCCTCAGTCGGCGCGAGAAATACGGCTCTTTCCAGACAGCGGACTGCGCATGCAACCAGACGCGCTCTCGGCCCCGGCGGGGCTTTTCCGGCATGGTCGAGGAATTCGGACCCGAGCGCGGCAATCAGTCCCGGATCGAGTTCCCGCCGGGCAAGCGTCGCGTCAGCCAGCCGTTCCGCTTCGGCGAAATTCCCTTCGTAGAGCAGCAGCGCGGCGCGCGTTATCGCCAGCGAAATGTCGCCGGGTTTTGCGCGGTCCGCCTCGTCCAGAAGCCGCCGCGCCTCAACCAGGTCGCCGATTTGTCCCCGGCGGCAGAGCCTGTAAGCCAGGTTTCCGCGCGCCTTCCACGCTGTCGGATCGCCTTCGATCGCCCGACGCCAGAGCGCCATCGCCTCGTCGGCGCGGCCCTGCTTCTCGATGACGAGGGCGAGATTGTTCAGCGCGAGGGAGTCGTCCGGATTCGCCTCAAGCGCGCTTGTCCAGAGCGCCTCGGACGAACGCCAGGCGGGAAGTCTGTACTGAAAGGCAATCGCCGCGTAAACGACGACAAGCAGCGGCGCTCGCCAGTAAAGCCATGAGTTCGCGTGCTTGGATGCAGCGGATGGTTCGAACAACGAAACAACCGCCGCGCAGACTGCGATGCCGGGAAGGTACGTGTAACGCTCTCCCAGCGGCCGCGCTGTGGGGATCAGTTGAAGCATCGGCAGCATCAACAGCGCGTACCACGCAAGCGCGAAACTCACTGGAGTGTATCGCGGCTCGCGCCTCCAGGCAATCCTGACGGCAAGCACGACAGCAAGAACAGCCCACCAGTATTGTGAACCCGACGACTGTTCGCCAGGTTGCGGAAGACGCCAGGTCGGGCTGAAAGCTCCTGGTACCCACATCTTGTAGAGATGGAAGCTGAAGCTGTAACACCCCGCCAGCACTCTCATCGGATCGTTCAGGAGATGCCTCTGAACGGCCCCTCCCCTGTATTGCGCCGCGAACATCAGCAGGGCGAACAACCCGCCCATGACGATCAGCGGCCAGAGCCGCTTCAGCGCGCCGGCGAATTCCTTCAGGCGGGCATGACGCGCATACCGGACGGATTCGAGCGGACGCCGCGTCACGCCCTCCACCCCAAACGCGGCCGCCGCCGCGAGGCCAAGCGGCCAGACGCACGTCGTCCCCTTAGTCCCAAGCGCAAGCGCGAACAGGAACATGGCGGCAAGCATGCGATTCCGCGACGCCGACAGCCTTCCGTCGCCCGCCGCCCAATCCCCCCCCCCGCGCGCCGCCGGGAACAGGACAAGCCCGGAGGCCAGGCAGAAGAATCCGCTCTGAACGTCCTTCAATTCCGTCACCCACGCCACCGATTCCACCCGCATGGGGTGAACGGCCCAAAGCGCCGCGCCCCATCCGGCGGCGAAGCGCGACGCGCCGAACCGCCTGAAAAGCAGGAAGGCCAGCGCCGCGTTCGCGGAATGAAAAAGGACGTTCAGTGCATGAAACGCCCAGGGTTGGATGCCGACCGTCTGCGCGACGATGCGATAGCTCCACCAGAGGAACGGCGCGTAGTAGCCGGCCTGCGCGCGGACGAACGCCTCGGCGAACGGCCCCGCGCCCGGCTGGAGGACGAGGGGGTTGCGCGTAACGAAGTCCGGATCGTCCCAGTTGACGAAGTCGTAGCCGACACTCCTGCCGAACGCCAGCCACGTCAGTAGAACCAGCAGGCCGGCGATGACCGCGTCGGGGTGGAACCGGTACGGGGTAGGCGTTTCGACACTGACGGGGTGTTCCCCCATTCGCATTTTTCTCCTGCGCCGCGGGCGTCATTGCCCAGGACAGCCAACAATCTCCCCCCGCATTGAGGCAAAGTCAAGCAGATGAATAGTCCCGCAGAATGAAGGATCACGCCTGATCGCGTTTCAACCCGCCGGCGATAATGCCCATATAGTCAGACAATTCTGAATAGGGCGGTGTCTTGCCGGTTGTTCACTTGCCGGTCTTCATCCACGGGCAATCATCCTTCTGAGAGCAATGCGCGCAGCCGTAGATTCTTGCCGCGAGGGGAAGAACAGCGAAGGCGTCAAGCGCAAATGCCGCAACAAGCGCGATGAGAAGCGGGCTGCATTCGCGCGACAGCGAATACGCCCCGGCCGCGACGGGGATGAACCACAGCGGCACGATGACGGGGATGTGACGTCGGAATTTGCGGACGAAGAGCTTCTCATCCCCGCGCGCCCGCAACTTCGACGCTATCCGCCCGTATCCGCACGGACACATTCGCGTGCCGAAGAACCGGCAGTGCGGACATACGAAGACCATTATCCATAACGCGCCGAGCGCCGCGTAGAGCGCATAAAGGGCGGCGAATATTCCGCTGTTTCCGGACGCGCCGAAGACCAGCAGGAGGATGACGCATCCCAGCGCGGACATGATGATGTAAGGGACGTTGTCGAATAACTCCTGAGCCGGCGTGAACTCAGTGTCAGGCCGCGCCTTGCCGCAGGACGGAGGGCTTTGCCGGTGCAATTCATTTTGTGCCATCTTGTCACCCGGCGTGTAGGAAGCATGTGGGATGCGCGCCCGGGCGCATCCTGCTGTCACCTGTAGGTTGTGATGACGCTGATCTCAGACCAGTATCCCGCCTCGAACGCCCAGCCCGTCGGCTGGTTGAGGAGTTCGAGAGCGACCGTCCTGCCCGCGAAACCGGAGAGGTCAATCTCAACGTCGGTCCAGTTGCCCTTGCAGGTCTCCGGCGTGATCGGCTTCTGCGCGAGTTCCTTCCCATCGGCCTTGACTATGAGGAGCCAGTCCCCGCGCGTATCGTGTCCGACGGCCAGCTTCAGGACGGTCTTCTTCCCCGCCGGGACAGCCAGGCTGCGATGCAGAATGCATGCCGCTTCCTGATCGAAGGGGTGCGTCATGAGCACGTTCTTCCGCCCAAGCGCCTCCTCGCGCAGGCCCGGCCCCATGTCCGGCCCGCAGTTTTTCACTTTCCATCCCGGCGCGAATTTCTCCACCGCCTCGGCCATGCCGGGCGGGGCGTTGGGAATCTCTATCCGGGCCGATTCCTCAGGTGTAAAGCGGCTGTTCGCGACCGGCCCCGGGGTCCAGGACTGCTCGAGCGGGCCGGGCATTGCGGCGCGGACGGGGATCAGGAATACCTCCCCCCCGTCCTTTTCCTTCTCAATCTTCCCGCCGGCTTGAAGCACGTTCTGCCGGGCCAGCTTTTCGCAGACGGCTATAAGCGCGGGAAAATTGTAGGCCGTGTGCGAGAAGCGCGTCTCCATGTTCAGGCCGGCGGAGTATTTCGCCGGCATGCCGGACGTCCCCAGCGCAGCGCAGATCACGCCGGCGGCATTCGAGGGGTTGCAGTCCGAATCCTGCCCGCAGCGCATGGAGATCGCTATCGCGCGGTCCGGATCGCCCCCGCAGTAAAGCAGACCCAGCGCGATGTATGCGGCGTTCAGCTTGGCGTCAATGTTGAAACGCCCCTTGTCGCACGAGAAGCGGCGATAGTCGGGGTTCTTCTGGTATTTTTCGTCAACAAGTTTCCACGCCGCCTGCCAGTCGCCGGGGCGCGCGGCATGCCAGGCCAGACAATCGCGGATCGTCTCCGCGAACTGGCTCTCAGCTGGAATGCATTTCAGCCCCGCCTCAACGATCTTCACAGGATTCTTCTCGAAGAACGCCTCCGCGTACATGCCGCCGACGAACTGCCCGCCGTAAAGCCCGTCGCCGTAGTTCATAAGCCTGCCGAATCTCTCGCCAAGCTCGATGGCTGCATTGGGCAGTCCGGGGGCGATGAGGCCTGAGAAATCGGCCTCGATCTGGTAGTCAATGTCGTCGGCGTGCGAGTTGAATTTCGGATGGCCGGAGTCCGGCGGCGCGATCCCCGTTCGCAAGTTTCTGCGCCCGGCGTTGTTGGCGTGCCAGAGGCCGTAGCGGCTGTTGGCGAAGTCAATGCCCGCCTGTCGCGCGCTTGCGCCGACGCCGTAGTCCTCAAGCGTTTTCAGGAACGTCATCTCGACGTAAAGATCATCCTGACCGAAAGCGTCATTGGCCATGCCGTCCTTCCAGGGCGGGACTTCGGCTTCCGGTATTACGTCGGCCTGCCAGCGGAATTCAGTCGGTGCGCCCCATGAGACGCCGACCATCTGGCCGATCCATCCGGCGGTCATCTTGTCCCGGTATTCGCCGGCGGGCAGTCGGCGGAATTCGCCGCCGCTTCCCGCGCAACCGGCAAGGCAAGCGAGAACGCACAAACTGACGATGTGTTTCAGAATTAGGTTTTCCATGTCGCGCAATTCCTCAATACAGGCCATGCATCCCGTCGCAAGGGCGCGTAGACGCATGGAACGCAATGGACGTCATGTGCAGGCCTTGAGAAAATCCTCGTGGTCGGGTTTCATGCGCCGGTCAATCCAGTCCTGAAGACTGGAGTATAAATCCGCGCCGGGCCATTCGGGATCCCGTTCCCGCTTTCCGGTCCATGTCAGGTGGACAACGGCGAACGGATGCGAGCCGCCCTCTATGACGAACAGGACGTCGTCGCAGTCGCGCCTTCGCGCCACGGATGCGGCGCGGCAATCATGGAGCGGATGCCCCGGGCCGACCTCGATGAAAAGCTCCTTCTCCAGACCGGCGGGGCACGGCTCCCACGGCTCAAGCCATGCCACGCTTGCCAATTCATCAGGAATCTTGACGATTGCCGCGACGGTGCCGCCTTCCGGGGCGATGTCGTTCCTCCCGGCCCAGCGCAGCAGGCGCTCCAGCGCGCCGGTCGAGTGAAACATCCCGGCCTGAACGCGCTCAATCGCCATTCTGAAAGACTGAGCCTGGCCGTAGGCGATGTCGAGGCGTCTGATCGCGCCGATGAAATCCCTCGCCTCCGGCGGTCTGTTCTCCCGCATGGCGACGCTGCGCGCCAGGAACACAGCGCAGGGATACAGCATGAAGAGCGTGTAGACGCCGTGCAGGAATGGGTAATGGAAGTGCTGCGGGCCGAAGAAGTTCCGCCCGAAGAGTTTTGCGGCGAAGTAAGCGCGCCGGAACCGGACCCAGTCCTCGGTCGTCGGCGTTCCTGGCGGTTCTGTGATCGGAAATTCCGGGGCGCGCCGCCTGCGGCTCGGTCTGCCCAGCAGGGCCATCGCGCTCCGGTTTGTGAACAGCGCTTTGCGCAATCGGCGTCTATCGCCGGAGGGGAGGTCCATGTGATTCGGCGGGGGCTGATAAAGCAGAATTCCCAGCAGGCGGCGCATTTGAATCCGGTCAAGCCGCCCGGGTTCGCGCGGCTCTGCCTTTTTGACGACCTCGACTAAAAGGCTGTCCGGCAGCATCGCACAGATTTCCTCGAATTCCTCGTCCGAGAACTCCCGGCTGCGGGTCAGGAACTGCCGGGCCAGATTCACGCCAGCCCGCAGCCTTGCGTCGAATGGCGCGTCCTGCCGGACGACAAGCGAGATGAGCGCCTCGATGATTGCGTCCGATTGCGCCATCGGCAACCACTCGCCCGGCGCAAAGAGCGCGGGATCGGGATAATCGAATCCCCCTGATTCCGTCGGGTATTGCGCCGCCAGCTTCCGGATTTCCCCCGATTGCGAGGGTAGTGAATCGCTGTCCGAGACGCCGACGCCGGGGCAGTCGAAGCGGACACCGACGTATGTTCCAGACTCGGAGACCGCAAAAGTGAACGGGAAGAGCTTACAGGAATAAAGCTTGGCATCGAAGCCAAGTCGCTTGTGCATCAGGCACTTGTTGTCTTCCAGAAAGCGGCACGCTCCGTCCGCCTCCCGGGCCAGGCGATAGAGTTCTCTGCCCGGACACGACTCGTCCCGTATGAATAACTCCCCCGCTCTGAGGCGCTGGCATTCTGATCCCCAATCATGTTTCGAGAGCCGTCTGAATTCCTTCCCATCCAGGCCGACCGTGAAACGCCGGCAGCAGTTCCCGCACTGGATGCAGCGATAACTGAGAAAAGGAGGGATGTTGACCTGTGCCATTTGTCCCCGTCGCGCCGAAAAGACGCGCCGCCGCTATTTCTTGCGTCCGATCATGTAGCGGGCTATCTGCCGGAACATCTCCTTGTTGTCCACGGGCAGCCTCTCGATCGTCTCGAACGCCTGCCGGACAAGGTTGTCCGCGAAGCCTGACGCGAAATCAAGCGCTCCCGTCCTGCCGTAAAGATCAATCGTCCAGCGCACGTCGTCGTCGCTTGTCTCCTCGCGCGCTCTGCGCATGATGGAGATCAGGCGCTCGCGTTCCTCCCCCGCGGCTTTGCTGAGCGCAAACGCGTAGAGAATGCTGGCCTTGCCCTCGCGGATGTCGGATCCCAGGACGCCGCCGCGCCCCTTGCCCAGCGTCAGGTCAATGACGTCATCCTGAATCTGGAAGGCCGGCCCCATGTTCTCGCCCAACTCCCAGAGCGCGTCCTTAACCGTGCGTCCGCAGCCCGCCGCAACCGCCCCGCCGACCATTCCGAGGACGAGGTAGCGCCCGGTCTTCAGACGCGCCATTTCGATGTAATCCTCGACCGCGTAGGGATCGCTGCCGCGCGAGTTGATGTCCAGCGCCTGCCCGCGGCAGGTGGTTTCGTAAGTCTCCGTCAGAATTTCCAGCAGTTCCAGCCGCGCCGCGTCCGGCAACGGGGAGGCCGCCGCGCAGGCGTAGGTCCGCCCCAGCAGCCAGTCCCCGGCGTTGATGGCGTTCGGAATGCCGTATTTGACCCAGACGGTCGGCGCGTCCCGGCGCACGGTGTCCCCGTCCTCGATGTCGTCATGAAGGAGGAACATGTTGTGCAGCAGTTCGACCGCCACGGCGAAGTTCATGGCCTTGGCCGGGTCCCCGCCCAGCGATTCGCACGTGAGCAGGCAGAGGGCGGGGCGGATTCGCTTCCCGCCGGTGGCAAGATGATGCCGGACCGGCTCGCTCAAGTGCGGGATTCCGGCGGGCGGCACAATCTGCGATATGAGCGCGTCAACCGCCCCTGCGTGGCGTTTGAGCGCGGCTTCAACTTCAGCGGACATTCGATGCCTTTCATGCGGCAAAATGGCGGGGGAGGGATTGATCAAAAGCCGGATTATAGGCCCGCCCGAAACGGCGGTCAACTATGGCTATGCGAGGCAGGATTGCAGTATAATCCCCATCTCCGAGATCGTGGGCGGCACACCGCGATCATGCATGATGCAGCGGGGCCGCCGATTGGCCGCAACAAGTTCAGATCATCGCGATGCGCGGATTAATACCCATAGATGATGTGAAGCTGGCAGAGGCCGTCAGGCACGTCCAGGCGGAATTCCGCTGGCTCAAGCGCCGTTGGACCGAACTGGCCGCCGGGACGACCCTGACCAGCGACCCGGAAATCCAGAAGGCGCTGCTCTGGTTGCACGTGGAGAGCATGTCCCAACTGGACGGGCCAAGCGGGCTGGATAAGCTTTACGAGGAAATCGCGACGACCGGCCGCCGCTTCTCCCAGCGCGGATTCCCATTCGCCGCCATCGTCAACTCCTTCCACTTCTACGAGCAGGCCTGCTTCGAAAGCCTCAAACGCGCAGCCGGCGATAATCCGGACAAATTCGGCGAAACGCTTAACGTGATTGACGCCGTCATACACAACGTCTTCGGCGTCATCGCAACGAGCTATTTCGAAGAAATCAGCCGCAGGCTCGAAGAAAAGTCGAAGGAGCTGGAGCGCACGAACGCCGACCTCACCCGCATGGCCGACGAGATGCGCTGGAAGAACCTGCAACTCCAGGAACTCCTCAGCACGGACAGCCTCACTGGTGTCTACAACCACCGCTACTTTTATGAGCGGCTTGAAGAGGAGTTCTACAGGGCCAAGCGCTACCAGCATCACCTCAGTTGCTTGCTGCTGGACATTGACGGATTCAAGAACTACAACGACCTCTACGGCCACCGCGTCGGCGATTACGTCCTTGAGGAGACCGCCATCCTCCTGCGCGGAGACGTGCGGACCAGCGACGTAGTCGCCCGCTACGGCGGGGACGAATTCGGCATCATCCTGCCCAGCACGGAGAAGGCGCACGCGCGCTTGCTCGCCGAACGGCTGCGGCATACGCTGGCAAATCACAACTTCCAGCACGAGCAGATACCGGACCAGACGCGCATTTCGTTCAGCACTGGCGTCGTAAATTATCCGGAGGACGTGACGGAGTTCCGCCAGTTGGTCCCCATGGCCGACCGCGCGCTGCTTCAGGCCAAGCGCCTCGGCAAAAACAAGGTCTGCGGACTGCGCAAGGCGGTCTTCTCATTCGCGCCGAAGCCGGAACTCGGACAGGTCAGATCGGTCTGCCTCGTGGGCGACTTCAACGGCTGGAATCCCGGCGCAAATTCTATGGAGCAGCAGGACGGCAGATGGAGCGCGGAACTCCTGCTCCCGGAGGGGCCGGTCAAATACAAGTTCGTCCTGAACGGGGCGCAGTGGATAACCGACCCCGACGCCGCGCACAGCAGTCGCGACGGGCTGGGAAGCTGGAATTCGATAATATACGTGGGGGACGTCACGCCGTCGGCTCATCCGACTGAGAACGTTACAACGCCGACCCCGGCAGCGCCGCAACCTGACGCCGAAAAGGAAAGCGGAAGCTGAGAAGACCGCTTATTCCGCCACATTGCTGAGAACGAACCGTCTCGGACTTCGCGAGTATGCAAAGGGGGGGGGGCAACGATTCCGCGCGGGTTCAAAAAACCCGCCCTACATTGCGATCCTGTGACGCGCAATCGCGCCTGTGACGCGCAATCGCTGCGCTATTCCGCCCCGGTGTCCTTCTTCTTCGCGGGGGAGACGAGTTCGGCGATGTCGAGCACCTTGACGTCTTCCTGTCGCTTGTGCTCCTTGACGCCGTCCTCGAACATGGTCATGCAGAACGGGCAGGCAGTGACGATCGTCTTCGCGCCCGTCTTCAGCGCCTGGTCGGAGCGCTCCATATAGATTTTCTTGTCGCCCCGGTTTTCCTCAAGCCACATGCGCCCGCCGCCCGCGCCGCAGCAGAAGCTGCGCGGGCCGGTGCGTTCCATCTCGACAAGCTCGCCGTTGGACGCGGCCTTTACGACATCGCGCGGGGCGTCATAAATCTCGTGATAGCGGCCCAGGTAGCAGGAGTCGTGATAAACAACCTTCCCACCGACGTCAGCCTTCTGCGGCTTGAGCTTGCCCTTCGCGATCAGGTCCTTGAGGATTTCGCTATGGTGGTAGACCTCGAACTCGCCGCCCAACTGCGGGTAGTCGCACTTGAACGTGTTGTAACCGTGCGGGCAGGAGACGATGACCTTTTTGACGTTGTAATTCTTCAGCGTCTCGATGTTCTGCTGCGCAAGGGCGGAATACAGGTACTCGTTGCCCAGCCGCCGGGCCGAATCGCCGCAGCAGCCTTCCTCCGGGCCGAGAATGGCGAAGCTCACGCCGCCCTCGGTCAGCGCTCTCGCAACCGCTCCGGAAACCTTCTTGTAGCGCGGATCGAACGCGCCGGCGCAGCCGACGTAGTAAAGGTATTCCGCGTCCGGCTTCTCGGAAATCAGGGGGACCTCGACTCCGGCCTCGGAGACCCAGTCGCCGCGGCTGCTCGCGTCAATGCCCCACGGGTTGCTGGCGTTTTCCATGTTCCTGAAGGCCAGCCCCGCCTCGGAGGAGATTTCCCCGGCGGTGAGAACCTGATAGCGGCGCATACCGACGATCTTCGGCAGGTGCTCGATGAGTTCCGGGCAGACCTCCATGCACGCGCGGCAGGTCGTGCAGTCCTCGATGGCCTCCTTCTCGATCACGTCGCCGATCAGGGCGGACTTGAGAGCCGGATGGTCCTCCGGGATTTCCTTACCGGCCTTTTTCTGAACCAGCACGTCGCCCCTTTCGAGGATGTGCAACTTCATGCGGTGGATCATGCGGAAGGGGCTGAGCGGCTTGCCGGTCAGGAAGGCGGGGCAGTTGACCTGGCAGCGCCCGCATTCGGTGCAGGCGTAGGTGTCAAGGATGTCCTTCCACGTGAACTCCTGCATTTCCGAAACGCCGAACTTCTCCGCGCTTTCGTCCTCGAGATTGACGGGGGGCAGATATCCTTTCTTCCCGAGCCAGCGGAAGAAGATGTTGGGAACAGCGCCCAGCAGGTGCATGTGCTTGGAATGCGGGATGTAGACCATGAACCCCAGAAGGACGCCCGTGTGCAGCCACCAGACAATGGAATACAGCCCTTCCGGATTCTTATGCGATGCGAACATGCCGGCGATGATATTGCCGACAGGCATCCATGCGGAGAGATGCTTCGACCTTCCGCCTGCGATCTCCAGCCCGTGCATGAAGAAGAGCATGACGAGCAGGGAAAGGATGAGGCAGATGATTATGGTTGCGTCCATGCGGGCGTGGGGGTCGTCAATCTTGAGCCGCAGAGGTTTCACGATGTAACGACGATGCAGGGAGATGAGCAGCGCGGCGACAACGACAACCGACAGAATTTCCTGCACGAGCAGGAACAGCCCGTAAAGGGATGCGCTCAGGGATTCGCCGAGGACGAATCCCATGATCTTTTCATAGGAGAAGTTCTCCATCCCCACCGCGCCCTGCGCGAAGGATTCCATGTAGCCGATGCTCAGGAAGATGAAGCACCAGAAGATGAAGAAGTGCCCGACGCCGGCGGTTTCCTGTATGACGCGCTTCTGCCCGAGGACGAACAGGAGCACCCCCTTGATCCTTTCGGGCATGTTGTCGAACCGTTTCTCGTCCTGACCCAGGCGGACGTATAGATAGAGCTTCTGCAACGTCCGCAGGAACAACGCTATTGCCACTACGAAGCACACAAGAAACACCATATTTGCTGGGAACTCGCCGGGTGTCATTTCGACGCTACCTCTGACTCAAAAAAAAGAAGCGAAACCTGAACCGGATTTTACGGCAAATGCCGGCGGGATAAACGCTCCCGCCGGCATTGCCCGTTGTGTTCGACGATTGCGCTCCGGCGCTTACTCTTGCGCAAGCGTTGCGGAAGCGCGCCCTTACTTGACCTTCTTTATTTCCTCGGTCAGGAGCGGAACGACCGAGTAAAGGTCGGCGACGATGCCGTAATCGGCGACCTGGAAGATCGGGGCTTCGGGGTCCTTGTTGACGGCGACTATGCACTTGGACGAACTCATGCCCGCCTGGTGCTGGATCGCGCCGCTGATGCCCAAGGCAACATAGAGCGTCGGGCTGACGGTCTTTCCCGTCTGGCCGACCTGCTGCGTGTGGTCAACCCAGCCAGCGTTGACCGCCGCGCGGGAGGCGCCGACTGCGGCCCGGAGCGCGTCGGCCAGCGCTTCGACCTGCTTGAAGCCTTCAGCCTTGCCCAGTCCCATTCCGCCGCTGACGATCGCGTCGGCCTCGGTCAGCTCGATCTTTGTCGTGTCGCGCTGGACCAGCGAAACAACCTTAGCCTTCTGATCGTCCGCGGTCAGGGCGACAGTTGCTTTCTCAACCGGCGCCGCGCCTGACTCGTTGTTATCCAGGAATGCGTTGGCGCGCGTCGTGACGACGAAGGTCTCCGCCAAGGGTTTGACCTTCGCCATCGCCTTGCCGGCGTAGATGGGACGCACGAACTCGACGTGATCGCCGACGACCTGCGCGGAAGTCACGTCCGGCACGAGCGGCAGCCCGAGTTCCTGCGCCAGGCACGGGGCGACTTCCCTGCCCAGGGAAGTGTTCCCGAAAACCACAACACCGGGGCCTTGCGCCTTGACGATCTGGGCGATTGCCTTGGCGGCGGCCTGGGAGGACGCTACGGCGGCGTCAGCCTGAACGACCTTCGCGACCTTCAGCATGGACGCGGCTGCGGCGTCGGCGTCGCCCTTTGCGGAAGCGACGACAGCGATGATCTCCGCTCCGGGGGCGATAACTGCGGCGGCTGTCAGAGCCTGCCGCACGGTCCTGCGGACGCCCTTGGCGTCAACTTCAATGTAGACGTATGCGCGATTGATGGCCATTGTTGTCTCCTTCCGGGCGCTTACAGGACCTTGGCCTCTTCCTTAAGGCGGCGAACCAGTTCCTTGACCGCTTCCTGCGGCGACCCGCCGATGATTGCCGCTCCCTTGCGGGGGGCGGGGGTCGAAAGCCCGAGAACCTGCACGGCAGGCTTCAGGGCGGCCGCGGAAAGCCCGATGTCTCCAAGCCCGTAAACCTGCACGGGCTTCTTTTTGGCCTTCATGATGTTGGGCAGCGTCGGGTAACGCGGCTCCGCAAGTCCCTTCTCAGCCGTCAGCACGGCGGGCAGCGGAACCTCGATCGTTTCCTTGCCGGCGTCGGTCTCTCTCTCAACCTTTGCGGTCGTTCCGGAGACGCTCAGGGACGTGATGGCGTTGACCAACGGCAGCCCCAGAAGTCCGGCCACCCGGGCGGGAACCTCGTAGGACTGGTCGTCCACGGCGGCCTTGCCGGCCAGCACGAGGTCGAACGGCACCTTCTTCATCGCCGCCGCTATAACCTGCGCCGTGATCTGGCTGTCCGCCGTCTCAAGGCACGGGTCCCACACTCGGACCGCTTCGGCTGCGCCCATGGCCAGCGCGATGCGCATCGTTTCAAGCGTCTTGTCCGATCCGACAGTCAGGATGCGGACAATGCCGCCGCCGGCCTCCTGCATTTGAATCGCCTTCTCGACTGCGTATTCGTCGTAGGGGCTGATTACATACTTGATCCCCTTGTCAACGATCTTTCCCTGCGCGTCGAGCTGGATTCGAGCTTCCGTCGTGAAGGTCTGCTTCACGAGAACAAGAATCTTCAGATCAGCCATTTCTCTTCCTCAAAACAATCGGGTTGTTCAATGGTTTCGCGTCCTACCAGATCGGCCAGACGCCTTCCCTGGCGATGACGGCGTCCGCGACTTTCCTGCGCAGTTCCAGCAGGTTCACCACCGCGAACGGGCAGACGGCGTTGAGGCCTTCCCTGACCGTGGCGATCTGGGACGGCGTCATGGCCGCGCGCACAACCTCCCACAGGGACTTGCTGCACACGCCTGCGGCGTAGTTGGCGTAAATCCTCAGCAGAGCGGCCAGGATTTCGTTCTCGCCATTCTTCGCCATGATCTTCTTTGTGCGAAGCAGCGCGCTTTCCGTCAGGTAGATTTCCATGGCCAGGTTGTGGAGGTTGCCGAGGTACTCCTCGCCCTCCATCATCTTGTCGAACGCCCCGGCGTACTTGCGGAACACCAGCCCCGCGCAATAGCCGTAGATGGTCTTCATCTTGGCGAGTTGTTCTTCAACGTCGCCCAGCGGGCCGCACATGCAGCCGAAGTCCATGTTGGCGGTCTGGATGCGGAAGCGGGCGCGTTCCATGACCTCCATGAGGGGGATTTCTCCCTTGGCGGCCGCGCGGAAGGGCATTCCGCCGCCGACAAGGCGGCAAACCTCGTTCGTGCCCTCGTAAATGCGCGAGATGCGCGCGTCGCGGTAGGCGCGCTCCATCGGGTATTCGCTCGTGTATCCATACCCGCCCATGATCTGCAGGCAGGCGTCCACGATGTAGTCGTTGTGCTCGCTCTGCGCGACCTTCTCCAGCGCGGCCTCCACGGCCAGCTCCGCCAGTCCCTTGCCCGGCTCCATCTCGCCGCTGTGGATGCCGTGCATGATGTAGCCGATGAAGCCCGCCGTGCGCCATGTCGAGCTTTCGCCGGCGTAGATTCGCGCGGAAATTTCGCCCAGCATTTCCTTTATCAGCGGGAACTTGATGATCTGCTGTCCGAACTGGACGCGCTCAAGGCCGTACTTCACGGCAACCTGCATGGCATACTTGGATCCGCCGACCAGCCCCAGGCCCAGCTTCGTGCGCCCGATGTTCAGAATGCCCAGCGCAATCTTGCCGCCCTCGCCGATCTCGCCGATCATGTTCGAGGCCGGAACCTTCAGGTCCGTCATGATGATCTGCGTCGTGCTGGAGCCTTTGATTCCCAGCTTGTGCTCTTCCGGCCCCCGGGCGAATCCCGCCATGTCCGGCGTCACCAGGAAGGCCGTCAGCTTGCCGTTCACCTGCGCAAAGATGGTGTAGCAGTCCGCAAAGCCGCCATTTGTTATAAACTGCTTGGTTCCGTTGATTATGTAACTCTGCCCGTCTTCAGTCAGCACTGCTTTGGACTTGGCGCTCAGGGCGTCGCATCCGCAGCCCGGCTCGGTAAGGCAGAAAGCGGCGATCATCTCGGCGGTGGCCAGCTTGGGAACGTACTTCTCCTTCATCTCGTCCGGGCCGAAAAGCATGATCGGATACATGCCGATGCCCAGGTGCGCGCCGCAGGCCACGCCGAACGCCCCGACCATGCCGGAAGCCTCGCCGAGACCGGCGGAATTCTTCATTGACAGTCCCAGCCCGCCATACTGCTCCGGAACGTCGGCCATAAAGACGCCCAGCTCGCCCGCCTGCTTTAGCAGGCCGACGGTCACATCGAAGTTCTGCGCGTCAATCTCGTCCATTTTCGGGACGACCTCATTCTCGAAGAAGCTGACGACGGTATCGGTCATCGCCCGATCGTCATCGGTCATGTCTTCGCGAGTGTGGATGTCTTCCGGGCAGGTGTCCCCGACCAGAAACCAACAGCCCTTCGGTTCAGTCTCCGTTTTTTCTGACATGTCTCAGGTCCTCTCGTAAATCCAAAAGGTGCTCCGTAATTGCGGTCTGACCGGCAACATCCTCCCCGGGACAACCGCATTAAACGATTACGCGAATTGGACGTCCCCACTTTAAGCAAATCCGGTAGCTTAGCGAAACGCCCTGCGGCGGTCAAGAAGAAATGGGCGGCTTTTTTTTGGCGTCTGCGCCCCATGTTTTTCCTTTGACGCCCGCCGAACGCCTAATCTCTAATAAGGGGCATCCCGACCACGGCCATGAAACCCCATTGAGCAGAAAGGCATGCCGCAGAATGAGCGATACGCAGTCCCCCCGGACGGAACAAGCGCCCCGGCGTCTCATCGCCGCCCTGTTCCTCATGGCCCTGGGTTACGCGCTGCTGTCCGTCTGCCTCTTCCGTATCCTCTCCTTTGAAACAACCAATACAGCGTTCTTTCTTCTGTACGTCAGCGTCGGCATGCCCGTAGGAGCCTTCTGGGCCAGGCAGTCCGTGAAGAACCCGGCTTCGGCCCTGGGAAGCTCCATCCTGCACATGATCGCCTTCGCCGCGCTGATGCCGCTCATGCCGCTGTTCATGTTCCGGCATTCGCGCGACATCACTCAGAGCCTTCTCATCCGCGAGGTCAGGCTCTGGGAGTTCTTCCCCGAAATCGCGTATATGGTCCTGCTGACGGGACCATTTTTCGCGCTCTGGGGGAGGGCGGAGTTCCTGGGCTACGAAACGGCCATCCGTTCCAACCGCGCGCGCCGAAGCTTTTACCTGATCTTTATATGGGCCATGGCTGCGGCCCTCGTGATCGGCAACTACTGGCTGCCCGCCTTTGGATGGCTCAGGACCGTCGGGCTTGCCCCGATCATCGGTGTCGCCGCCAGGGACATGCTTCGACCGGGCGCGCCTTCCCGCCAGAAACGGATCATCCCGTTCATCGGAGCGGCGATCTTCTGGGTAATTATTGGCGAGGCGGAGACCCCATTCGTGAGGATGGTCTGCGCGCGGAGCGCCGCCCAGGCAGTCAATATTCTCGAAACCGGAAGCGACAAACCGGCATCAGGCAACCCCCGCTTCCTCAAGCACCGTTGGGGGAGATACTGCCACACCCTTTACGAACAGCATTCCGACGGTCGCAACGTGACGTGCCTCTACAACGGCTCCCCGATGTGGCACACAATCACGGACGGCAACTATATCTACGATTTTGAGAAGGCAGTCTTCAGCCTGATCAAGCCGGGAGCGGATGTCTGCATCATCGGCTCCGGCGGCGGCAAGCAAGTGAGCATGGCCCTTGAGCGCAACCCGCGAGAGGTTGTCGCAATTGACGTGATTCCGGAAATCTTCGATGACCTGAAGGGCGACCTGGCGTGGACGAACAATCGCGCGTACCTTGACCCGAGGGTCAAAACAGTCGCCATGGACGGGCGGCAGTACCTGGCGACCTGCGGGCGGAAATTCGACTTCATCCTGGCCCCGCACACTGAATCTGTCACCGCAATAATGAAAATCCTCTTCGAGCCTGGTCACCAGTTGCACACTGTCGAGGGCTTCGAGGCGGCCAAGAAATGCCTCAAGCCTGACGGCGTCTTTGCGATCTTCAAGCTGCTGGACAAGCATGAGAAACTCTTCAATTCCTACTCCAGGACGCTGAAGGAAGCCGGTTTCAGCGTCGCCGGCTGGACCCTGGCCGCCCCGCCTCAGCCGATGAACTGGATAGTGATCCTTGCATCCCCGGAACGCCGCGTCTATGACATCGAAAAGCAGGGAATGGAATACTTTGCCGCAAGGGGATGGCGATACGTTGATTTCGACGTCGCGCCGCCCGGCGGAGATGTGATCCATGATGATTCCCCGTGGCGACTCGGCCTGCTCGGCCTGTTCCTGACCGCTGACGCCCGCAGCGACGCGATCATCTGCATCGTAGGCCCATGCCTGCTGGCGTTCGGAGCGGCGCTGGCGCTCGGCATGAGGAAGCTCCGTCCGGGCGAAAGCCGGCTGCGCGTCATCCTTTTCCTGCTTGCCGGGGCGGCAGTAGGCGTCAACGCCGTATACGTCGAGAACGCGATCATCTTCTGGCTTGTGCGGAACATGCTCAATCCAATGTCGGCGTTTTTCGCCGGGGCGTGCGTTTTTCTTGCGCTCTGGGGATTGTCGAGCCTGGGATTGAATAAGTGGCATATCGTCGCGGCGGCGGGGATTGCCGGAATGGGCGGAATTCTGCTGCTGCCGGGCAGGTGGGACAGCGCGGGCGGGGGAATCTGCCTGCTGCTAATGACGCTCGGCGGCGGGCTTCTGTTCCCGCTCCTCGGCATCACATTCAAGGAACGATTGCTTGACCTTTTCGTGACGGACGCGCTTGGCGGCTTGGCTGGCGGGCTTATGGGCATATGGCTGCCGGTTGCTTTCGGCTTTGTTCCATATTATAATATACTGCCGTTGGTCTGGATTGTGGCGCTCGTTCTTGCGGCGTTGGCGGTCGGAGGCGCGCGCAGGGCGGGCTGACATCCGGCGGAAACCACGCGCGGGGGGCCGGGCAGTGGAATCCTCAGCGGAAAGCCGGGGGGAAGGCGCCTTTGCGCCCCGGGAAACTCCCGTCGCTCGTCCCGGACGGCGCGAAGCCTTTTGCCTCGCCATTGCGGCAGCGCCGGCGGTTGCTCATTGCGCCGCCATGGCTTTATCCCTGTCCGGAGAGGGAATGCTTCACTTCGGCAAGGCCGACCTTTTCGCCTTGATCGCCTTCGCCGCTTACCTCATGGCATTCGTCTGCGCCGTCCGCAATCCCGCCCTTCTGAAGAAATTCGTCCTTGCCGCGTATGCCGTTCTTGCCGCCGTCGGCATGTGCGAAATTGCCCTCAGAACCCTTGCAACCGCTCCTTCCGGACTGCCCATGAAGCCCGGAAAGGTCGTCTCGACGGCGGCGGACACAATGCCCGGCATCAGCGGCAGGATCGAATTCTCGGTCAACAGTCTGGGGCTTCGCGGACCGGAAACCGACCTGTCGAGAACAAGAATCAACGTCCTTTGCGTCGGCGGCAGCACGACGGAATGCCGCTACGTCACCGACGAGATGACCTGGCCCTGGCTGCTCCAGACTCGCCTTGCAGACCGCGCCGCGCGCCGCGTCTTCGTCGGCAATTCGGGCAAGAGCGGACACTTCACCGCGCATCATCTTTACCTGCTGGAGAATTACGCCCCTGCCGGGCGCTTCGACTGGGTGATCGTCCTCTGCGGCATGAACGACATGGGCGCATTCCTGGCAGGCGATCATGCCGAGCGGCTCAGATGGGTTCCGGATGAGACGCTTTCCGGCAGGCGGCGATACGCGGCCTACTACCACAAAACCGCGCTGGGACGGGCGCTGCGGGAATGCGCCATGAACCTGTTTTATCCCGTCGAGGCCATAGAGGAGGACCCCGAGGGGCGCATGTACGCCGGCCTCAGGCTCTGCCGGCAGCGGGCATTGCGGGAGACTCCGCATCGCCCCATCCCGCCGGGGCTTGACGCCGCGTTGGACGCTTATCGCTCAAATCTGAAATCAATCGGGCAGTTGTGCAGGGAGCGAAAGCAGAATATCCTGTTCATGACGCAGCCCGCGATTTACCGCTCGGACCTTCCGGCGGAACTCCAGCGCCTGCTCTGGCAGGGCTGCACGGGCAAGGCTTACGATGTCGCAACGCTTGCGCGGACGCTGGATGCCTACAACCGCGCCATGAAGGAAACATGCGCGGCGGAAGGTTTCGACTGCCTTGACCTTGATGCTCTGATGCCGAAGGACGCGACCGCGTTTTACGACGACTGCCATCTCAACATCGCCGGCTGTGAAAAGACAGCGGCGGCGATTCATGAGCATATCGAAAACCGGCTCGCGGACGGGTGCAGGCTCAGGGCCGGGCGATAACGCGTAAGACATCCACCCCGGAAAACCAACGCCCGGAGGAACACGCATGGCTAAAGAACACGCAAAATTCGGCGCGGCCGCATACAAAAAAGAAACGGACAAACTACCCGGCGTCTTCCCCCGCGAGATGGGGCCGAAGACGATGGAATACCTGCGCGAGATCGTCGAGTCCGGCCTGACATCAAATATCATATCGAGATTCGAGGCCGAGCTTGCCCGGATGCACGGACGCCGCTTCTGCATCGGCGCGCCCGGCTGCACACAGGCGCTCTTTGCGACGATGCTGGGCATGGACTTCGAACCGGGCGACGAGATCATCGCCAGCCCCATCGGGGACTACGGCTGCACCGCCGGAATGCACTTCTGCAACTATGTCCCGGTCTTCGCCGATGCGGAACCGGGCACGGCGCTAATCAGCGCGCGCACCATCGAACCCCTGATCACCGACCGCACGCGGGCAATCCTCTGCGTCCACATGCTGGGCCTGCCGTGCGACATGGACCCGATCATCGCGCTGGCCCGTAGGCACAATCTCGTCATCATCGAGGACGTCTGCCAGGCCATCCTCTCGACCTATAAGGGGCGGCTTGCGGGAACGATGGGGGACGTCGCGTGCTTCAGTTTCGACTCGGAGAAGACCTGCCCGGGAGACGTGGGCGGGGCGACCATAACAGACGACGAGGCGCTGCGCGAGCGAATCTACAACCGCGCAATCGCGCGCGGGGCATACATGGAGCCGGGATTCGGGCGCGTCCACAGCTTCCAGGGATTCGCCACGCGGATGCCGCTCTGCTCGGCGGCGACCGTGCTGGCGAATCTGGAACTGCTCCCCGATCACGTCGCGCGGCGGCGCAGAACGGCGACCATGCTTGACGACCTGCTGCGCGAGATTCCTGGCATCATCCCTTACGAAGTCCCCGCCGACAGGACGCACCACTACTGGATGTACGGCTTCAGCATTGATCCGGCGCAGTTCAGATGCTCGGCGGACGAATTCGCCGCGCAGGTTGATTCGGAGGGCATAGCCGGCGCGGGCGTGGCGCGATACTATCTCCTGCCGGCCTCGATCAGCTTCCTGCGGGAGAACGTGGAAAGCGGGCGATATCCGTTTTGCTGCCCGCCGTCGTCGAGAACCTGGGATTACACGGCGGACTCGTGCCCGAACGCGCGCGACTTCCTTGAGACGTGGATACGCTGGACGTGGACGGAGAAGTATGAGGAACGCCACGTCGGCATCATGCGCGATATAATAGGGCGAGTGGCGGAGAGGAATAGGGCCTAAGCGGCAATGCGGAAAGAGATGAGTATGGCGTCCACAGAATCCAGGACAAGCCCTTTGATTGGCCTTCGGTGGAGTGATAAGATCACGGGGAAGGAGGAGTTGTTTGGTCGCACATGTTAACATCCAACGCGACCTGCTTCGTTGGGCTCGGGAAAGGGCGGGCCGAACGATGGGAGAGGTATGTAGCCGCTTCCCGAAGTTCGAGGTATGGGAACATGGCGACGCCATGCCGACGCTGAAGCAACTTGAGGCGGTCGCAAAGTTTCTTACTGTCCCATTGGGGTATCTCTTCCTTCCCGAGCCGCCCGAAGAGCGGATTCCCGTGCCCGATCTCCGCACGGTCAGCGGCGGCTCCCCGGGGCGTCCCAGCCCCGATCTGTTGGACACGATCCACGCGATGCAGAGGCGGCAGGCGTGGCTTCGTGAGGACCTGATCCAATGCGATGCCGAGCCTCTTGTCTTCGTGGGGATCGCCCATCTGACGGAGGACCCGGAAGGCGCGGGACGCGAGATGCGGCGCATGGTAGGGATGGGCGTTGACTGGGCCGCAACCGTTCACACATGGCAGGAAGCAGTCGGCAAACTGAGGCGTGCCATAGAGCAGCTCGGAGTAATGGCGGTGATAAACGGGGTCGTGGGTAACAACACGCACCGTAGGCTGGACGTTGACGAGTTCCGCGGCTTCACGCTTAGCGACAAGTATGCCCCCCTGATCTTCGTCAACGGGGCCGACTCGAAGTCGGCGCAGATGTTCACGCTGGCCCACGAGCTGGCGCACGTCTGGCTGGGTGAAAGCGCGCTGACGGATACAAATCCGACATCCCGGCCTTCGCAGAAGGTCGAGAGGTGGTGCGACAAGGCGGCGGCGGAGTTCCTGGTCCCGGCGCGGGAACTGAAGGGATGCTGGCCCGGCATCAGGAATGAAGACGATCCCTTCGAGAGCATCGCCCGGCGTTTCAAAGTCAGTCCCATTGTGGCGGGACGCCGCGCGATGGACCTCGGTCTGGTTGGCCGGGAGGAGTTCTTCGATTTCTACCGGGACTACACTGAGCGGGAACGGACGCTACGTTCCTCTGTAGGCGGAGGCGATTTCTACAACAACCAGAACACGCGAGTTGGCGAGATGTTTGCCACGCAGATCATCCGCGCAGCGAAGGCGGGCCGTGTGAGCTTCAAGGAGGCCTACGACCTTACCGATCTGCACGGTGGGGCTTTTCAGGAGTATTCTCGTCGTCTGGGGGTCTATCTGCCGTGAGCGCCAAGCCCCCTTATGTCTTGGATTCGGACGTTTTCATAACGGCCAAGAACAGGTACTACGCCTTTGCGATCTGCCCGGGATTCTGGGACTGCCTGATTCATCACTTCGTTGCGGGAAACGTCTACAGCATCGATAGGGTCCGAGGCGAATTGCTCGCAGGGCGCAAGACCGATGATCTTGTTCAGTGGGTCATGAATACGTTACCATCCATCTTCTTCGTGGACACCAACGACGCACAGGTGTCGAGCGCCTATGCTAAGGTTATGCTCTGGGTGAATCGCAACACGCAATACTACGATCATGCAAAGGCGGAGTTTGCCGCAGGAGCTGACGGTTGGCTTGTAGCTTACTCGATGGTCCACGGAAACACCATTGTGACGAATGAGCAGTCTCAACAGAATGCCCGGAGTCGGGTCCCGCTTCCCAATGTCTGTGCGGAGTTCGACGTGATTTGCACGGACACTTTCGAGATGCTCAGGGATCTGTCTGTTCGACTTGAATGGAGGCCAAGCTGATAGCCGGTCATCACACTGAAGAGGCCTTCGAAATCGCCATCGAGCACCACCTGACCTCTGCGGGCGGCTACGTCAAGGGCGCCCGCGACACACACGCCCTCGTGTTCCAGGGACATCATATATATCCCTTGGCATAACCTTCCCAAGCCTGGCGGAAGTCCTGCTTCCTCGTTCATATCATCGGCTGAAAATCCGCGCTTCGTCCCCACAGACTCCACGCGTTCATTTCTTCCCGAACATTTTCCGCATGACCTTGTCAACCAGCCCCGGAACGAGTCCGTGCATGAAGACCACAAGCTTTCCGGATGGGGTCATGACGACGTGGCGTTTGCGCTTCGCCGCGGCCTGAAGCGTCAGCCGCGCGCAGACGGACGAGGTCATGGTGCGGCTCGTGTAAATCCGCTTCCCCTTATCCCCCAGGGGCGTGCCGTCCGGCTTCAGAAGCCGGCCTGCGAATTCCGACACGACGAAGTTCGGATGGATTGACGTCACGCTCACCCCGCTGCCCATAAGCTCCATGCGGATGACCTCCGCGAAGCCGGTCATGGCGAACTTGCTGGCGCTGTAAGAGCTGTACATTGGCACGCCGACCAGCCCCATTATGCTGGATATGCTCACGATGCGCCCGCACGCCTTCTTCAGGTGCGGCAACGCGTGATGCGCGCAATAAACCGTCCCCATGAAGTTCACGTCCATGACCTGGCGGAAGGTTTCCAGGTTTGGGAGGCTCTCGAAGTAACCGCCCTGTCCGAAGCCGGCGTTGTTGATGAGCGTGTCAATGCGCCCGTATTCTGCGACGGCGGCCTCTATGATTTTTTTGCATTGCGCTTCGTCGCTGACGTCGGCGGTAACGACAATCGCCCTTGCGCCGCGCTTGCGGCACTCGGCGGCGACCTGCTCCAGCGCCTGCGTGTTCCGCGCAGTCAGTGTCAGCCACGCGCCCTGGTCGGCCAGTTGAAGCGCCATTTCCCTGCCGATGCCGCTGGACGCGCCCGTCACGATCGCAGAATTATCCTTGTATGCCGATAAAGCCATTGCCGATGATCCTCAAGCGCCAACCCCGCCATGCGTCGCCCGCCTCACCGGGGACGCAATATGAATACCGCCTTTGCGTTTTTTTTTCAAATGCCATGCTCCGCCCGGCGGACGGGGCGTCCCGGCATATGCATGATATTTGCCTCCTGCTGATTGCGTTCAAGGCGCGAGGAAATATAATGATATCGTGGGTTTGGCGGTATTTCTCGTTTCATTCATCAGGCGGGAGGTTGAGAAGATGGGTTCTGAAGCCAATTCCAAAAAGGTGCTGGCAGGCGTGCTGGGGATTCTTCTGGGGAGCCTGGGAATACACAAGTTCATCCTCGGCTACACCAAGGAGGGGATCATCCAGATTGCGATAACGCTTGTGACGTGCGGAGCGGGCGGGATCATAGGATTTATCGAGGGAATCATCTACCTCACAAAGAGCGATGAGGAATTCGAGCGCATATATATCGCGAACAAGAAAGGATGGTTCTGAGCGCGGCGCTGCGTCCGGGGCGATATTTCCAGTTCGGGATAAGCGGCGGGATTTTGTCTTGAAAAGCGCAATCAATTCCCGTCTTGCGGAGCAATCTCAACCTTGCGCAGGATTTTAAAGCTTCGGCGGCTCGAATCGTATTTCATGCAATCCGCAGGCGCTTATCAGAATCCTGACCGAGTGAGGGCGATTCATGAATCGCCCCTGAAGGCCGCCATATCGCAAATGCCGTCGCCTGCGGTCTCTGGAACAGCGCGGCAACGCCGGGTATCATGTGAATTAATCAAAGCTGTGTCACACAGCGTTGTTTCCGTCATCACACAAATTCCGGAAGGGACAGGAATGATGAACCGGGGCAGGAAACTTGCATGCTGCGCGATTCTTTCAATGCTCGCCGCGTCGCCGGTCCTGGGCAAGGACAAGGATGTTCAGACGCTTTTAAACGACATGAACAGCAACGTAGCTCCCAGGCGTACCGGCGCGATCAGCCAACTCGGAGAGTTGGGGGCGGTTGAGGCCATCGGGCCGCTGATCAAGTGTCTGGCGGACGATGATCAGTTCGTACGGCTCAGGTCGCGGGAGGCGCTTATCAAGATCGGCAGGCCAGCCATCCCGGCGTTAAAGAAGGCGATATCCGACGACAACCCTTACCGCCGTCTCGGCGCGGCTATAGCGCTGGGGGAACTTGGCGAGAAGGAAGCGATCCCCGTTCTGTATGAGATTATGACCACGGCTGAACTGAAGGACCGTCCCACCGTAGCCAACGCCCTGAAGGACATGGGCTGGCAGCCGCAGAGCGAGGAGGAGAAGATCGCTTTTGCGATAGCGCGGTACAGGTGGGTGGAGGTGGGAAGGATGGGCAAGGTCGCGGTTGAGCCGCTGATGAAGGCGCTGCCGATGGCGGATGACAACGCGCGGCGCAGCATACTGGAGCAGTTGAACCGGGTCGGCGACGAGCGGGTCGAGGGGCTGATGATCGAGTCGCTTTCCAGTAAGGATTACCAGTTGCGCTGGGCGGCGGCAAACGCTCTGGGGAGCATGAAATCGAAGGCTGCGATCGAGCCGCTGGTGGCATGCCTCGGCGATGAGCGCAACGAGGTGCAGAAGGCCGCCGCCAAGGCCCTGACCAACATCGGGTGGCGTCCGAAGACGGAGAATGAGACAATCCTTTTCGGGCTGATGTCCGAGAATGCCGGGATGGTTTCGGAGCTTGGCAAAGGCGTGACGGACAAGGTCATCGGGCACTTGCGGAATCCAAGCGCAGACGTCCGCCGGGTTGCGGTCGAATCGTTGGGGAAGATCGGCGAGAAGCGCGCGGCGGCGGCCATTGTCCCGCTGCTGGAAAAGGAGGGCGAGGAACTCAACGTCAGAAAGGCGGCGGTTGACGCGCTGGGCAAGCTGGGGGACGCGAAGGCGATTCCAGCGCTTGAAGAATGCCTGGCGGACTGGCAGTTGAACACCCGCGCGGCGGCGGCGCTTGAGGCGCTGGACTGGAAGCCGAAGGGCAAGACATCCGAAGTCCGCTACATGCTTGCCAAGCGGGATAAGGAAGGATTGCTGGCCGACTGGAAGGAGACGAACAAGGCGCTTCTGGCCGACCTGCGGAGCGGTAAAGAGGCCGCCTCCCGCAACGCGGCGCGCGCGCTCATATCTCTGGGACAGGAAGAAAGCGTCAAGGACCTGGTGAACCATCTCAACAACACGCGGGACAAGGGCATAGCCGAGGTCTGCCTGAACTCCGGCAATGCCGAGTTGAACCAGGCGGCAAAGGATTGGGCGAAGCGGAACGGATACACCGTCATGCAGTTCGGGACGATCGGGCAGAACAGCGCGGGATGGGGGAAAATGTAGGCTGCGCGGGGCGGGTTGAAGCCCCCTTTTTTGGAGTGCTGTAGCCATGCTACAGCTTTCAGAGCGGGAAACCATGCTTCCCGCGCTTGCGGTACGCAAGGGAGAAACTTGCGCGGCGATTCAAAAGTCCAAGGCGAAAGGAGAGCAATATGAAATTCATGGTGGCGGTTGATTGCGAGGGCGTGGCGTGCGTCGTGGGCAGGCCCGCGGAGGCTCTCGGTTCTTCCAACCAGATGGAGTTTGCGCGGCGGCAGGCCACGCGGGAAGCCAACGCCGTTGCGCAGGCGCTTCTGGACTCCGGCGCGGAGCGCGTGGTCGTGTGGGACAACCACGGCGGCGGCGTGAACCTGGAATACTGCGAGCTTGATCCGAGGGTGGACATAGCGCTCGGGGTCGGCAACGAGCATCGCTGGCCGGGCCTGACCGAGGGCTTCTCGGGCGTGTGTCTGATCGGCTATCACCCGATGGATTCGACCGCTGACGGCGTCCTGGCGCACACGTTTTCCTCGGCGACGTATCAATGGATCGAGATCAACGGCGCGCAGGCCGGCGAGATGGAGATTGACGCCGCGATGGCCGGGCGCTTCGGCGTGCCGGTGATCATGGTTGCCTCGGACCGCAAGGGTTGCGAGGAGGCCGGACGCTTCATGCCGTGGATAGAGACGGTTGAGACAAAGGTCGGCTTCGGCTGGAACGGCTGCGTGAGCAAGCATCCCCTCCGCGTGCTGGACGAGCTTGCGGAAAACGCGAAGAAGGCCGTTCAGAGCATCTCGCGCATGGAGGTGTTCCGCTTCGAGATGCCGGCGGTGGTGAGGATACGCTACAAGCGGCTGGAGTCCGCGCAGCAGGCGTGTGTCCACGCCCCGTGGAAGCGGGAGGAAGACCCGTACGTCGTAAAAAG
The DNA here is from genome assembly GCA_022711755.1 of Planctomycetota bacterium. Lineage (GTDB taxonomy): Bacteria > Planctomycetota > Brocadiia > SM23-32 > JAKLEA01 > JAKLEA01. The sequence continues at coordinate 76,151 of JAKLEA010000006.1, forward strand.
GACGATACAGAGCATGGGGGAGATGTGGTAGACGGATTGGGAGGAAAAACCATGGATAGGCAACAAGCCTGGGAACTTCTGAACGAATACACCGACAACCCGTCGCTCATCAAGCACGCGCTGGCCGTCGAGGCCGCGATGCGGCATTACGCCCGCATTTATGGCGAGGATGAGGAGCTATGGGCGGTTGCCGGGCTGATTCACGATTTCGATTACCAGCGCTGGCCGGAGCCTCCTGAGCATACCGCCAGGGGCGCGGAAATCCTGCGCGGACGCGGCGCGTCTGAGGAAATCGTAGGAGCTATGCTCTCCCACGCCGAATGGAATCAGGGCGAGTATCCGCTCGACAGCAAACTCCGAAGAACGCTCTACGCCGTTGACGAAATGACCGGCTTCATCATCGCCAGTGCCTTGGTCAGGCCGACCCGGCTGGAAGGCCTTGAGCCGAAGAGCGTGAAGAAGAGGATGAAGGACAAGGCTTTCGCGCGAGCCGTTGACCGCGAGGCGCTTCAGCGCGGGGCGGAACTGCTGGGCATAAGCCTCGACGAACACATCGCCAACTGCATCGCGGCGATCTCCGGCATAGCGAAGGAACTCGGCCTTGACAAGGCGCAGTGATGGGCGCGGCGCATCATGATTCCATGTCCCTGCTGATGTTGAGCCTCGCGGCGATTTCGCTTATCTGCGCGGGGATGACGGCGTCGGCGCAGGACAAGACAGAGAAGTATCGAATCGCCGTCCTGAGCGATGACATTCCGTCTCTTGATCAAGCTCGTGTCGGAAAAATCGTTGTGCGCTTGCGCCAATCCGGGTTTGAAGTCAGAACTCTCAACTGCGCTGAGGCAGCCGCTCCGGAAATCCTGAATCCGTCAGCCTTCGATTGCCTGCTGCTTGCCGACAGCCCGCGCTTTCCCGGCATTGCCTGCGACAACCTGCTTGCATTCATCGAAGGGGGCGGCGACCTGGTCCTGCTGGGCGGCAGGGCCTTCGAGCATCCGACGTGCCGGATCGGGGGTAAATGGGTGACTGAGGCGCAGTTCCGCGAATCTCTCCTCTCGATTCCCACGCAAAACGTGTTTTTCTCATTCGACGGGGAACCCGTCGGATGGACTCGAAGCGCGCGGGAGCTTTCCCATCCGTCCCGCGCATTGCGCGACGAGGGGCCAAGCGGCGGCTGCATGAGACTGGACATCCGCGACATAGGCCAGTGGCAATGGGACACGTTTGCGAACAGCCTGCCGGGAGGATTTCCAGCAGGGCATGATCTTATCTGCTTCATGGCGCGAGGCGGGCCTGCCACGCGGGAGATGGCGTTCGAAATTGACGAGCACGACGGCTCGCGCTGGATTGCCACGGTCCCCCTGGAGCCGGAATGGAAACGGTTTGTCCTGAATTCGGATTCGTTCAGGTTTCACGCCGACGGCTCTCCGAAGAATCGCGGCGGCAAGGACGACCGCCTGCAAATGAGCAATACGGTCCGGATTTCCTTCGGCCTGGCGGCGGGTTTCACGAATTACGGCGACGGCGACCACGCGATATGGCTTGATGAAATTGGAAGCGCAGCGTCCGGAACTGATACCCGCGCGGACTTTTCCCGACGGGTGGAAATCAACGCCTTTGGCGACGATGAGACCTACGGGATGAAGTTTATCAACAGCGTAACTGTTTATCCGCAACAGGACCTGACGGCAAGGGATATGCGCATTGAAGGCAAGTTCGCCGGGATTTCGGCCGTCGGATTCGCCTTTGCCAACAAGTCGCGCTTCATCCCCATTCTGGACGCCAATGACGTATTTGATCGTTCAATGGGCTGGGCGGGCGGGATGCTCGTTAACTACGACGGCCAGTTCAAGGGATCGAACTGGCTGCTCTTCGGGATAACGTCAGGCGCGTTCTACGAGTCGGAAGGTTTTTTGAGCCTGCTGCCTGAGACGATATCGCGAATGGCAGGCTCCGGACTCGCGGAGAAATCCGCCGCGCTGAACGATGAGGGCCGAAACGCCGTCATCGAGTTGACCGAACCCGCCCCGGAGGGGTTTATCAGGTTGAGCGAGGACGGGAGGCGTTTCCTGCTTCCCGACGGACGCCCGTTCTTCATGATCGGCACGAACTATCTCGGCCCGGCGGACCGCATATGCCGGCTTGGGGGGGAGTGTTTCGACGCGCGAATCCTGGAGGCGGACTTCCGGAGGGCGCGGGATGCCGGCATCAACTGCATGAGAATATGGGTCGGGGTGGGAGAGGCGGACAAGGCCAGGCGCGACGCCATTAGCCAGTGCGCCCGGAAATACGGCATATATCTCCTGATTCATATCGGCAACATGCAGAAGGAGGGCGAGATGATCGCCGAGACCTGCCGGAACATGGCCGAAATGTGGAAGGACGAGCCGATGGTCATCGGCTACGATCTGATAAACGAGCCATACCTTGGTGTAGTCGGGGCGGTTCGTTTCGGCGGTCAGCCGAGTCCTTTATTACGTCTTAATCCTTATGAGAAGTTAAGCGGCCTGATTGACAGAGCATGGGTGGAGGCCCAGATTGCGGCCAGGCCCGCCTGGCCTCAGATCGCCGGATGGGCGGACGCCGATGAGGTGAGGAACCTATATGCCGCATATTCTTTATACAATAAATACACGGACAAGCTGATTGCCGGGGGGGAGGATTATTCGACGCTGACCGGAGCAGATGGCAAACTGCCGATGGACAGGGAATTTGCCGAGTTCGCCAAAGCTCTCGACGCGACCTTCGCGCAATGGATCGGCGCGCAGGTCGGGGCCATCCGCGCAGTAGATAAAAATCATCTGATTACCGTGGGCTACAACACCGTTCTTTCGTGCCTGCCGTGCAACGAGCGCTTTGACTTCGTTTCGCAGCACGTTTATCAGCGTCCGATGTCATACAAGGAAATACTCAAGAATGCGACGACTCTCGACCGTCTGGCGAAGGTCTGGCCGGATCAGCCGGTCACGCTGGGCGAGTTCGGATACAGCAACGGGCTTATCATCGGCGGCAAGTATCTTGATCCGCATTCGTCATGCGTGGGGGAGATGCTGCACTATCTCTCCGCGCTGGCCCGGGGGCATTCGGGTTGTATGAAGTGGATGCTGACGGACTGGCCGATTCCGATGATGCGGGACAACTGCCCGTGGATGGGAGAAGGCTCCGTCTACGAAGAGAGATTCGGATTGTACCGCTACGACGGGACGCCACGCGGAAGGCCGAAGCCGATTGTCCACGCCCTGCGCTTCCTGCGGGAATACTATGACAAGGCGGGACCGGGAGGGGAGATCAACGTCGATCCGGCAAATTCACCGATCGGCGTCCGATACGTCTTCCGGGGAAAGAATGCGCTGTTTGTGGGCGGTACGGTATTCGTGGGCGAAGGGATCGAGTTCGGCTGCGATGTTCCTGTAAACCTGATGCTGATGTGGGGGGATGGGCGCATCAGAATCATGGCTACCGGCGACGCTCATGTCACCATAAAGCCCAGCGAGTTCGTGCAGGACATCTCGGCATTCAAGTGTGACCTGAAAGGCAATTTTGGAGGGTTGAGTATAGCGAACACTGTTATTGATATCGGAGAATGGCTCAGAATCGGATTGCTTGAGGGCGAGGCCTTAGAGCTTTCCCGGCAATGATCTCTCGGGTGACTCGGCCTATTCGTACCGGACGACGATATCCAGGCTTTCCGTCAGTCCGCTCAGGTCTATGATTTCTGTTGCCGCGTCAAATCCGTCATGCGATTTGCCGTTCACGGCAACCGATTTCATGCGTCTGCCGCCGGGAACGCGCAACTTGAGTTTGAGCGCGGGAATGGTGTTTCGCTCGGGGACTTCCATCCTTGCCGTGACAATGCCGTCGTTGATCTTGGATACGATCTCGCAACTCACGGGGCCGAAGCAGGTCGGCGCGCCGGAGATGTTGATCCGTTTGCCGTGATCGAGCCATTGTCTGGGCGCAGCGTGGGCGAGGCGCAGTTCATTCGGAAGGCCCGTCTCATCGTCGAAGGATTCGTTCACAAGCATCAGTCGCAACGCCAGCAGGAAGCCGGCGTTGTTGCCGGAGCATGGCGAACCGTAACAGGATCGGTAATACTCCGCAGGCCGCGCCCCGACCGAATCGCCCTCCCCGCAGACGAAGGTGTTGCGCGTCTGACCGTGGGCGAGCTTGCCGTAGAACGAGAGGATCAGGCGTTCCGCCTCGTCGCGGTCGGCCATCAGTTGAACGTAGGCCGGAAGATAGACGTTGTCGAATCCCGTTGTGTAGTAGCCCGGCAGTCCGTCGCTTCGGAACGAGCCGATTCGCGTCGGGTAGTAATTGAACCGTATGAGGCCGAGCATCGTTGCCCCGTGGTTGTGAAGGAAGGACACAATTCCGTCCATCTCCTCTCCGCGCGGATCCCAAAGCCCGGAACTGAAGGCGTAGGGCATGCACAGGTTCCAATAACTGCCCATTCTCGACTGGGTTATCGGCGAAAACGGGCGGAAGTCATCAACAAGCAGCATGTTGGGGACAAAGAGACTGCCGTCGGTCAACCGGCTGCCTGATTTCTTCACAGCATCGCGCAGGGCCGACCTCAGACGTTTTGCTGCTGGGGCGTATTTAGCGCGAAGGTCTTCCCGTCCGACGATCCCCCAGACCTCGGCCATGTCCCTCATGCCGCGCCATGCAACCGCCTGTTGGAAAGTCGCGTAGGCCTTCACCGGAATGTCGCCGCAATGTCGTTCCTTGCGCAACATGCCGTTTGGATCGTTCTCGATCTGATTAAGGAAGTCATCGCAGTATGACTGGTATTCTGCTGTATGCCTGTTGATGAAGTCGCCGTCCCGAATGAGCAGGAAGAAGTGCGCCCCGTGGCTCAACTTCTCTCCGCGCTCCCAGTTCGTGTAGTAGTCCGGGCCGCTGCCTTTCGCCATTCCGACCAGTGCGTCAAGACTCTCGCGGGATTCGTCCGGGAAACCGAAAAGGCCCAGGACAGTTGAGGCTTCGCTGCTTTCTGGCTGATAAAACGCGCCGTGATAGACAACGGAACCGACCGAGTAGCGCCAGCGCATGATAAGGTTCTGGATCAGCAGGTTCCGCTGGACGTCCATGACGAGTTTTTCAGGGACTTCAAAGAGTGTTCCTCGCGACAGCGCCCCATCCCAGTATGCCATGGTCTCGCGTTTCGCCTCTTCATAGATGGATTTATCAATCATCGCGCCGGCGGGAAGTTCCGACTGCGGCGACCAGAGAAGATAAATGTCCTGCCCTCCCCCCTCTCTGATATCCATCTCATAGGCAATAGAATCGTCTCGCCACTCGGGCGATCCGGTATGGCGGATATCATTCCTGCCGGTCTTGCCCAGCTTCACGACCAGTCTTGTTGCATCCCGCGCGGATTCCCCCCTGTCCGCGCTGAGCTTTACGTAGGCGGCAAGGTGGTCAAGACCCGGCGCGCGGGCCGCGAAGGATTCCTGGCTGAAGACGGTTCCGCCGCGCTCGCTGTACCCGGTCTTCAGGATGGGATGGTAATCTCCTTCGAGAAACGGCCCCTTCAGCCGCGCAAGCTCGCTCCCGTAGCGCTCATTTCCTTCCGGGCCGACGAAGAATTCGATGAAGCGCGGCGAGTTGTATATGGTCCCGGCGATGCGGCTCCCGTCGGCAAGGGGGATGATGTACGGGGGCTTGCCGCCGTTCTCTCCGTAAAGAAGATTGTGAACGCCGAGCGTCTTGTTGTTGTGGCCGGTCGAGTAAAACAGAGGGCGCAGATAATCCTTTATGTTTTCGTAAGTCGCGCCGCCCTTTGCGATTAATTCCTCGCCCCAGACGTCCCGTTCCTTTCGGAGGGCGTCGTTAAGTCTGCATTCATATTCGGATTCGGTCCTGCCCGCCGCTTTCTGCCCGGCGGGATACGCGCTTTTGTCCTTGTCATAAAGGCCCTTGATCTCTTCCCCGGTCAATGCCCTGCCAAACACGGCAATGGAACCGATTGAGCCGCGGAAGCAGAATTCGGATGTCTTATCCAGGTTGGCATAGGCGCCGATCAGAACGGGCGTATCATGCTTGTCCAGTTGCCCGCCGTCAAAGTCGCAAGCGGCGACAGGGGAACCGTTCATGAACAATCGCATCACTGAGCCGTCGTATGTGGCGGCGATGAAGTTCCAACCCGTATAATCCAGGACGTCTCGGGCTTCCAGAAACCCGTGCTTTCCGCGCGCGCTGACGTTGAGGCTGACCGACCGGGGGTGTTCCGGAGAATCCATCAGAAAAATGGCATACTGATACCACGGCTTCACGTGCGCGGGCAGAGACTTGGCCAGAACCGGTTTCTGCGTTTCAAGCGAGTCCTCCTCCGGTTTAACCCATGCCGCGATTGTCAGGAACGGCATATTCAGTGACGCGCTGCTCCGCGCCTCGGCGTGAGCGCCGTTGCCGTCGAAATAGAAATATGGACGCTCAACCAGGTCCTCCTGGTTCTTCATCACAGAGACGTTCTTGAGCGCCGCTGCATTGCCGTTGCCCGTCAGGTCCGGGGCGCACCGAACATCCGACTTCGCAGCGTCCCAGGTCGCGACTGCGCCAGCCGGAGGACTCCCGTTCTCAGCCGCGGTCGCCGCCCCTGCCAGCAGTATGACCGCCCACGGCAGAGCCGCGATGCTCAGATGCCAAAAGTTCATCTCATTCCCCCGCGCATCTCCTGCTCCCAACGTGACGGTAACAACGTAAGCGCGGTTTGCGCGTTCCAAAAACTACAGCTACCACGGATTCGACGGCATCATGTCCCATGCCCGGAGCGTCTTTACGGTCATCGCTCCGCCGCGACTGAACAGAGACACGCCGATGCTGTCCGGCCTTGTGGGGTAAATCCGGCGCATGACGGCCTGACGCTCGTTGGCGAAAACCTCCACGACCGACTTGTCCACAAATACATTCAGGCGAAGCGGCTCTCCGGGCTTGAGCGCCAGCGGTCCGCCCTCGATTGATTTCGGCCCCTGGCCGAGACTTGACTTGCCCGTGTCAATCTTCAGCTTTGCGTCGGCAGCATCGTAAAAGACGACGGTTTCCTCTTCCCCGCCGGGGGAGCGGCAGACCTTGAGTCCGAACTGCGCGGCGTCTGCGCCGGGCTGTATTTCGATTTCAATTTCGAGGCTGTTTCCGGTTATCTCCTTCAGCGGAATCTCGGAGTTGGCGGCAACAGTGACGGATTCGACCTGGCGCGGATTGAAGCGCAACGCCCGCAATTCCTCCGCCGGGGCCATGCGCAGCGTCACGTCATCGCCCAGCCAGAGCAGTCGCGGCAGGCTCATCTCGCCGGACCATCCGCTGTCCTGCCGCGTCTTTCCGTCCCGCTGGTCGAATATCCATGACCACATGATGCGCCGCCCGCGCGCGTCCATCAGGCTTTCCGGCGCAAAAAAGCAGTTGTCAATCCACGTCATGCGTCCGTGCGTCTCCGGCGTGAAGGAGTCCTTCTCATAACGTCCGATGTAATACTGGCAGCCGAGGTTGTGGCTGATGAAGAGGATCATGTGCCGGTCGCTCATGGGGCCGCCATTGCGGCCTGATGGAATCGTGAAAAAGTCTGGACACATGTCGTCCTCGTCCTCGCGCGTCCACTTCCGGTCGGACTTGTAGAAGGGATGCAGATACTCCCATTTCTCAAGATCGTCTGAGATGAACAGATAAAGCGTGTCGCCGAGATGTTCCTGCATTTTGCGCTTGATCCCGAACTCGCGCAGGACGAGAAGGTTGCCGGTGAGCATGTAGTATCGCCCGTCGCGCTCCCAAATCTGTGACGGGTCCGCCGCGCCGTAGACAACCGCCCCGCCGTCCTTGTCCTTCGCCTCAGTCAATCCAAGCGCTGTTTCGCGGATGACCGGGTTGTGCGGACTCTTCGTCCAGCGCTCAAGATTGTCGTCCGTGCTTGTGGCGATGCAGATTCCGCCGGGATTGCCCAGTCCCCAATACGTGATCGTCGCAGCGCCGTCGCGGTCAATGAACGCGCCGCCGCTGAAGATTCCGTTGTCCGCTCCGCCGGGTTCGAGCGCGAGGGAGTGATGACGCCAGTGGACGAGGTCCGCGCTGGAGACGTGCGCCCAGCAGTGGCCCTTCTCCGTCTGGACGATGTACATCAGGTGGTATCTGCCCTTCCAGAAGAGCGCGCCGTTCGGGTCGAACGGACCGCACAGACCTTCCGGTGTGACGAAGTGATAGCCGGGGCGCCACGGATCGGACTGGAGCTTCGCGCGAAGCGCCCGCGCGCTTTGAATCATCCCCGCTCCGTCGGCTTCCGCCCCCGCGCACGCGACGGCAAATCCGGCGGAGATCGCCGGTATCAATATCCTTGTAGCGCTGATGAATCCGCCCACGAAATCGCTCCTTTCATGCCGGCGTCGGGAATCGATGTTACCACGGATTCGTCGGGGCCATGTCCCAGGCGTCCGCGCTGACGATCTTTGCTGCGCCGCCCTTTGCGAACAGGCTTACGCCGACGGCGTCCGGGCGCGTCGGGTAGATTCGCTGGGTGACACACTGCCGCCCGTTTGCGAAGACCTCGACGATGGAGCAATCCACGAACACCCGCAGGCGCAACGGCTCCCCGGCCTTGAGGCTCAGGGGAGCCTTCTGTGCCCGGATGTCTTCCTTGCCTGCCGTGCTGTGCGGATCGGGCCAGCCGTAACGGACGTCGGGGCTTAGGCTGGATTTCGTCACGTCGAGAATCAAAGCCTGCTCCGCCGGATCGTATGCGATGACGGTCTCCTCCTCGCCGCCGGGCGAGCGCCGAACGGAAAGCCCGACCTGCTTCGCCTTGCCCGGCTCGATCTCAAGCGCCAACTCAATGCTGTCTCCCGCGATACCCTCAAGCGGGATTTCCCTGTCTGCGGCAAGGTTCAGATTCCCGCACTTGCGGGGGTTGAGCCTCAGGCGCTCGACTTCCGCAATCGGCTCGACCAAGAGCGATCCGTCCGGCGCCAGGGAGAGGACGCGCGGCAGGCTCATCACGCCCGACCAGCCCGCCTCCAGCCAGCATTTATGCGGTCTCGCCTCGCAGACCCATGCCCAGAGGATGCGGCGTCCCTTGTCGTCCACAAGGGTTTCCGGAGCGAAGTACCGCCCGCCCGGCCAGTTCATCAGGCCGTGCCGCTCCGGCGTGAATTTCTCGTCCTTCCATGTCCCGACGGCGTACTGCGCGCCGCGGTCGTGGCTGATGAAGACGAACACATGTTTGTCCCCAAGTTTGAAGAAGTCCGGGCACGACGCGTCGCGTCCGACGATCCATTTGCGGTCGGTGATGAACGGCCCGCGGTGCTCCCATTTCTTCAAATCGCTCGATCTGAAGAGCGTCGGCGTCTCACCGCCGAAAATGGCATAATAAGTATCTCCCTCAAGCCAGCCGTGAGGATCCCAGGAGCTGTATTTGCCGTAGTCGGGATCGCCCTGCTTCGGCATCGGGACGATTGGGTTGGACGCCGGCTTCTCCCATTCGATGAGTTCGTCATCCCTGCTGATCGCGATGCAGTTGCCCGCGCCGCAGCCGTGATAGATGATCGTCGGTTTGCCTTCCTTGTTGACGAACGCCCCGCCGCTGAAGATGCCGTCGTCGCCGTTGCCGGGGACGAGAGCGGGGGGCAGGATGCGCCAGTGAAGCAGGTCGGCGCTGGTCGCGTGGCCCCAGCAGTGCCCCGGGTCCTGGATGATGTACATCAGGTGATATTTTCCCTTCCAGAAGATCGCGCCGTTGGGGTCGAACGGGTGGCAGACGCCTTCCGGGCTGACGAAGTGGTATCGCGGGCGTTGCTGATCGGAAAGCAGCTTCGCCCGCATTGCGCGGGCGTCGGCGATGAGATCGCCGTGCGGAGCCGTCGCCCCGGCCCCGCGCCAGCGCTGCGGCTCCCCGCGCGCGCTTACCAGGTAGCTGCCCTTGCCGGGAATGCGCAGACGTCCGCCCGAAACCTCGATTTCTCCGAAGAGTTTCGTGTTCGGGAACACGCCCATGCGCTCCGACACCCTGCCGTCGCCGAAGCTCCACCACGCGAGCGGGGCGGGGTCGGAAGGCTCGTTCGGCTTCAGCGCGGCGATCTGCTCAAGCGAGAGGGGTACGTCGTAAATTCGCGCGTCCGCGATGCCCCCGGCAAGGCACTCTCCCGGACCGGATGCAACGTGGCGCAGCCCCATGACCGCGAAGCTTGCCGGGCCGAAGGACTGCGGCGCGGCGATCTCATAGGAGGCGTAGACCTGGCCGTTACGGAAGATTGAAACAGTCTTTCCCCGGTAGACGACGGCCATCTGGACGAGCGTCTGCGGGTCGGCGGTCTCCAGCGGCCATGCGCCCTGGTTCTGCGGGGTGCGGTTGAAGCCGTCGCTCCCTGCCATCCACTTGCCGCGGGCGATTTCGCCGAAGACTATGGCGTCGAAGTGGTCCGCGCCGTCCTCAATGGTCAGGGCGCTTCCGCCGGACTGCTTCAGGTCGGCGAGCGCCACCCATGCCACCAGGGTTTTGTCGGTAATGGTCTTCATCTCTCCGGTCTGGCCTCCGTCGGCGGCGATCAACCGTCCGCCTGAAATGAGAACAAGGCACGATCCAATGACGCACAAGGCGTTTTTCATGCAGGTACCTCCCGGCGCCGCGCGGCAATGTAGGGTGGGCGCTCCGCACCCACGCGGGTACTCCGGCAACGTAGTATGTGCGAGGTCGAAGACCCGGATGTGTTTAGCGCAAACTTTCCTTTGGAGAACCCCCCTTCCCCCGCTGTACGGCGCGGGGGAAGATCGTGCGTTCTCGCATTCCGTTTCATCGAGGAACAGGACGCTAAACACATACGAAAACCTGAACACATTAAGATCTCACAGGCGGATGCGGCATTGGAATGAGATGATGACCTGTCCGGCAACGGGCGTCAAGCGCGAGGTTGCTGGATGGCGACAATGCTTGATGCCTCCGGACGAAGTAAGAACACGCCTTTCCCCATGCCGCGCTAGTGTGCGCCAATTTATCCGGGTATGAAAGTAGCCCGCTTCAGATGGCACCCGGCGATATGTTTGCATGTCTTTGGACGCCTTTCGCGCGTCGTTTTCCCAGCCCGAAGGGCGTCTGGTGGTAGCCTCGGCGCGCAAGCCCGTGGATAACGCCAAGCGTATTTTTTAAAGCCCCGACAGGGGCGATTGACGGCATGAATGCCTTCGGTCGCCCGTTTCACGGGCTTGAAGGTTGAGGGGCTGCTCAGTCCACGGGTTGCGCCGCACCCGTGGCTGCCATCAGACGCCGCAAGCGGCAAAGACTGCGAATTCAAGGGGAGAATCGGTAAACGTAAAGAACTCCCCCGGGGTGCGGTTTTGGATTTGGGCAAGAGGTGGAGTGGTGATATAAGAGGAGGTGCAGGGGTATGGCAAGATCACAGAGGGGTTTGGGTGACGCAAGGAGAGGGAGTATGGACCTCGAGCAGGCAGAAGAGCAGTTTGTGAAGCAAGCGCGTGAGATGTTCCGCAAGATACATGGACGCTGGAGCGGGACTCGGACCAACAAGATAGGGGCAACGGAATGGTTGGCGCGGGACGAGGCGCACCGGTTGGCTGTGCGGGCGATGGAACTGAGCCAGGAAGCGGAAGTGGCGCAGACGGGCGAAAAAAAGGGGTAGATAGTGCGCCGTGCAGTTGTGGAGGGCATCCTCATTTCAAGCGCTGGACGCAGCGCACGCAGGTGAGCATAGTGGGAGATATCCGGTTGCGACGGCGCTACTACTGGTGCGCGACGTGCCGGATGGGACAGAGCGAGTCGGACGAGCAGGCGGGCCTTGACGTGGGCAAGTTCAGCACAGGGATGCGGCAGTTGATGGCGCTATGCGGCATGAGTACGTCGTTTGGCGAGGCGGCGGTGATGCTCAAGCGACTGGCGGGGGTGACGTGTTCCAAGAGCGCGGTGCGCAAGGTGAGTCTGCAAGAGGGAGGGCGAGTTGGGCGGGAACGGGAGGGTGCGCGGCGGCAATGGGACTGGCAGGGGGATGGGAGGCTCTACGTATCAGCCGACGGCGTTCAGGTTCCGCTGGTGGAGGGATGGCAGGAGATGAAGGTGGGGGCGTTCTACGACAGCCGCAAGACGCAGCATCACGCGGTGGCGGGTTTCGAAGGGGCCGAGCAGTTCATGCCTCGGCTTCGAAGAGAAGCCATAGGGATGGAGGCCGGCAAGGCTAAGGAGATAGTGCTAATAGGCGACGGAGCCAAGTGGATATGGAAGCGAGGAGGCCAGCAACTGCCCATGGCGGTGCAGATACTGGACTTTTACCATGCCAGTGAACAGATAGGCGCTTGCGCATATGAGTTATACGAAGAAGGCAGCGGCCAAGGGAAGGCGTGGTGGAAACGGTGGCGCGACAGTCTTTACGAGCGGGGCGCGGGATGGGTGAGCGCTGCGCTGGGGGGTGTTGAGAAGCGTTTCAAGAAGAAGCGCAAGGTTGCTGCCGTGCGGAAGTTGCGCGAATACTTGTCGCGCAACGCATCGCGCGCCGATTATCCGAAGCTTCTGGAGAAGGGCTACGACATAGGAAGTGGGCCGGTGGAGAGCACGTGCAAGCGTCTGGTAACCACACGGCTGAAGATAAGCGGCGCAAGGTGGCGCAAGAACAACAGCCTCGCCATAGCGACGCTGAGGGCCTGTTTTTTCAGCGACGAATGGGACACATGCTTCAAAGCCGCCGCCTAAAACAAAAACCGCACACCTCCCCCGCCTTTTGACGCCCCGATGGCCCGCACAAATCCCGGGACCGGCAATCTGAAGCGATCCGCCATCTGGACGCAGGCCCCCGTTACCCGCCTGAAGCTCTCAAAAAACTCCCATCGCCATAAGTCCAGCCATTTGAGGCTGTAATGACGCGAACAGAACAGCGTCATGGCGACCGCGAACGCCGCCGCGCCGACGACCTTGGCGACGGCCACCCCCATGATGCCCATCCCCAGCGACTTCACCAGGTAGATCGCGACCAGAGACAGCGCCAGACCGTATATCGCGCGGGAAATCACCCCCGGAAGCACAATCTTCCTGCCCCAAAGCCCGTACTCCGTCATGTCCGCAATGTTCTGGAACATCACCCCCCAGCACATCACCGCGCAGGGAATCATCCCGGGCGCGTATGCGGAGCCGTAGAAAATCCTGAGCAGAATGGGCGATCCGAGGGTCGCCGCCAGCGCTGTGCCCATGTAGACCGGGCCGGACAGCTTGAACATGCGCCTTAGGAAATCCTTCTGCGCCTCCGGGTTCTGGTCAACGACGGCTCTGGAGAATGTGACATTGTTTGCCGCTCCGCCAACGAAGGAGGCGATGAATGCTGCTCCCAGGGCTGTCTCATAAATGCCGCGGTCGGCGTCCCCAAGAATGTAGATCACCAGAAACTTGTCCCAGTGCTCCAGAAGCGACCGGGCAATCTCCGGGATCAGGTACCAAAGCCCCCCGCGTATCACCTCAATGTATTCGCTCGTCCGGATCGTCACCGGGCCGGAGAGATATTTTCCATACTGGGCCATTCTGACCGTAACGACCAGCGCATTTGCGATCATGAAGCTCAGGACCGCCGTGATCACGGAAAGCCTGCCGGTCAGCCAGAAAACCATCAAGGCGACGAGGAACATCGGCTGGAGAACGATGGCGGCCAGGTTCTGCCGGTCGAGGCGGCCAAGCCCGTAATCCAGCCCGATCATGCAGTTGGCCATGATGGTCAGGGGCAGGACGGTGAGCATCAGGCGGGAGGCGGCCCAGATGTGCCTCCTCTCCTCCCCAAGCAGGTAAGGCAGCCCGAACCACCCTATGACCACCCAGATTATCGAGAACACTATCGCTAGCCTGAAGGCGATCCTTGCGAGAACGGCCACCCGCTCCTTCTGCGTGCCGAGCTTGTGCGCGATGGACCAGCGGATGCCGAGAAGCCCGAACGTGGCAAAGAACATCGGCCAAGGCTGAGCCGCGCCGAACTGACCCTTGCCGACCGGCCCCAGCACGCGGGCGACGATGACGCTGGTGAGCACGGTCATGACCTGCACGCCGGCCAGCGTGAGGGCGCTCATCAGGGCAAGCTTTGAATCCGGTTTCTTATGGTCTTCCGTCATTCGGAATTTTTATGAGGCAACTCCCTTTTAATGGTCTTCCCTCTCCTCGAAGAGAGTGTGGTGTTGCGCAGCAACGATGGGTGAGGGGGGAATAAAAACGCGCCGGTCGCCGGCAATCCTGATGATGAACCGAAGAATCACTGCTTCCCGGCGTCGGGCTTGATGTCGTAACTCCTTCGCGGCTCGCGCCTGAGCGGCACAGCCCTGTCCTTGTTGCTTTCCCACCACCCGAGCCACTGCTTGACGGCCTCGGCGCGGGATTCCGGCGTCGGGGCGGGTTCCCTGTAGTCCTCATGCGACTTCGGCAACGGGACTTCCGGGAACGCCAGCGCGATCTCCTGCCCCGTTATGTCCTGAAGAACCTCATTGGCGATGTTGCAGTCCGGCGCGGCATGAATCCGGAGAACCTCTATCAGCAGCGGGACGAATTCCAGCGCTTTCTCGCCGCGGATGTAATCGTACGCGCTGTCCTTGAGCTTGTCACGCGAGCCTATGGTAATTGCGGCCAGCGCCTTCGCGTCCGTCCCCTCGCGCGGGCTTACCCACATCGCCAGCGCGCAGTAGGACGCCAGCGCCTTGTCGCTTTCCATCGTCTTCTTCACAAACTCGAAACCCGCGTCTCCATTCATACGCGCAAGGGCGATGACGGCCTCCCCACGCGCCTCCTTCTGAGGATCGGAGACCGCGTCCCATATCGAGCCGCCCAGGGCATCGCGCGTGTCGCGCTCCTTGTTGCTGCCCTCCACCGCTCGGATGAGGCGCTCCTCGTCCTCCCGCGCGCCGAGGTAGCCCAGCGTCCGGGCGGCGTACTTGCGCGTCAGGACGTTGGCGTCGGTGAGCATGTTGATGAGTTTCTGGCGGGCGTAGGCGGCATTCATGCGGATGAGCCGGTCCGATGCGGCGCGCTTCTGCAATCGCGCCTCCTCGTAGGTCTTCGCGCCGCCGTACAACTGGGTTCCGTGCGCGACCTCGATTTCCGCCAGCGCCTTGTCCACCCTTGCGGGCTTCATGTACAGCAAGTAGGATACGCCGGCGATGACGATCAGCGCCGCGTAAAGTCCGACCACCTTGACGATTGTCCTGGGATCTGCGGCCATGCGTTCAGGAAGTTGCTCCGCGGGCGACGGCGGATGTGGACAACGGCCCGAACGCATATCATTGTTGGCTGCGGCGCAGAGTCAAGGGAAAAGAATCCGCCCGTGTAACCGGTCAGTGAAGGGCGTGTTTATATGCCGGTCACTTGTAGGGGCGGGTTTGAAACCCGCCCCTACGCTATTACGCGCCCGTGACTGACGCCGTACCCGCCCGTTGCGCGCGGAATGAAAGGAATCCGGAAGATGGCGTCCAAAAAGAATCCAAAATGCGCCGAATACCGCGTTGACGCCGCAGTCCCGTCCGACGCGGCCGACCTGGCGATGACAGACATTGCGGCTTTCGCGCCCTGGTTCGGCGACGGCCCGCCCACCGACTCCGAGATCGAGAAGGCGACCCAGTCCTACCGCGCGAACCTCAAGCGCGGGGCCTATGTCGCCGTGGTCCGCGACTCCGGCGGCCGAGCAGTCGGCCTTATCGAGGCCGGCGGCAGCAAAGGCTCCTCATGGGCCATCGGCACGGTGGCGGTCCATCCCGACCATCGCGGACGCAACCTGGGGGGGATGCTGCTGGCGGAGGCGGAGAGGGAGGCGCGCAAACGCGGGCTGAGCGTCATCACGCTGAGCACGATGAACCGCTACCGGGGCATGGTGTTGACGGCATTCAAGGCCGGCTTCGACGTCTACAACGCTTCCTACGACGGCAGTCGCGGGGACTACCGCCTGCTGATGGTCAAGGACCTGCGGCTAAAGGGCGTCTGACCATCCCCCGCCCCGGCGCAGATCGAGAGGGCGGCTCATTTGCCTCAACAGAGCAATCCAAAACCCCTGATTCCGACGGGCGCCGACCGGATCATCCTCGGCCTTCTTGTCGCGCTCTGCGCCTTTCCCCCGACGCGCGGAACTGCGCTGACGGCCCTGCCGTGCCTTTTCCTGAGTTCCGTCCTCGCCGTCGGAATCTATCGCAGCGCGCTGTTCTTCGCGCTGTTGCCGACCGTCAACGTCGCCCTGACCCTCCCCCTCGTCCTGGCCGGCTTATTCACCGTCCCCAACCATCTGCTCGCCTGCGCCGCGCTGACCGCTGCTTCGGCACGGCTGAACTGGAAATACGGGGGCGTCTCGCGCGTTTCATATAACGCGCAACACAGCGGCATTGCTCAAAACGGGCGCGCGACTGTCTTGTCCGCGTTGCCGATATATCTGACGCTGCTTGTCTGCCTGTCGGCCGGCGCGGCGCTTTCGGTCTGCCCCTGGGCGATGAACAGTCCCGTTGCGGGCCACCTCTGCGGGATTCAGGACGGCGGACTCTACATCGCCCGCAACGGCGCATTCCCATTCCTTGACATAGGCAGGATCGGCCATCACAACGACCACCTCTTTTACAACCCGCTGGCGACGCTTCTGTCGGCGACGTGCCATCTGCATTGCGCCGACGCAGATGCCGCGCGACAAACCGTCTACTGCTTTCCTGTCTTCGCGTTGACGGGTTTCGGCCTGGGCTGCCTTGCGCTCTCCGCCGCGTTTTCCGGAAGTTTCTGGCCTGGATTCCTGTGCGTCATGCTTTGCTTCAACGCGGCCCATTTTGCCTACACCGCATGGCATCTGACGCATGATCTGTTCCTTCCCTGTTATACCGCAACCTTCATCGTCGCCGCAGCCGAAGGCATGAAAAGCAGGCGCGCGCGGGATGCTCTGACGACGGGCATCCTGCTGGCGGGGGCGGGATTCGTCCGTCCCTACCTGCACGTGATTTTCCTCGCCGCCGCCGGGACGATCATCCTCGCGCGCATGATCGCCTTCGCCGCCCGGCGGCGGCGCGCAGACGCTCACCTGCGGCTGACGGCGGCGATTCTCTGCATCGCCTTAGTCGCAGGATCGTCGTGGAATGCGATCATGTGGGCGAAGTACGGCAGCCCCCTGTTCCCTCACGTCCGCTCTCTCGGCCGGGCGGGCGCGCGCGTCTCGCTTCGAGACGCGGACGCACGCGGAATAACTAATAATTCCGGCTGGAATTTCTTCGCCGGGACCGCGCCCGGATACGGCTCCGCGCGGGACAGCCTGCGCGGCGCAATCGGGCTTTACACCACAAGGCACGGGGTTTTCGATGTGTTGAAACCATTCCGAGGCGCGGCCATGCCCCCGGTCGCGGTGGTCGGCCTGCTCTTTCTGCTGGCAACCCCGGCAAGGAGAAGGCTGCGCGGCGATCCAGCGGGCCAGATTCTGATCCTCTGCGCGATGTTCAGCCTGACACTGTGCCTGATGGGCGGGTACGCATATCAATTCAACCCCAAGCTGATCCTGCCGTTCTCGGTCGCCGGGAATATGCTCGGGGCCGCAGGTTTGGCGCGGATCGGACGGGCGATATCGGAGAAAGCGTCCCGCAGCCGGATTGCAGCCGCCCGCGCAACGCCATCCGCCCTCGGAACTATCCTCGTTATCGGCCTCGGATTCTCCCCGATGGTCAGGAGCGCGACAATATTACTTCCCGGACGTGGACCGGGCCTGACCAGCGCGGAAAGGACGCTGGAGTGGACCCTGTCAGCCTCATCTTTCAGGCAGTCCGCCGCCATCGCGCGACAACTCCGCGAAAGCCCCGACGGCGGCGACGGGACGCTAGTGTGCTTCTTCTCCCAGCCGGCGGACATGCCGCTTTATCTGCTGCATAAAAAGTATTTCTGGGAATACCCGCATTATGAAAGCCCGGAATGCATGGACCTTCACTTCTGCCGAACGCCAGGCGAGCTGGAAGAGATGCTCGACAGGCTGAGGATCAGAACGATATTGACCGGGCCTGCCGCAAGCGGGAAATGGAACGCAGTCGTCGCCATGTGGCGGGCCAGGGGCGCGCCGGAAATCCTGCCCGCATTGATCGAGTCCGGCAAAGGCCCATTCCGCCCGGTTACGCCGGGGGATTGGTGGATTCGGGCATATGCGCGGTAGTGGGAGAGGCTAACCGTTCACCCCTGCCTCTGCGAATACGAAAGCAAATTCCGATAAAGCTCCTCGTGCCGCCTGACCATGCGGTCCAGCGTGAAATTGTCCTCCATGTGCCGCCTTGCCGCCATGCCCAGGGCGGACGCGAATTTCCCGTCCGCCAGAACACCTGCAACCGCTTTCGTGATCGCCTCGGCGTCTTCCGCCGGAACCAGCAACCCGGTCTTCCCGTTCAGGATGAGTTCCTCGCTGCCGGCCACGTCCGTTGCGACAACGGGCAGTTCCATCGCCATCGCCTCCATCACGGCGTTGCACATGCCCTCCCAACGGCTTGAGGAGATGAAGACGTCCGATGCCAGCATCAACGGGCGCACATCCTCCAGCCTGCCGGGCATGGCGACGCTTGCGGCGATGCCCAGCTGCGCTGCCAGTTTCTCAAGCTCGGCGCGGAGCGGCCCCTCCCCGGCGATGACAAGCCTGTGCCCGAAGTCCGCGAACCCGCCCTTGGCGAACGCGCGGATCAGAACGTCGAAGCCCTTCTGCTCATGCAACCGGCCGACGGCGGCCATCAACGCGGCATCCGGGCGGACCCCGAAACGCGCTCTCTCCCGCTGCCTGGCGGCTACGGCGCCCGCGCCGATCAGCCCCGCCAGAAACTCGTCATCCTCCGGAACGCCTCCCGGCGCGGCCCCCCGGGTGAAACGCCGCGCGTCAACGCCGTTCGGTATGACGCTTGCCTTCTCCTGCGGGATGCCGTTGCCGACGACGCTCCGGCGAACGCCCTCGCTGACGCAGACCCAGTGGTAATTCCAGCCTTTCGTCAGCTTGTCCAGGGCGCGGTGGCTCATGCGCGGCTCCGCCACGCGGACGGAGGTGAGCATGAGCGGCCCTTTCTCATTCTTCAGCGCCGAGCGCGCAAGCAGGCTTGCGTGGAAAAGATAGGCGTGGACGATGTCCGGTTGAAAGCGTTGGACGGCGTCGCTGAGAACGCGCCCCGCCTCGCGGAATTCACCCGCGCGCTTGATGATGCCCGGTTTCTCCCCGCCGGGAACAACCTCGCCCATGCGCAGGCCGATCGTCTTCACGCTCCGCGCGTTAAGCTCCGCCGCAAGCGGCGCGCTGCCGGCCATGTAGGCGACCTGCGGCTCGAACTCCGCGCGGTCAAGCCCAAGCACGAGCCGGCAAAGCGACTGCTCCGCCCCGCCCTCGTCAAGCTCCGTTATGACGTAAAGAATCCTCATGGCGACTCGCTCCTTTTACCCTTGCATGCGCCTGCGCGGGGCGGCCATTGCCGCCTGTGTGAAAGCGCCGGCAGGCTGCCCCTGACCTGTGCAAGCCTGCCCGCGTCAAGAACCGCGGAGCAGAACCCCTCCCCGTCCTGCGCGACGGCCAGTGGGACTCCCCAAGGGTCAACGATCATGCTGCGCCCGAAGCTGCGAAGCCCGCGCGGATGGTCCCCCCACTGGTTGGCCGCAATGACGAAACTCTGATTTTCAATCGCCCGCGCGGCGAGCAACACTCCCCAGTGATCCCGTCCGGTCTCCATCGCGAACGCGGCCGGCACGCAGAGAACCTCGCAATTTTGATCCATAAGGTTTCTGTACAACTCCGGAAACCGAAGATCGTAGCATATGCTCAGACCGACCGTGGCGAACGGGGCGCGAACCGCGACGGTCTGATCCCCGGGGATGACGAAGTCGCTCTCCCTGTAGTTGACGCGCTCCGGAATGTTGATCGAGAACAGGTGCATCTTGCGGTAGACCGCGGCGAGTTTCCCTTCTGGGGAAAAGACCGGGCAGGCGTTACGGACCTTGCCCTCAGCCGCCTTTTCAAAGATCGAGCCGCCGACCAGCCAGCACCCGCTTGACGCGGCGAATTCCGACAGCCTGTGCGTCGTCGGGCCGGGAATTATTTCCGCCTGCGCGACCATCTCCTTCGCCGGGCCGTAGCAGGCGAACATCTCCGGCAGGCAGATGAACTCCGCGCCGTCGCTCCGGGCGCGCGACGCGATGTCCAGCGCCTTCGAGACGTTCTTTTCCCTGTCCAGGTCTGCGCAAACCTGAACCGCCGCCGCCTTGATCGTCTTCATCAGACAGGCTCCCATGCACGCACTGTGCGCCTGACCATCCCGTAGCCGGACGCGATCGCGTCCCGCACTTGTTTCGTCAACTGCCTCTCGTATTCCCTGGCCGCCGTCTTTGGCATTCCCTGCGTCGAGCGCGGCCTTACCGGTTCGTGATAAATGACTGTGACCGGCTGGAAGTCCGGCAGCAGGTTCATCCGGGGCCATGCTTGGTAGCTTCCGATGATAGTCACGGGCAATATCTGCGCTCCCGTCGCGGTGGCAAGCCTGGCCATGCCCGGCTGGAACTCCCCCAGGCTGCCGTCCAGGCTGCGCGTGCCCTCCGGGAATATGCCGATCGGGCGTCCGGACTTCAAGATGCGCAAGCTGATCGAGTAGAGCTGAAGCGGTGTCGCGTCCTCCCGGACCGGGACGACGCCGTAGGGGCGCATGAGCAGGCCGGGGAAAATCGGCCCCGTATACTGGCTGGCGGTCAGGTAGGACACTGGGCGGTTGACCGGCGGGCTGATCAGGATCGGATCGAGGTAGCTGTTATGGTTAGCGGCCAGTATGAACGCGCCCTCCCGGGGGATGAAACCCGTTTTGAGGTAGCGCAGTCCGCACGTCGCGTTGAAAAGCGTCCAGACCAGAAGGCGGCTTGCCCTCCAGACCGTCGCGTTCCCGTTCGGCGCCTCCGCGCCGCGGTCAACCCTTTTTCTCTTCGACCGCTCCATCCGCTCCTTCAATGTCCCTCGCGCTGTCCTTCACCTTTACTCGCGTCAGCAGCGCCATTCCTATCAGAAGACTGAAAAGCAGGCAACTTAGCGCGACGCGATAACTGGTTGAATCCTCCGCGCCGAACTTCATGTCCGCAATCCAGCCGAAAAGGAAGTTGCCGACGATGCTGAGCTTGGCCGTGATTCCGTAAAGGCCGAAGTATTCGCCGATCTCGTCCGGCGGGGCCAGCGTCACCAGCAGCTTGCGCCCCGCCGTCCACGTCCCCGCCAGCGCGAACGTCCCAAGCCCCAGGAACATGACGGCGAAGACGATTTCGCTGCTGGTCCACGCGCATGACAGGAGCGTGACGAGAAACGCCAGCATGGAGGCGGCCAGGACGCGCTTGCTGCCCCAGCGGTCGGCCATCCAGCCCGTCGCCATGCCCGTCCCCAGCGCGATGACGGAGAACAGGATCATGTAGAGCGCCGCCCGGTCGGTCGTCAGCCCCAGCCCCTTCTTCACAAAGGGCATGAAGCAGGCGATCAGCGCGTTGACGGTGTCCAGGCAGAAGAAGTTGGCCAGCAGGAAGAACATCACGTTGCGGTTCGCCGGAAGGTTCCGGAGCGTTCGGAGAAGCCGCCCGAACCCGTCGCCGACAACGGTCATGCTGAGCGGCTGTTCATTCTCGACGCGCCGTTCCGGAACCCAGATGATGAGAGGGATCGAGAAAATCAGAAAGAGCAGCCCCGCGACCACAAACGCAGGGCCGAAAAAAAGAATCTGCCCGTTGAAAACGATCCCACGGCCCTGCGCCTTCAGAAACTTGCACGCCCAGAGCGCGATGGGCAGCGCGAAAGCGGTCCCCAGATAGCCAAGCCCCACACCCAGGCCCGTCACCCGCCCGACGTGCCTCCTCTCGGCGATCTGCACGACAAGCGATTCGTAGAAGACAAGCGACGTGTTATAGGCAAACGTGGTGATGAAATACAGGACGAGCAGGATCGGCCAATTAATAGTCGCAGACATGGCGATCGTGCAGACGCAGCAGGCGGCGGTGGTGAAGATCAGGTAGCGCTTGGACTGCCCGGTGCGGTCGGCTATCGCGCCGCAGGCCGGGACGGCAAGCCCCGACGCTATCAGCCCCGCCGACAGCGTCCAGAAGGCATATTTCTCCTTGCCCGTCAGTTCCGCAAGGTGAAGCTGGAAGGCCAGCGTGACGACGACGCCGGAGTAAATGGTATTGGCGAAGTCGTAAAGGCACCAGCTTCCGGCGGGCAGGAATCGGGTTTTTTCAACGCCGGATCGCATGGGCGGGGTTGTAACACGGACGGCGGGCGCGTTCAAGGCGCATCAGCGCACTTTGATCACCGTCCGCCCCAGGGAAATCTCGCTGCCGGGATAAAGCGCAGCGTTATCACACCGCTTCCGATTGACGTAGGTCCCGTTGGTGCTTTCCCGGTCCTTGACCGTCAGGACGCCGGAGTTGAGCGTGAACGTGCAGTGCGGCGCACTTATCGTGGTGTCCCCAAGCGAAATGACCCGCTTGCCCTTCATGCGCCCGAACGTCAGCTCCTCCCCCTCGGAGAGAACGTAGCTGCGCCCCTGCGACGGCCCCTCCACGATCTCCAGCACAACGCTGCCGTCCGCATAGTCCGACTCGCTCACCGGCGGCAGGCTGGCGGAATCCATCCCCGGCTCGGACTCGTCAATGATCGCCGGCAGCTCCTGGGTCACAAAGCCGCTCTCCCTCGCCCCGGCCGGGGAGACGAATGCGCTCCTCATGACGTCCTCCGCCGTGGTCCTTATCGCGCTAATCAGGGCGTCCGGATTTGCCGGTCGGGCGTCCGGGAAGGGGGACGTCATCCTCTCCAGCAGCAGGTTCACCGGCTCTGAAACATTCGGCAGCCGCATCGGTCCGCGCGCCATCCCGTTCCGGGCCTCGGTCCCCGCCAGAACGTCATGAAGGATCACACCGAGAGAATACATGTCCGAGGCTATCGTAGGCTCCGTCATGGGCCGGGCCAGCTCCGGAGCGAGGTACCGGTTCAAAAGCTGGTCCTCTGCGATCTCCGCCCGGGCGTCCGGCGCCAGCCCCGTCAGGCAGCCGGCGTTGGTCAGCCACGGCCTCCCGTCATTGTCCAAGATCAGGCATGACGGGGCGGGAAGACCGTGGCAAAGCCCGCTGTCATTCAACGACCTGAATCGCCGCGCGATGCGGAAGAAAAGCCCCAGCGCCTGAGTCTCGTTCATGCGCTCGCTCAGCACGCTCCGACCGGCGATCCTGAGGCTGACCGTGTAGAACC
The DNA here is from genome assembly GCA_022711755.1 of Planctomycetota bacterium. Classification (GTDB taxonomy): domain Bacteria; phylum Planctomycetota; class Brocadiia; order SM23-32; family JAKLEA01; genus JAKLEA01. Next base: position 99,334 of record JAKLEA010000006.1, read on the forward strand.
CTCGGGAATCGTACCCGCATGCTTGAACGTGCGGAATGCCCCTTTCGTTCAGATTCCCCAGCTTCTGCATGTACTCCAGCCTTGCCTCGACTCCCCCGGGCTGGCGCAAGAGCTTCATCGGGGTGAACCTGACCAGAACGTCGCGCGCCATGTCAACCTGCCGGGCGGCATAGACGACACTTGCCAGTCCGTTGCCCTCCCGCGACACCAGCCGGCAGCCCCACAATTCCGGAAGGTCCGCCGCAAGCTCATGGTGCTTGAGTATCGCCTCAAGGTCAACCGCCAACTGGTCCGCGCTCGCGTAGCGCTGCTCCGGCCTCTTGGCCATGGCCTTCCTGATGATGCCGGCCATGCCGGCTGAGACCGCGCGGTTGAATTCGCGAGGGTCCGGAACCGGATCCGTGGCGTGTTTGAAAATCTGCGCGCTGATGCCCCCGATGTAGGGGCTTCTGCCGCAAAGCATATGAAACAGGCATCCCCCCAGGGCGTAGACGTCCGACCTGCCGTCGGTCTCGCTGGAGTTCTCGACCTGTTCGGGGGCCATGAAGGTGGCTGTTCCGACGATGTACCCGTGCTGGGTCTGGCGCGCCCCCTCCATCTCCCGCCACATGGCCAGGCCCAGGTCCGCTAACTTGGCCGTGCCGAACTCCGAACCGCCCCCGCCCTTGCGGACGTAGAGGATGTTCGACGGCTTAACATCCCGGTGAACGATCCCCAAACCGTGTACGTGATGCAACGCCCGGGCGATCTGCATGCCGATGTGCGCCGTCTCCGGCTCCGACAGCGGGCCGCCCCGACGGACAAGCTCCCGTAAGTCCTCCCCCTCGACGTATTCCATGGCGAGGTAATGGTACCCCTCGGCCTCGCCGATCAGGTATGCCCTGACGATGTTGGGATGGTCCAGCCGCGCAAGCGCCCGCGCCTCCTTCTGGAAACGGCTCACAAGAGTGGCGTCAATCGCGCTCTCCGGCTTCATCAGCTTTATCGCGACCGTTCGCTTCAGCCCCAGTTGCCGCGCCTTGAAAACGCTGCCCATGCTGCCCACGCCGATGCGTTCGATGATATCGAACCCCGGCACAAGGTTGCGCGGCACGTCAATGCCCGGCCTGCGCCCCAGCAGGGATTCCAGTTGCTGCCCCGTTACGTATCCGGCGTCAATCGCTATGTCCGAAAGGCTGCGGGAGGCGCTGCCGGACTCGATCTCCCCCCTCTGCTGCTCCAGCAGGCTCTCAAGCTGACCCGGGGACATCGTAAGGGATTCGAGGACCCGCCTGGCAAATTCCTCGTCCGCTTGACTCAGGTATTGAATGGCCAATGTTTATTTCCGGACATCTGGGCAATGCTTCCGGGCGCCCGCTCAGGCCAGTCTTCGCCCGGCGGCTGAAACGCCCTTATTGCAGAACATGAATTGTATACCCCGCCGCCTTGGGCTAACAAGAATTTTCCCGTCCCGCGCCTTTTCACGCAAATGCGTTGCCAAAACCCCCCAGCGGCAATAAGATTCACGTTCCATGAAAGCGGCCCGTTACTACGCCCCGGACGACATCCGCATCGAAGAAGCCCCGCGCCCCGCGCCCGGGGAGGGGGAAGTCCTCGCCCGAATGCTCGCCTGCGGACTGTGCGGCACTGACCTGCATAAGTTCCGCCACGCGACCGTCACCCCCGGAACCGTTCTCGGGCACGAACTCGTCGCCCGCGTCGAGGAGTGCGGCCCGAACGTCTCCGCCTTCCGGCCGGGGGACAGGATCGCCGTCTTCCATCATTGCCCCTGCTTCGTCTGCGAGGTTTGCCTGAGGGGGCATTACAGCCTCTGCCCGTCCTTCCGGGAAACGCTCATCAGCCCCGGCGGATTCGCCGAATTCGTTCTCGTGAAACGCCGCGCGGTTGAAAATCTGCTGCTGAAAATCCCGGACCACGTTCCGGACGAGGAGGCCGCGCTGATCGAGTGCGCGGCGTGCTGCCTTCGCGCGATACTCAACTGCCGGCTCGCCGCCGGGGACCGCGTCGCAATCATCGGCGCGGGGCCGGTCGGCCTGGTTCACCTCAGGCTCCTGAAAACGCTCGGCGCCGGGCGCGTGACGCTGCTGGACCTTCAGGACTGGCGGCTGAAGGCCGCCCTGAGCGCCGGCGCGGACGCGGCGGTCAATCCGTCCGATCCCGACGCGCTGTCCGGCGTCATGGGGAGGGCGCAACTGGTCGTAATCGCGGCGGCCAGCCCCGCGGCGGTCGAACTTGGCATGAAGTGCGCCGGGCCGGGCGCGACGGTCTGCTTCTTCGCGGAATGCCCGCCGGGATCGAGCGTCGCGATTGACCCCAACCGGCTCTACCACTCGGAACTCAGTCTGGTCGGATGTTATTCCTCCAGCCCGCGCGAGCAGCGCATGACGCTTGACCTGCTGGCTGCGGGCGGATTATCGTTCAGGGACTTGATAACCCACGTCTACCCGCTTGATGAAACCCTGGCGGCCTTTCGGACGGCCTGCCGGGGCGAGTCGTCGTTGAAAACGCTCGTCAAGGCCTGAACCCCGCTCCGGCCCCCGCCGGGGCGCGCGTTCGCGCCAGAGGTTAAATCGGATGGATATGCTTGCCGCGGTGCTTTACGGCCCCAGGGACGTGCGCATGGAGCGCGTCCCGATACCGGAACCGGGGCGGGGCGAAGTCCTCGTCCGCGTCGGAGCCGCCACGACGTGCGGCACAGACGCCAAGGTCTACGTCAGGGGCGAGCACCCGAAGATGATCACCCCCCCCGCAATATTCGGCCACGAGTTCTCCGGGACGGTTGACAAGGTCGGCCCCGGCGGCTCGAAGTGGAAGAGGGGCCAGCGGGTCGTGGCCGCGAATTCCGCCCCGTGCGGGCGCTGCTTCTTCTGCCGCAAGGAGCTTCCGGAGCTTTGCGAGGACCTGCTCTTCATGAACGGGGCATACGCTCAATACGCCCTCGTCCCCGAGCGCATCGCGGAGACGAACCTGCGGGAGATTCCGGAAAGCGTGCCCTTCGAGCACGCTTCGCTGGCGGAGCCGCTTGCCTGCGTCGTCCACGGATTCGAGCAGATCCCGGTCTCCGCGGACACGACGGTCGCCGTCAACGGCGCGGGACCGATAGGGTTGTTCTTCCTTCAATTGCTCAAGGCCGCGAAGGCCCGCGTCATCCAGTCGGACAGTTCGCCGGGGCGGCTGGACATCGCCCGACTCCTGGGCGCGGACGAGGTGGTCAACATCTGCGGCGTCGGCGACCAGGTTTCCGCCGTGCGGGGCCTCACCGACGGGGGGCGCGGGGCGGACATCGCCATTGAGGCCGTCGGCATTCCGGAAGTATGGGAGAAGACCGTGAAGATGGTCCGCAAGGGCGGCCTGGCGCTGCTCTTCGGCGGCTGCCCGAGCGGGACGACTTTCCGGCTGGACACGGCCTCGCTGCATTATGACGAATTGACGGTCAAGGGCGCGTTCCACCACACGCCGCGCGCGTTCCGCAGGGCGCTGGAAATGCTCTCAAGCGGAATCGTGAACGCCGGCGCCATGATCACCGCCCGCTTCCCGCTCGAAAAAGTGGCCGACGCCCTTCAGATGATCCTTGACCATCGGGGCGTGAAAAGCGCCGTCATCCCGCCGGAGTAGAACATTCCCTTCTTCTATCGCGGAAGGGTGTTGACAAAGCATCCTATATGTGTACACTTGATGTGGTAGCATAAGGAGGATAATGATGGACTGTGTCAGCATCAGGGATATGCGCAAAAGGTTAAGCCGATTGATCGAAGCGGCCGAGCGCGGCGAGTCCGTGACCATTACGAAACGCGGAAGGAAGGTCGCAATGCTCGTCCCGGCAGGAACGTCGCCCATCGGTCGCCTGCCGGACCTGACCGAATTCCGGGCGTCGCTTAAGGTGAAGGGGCGAAGTCTGACCGACGAACTCCTGGATATGCGGCGTGAAGAGCGCTTCTGATGCACTACCTCGATACGAGCGTGTTGACTTCCTACTACTGTGCTGAGGATCGGAGTCCGCGCATCCAAAAACTGCTGTCAGGAATTGATGATTCGGCCATCAGCCCTCTTGTCGAGGTCGAATTCTACTGCGCATTGGGACGCAAGGCGCGAGCTAGAACTGTGAAAACAGAAGACGCCCGGCGCGTAATCGCTCAATTCAGGCAGCATCTCTCGACCCCGGTGTTCCACATGGCGCAGATACGGACCGCAGATTACAAGATTGCCGGAGAATGGATTGCCGAACTCGACTCGCCGCTTCGCGCGCTTGACGCCCTGCACCTTGCAATTGCGTTCAATGGGGGGATGATTATCGTCACGGCGGACAAGGTTCTGGCGCAATCGGCAAGAAGTTTAGGAGTAAAATATGAATTCGCCGGATAGGCGGAATTGAAGCGCTGACATGGAGTCATCTACCGCAAGTCCTCAAGCGCCCCCCGAATTTCCATGAAATCCCCCTCCCCGATCCTACCCGCGTATTGCAGGACAACGCGCCCCATGCGATCTACTATAAAAATGTTACTCTCCCCCAGTTTCGCCCCCAATTCGTCTCGGAAATCCCCGTCCCAGTCGCCGTAAATAGTTATCCCCTCAGCGTCGGAGTTCTGCCTCAGCTTCATTTCCCAGATTGGACGCGTCAGCGTGTTCGCCCCGCTCGTGTCAATTACAGCCAATCCTATCCACTCATCGTTGCTGAAAAGCTCTCGCGCAAGCGCCGACACCGCGTTCTTGAAATCCCGGTTGACTTCCGCCGTCTCACGCGTTTCGTATGTGATGATTGTTATCTTTCCGATAATATCGGCCCTGGTGATGACGCCGCCAGAACCTGACACAAGGCGGAAGTCGGGAAGCCACCTTATGCCGTCAGGAACACCGATGACTTGGCCGTCCGGGGCATCGTCCTTCTGCAAAACGCATCTTCCCGCTCCGAGCGAGCGGGGCTTTTCCTGTGCGCTGCATCCCCCAATCGTTGCAAGTGTTATTAGGCACATGAAAAGCGCGGTTTCAGCCGTCAAGGACATACTGATTTACTCCGGCATGGGCCGGGGCGGCGCGCATGGAACGCCGTAACTGCGGCATATCATGTCCGCTGAAATCCTGCCGGACTCGTAGATCGTAGGCAGTCCGCTTCCCGGATGCGTCCCCCCGCCGACAAGGTAGCAGTGATCCCATTCCTCAAACTTGTTGTGCGGGCGGAAGTAAAGCATCTGCCTGAGGGTATGAGCAAGGTTGAACGTCGCTCCGCAGTAGACGCTGTGTTCATTCTCCCATTGTCCGGGGTGAATCATTTTCTCGGCAACGATGTGCTTGCGTATGTCCTTCATAACGGTGCGCTTCTCAATGCCGTCCAGCACGCGCTCCCGGAATGCGTCCTTCTCCTTCTCCCAGTCAATCCCGCTCTGATTATTCGGCGCCGGAACGAGGACGTATACCGCGGAATGCCCCTCAGGCGCGACAGTCGGATCGTTTATCGAGGAATTACGGACGTAGAAGGATATGTCCCGCGAGATGACCTTTCTGCGCGATATCTCGTCAAGGTTCCTGCGATAGTCCTGCGCAAATACTATAGTGTGATGTTTTGCGTCGTAGAGTTTGTCAAGTCCAAGGTACAACATGAAGGTTGAACATGAGTATTGGCGGGCCGCGAGATTTTCCTTCGTATACTTCCTGATCCTGGCCGGATCAGCGATGTGCGTCATGGTATGCGCGAAATCCGCGTTGATGATGACCTCATCAGCTTCAACCTTTTCTCCATTCTGAAGCTCAACGCCTTTCGCCGCGCCGTTTTCCACGGTGATTCGCTTCACAGGGCAGTTCAGCCGGATAACCCCGCCCTCCTCCTCAACGACCTTCGCCATTCCATGTGATATGCGGCTGAGTCCGCCTGTGACATGGTAGATGCCGTAACGATATTCAATGTATGGAATGATTCCGAATGCGCCGGGACAGGTCCAGGGAGACATACCCAGGTATTTTGATTGAAACGTGAAGGAGATACGCAGCTTCTCAGGCTCGAAATAATCGCCGAGAACTCCGTAAAGGGACCTTCCGACCGCCAGATGTGGCAAAACCTTCAGGAAGACCGGAGCGAACATGGCCGACGGCGACGAATATGGTTTCTGAAGGCACGGGTACATGTGCAGGAGACGTTTCTTTTCCGTTGCAAGGAATCTTGAGAAACCGGCCTCCTGCCCTGGGAATGCTCTCGCTATCTCGGCGCGCATTTTTTCCGGATCTGACATCGGGAAAACGGATCGGTCGTCAAACACAAGCTCATACATGGGATCAAGGAGCTTGAACTCCATGTAGTCGTTCGCCTTGCGCCCGGTCTCCTCGAATATCTCATCCAGCAGAAACTTCATCATCAGGAAGGTGGGGCCTATGTCGAAGCAGTATTCCCCCAGTCGGATTTCTCCGTTGCGTCCTCCAACCTGTGACTCCTTCTCGTAGATAGTGACCTTGAAACCCCTGTGCGCGAGAATCATCGCTGCGGTCAGTCCGCCCGGCCCAGCCCCGATGATCGCTATATGTTTTTCCGTTCTCTTCGCCTTATCCATTTCGCATTCCTTTTCTGACCGGCTTCAGGGAATCCGCTGGAATCCGGGGACACTGAATCCGGCGACACTATACTGTTTTTGATCCATCATCTTACGCCTTTTTTCGCGGTCTGCCCGGCTTGCCGGGGGCAAGTCGCCTGTCCAGTCTCGACTCTAGCCCGGCGACAAACCCTTCGTTTCCCAGCGGGCGGCCCGTGCGCTCGTGAAGCCGAAGGCACTCGGCCTCGGCGTCTGTAAGGCCGGCGGCCAGGACCTCGCCCCAGCGCGGCCAGATGTCCAGAAGCCGCTGCGTCTTCACCAAGGCGTCGTCGCGGCCGGTTGCGTGGGCGCGAGCGCTGGACCACTCGTAGTCCTCCGCGCGCTTCACCAGCCCCGCGCGCACCGGATTGAGTTCAACATGGCGCGCCGCCGCGCAAAGGTGCGCCTCGTCGAGGGGGAACGACGCGAAGCGATACTGCCACAGGTAACCGCTCCAGCCCTTGCGCAAGTTGACGGACCGGCTGTAGCGGCGGTGAGCTTCGCCGAGGGCGCGCGCCAGCGAGTCCGCCCGCTCAGGCGCCGCGATCAGGTGGACGTGATTGGGCATGAGGCAGTATGCCCACACCTCGACGCCGCGCTTTGCGCACCATTCCACTGCCAGTGCGATGTAGTCCTCGTAATCGGCGCGGCGGAAGAAAGTCTTCATGCGGCGCGCGCCGCGCTGCGTAACGTGATGCGGCAGCCCGGGCGCCACGATTCGCGCTATTCTTGCCATGCCTCACATCGTAACTCCCGCCACGCCTGGCTGTCAATATCTGTATGATGTCCCCTGATTGCCCTGATTACTGCACCGTGGATGCTTTGCCACCTGTCGGGTATGGCTCATCCCCCGCCAAACACAATCTCCAGCCTCGCCGGGGCGCCTTCTCTGTGTCGGCAGCGGACATAAAGCGTCCTTGCAGTCTCCGAATACTCCCACCCGTCAAGCGCCGACGGAAGATCATCGCGCTCCGGCAGGGGACGCCCGCCAAACATCACCTTCGACGGACGGGAGATTCCGGCTATCATCGTTCCGGACGCCTCCCCGGGCCAGAACGCGAGTTCAACGATCAGAGTATGGTCCTCCAGTTTCGCGTTTTGCACCCGCGCGCAGGACGTGACGTGAACGCGCCCCTTGTCCGTCCGCAGGACGATCGTGCGAACCTCCGTATCGCTCCCCTCAAGCGACATACGGTTCAGCAGAATGTCCTCCGGGTTTATGAACGGTCCGTTGTGGACCGTCATGCGCCGCCCCAGACTGTCCGGGTAGGTTCCGGTCCGCTTCCGGGCATCGTCGAAATCCAGCAACTGACGCTCGCCGGAGATCGTTATCCCCTCGGCCAGTTGCGTCCAGGGGTAGCTGTGGTCGTATTGCGAGAGGCGCTGGAGCCAGTAGGCGTACACCAGGCTGCACCACTGGACAGGCACGCCCATCCAGGAGTGCGTGAAGAAAGTCGTGCCGAAGACGGGGATCCCGGCGTAGAGCATCCAGGGCGGGACATTCCCATCCTGCCACATATAGTGGAAGCAAATGCCGGTTCTGGCCCAGTAGACGGCTTTTTCCAGGTACGCCGGATCGCCGACAGCCTCATATGCCTCAAGAAAGGCTGCAAGGCCATAGGCCGATCCGAGGACGTCCGGCTGGTAGATGGGGCACTCCCAGCCCTGCGCGCCGTGGGGGATGGAGAATCGCTCGTGGTAGGCCAGCGCGCGCCTGCCGCCCTCGATTGCGGGTTCATAGCCCGTCAGGCGCGCAATGCGCCACAGGCTGTAGGCGTTGCGTGAGACGATGCCCTGGGAGGCGTAATCCGGATCGCCGAGGGCCTTGCGCTGCTCATCGGGCGAGAAGGACCACGCGCCGTCAGCGCGCTGGGAGCCTAGCAGGGCGTCTGCCTGCGCGACCAGCGCAGTTCGGGCGGCCCGCAGGTGGCCGGTGTAGAAGGCGGCGGAACCCCACATGATATGGCAGCAGGCTGGACTCTGCAGCCCGCCGGGGCCTTCATCCCGGAGGGTGTTGTTAAATATAAGGTCTGCGCGGCGTCGCGATGTCTGCCGGGCCAAGGGGTCGGCGGCGAGCTTGGAATCCATCCAAAGTAGCAGACCGAGTTGCGGGGCGTTAGCGGGCGCCCAGTCAATGCAATGTCGGGATTTCTGGGTCTGCCCATCCCATACTGTCTTCATAAGTCCTTCCCGGGCAATGTCATACGTCTTCTGCACCGGCCAGGGACGATCCGACGGGAGGGGCATGTGGAATTCGTCAAGCCAGGCATCAACCGCGCTCAGGCAGTCTTTCGGCTTGTCCAATAGAAGTTTTGCGCGAAGGGTCCACCGCCCATCCTTGTCCATGGGGCAGCCGGCGCCGGCAAGACGATCGTTTTCGGGCCGGAATTCCACCGGCGGCGGGAGGAAAAGCTCCATGAGGTGATTGTCCGCCTGCTCCACGAAATTCGGCGATGCAAAGGCCGCGCCGAGACCCTGATTCGCCCCGTCCCAGCGTTGCGCGCCGTCCCAGAGCAAAGCGACAAGGGCGGAATCGCTGCAAACGGCCATGAGCGGCATGGTGACCTTGAGCCTGTCCGGGGCAAGGCGGTTGCTGACAGGCGGTTTTGCGTCCCTTGTGCCGGAGCTATGCTCATCGGGGCCAAGGTATTCAAGCCCGGGGAACAGCGCCCCGCGTTTGCGCCAGCCGCCGAAACCGTCATTGACCCTGAGCGACGGCCCGGCAAAGCGGGAAACGGATGTCCCCTGCGGCGCGAAAAGCCTGTATTCAATATCCAGCATGGGCTTCCCGGCTCCAAGAATATAATCCGCCTCGGCGCGGAGCGATTTTTTCAACGGGGAGTCGAAATCCATCTTCAGGAGCAGTCTGGCAGTCTGCTCGGTTTTCTCCGTCGCCATCTCAACCGACACGAGCGGACACAAGACCGGCTCATCCTTCCGTTTAAGGCTGACATCGGTCGGCATCGGGGCAATCGCAACAGTTATCCATCGCTCTCCGTCTGCCACCTGATAGAATGCGGTCCATCGCTGTCCGGGCAATGTCGCGACGACCATGCGGCAGAGGTCATTCTGTATGACGGACAATTCCTTGTCGGACGTTGCCGACAGTCCCGGTTTCCTAGGCTCGAACAGGATCGGGGGCAGGTTGTCCACAAACGTCGGAAACTCTTTCATTACAAGGAGTTGCGCCCCGTCCCGAACTGCGGCGACAAGGGCGGTCCGCCCTGCTTCTCCGGACCTGACAATGCCCGATACGGTGCATTTTTCGCCTGGCCCGAGGGGATTCAGTTCGCCCGTCGTCGTTTCTGCGCCGCCGATGGCAAAGATCATTTCCGCCTGACCCGGTTCCCACGTGCCCAGGCCATCGTTGGACAGGACGGCGCGGACAGGGGCTTCGGAGCGGGGCTGAAGGGTTGCCAGGCCCAGAGACAGTTCCCCTATCCTCAACTGCGGCAGGTAGTTGGCAAAGATCAGCCGGTTGGCCGCAAACCCTTGCGCGCCTACGACCCGCACTTGAGCGGCGCCGGGGGTTTTCGCGAGGTCATACTCGCCGAAGGTCCACTGACAACCCGGAGCGGGACGCAAAGGCAATGTTGCGACTTCGCCCACAGGCTGCCCCTCAGGTCCGAATCCCTGAATCTCCACAGAGCCGCCTTTTTCCGGGAGGGCGGCGGTCTGGCAGAAGATCATGCCTGACATCCCGGGCAGCGCTCCCTGGGAATCTGCCGGGATGCGGCGCATGAGGAGAATTTTCGGGGCGACGAAATGCGCCCAGTCGTAATTCTCGTTGCCTTCGACGGCGTTTGTGGCCAGTTGCAGCTCGGCGTCATCCTCGGAGAAGCGATCAAGGATTACTACGAAGGGGATCCCCTCGCTGGGGGGGTCAATGCGTTCCAATACCGTTTCTCCATTTATACGAATGATATACTTTACCCCGTTGTGGCGATAAGCGTCCGTCTTCTTCCATACATAAGGGTCTGTGGCCGTCATGCCGGTAAGCAGCAGGGAGTAGCCGCGCGGAAGGCGGGGGAGCCTGAGCTTGTATGTGACGGTCGCGTCCCCGGATGCCGTCGGATGCAGATAAAGGACGGGGGATGCCCTTTCGCCCAGCAGTTCGGCCTCCTGGACCTGCACGGCCATGGTGTTGTTTGTTTTTGCTGAAGGAAATTCGCGCAGAAGGTCCGCGACGACCTGCGCGTCCGGCACAGCCATGCGGTCCAGAACCGGGGCCATGACGCGCCTCAACTGCTGGCGGCATCCCGCAAGGAGCAGCAGCGACGCGATAAGCGCTGTTGGCGCCAGTTTATTCCGGAATCTGTTACGCATAAGCGCTCCCCTTCGGGCCGGAGAATCGGGGCGGCAAGGCCAGGCCCGGCTACAAGAGCAGGATACATCTTGAAGGTTGGAAATGTCAAATATGGTTCATAATGGGCCGCGCCGCGCCCACGCCGCGGGCAGCGGCGCAGAGGGCTTGATTTTCGGGCATTTCTTGACTTGGAGTCGCCGGGATGGTAGATGCTTGGGCTTCCGGGCGGCGGCGGCGGGCGCATTTACGGGAAAAGCCGCCCCGTCCGATTTCAGAAGGAGAATACGCAGATGTCCCGAGCGTTGACAATAGCGACAGTTCTTGCCCTTGCGCTGGCCGGCCGGTTCGCCGGTTCGGCGGCGGCCCAGGGCGCGCCGACCATGCCGGTCCCGACCGGGGCGGTCAATGAAATGGCCGTGCTGCCATTCGGGCCGGCGCGCATCGTCACGCGCAACATCTTTGACGTGATCGTCGCCCCGCCGGTGATGCCCGCCGGACCGTTCACAAGCGGCGAGGAGGAAGCTCCAGACAGGCAGACCGTCATTCCACCCCGGTTCGAGTGGGAGGGATTCGATTACGACGACGAGGGGAACAGGCACGGGTGGCCGTCCCTGAGGGGCGATCGCTACGGCGGCGTGGTATTGGGCTTCGTTGAGAAACGCAAGCGCTTCACCTACGGGCTGATCGTTCCGTATCATAGAGTCAGCGCAAAGACAAGCGTACGCATTCAGCAGACCATTCCCGATCCGACGACTCCGATGATGATTGACGCAAGCGGAGACATAGAGGCGGACATTGAGGCTTTCGGGGTCGGCGGATTCGCAAGTTATGACGTTCTGAGCGAGAAGGAAGCCCAGCCCGCGACGGTGACGGCCGGGGCGGCGGCGGGGTGGCTGATGACGCGCCAGGACGTCAGGGCGAATTACGCGGTCGGTTACTCATCCCCGGCAACGTCCGGCAATGATTACCAGTCCCGCAGGGACCACGACGACCGGAATACCGGGGTTGCCGGGCCGTTTCTGAACGCGCGCAAGGACCTGGGCGTCGTAACCGTGGGATTGGCGGGGCTTTACCTGGCGTCCGTGACGGACAATTCGGACAGTTGGGTTTCCCACGAGGTTATCTACTCTCCATACGTCGCCGCGCCGGTGACGGACCGCGTGACGGTCTCGGTTTCGGGCGCGAGGGTGGACATTCTGAAGGACGAGCGGGGGCCGAGCGGGTTCCCGAGCCATTATTACATGGTCACGGGACAGATGGCGGTAGGCATAACGCCCACCGTGAAGGCATTTGCCGGCGCGCGCCGGATGCTGGGCGTGGAGGATTACCGTTCGGACAGCGTCTTCGGCGGATTGGAAATCGTCTTTTGAGCGGACTTTTTTCAGAATAATTGCTTGACATGAAGCAAACAACCTGCTCCAATGGATACAGGTGCGGGAATGTGAGGGGGCGTGCGGAGAAACTGGGTTGGAATCAGGAATTTTCTAAACGGGTTTCAGTTGTTGCGAGGAGTCGAATCATGACAAGAAGTAGACGCGGTTTTACGTTGATTGAGCTCCTGGTGGTGATCGCGATCATCGCCATCCTGGCAGGGATGCTGTTGCCCGCGCTGGCTGCCGCGCGAAACAGCGCCAGGACGAGCAAGTGCTTGAGCAACCAGAAACAGGTAGGGGTTGCCATCAACCTTTACAGCAGCCAGAATGACGCCTCCCCTCCGGGCATCCTGTGCGCCCGCATGTCGCCGGACTGGAAGAGGACGGCCACTCAGGAAGGCGGCTTCGATTTGCTCGGATATGTGTGGCTGATCGGTTTCGTGGGCAAGGCCCTTATCATGAATAAGGACGGCATACCCACAAGCAGCAAGTACTTCTCAGACTATCTGGACGCGTGGCTGAGCCAGAGCCTGCGGACACAGCTCCAGCCGTTCATTTCCGGTTCGACCGGCCAGATTGTTGTGGCCACCACCGGGCAGACCACGTCATCATCATCGGCTGAAAAGGAAACCATTTTCCGATGTCCGGCCGACACGGAATGGTCAACCAACTTCCAATTTCCTTTCGACCCCGGCCCAACCGATAACTATAACGATGACAAAAGGGACCTTTACTCCATCGTGTCAGGCAACATGCCTGGCGTTTCTTTGACTCCACAGGTTTTGGCGCGCATAGAGCAAAGCTACATGTATGCCAGCGTGGCCACTCACGGCTGCATGGCGGGAGACATGACAGGCGGATCCGCAGCGGAATTCGCCGCTGATGTGATTGGCAGCCTGGGAGCGGCAGATCCCGAGGATTTGCTTGATGACCTCATCAATGGCGTGTATGACCAGGAACTCAGAACGAACGAAGTGTTGCAGATAAAGCCAATGCCTCCCGGCAAGCAGGGCGCCAACGGTGTGCCGAATGTTTATGACATGACCTCTGAGACACCGGTTTATTCCACGCTTCGCGGAAGACACCGGGTTGCGATCAAACGCTCGGCCAGCAAGCCCATGGTTTGCGACGTCGGCATGTACAGGGAAGACAACGGCCCTAAAGAGACGCGAAACGACAACTATGCCAATCCGATCAAAAGCAGTTACGGCTGGCACAACAAGTCCCGCACGAACGTCCTCTGGGCTGACGGTCACTCCTCAACCCCGGAGGCCGGCTGGTGGGACAAGTATCCGCCGGCGGGCGGACCGATGTGCGTCGGTCTTTACGGCGCCGACGCGCAGTACATGTCCTTCCCCTGCAACGTCCTGGATTTCTGGACCTATGACGCAACCAAGGAAACCACCTATCCCGGATGGAACGAGAGAGTCTTCTCCGAATACTGCCTCTATAACGATGACGTCAAGAGGATGAAGTAACGAGAAGCGTTTGTTGACGCAAACAGGGAGAACGGGATCTTCAGTCCCGTTCTCCTTTTCTTTTAACATTTGCATCCGCCTTCCGGCGCGGGGAGAATCCGATCTTGCGAATGCCGGGCGGCGAGTTTCAAGTCCGCCCGGAATCGCGCCAACGCCGGTTTAACTCCTCTCCCGGATGAGTAAGATATGAGCGCTGAATGTGAATTAACTCCAAAGACCGTGCCTCATGTTCTGACCGCGCACAGGCGCATAGTCACGCCCATACCGCCGCCGGAAAGTCTGCCGCTGCTGGAGCAACTGAGGCGGGAAGAGCCGCGATGCATGACCGGGCAGCCGCCCATCGTATGGGAGACGGCTGAAGGTTTCCTCGTCCGCGACCCCTACGGCAACCAGTGGATAGATTTTTCCAGCGGAGTGCTGATAACGAACGCGGGGCATGGGCGGAAGGAAATAGCCGACGCGATTACCGCCCAGGCGCAGGCGCCGCTGTTGACCAGCTATTGCTTCCCGAACCGGGCGCGGGCGGCGCTTGTCCACAGGCTGGTTGAACTGTCGCCGCCGGGGCTTGACAATGTCTTTCTTCTCTCGACGGGGTCGGAGACTGTTGAGTGCGCCATCAAGCTGGGGCGCGCGCGGGGAATATCCCTTGGCGGTCACGGAAAGACTATAGTGGTGTCATTTGACCGCGCTTTCCACGGGCGCACGCTCGGATCGCAGATGATCGGCGGTTTTCCGGCGCTGAAGGAATGGATCGCCAACCTGGACCCGGGCATGGTTCAGGTTCCGTTCCCGGACGGATATCACACTCCCGACACTGATTTCGGGCTGTTTGAAAGAACGCTGGAGCAGAAACGCGTTGCCCCCGAGGCCGTATGCGCGGTTATCATGGAAACATATCAGGGCAGCGGGGCCAGCTTTGCTCCGGCGGAATATGTCAGGGAATTGCGCCGCTGGTGCGACGCGCATGACGCAGTCCTTGTGATGGACGAGGTGCAGGCCGGTTTTGGGCGAACGGGACCGTTCTGGGGCTTTGAGCATTACGGGATCGTTCCGGACCTGATGTGCCTGGGCAAGGGGATAAGCTCATCTCTGCCGATTTCAGCCATTATCGGGCGGCGGAAGATAATGGACCTGTTCGGGCCGGGTTCCATGACCAGCACGCATTCCGGCAATCCGGTATGCTGCGCGGCAGCGCTGGCCAATATAGAACTGCTGCTCGCGGAGGACCTTCCGGGCAACTCGCGCCGCGTCGGGGAAGCGCTGCATAAGGAACTGGGGCGGATTGCGAAACGATTTGAGGACCGCATTGGCGCAGTGCACGGCAAAGGGCTGGCAGTCGGGATTCACTGCCGGACGGCAAAGGACGGCAAACCTGACGGCGAACTGGCGCGAAAGGTCGTGGAGGGTTGCGTGGAGCGCGGAGTAATGCTTTTCAACCCGGTGGGGGTGGGTGGTTCGACGATTAAGATCTGCCCTCCATTGTGCATTACCGAGGACGCTTCGCTGGAGGCGGCGGGGGTGGTTGAGGAGGCGTTTGAAGCGGCGCTTGATTGATCTCCGCGCCCGGCGGCAAATGAATAAGCGCGAGTATCCGGTCAGTGAAGGGAGCGTTTATATGCCAGCCACTTGCAGGGGTCGGGTTTGAAACCCGCCCCTACCATGCCACGCGCCCGTGACGGACGCCGCACAAACGCGACTTAAACACGGTTGACACGAGTCGTGTCATGCGGCATTATAAATGACCGGACGGTCGGTCATTTTTCTTTGAAGGGATTCGCATGAGTCCGATAAAGGTTGACGTCGAGGAGAAGAAGCGGCAGATCCTGCTGGCCGCCGCCCGTGTCTTCGCGTCAAGCGGATTCCAGGCCAGCACGGTCGCCGCCGTCGCCCGCAAGGCCGGCGTATCCAAGGGCAGCATCTACGACTATTTCAAAAGCAAGCGCGAGATGTTCGTGATGCTCGTGCAGGAGATGCTGCGCCAGGACGCCGAGGAGATAAGCAAAATAGCGACCGGGGCGGGTTCCGCGCGGGAGAAGATCGAGTCGGTCTTCGAGTCGTGGGTGGCCAAAGCGCGGGAGTGGCAGGAGTTGAGCGGGCTGATGCTGGAGTTCTGGGCGGAGGCTTCGCAGGGGGAACGCAGCGGCTCCCTTTCCCGTTTCTTCAACAAGAGTTACAAGGATTACCACAGGATGCTGAAGGGGCTGCTGGACGAGGGCATCAGCAACGGCGAGTTCCGGGCGGACACGGACTGCGACCAGACGGCGGCGATGGTGATCGCGTGCCTTGACGGCGTTCTGCTGCAGAGCGCGCTGGACAGGCGGCTGGGCGAGGTCGGCCCGCTGAAGGACACATTTCTGCAATTTCTCCTGCAGGGGATCGCCCGGCCGGGCGACGCCCCCGCGGGAACATCACGAAAAGGCGCAAGAAGATGAGCGGACGCGCGGTGAAAAAGATGTTTGTCTGGGCGGCCATAGCAGGCGTCGCGGCTGCGGTGATCTACTACGGCATGCAGGACGAGCTTACGAAGGTGAGCAAGGAGGGCCTGCTGGTCGCCTCCGGGCGCATCGAGGGCACGGAGGTGCGCCCAGGCTCAAGGATGGCCGGGCGCGTGGTCGAAGTGCTCTTTGAGGAAGGCCGCCAGGTCGAGAAGGGGCAAGCGCTGGTCCGGATTGAATCCGACCAGATGAAGCTGGGCACCATGTGGGCGGAATCCGAGCTTCGCAAGGGCATGAGCCAGCTTGCCGCCGGGATGAAGCAGCTTGAAATGGCGGCGGAGCAGGCGACGCTGGCGCAGACGCAGCTTGAGCTTGCGCAGGAGACGGTCCCCCTGCAGATCGAGGGCGCGGAAAAGGCGCGGGAGGCCGCCCGGGCGAATGTCGAGCAGGCGAAGGCGCAGATGGAATACGCCAAGGCGACGTTCGGCAGGGCCAGCACACTGGAGAAGTCGAAGGTCGCGCCGACGGAGGCGTTGGACATGGCGCAGGCGCAGTTCGGCGTGACGAGGGCTATGGTGGACGGGGCGGAGAAGCTTGTGGCGCAGGCGGAGGCCGCGCTCAAAGGCGCGAAGGCCGGCGAGAAACAGATCGCGATGGCCGCCGCTCAATTGCGGCAGGCCAGGCTTCAGGTGGAGGCCGGGAAACACCAGTGCGATGCGGGCGAGGCGTCGGTGGATTCCGCGCGCGCGATGGTCGCAATAGCAAAGAGCGCGGAAAACGATTGCGAAATCCGGTCCCCCATCAGCGGCGTCGCCGTGGCCAGGCTTGTGGAGCCGGGCGAAATCCTCTCCGGATCCAGCCCCGTGGCCGTCATCGTGGACATGGACAAACTGCACCTGAAGGTCTACATCCCTTCGGCGGAGGCCGGGCAGGTGAAGCTGAACGACCGGGTCCGCGTATATCCCGACGCGATGCCGGACAAGGCATTCGAGGCATACGTCGCGGATGTGAGCCAGCAGGCGGAGTTCACGCCCAAGAACGTGGAGACGCGCGAGCAGCGCACGCGGCTGGTCTTCGGCGTAAAACTCGCGTTCAAGGACAACGCTGACCGGCAGCTCAAGCCGGGGATGCCCGCAGAGGCCGTGATACGCTGGAAGGAAAACGTCGAATGGGAGCATCCGACCCGGTTGCGCTAGAGGCGCAGGGGCTGAACAAGTCCTTCCGCAAGCTCCAGGCCGTCCGGGACGTTTCCCTTCAGCTTCACAAGGGGGAGATTCTCGGGCTGATCGGCCCGGACGGAGCGGGCAAGAGCACCGTCATGCAGATGCTGGCGGGGCTGATACGCCCGGACTCCGGGAGTATCCGCGTCGGGGAGATGGACGCGGTGCGCAGGCCCGAGCGCGTCAAGCAGGTGGTCGGCTTCATGCCGCAGGGGCTTGGATTCTCCCTGGCCGGGGAGCTTAGCGTCAGGGAGAACATGGAGTATTTCGCCGACATACACGAGGTTCCGTCGGCGAAGCGGAAGGAAAAGTTCGACGTTCTGCTGCGGATGACGCGCCTGGCTCCGTTCTCCAGGCGCGAGGCGAAGAATCTCTCCGGCGGGATGCGGCAGAAGCTGGCGCTCTGCTGCGCCCTGGTCCACTCCCCGCGGGTATTGATGCTGGACGAGCCGACGACCGGCGTTGATCCGGTCAGCCGGCGCGACTTCTGGATCATCATCGCCGACATCATGCGCCACGAGGACGTCTCGTTGCTCGTGGCCACGGCATACATGGAGGAGGCGGAGCGCTGCCACAGGGTCGCCTTTATGGCCGGCGGGCGAATCCTGGCGTTCGGCGATCCGGACGGGCTGAAGCGCCCTCTTCTGGGACGGGTCTGCGAGACGGAGGCCGACGCGGAGGGCGAGGCGCTCAGCAGGCTGCGCGCGGCGCGCCTGCCCGCGCAGATCATCCCGCTGGGCCGCTATGTGCGCCTGATCGGCAGGGCTTCCGGTCTGGCCCCGCTGGCGCAAGCCGCCCTGGGCGATTCCGCCTATGAAGTTAAGGAATCCGATCCGGAGCTTGAGGACGTCTTCGTGGACCTGCTTGCGTCCTCGGGCGAGGATTCCGAGGCCGCCGAAGAGGAGCATGAGGCTGCGAAGGCGGCCGCCGTCCGTAGCGTCGGGAACGGCAAGTCCATCCTGGTGGTAAGCGATCTTGAGAAGAAGTTCGGCGACTTCACGGCGGTGGACCGCATCAGTTTCGAGGTCAGGCCTGGAGAGGTTTTCGGACTTCTCGGCCCCAACGGCGCGGGCAAGACGACCGCCATCAAGATGCTCTGCGGCATCGTCGCCCCGACCAGCGGGGGGGGGAGGATAGTCGGTTTTGACGTCATCGGCGAGCAGCGCAAGATCAAGTCCCACATCGGCTACATGAGCCAGAAGTTCAGCCTTTACTCGGACCTGACCGTCGGGGAGAACATTGACCTTTACGCCGGCGTCTACCTGGTGCCGTGGGGCAAGCTGCGGGAGCGGAAGCGGAACGCGCTGCGGCTGAGCGGGCTGAGGGGGCGGCAGGACCGCCTTTCGCGCGATCTGCCGCTTGGCATCCGGCAGCGGCTCTCGCTGGCCTGCGCCCTTCTGCACGAGCCGGAGCTTGTCTTCCTTGACGAGCCGACCAGCGGCGTTGACCCCGTCGCCCGGCGACGCTTCTGGGACATCATTCACTACCTTTCGCGCGAGATGGGCATGTCCGTCATCGTCACGACGCATTACATGGACGAGGCGGAGCACTGCGACCGGCTTGCGCTCATGGCCGCCGGGCGGATCATAGCGCTCGGTTCCCCGGCGCAACTGGCCGGGCAGGTGGAGGACGATCTCGGCACGCTGCTGGAGGTCAACTGCTCGGACACGCTGCAGGGCGCGCGCGTCCTGCAGGACCACTTTGCGCAGGCAACCTTCTTCGGAAGCCGCATACACGTGTTCTCGAAGGACCCGCAGGCGGCGGAGAAGTCAATACCCGCGCTGCTTGACGCGGCGGGCATCCGCTTCCTGGGCATGAGGACCAGGCCGGTCCCGCTCGAGGAGGCGTTCATTCATTTCACGGAGCAGGCCGGGCTGGCGGACGCCGGAAAACTGTAACCCCCCCCCCCACATTTTTTGAGAGGACGACTGTGTTCAGTTTCGGCAGGACGATGGGCGTCATGCGCAAGGAGTTCCGGGAGATGGTGCGGGACTGGATGTTCGTGCGCCTTGCGCTGGTCGCGCCGACGGTCGTCTACCTGCTTTTTGCGTACGGGCTGGTCGTTGACGTGGAGAATCTGCCCGTCGGCATTCTGGACATGGACGCCACGCCGGCCAGCAGGCAGCTTTGCGGGGAGCTTTTCTCCACGCGGTACTTCAGGCGGCGCCTTCTGGCGTCCAGCGAGCAGGAGATCATCGAGGGGATTCAATCCGGAGAGCTTCGGCTGGGCGTGATAATCCCGCCGGGTTTCCAGCGCAAGCTTGAGCAGGGCCAGTTTTCTCCGATCCAGGTCTGGATTGACGGCATGCTGCCGTCCCGCGCGCAGGTGACCAGAAGCTACATCTCCGGCGTCCTGACCAACTACAACACTCGCGTCATCGCGCGATACATGGAGCGTTCCGGCGTCGGCGGGATGGAGGCGCTCGGAGGAATCAACGCCAAGATTCGATACTGGTACAACCCGGCGCTGCGCGGGAGCAATTATCTCGCGCCCGGGCTTTTCATGATTGTGATGATTCTTTTCCCCGCCCTGTTGGCATCCCTGTCCGTCGTGAGGGAGAAGGAGCTTGGCTCGATATTGGCCGTCTACTCGTCCCCGCTGACTAAGTTCGAATACATCATCGGCAAGACGCTGCCGCACGCGCTGAGTTCCCTGCTCAATTTCCAGTTTCTGTTTCTTTGCGCGCGGATTCTTTTCGACGTTCCGTTCAGGGGGAACCTGCTCGTGCTGGAGGGCGTGACCTTCATCTTCATCCTCTACGCGATGAGCATCGGCTTCTTCGTCTCGGTGCTGGTGCGCACGCAGGTCGCCGCGATGCTGACGACCACGGTCGCGACGCTTCTTCCGGGCTTCCTTTACAGCGGGCTGATCGTGCCGCTGTCCAGCATGGGGCCTGAGGCGGAGGCGATATCAACGCTCTTCGGCGCGACCTACTACGTCAGCCTCTGCCGCATCATCTTCCTGCGCGGGGGCAACGCCCAGATCATTCTTCACAATGTAATACCCATCGTCGGCTTCACCGTAGCTCTCTACGCGCTGACATTCATGCGGTTCAAAAAGAGGGTCGCTTGAGTTTCTTCTCCGAAATGCGAAGGACGCTGGCGCTCATGCGGAAAGAGTTCAAGGAGTTCTTCCGCAATCGCGCCTTGCTGTTCATCGTCATCTACATGTTCAGCGTGGACGTGTATTCCGCCGGCACGCTCCAGATGATGGTCAACAACCATCCCCTGGCCGTGCTGGACCGCGACCACACGCCCCTGAGCCGCGATCTTCAGGAGCACTTCCAGACCCCGTTCTTCCGCCACGTGGCGCAACTGACGGACGAGCGCGAGATTGACGACATGCTGGAGTTCTGCAGAGCAGCGATGATTCTCGTCATCCCCGAGGGATTCCAGCGGGAGGTCGCCTCCGGCCGCCCCGCCGACTTGCAGATCATCGTTGACGGGACCGACTCGCACACGGCACAGATAGCCACGGGCTACGTTGAGACGATTGTTGACGCATTCAACCGCGAACAGATGGGCAAGCGGCTTGGCGCGCCGCCGGAGGAGCTGCCGATACCGAAGCTGGACGCGCGGCTCCGCATCTGGTTCAACCCGAACATGAACGAGTCGTGGTTCGTGTCCCTGACGGAGCTTTTCAACGTCGTGATGGTCATCTCGGTCCTGCTGCCCGCGGCGGCGATGGTGCGCGAGAAGGAGCGCGGCACGATCGAGCAGTTGATGGTCTCTCCGCTGCACACGTATCAGATCATGCTTGCGAAGGTCATCCCGATGGTGACGATAACGGTGATCGGGACGATGGGTTCGATTTTCCTCGTGCTGCGCCCGGCCTACGACCTTCCACTGCGCGGAAACGTCTTCCTCTTTTTCCTGCTCACGGCGTTGTTTGTGGCGACGACGTCCGGGATGGGGTTGCTGGTTTCAACGCTGGCGGAAACGCTTCCGCAGACGATCATGCTCACCCTTGTCGTCCTCGCCCCCATGATGTTTTTGTCAGGATCATGGACACCGCTGGAGGCGATGCCGTTCTGGATGGCCAAGCTGACGGCGATTTCGCCGCTGCGGTATTACCTTGACATAGGCTTCGGCATTCTCATGAAGGGGAACGGGATTGACATGCTCTACGAGCAGGTTTTGGGGATGACGGTTTTGGGGATATTCCTGTTCGGTTACGGAACGTATCGCTTCCGCCGCATGTTCTCGTGACGGGCGGACGCGGCGGCAATGCCGGTCACTCCCGTTCCGAGGACTGTATCTCCCCCCTGATTCCAACCTTCGTCACCGTCAGCGGGATATCCCTGCCGGAATCCTCCAACGCGCCCTTCACGATGTAGACAAGCCCGAAGCAGCACGGAACTTCCATGTGGGCGACCTCGATTTCGCGGATGTCGTTCTCCCGGAATATCTCCGCCAGCTTCTCGCGGTAAAACTCGCCGTCGTCCAGTTTCGGGCAGCCGATCATCACGATCCGATCCGCGACGAAACGCTCGTGGAAGTTTGCGAAAGCGAAGGGGGCGCAGTCCGCCGCGATGAGCAGTTTCGCGCCCTCATAATACGGCGCGGCGGTCGGCGCGAGTTTCAGTTGCACAGGCCAGTTACGCAGGCGCGATTCTGGTTCGGCGCATTTTCTGCCGCCCGCGCTCTCCGAAGCGCCGCGCAATTGAAATGCCGCAGCGCTGGGACAGGCGTGGCCCCCGCCCGCTCGTCCTGTCACCCGGCGCATATCCAGCGCCGCTGATCCGGGGCAGGTATGGCTTCCATGCGAATGGGCGGCATGGCTGAATGGTTTTCGCCCTTCGTTTTTCAAGTTGCGCTCCACAGCCTTCACGTCAAAATCCTCCGCCGGGCGCTCCTCGATGGTCAACGCGCCTCGCGGGCATTCGCCGATGCACGCGCCCAGACCGTCGCAGTAGGTCTCGCTCACCAGCCGCGCCTTGCCGTCAATGATTTTCAGCGCGCCCTCGGCGCACGCCGTCGCGCACTGACCGCAACCGTCGCACTTCTCCTCGTCAATCCGGATGATTTTCCGCTTTGCGCTCATTTGTGTTTCTCCCTTGTGTTGCGCCGCCGCGCGGGGGCTTTTTGCGGAGCAGGTTTTTTCCGGCTGAAAACTCGTGTCAGATCAGAAAGCCTGGTGTTTGCGAAGTAATCGCGGAACTTGTCGTCAACCATGCCGACAAGTCCGCCCAGTATGCACGCGTCGCCGCTGCAGCCGGGGCGGCGAAGCAGGCAGCCTGCGCCCTTGAAAGGGCCTTCAATAGCCTCGTAGACCTGCATGAGAGAGACGCGCGACGGTGGGTTGACGAGCCTGAAGCCTCCGCCCGGTCCGCGCGTGGAATCCAGCAGACCGCCGTGAACCAGACGTTGAAGAATCTTGGCGAGATGCGCTTCGGAGACGCCGAGGCGGTCCGCGATCTCCGCGGACGGAACCGGCCTGTCCGGCTCCGCCGCGATCAACGCCGCGGCATGCATCCCTATCGAGGCCGCGTCTGATATTCCCAGCACTGACATCGTCCGCCTCCTGGAAAGAGATAACTGGTAATCTGGTATCATTATACCTGATATATGAGTGATGTCAACCCCTTTTTCGTTTTTTTATTCATCCTGCGCGCGCAGAAAAACATTCAAGCGCGAGTGGAATGCGAAGGGGCGAAGGGCGACTTGACCTTTTATCAAGACATCCGGAAACAACACGGCGCCACATTATCTCTAACGCGCAATTTCCATAGCCGCGGCGACAATGCTGTCAACGTTCATGCCGTATTTTGTGAAAAGCGCCTCATAATCGCCCGATTCGCCGAAATGGTCCCTGACGCCCAGGCGGACAAGGCGAGCCGGGCTTTTCTCCGCGAGGACTTCCGCCACCGCTCCGCCCAGACCGCCGATGACGCTGTGATTCTCGACCGTGATGATCCTGCCAATCGTTTGCGCGGCGCCAACTATCGCCGCCTCGTCAATCGGCTTGATCGTCGGCATGTGAATCACGCGCGCGGAAACCCCCTCCCGCTCGAGAATCCGTCCGGCATCGAGAGCCTTCGGGGTCATAAGGTCGTTTGCAATGATCGCAACGTCATCCCCCTCGCGCAGGATGCGGCTGCGTCCGATCTCGAATTCGTAATCCGGGCCGAAGATGACGGGCACGTCGCATCGGGCCGTCCTGAGATAGACCGGGCCGGGATGCGCCGCCGCCGCAAAGACGGCCTTGCGGGTTTCAACCGCGTCAGAGGGCGCTATGACCGTCATGTTGGGGATCGCGCGCATGAAGGCCATGTCCTCGAACGCCTGATGCGTCGCGCCGGCCTTGCCGGTCGGAATCCCCCCGTAGCTGCCGTTGATCTTGACTCCCAGTTTCGGGTAGGCGATTGAGATGCTGATCTGGTCCGCAGCCCGTCGCGCGACGAAACACGCGAACGTGCTTGCAAACGGCGTCAGCCCCAGCGTCGCCATCCCTGCGGCCATGCCGAACATGTTCTGCTCCGCGATGCCGCACTGGAAGAACCTTTCCGGGAAGGCCTCGCGGAACAGGATGGATTGCGTCGAGGTTCCAACGTCGGCGTCGAGAACGACTACGCCGGGATTAATTCGACCGAGTTCGACCAGCGCGTCTCCGAACGCCTTGCGGGGCGCGATCATGTCTCCAATTTTCATTTCGCGCCCTCCAGCTCCGCGATAGCCTGCGCAAGTTGCTCCGGCGTGGGGGCCTTGGCGTGCCATTCCACGCGGTTGGCGATGAAGGAGACGCCGTGCCCTTTCTCCGTGCGCGCGATGACGCAGACCGGGCCGTCCTCGACGGCTACGGCGCGCTCAAGCGCGGGGACCAGATCGGCGAGGTCGTGCCCGTCGCATTCGACGCAGCGCCAGCCGAACGCCTCCAGCTTACCCGCAAGCGGCGCAAGGGAGAGCGTCTCATCCGTGCGCCCGGTCAACTGGATGCTGTTGCAGTCCACGATCAGGACGAGCCGGCTAACCTTGTGGAAACCGGCGTACATCGCCGCCTCCCAGACCTGGCCCTCCTGCATCTCCCCGTCTCCGGCAAGAACGAATACGCGGACGTTCAGTCCCTTGAGCCGCCCCGCCAGCGCCATGCCGATTCCAACGGAGAGGCCCTGGCCGAGCGAGCCGGTGGACATGTCAATGCCCGGTGTCTTGAGCATGTCCGGATGGCCCTGGAGCATTCCGCCGGCGACGTCGAATTCTGAGAGCCTTTCCTTCGGGAAGTATCCCCGCGCCGCCAGCGCCGCGTAAAGCCCCGGGGAACTGTGCCCCTTCGAGAGGATGAACCTGTCGCGCTCCGGCCAGTCCGGGCGCGCGGGATCAACGCGCATGACGCGGAAGTAGAGCGCGGTCACGATCTCGACGAGCGACATCGCGCCGCCGGTGTGCCCCGCGCCGGCGTTGGCGATTGAGCGCAACAGGTCAATGCGCGCCTGCCTGCAAAGCCCGCGCAGACGATCCAGTTCCTTCGCGTCCAATGCCGGGCATGTTTGCGCCTCCGCGCTCATGCAAGCTTCTCCTGCGACCGTTCCTTTTCGTATTTCCTGCGGAGTTTGGGCATGTATGTCGGTATCGGCACGTCCCACCAGCCGTGCGCTGGGGAGCCGGTGCGCGGGAATTTCTGGCAGCACATCGCCTCCACCAGCGCGGGCTTACCGGACGCGAAGGCGCGCTCAAGAGCGGGCGCAACCTCGCCGGCGGACTCGATGCGCTCGCCGTGCATCCCGAAGCCTCGGGCGATCTCCGCGAAGTTCGGCGTGTACGCCTTGCCCTTGCGGTCGTTGAAACGGGTCGCGTAGACATGTTTCTCGCCGTAGGCCGCGTTCTGGAGGTCGCTGATGCTCACCCATCCGGCGTTGTTCGCCAGCACGACGACGACCGGGATGTTGTTCTGGACGGCCGTCGCCATCTCGCCCATCGTCATGCTGAAATCGCCGTCGCCCATGACGGCGACGACCTGCCTGTCCGGGCAGGCCAGCTTCGCGCCAAGCGCCGCCGGGAAGGCCCAACCCATCGTGGAGAAACCGGCCGTCGTGACGTTGGTGCGCGGGAGGCTGAAGGGGAACTCCTGCAGAAGCTGCGCCTGGGTGTTACCGCTGCTGCTGGCGACGATGGCGTCCTGCGGCAGGAATGCGCGGAGGTCCTTCAGCAAGGACGTTATCATCATCGGCTTGACCGAACGGTCTTCCCACTTTGCGATGAAGGCGTCCCATTTCCGGCGCAGTTCGGCGATGCGGGCCGCGTGCTTGCCGCGCTTGAAGTTCTTCGCCTTGTATTCCGCCTTCAGGCAGTCGAGCAGTTTCCCCAGCCCGGCCTTCGCGTCAGCGACTATCCCGACCTCTGCGGGATAGTTCTTGCCGATCTCCTCCTGCTCGATGTCCATATGGATCAGCTTCGCCGACGGTATCGAATAGGCCGCGCCGTCGCGGTATGAGCACGCGCTCTCGTCCGCGAAGCGGCACCCGACGGCGAGTATCACGTCCGCCTCCCGCGTCAGCGTCAGGCCGCAAAGCGTTCCCTTGCTGCCGGAGAGCAGACCGGAGAGCGGATGGTTTTCCGGGAAGCAGCCCTTGCCCTGGAGGGTTGTGACGACAGCCGCGCCGCAGAACTCCGCCACCGCGCGCAACTCGTCCCACGCCTCGGCGGAGTTGATTCCGCCGCCGGCGACGATAACGGGGCGTTTGGCGGACATGAGCAGTTGCGCCGCCCGCGCGATTCCGTCCGGATCGCCCGCCGCCGGGGCGACGGGTTGCCCGCCGGAGCGGAGGAGGCGCGGATCAACGTCCGCGCAGTCAGCCTGCACGTCCATCGGCAGGAGGATCGAGGCCGGGCCGCGTCGCCCGCTCATCATCTCGATGAATGCGCGCTGCATAATCGAGGGCAGTTGCTTCGGGGCGCCGGCGATCCAGCAACGCTTGGTCACCGGCTCGACGACGCTCATGAAGTCTGAATCCCGCCGCCGCTCGATCTCCTGCAGGACGCCCTTGCCGCGCATGTAGGTGTGCGTGTCGCCGTTGAAGGCTAGGACCGGCGTCGAGTCAACGTAGGCCGTCGCCAGGCCGATGACGGTGTTGCACGCGCCGGGGCCGATGCTTGTGAAGACGGCAAGCGGCCTGCCGCAGGCCCGGTAGAAGCCGTCCGCCATGTAGACGGCGGCGTTCTCCGAGCGCGGCTGAATCACGCCGATCTTTTTCTGAAGACGAAAGGCGTCAACCAGCGCCAGGCATCCGTGGCCGGGGATGCCGATTGCGTAAGGGACCTTCTCCCGAACCAGAAACTCCGCGACAATCTGCCCGCCCGTAAGTTTCATCGCTCGCCTCCCTGAAGGAAAAGCCCGGCGCGGATGCGGCGCGCCAACGGACGCAAATAGGATCGCATCCCGCCGATGGAAACCGTAACATAGTCTGGCGGTCTTGTCCATACGCGATTGGGACGCGCCTGACCGCGTTCCGACAACGCTTTCCGGAGAGCGCCTGATGCCTCCCGCGTTTCCGTCGCACCAGGGTCTGATAGCGCCGTTATGGCGGCGATGGCCGGAGCGCTTTAACGCGCTCGCGCTCTGCGTCGGCGCGGCGGTTCCGGATGTGGTTGACGGGCTTTACGGAACTTGGCGCGGATACCTGGGACAATCGTACGGACACACGCTTATCGGCCTTGTCCTGCTGTGCCTGCCCGCCGGATTGATGCTCATGCCGCTTGTTCGCGCGGCGGGCGCGAGCGTCTCAACATGGGGGGGGCGATACGGCCATGCCCGAACTCAACAGATCGCCGCACAAGTGGCGCAGGCCGGGGAACTGCCGGGGGGCATGACGGGCGTGCGAAAATTTGCGTTTCTGAGCCTCTCCGTGTTCGTCGGCGCGTTCTCGCATCTCTTCTTCGATTTCATCTCGCACGGACATTTCCTGTGGTTATATCCCTGGTATGAGAACAACGCCTTCTTCCCGTCGTGGTGGCATGCAAAATGGGCCGAACTTGCCGTTCCGGGGTATCGCAATCCGTATCCGGTCGGCCCGCACTTCATGGCGTGGTTGTTTCTGGCAATTCTCGGCGCGGTGATGTTCTTCCGGCCTGCGTTGCGAAGAAGGCAGTCGGAATAAGCAGGCTTTTACGGCTCCGAGCGCAGGAAGACGAGATACGCGATAATGAGCAGGATGATTCCTATGACGGCCATATTCAACGCCGGTCTCCACGGATACGCCATCTCGTTGGCGTCAATCAGCACACCGAACATGCGCCGCAGCCGGGGCATGTCCGACCAGTAATATGGATTATAAGGCCTGTAAGCGCGGAAACGCCGCCCCGACGACAAGGCCATGAAACCTGCGATGACGAAGAACGCCGCTCCGCCCGCCCGCATCTGATCCTTCAGGCACACGGAGAACAGGACGCTGAAGGAGTAGACGAGGAAGAATATGCTCATTTGAATCGTAGAGGCCTTGGCCAGCGCATCCAGTTTGATTTCCTGGCCGATGGTCGGCGCGAGCCAGTTGATGACCAATACACTCGGTATGTAGTTGAGCATCGCAAGCATTGCCAACGGGACGAGCGTCTTCTCGATGAAAATGCGCGAGCGCGAAACCGGCAGGCTCAACAGCCACTCATAAGTCCCCCGCGAGCGCTCTCCGGCGAACTGCTTGATGCCAAGAAAAACCGCCGCAAGAGTCAGGTTGAACAGCGCGCTCATCAGAAACCATCGAAAGGCTATCCAACCGACGAACTGGGCCTTAAGGATGCCGTCCAGGAGGCCGATGACTTGCCTGGGCAGCTTGGCCTTCTTTGCCATGTCCAGGACTTCCGTCAGCGCCGTTTCAACGGACGGCCAGAATGTTACCGTCAGGAACGCGAAGCCCACGAAGATGAGCAGGGCGCAGAGGAAGATGAAGGCGTTTTCGTCAGTTGTCTTGCGGATTATCATCGTGTTTGGGCGGTTTGTATCCGTAAAGCCGCAGCAGTTCCGTGCGCAGGTCGCTGGCTCCGTAACTGATTTCGCCTATCGGTAGATTCGCCAGCCGCGGCAGCAGTTGCGAAAGCTCGGAATGGATTGTCATCGCGGCCTCGGTCGGCGAGAACTGCTCGACGTCCGACACGCCTGGCAGGTTGAAATCCCCCGGCTCGATTGCGCGGTTCAGTTTTATTCGCAACTGGAAGCCGGAGTACCGCTTCAGTTGTTCCAAAGTTCCCTCGAAGATCGTCTCGCCGGCGTTCACAACCCCAACGTGATCGCAAACGCGCTCGATCTGGCCGAGGATATGGCTTGAAAGCAGGATGGTGACGCCGCGCTGTTTCGCAAGAACAATCTCCGCCAGGACGCACTCCGTCACGAGGGGGTCAAGCCCGTGCGTCGGCTCGTCAAGGATCAGCAGTTCGACTCCCGTCGAAAGAGCGTGCGCGAGGAAGAGCTGCCGTTTCATGCCGGTCGAGTAGGCCTGAACGCGCTTTTTAAGCGGGAGGCGGAAACGGTCCAGAAGCTCGGTCTGAATGTCCTTTCGGAAGTCGGGATAGAACTTTTTTGCGAAGCGGAGGAATTGCCCGCCGCTCATGCGCTCATAAAGACCGCGTTCGCAGGGGACGTAGGCCAGGCGCTTGCGTATCCGGTAGGATTTCCGCCAGCAGTCCATTCCGAAGGCGCGCGCCTCGCCGCTCCTGGCGCGGATGACGCCGAGCAAAATCCTCAGCGTCGTCGTCTTGCCCGCGCCGTTCGGTCCAATAAAGGCGTAGATTGAGCCTTTGGGGACATTAAGGTTGATGTTCTTCAATACATGCGACCGGCCGTACCGCTTCTGAAGTCCGGAGGCTGAGATAAGAATCTCGGGCTGTTTTTCGCTGACGCTTTCGGTCGGTTCCATCGGGTCGGTCATTGCGGGTTTGCGGTCATGCGCTTGTCAAGTTCGCCGATCAGCAGGTCGCATCCCTCGCGCAGGAGTTCAAGCTCGTCCGTGAACCAGCGCTTCTCTTCGTATCGCAGGTACCAAAGCTCCTTCGACGTCGAACACGCAACGCATTTTATGTCAAAGTTAACCCTTGCGCGCTGTATGAAGAACAGGCTCCAGTAGCTGCACTGGTGGACATGGGCAACTATGACGGCTTCGATCCCCAGTTCCCGGCCCAGTTGCTCAAGCTTCGCGGGATCGTTCACGATCGCCGAGTCCACAGGCTTTTTCTGGTCCTGCCCGGCATCCTTTTTATCGTCGCCCTTCTTGTCTTTTTCGCTAGGCTGGGCGGTGTCCTCCGGGCGCTTGACGGCGTATCTGCCGGTTTTCTCAAGGGACTTTCGGGCGAAGGTTGCCAGCATGCCCTCCGCCAGCGGATTGTCCGTTACGCTATAGATGACACCGGTGGAGTATTCCTCAGGCGGTTTCTGGCTGACGACCAGGACGATTGAACGGGAGGTTGCCGCGTCATCCGGCGCGTCCACACGGATTATTGCGGGAGAGGAGCAACCGGCGAATGCTAACGCCAGCAGAATCAGCGCCGCAAGCGCGGTCCCGCGCGTCCTGCCTATGGCGGTTCTATTCATCGCAGTCCCATCCCTGCGGCGCATTCGCGGGCGAATTCGCCGGTTGCCTCTCGCCACGGCCTCAACCGCCGCCCGATCACGCCCGCGAGAAGAGCGCAGTCCAGCGCGCTGTTTACCGGAACCCTGGCGGCGCGTTTGAACTCGGCGGATGAGATCGGCTCCACGGGGACGTCCAAACCGGCGGCCCCGACGACCGCCAGCGCCTGCTCGTAGCGGGCGCAAGCGCCGTCCCCCGCCGCATGGATGATACCCCGAAAGCCGCAGCAAGCCAAGTCCCACAGGACCGGCGCGAGGTCGCGTGTGAACGTCGGCGAGCCGCGCTGGTCGGTCACAACGCGCAGCCGCCCGTCCCGAACCGCGCGCTCCAATATCGCCCGGGGAAAACTCTTTCCATGCAATCCATAAAGCCACGCCGTCCGTGCGATGACGTAATCGTCTGTCTCCGCCGCGACCGCCCGCTCGCCCTCCAGCTTGCCGACCGCGTAGGCGCATAGCGGGCGCGGCTCATCGGTCTCGGTGTAAAGGCCGTCCTTCTCGCCGCCGAAGATGAAATCCGTGCCGATGTGTACCATGCGGCAGCCGAACCGTTTGCAGGCGCGGGCGAGATTCCCCGCTCCCGTCGCGTTCACAGCTCGCGCAAGCTCAGGCTCGGACTCCGCCCCGTCCACGTTTGTGTATGCCGCGCAGTTGATCGTCACGCCGGGCCGGGCGCTGCCGACGAAGTCCATGACAAGGTCCGCGCGCGTGATGTCAAGCTCGGCGATATCCACGGCGACGACCTCATCAGGCGGACGCCGGACGCAGCGGCTCGTCCGCAACGCCTCGACGAGGTCGCGCCCGAGCATTCCATCAGCGCCTGTGACAAGGACTTTCATCTGTGCCGTGATCCCTCAGGACGGGCCTGAATATGAAGGAGACCGGAGCGGCGGAATTATAGCCGCGTTGCGTCCGCGTTGCCATTGCCGCCGCGGGTTGTTATCCTTGCCGTCGTGGCGGGCATTCCGGCCCGTCACACTGCATCAATCTGCGAAAGGATCATGAAAATGAAGCTCGCAATACTCGGATTCGCTCACGGACACGTCAACGCCTATGCGGACGAGATCCGCAAGATGAACGACGCTGAAGTCGCCTGGGGCTGGGACCACGACCCCGCCCGCGCCGCGCAGCAATGCAAGGCCGTCGGCTGCGAATGCGTTCCCGACTTAGGCGGTCTGCTGGCGAAGAAGGACCTGGGCGGCGTCATGATCGGATCGGAAACCAGCAAACACGCCGACATCGTCGTCGCCGCCGCGCGCGCGGGAAAGACCATCCTCCTTCAGAAACCGATGGCGCTGACACTCCAGGACTGCGATAGGATGATCGAGGCCGTCAGGTCCGCCGGAGTCCGCTTCAGCATGGCGTGGCAGATGCGTTGCGATCCGCAGAACGCGTGGATGCGGGACGCCATCCTGTCCGGGAAGATCGGCCGGGTTGTCATGCTCCGCCGCCGCCACGGGCTGGCCACGCACAAGTGGCCGGACTTCGACAAGAGCTGGCACGTCGCCCCGGAACTCAATCGAGGCATGTTCATGGACGACGCCTCGCATCCCGCCGACCTTCTGCTCTGGATTCTCGGCAAGCCGACCAGTGTGATCGCGGAGATTGACACGCTTGTGAATCCGAAGATCCCGGACGACAACGGCGTGGCCGTCTATCGCTTCAAGGACGGCGCGTTGGGCATACTTGAATGCTCCTTCACGCAGGTCGCCGCCGAGGACACAACAACGATTGTCGGGACCGAGGGGACGATAGCGCAAGCCTTCGGCGACGGCCCGTCGTGCAGCGTCGTCCCGACACCGCCCGGAACAAAGGGGCTGAAATTCATCCTTGCCGGGCAGAGCCAGTGGACGCAGGTTGACATTCCGACGCCGTCCAATCACGGCGACCGAATCCGGGGCGTCGCCCGTCCGGCGGTTGAATTCTTCCTCGGCAAGCGCGGCCCGATCGCCACGGATGAAGAGGGGCGGATCAACATACAGATGTTGCTTGCCGCATACGACTCCGCCGCCGGCGGAAAACGCGTCGCCATTGACTGATTTTCCCAATATCAGGAGGAATCGAATTGCAAACCTCCCATAGAGCGGAGCGGGCGTTTTCGCGCGCCGGATTTGTCGCGCGGGAACTTCCAGCCCTTCTCACATGCTTCTTCGCAGTTTCCTGCGCAAGCGCCGGCGGCGGCACGGATGTCCGCGTGACCGGCGGGAATAGCGCCGTTCTGACAGGCCCCGCCGTCTCCGCCGAAATCCGCAACGGCGTTATAACGCGCCTCCGCAACAACCTCACCGGTGAAGAATTCACCTCCGACTTCCCCGGCGGCGGAACCGACGCCGAATGGTCCGGAAGGACGCTCTCCCCCGGTTCCGACGGCGCGAGCGTCGAGACCGCGCCTTTGGGCGAATCCGGCGTCAGAATCGCCGTCTCGAAGGTCGCGGACAACCTTGCGACAAGCGTGAGATTCGACGCGGCCACAGGGGACATGCTTGTCGAGCAGGCTGCGTCGGGCGAATCCGGCGGGCTGCGCTCTGCGGGCTTCGGCGTCGCCGGTTTGAATCGGCGCAGCGCCGACCTCATGGTTCCCCACGCATCGGGAAGGCTGGTGGACTGGCGCAGCGCGAGAGAGGAGTTCCGCTTCGAGTGGCCGATGTTCTGGGAAGCGCAGTTCGCTCTGCTCCAGGGCGCGAAGGGCGGCGTCATGATCCGCGCTGAGGACGCCGATCGCTGCGCATTCAAGGAACTCGTCGTCAATCGCAAGGGCGACGATTATCGCCTCAGCTTCCGCACGGTCAACGCGGCGCCATTCAACGACCGGAAAGACCTGAAATCCGTAACGTGGCGGATAACGCCCTACAAGGGCAACTGGCAGAGGGCGGCGGCGCTTTACCGGGCGTGGGCTGAGAAGGCTTACGGCCTCGTCCCGATTCACAAGCGCGGCGACTGGGTCAGGGACGCCAGGTTCCTCGTCGTTTGCGGCATGGACCCGAACGTCCTGCCGGAACTGGCGAAATGGGCGCCGCCGGCGGCGACCGTTCTCTACGTCTCCGGCTGGCGCAGGGACGGCTACGACCGCAATTATCCCGAATACGCGACTGTCACCGATGAATTCCCCCCGTTCCTGGAGGCCGCGAAACGCATGGGCTTCCGGGTCATGCTTCACGTCAACTATTTCGGGTGCGATCCGCTGAATCCGCTTTTCGAGAAGTTCAAAAAGAGTCAAATAATGGCGGGCGGCGAACTCCAGTGGTGGCTCTGGCCGCCCGATCCGAAGACGGCGGACATCCGTTTCGCATACATCAATCCCGCCAACAGCGACTGGCGGAAACTGCTCGTTGAGCGATTCGGCGAGTTGCGGAAGAAATATCCGGTTGACGCCCTTCATCTCGATCAGACGCTCTGCGTCTTCAACGACGAAAATGGCCTGATAGACGGTCTGAACTGCGCGCAGGGCAATATACTTCTGCATGAGGACCTTTTGAAAAATGTCCCCGGTCTCGTCTACAGCGGCGAGGGTCTGAACGAGGTCACTTTCCGCCGCGAGGCGTTCGCGCAGCGACACGTCTACGGTCTGAACCACTCCGACGGGACATGGGACGACGAGCAGATTGACCTTTCGCACGCGCTCTGCTCCTCCGTGATGCGCCCATACGTTCTCATCAACGGTTACCTCGGGATGGCCAACCCAGCCAGCTCCGATCTCTGGCGGGCGTGGAAGCGGGCATACGAGAACTGGGGCGTTATTCCGACCTACCCGTGGCCGTCGGTCGAGCAGATGAAGTCGCCGACCGGCGATCTGGCGACTCTCAAACGCGAGGTGAAGCTCTGGACCGAGCAGGAGCTTGTTCCGGACTTCGACACGCCATGGGCTGAAGGCGCGCGGTTCATGTACAGCGCGAAGGACGGCGGGAGGGTCGTCTGCCGCAACGCGCAGGGGGGGGGCACGGAAACCGTCTGGCTGCGCGACGGACAACCCGACGTCCGCATCGAGCGGCGTCTTCGCGGGCGGACGGCGTTGAGCCTGGGCGATGGCTCCGTCGCCGACTGGCCGGCCTACAACGACAAGGAAAGCGTAGGGTTGAATCCGCTTGTCACATACTTGGTTGATTCGGAGCCTTATCCCGCGAAGATGGTCCATCTTTCGGCGATTCCCGACGGGAGCGTTCTTGTCAGGAGCCGGATAAACGACCGGATCGCGGCTTTCAGCTTCGCTCCCGTCGCCGGGGGGGCGGTATATGACTTCGCGCAGAACGTCGCCGACGCGCGATGCGGCACGCTCAAGGACGGGGATGAGCGTCAGTTGGAGGAGGGCGGGTCGTTCGAGCCGACATCGGAGGCAGGCCCCGACGGGATCATGCGCTGCATCTTCGCGCACCCGCCGTGGAAGGGAGCGCCGGGAAAGAGAGTCAAGGGGCGAGGCGAGACGTTCGGGGAATACCGGATTAAGCTGCCGGCTGAACCGCTGGAACTTGTTTTCCAAACCGGGTTGAGAAGCCGCGCGACGGAGAGCGACGGCGTGACGTTCAGCGTTTCGATTGACGGAAAGGAAGTCTTCCGCCGCCACCAGCCGAAGGGGGAATGGACCGGGCATCGTCTCGACGTCGCCGGATACGCCGGGAAGGAAGTCGTAATTCGTTTTGTTACCGGGCCGGGCGACGCGGGGGACGTCAGTTGGGACTGGGCGCTCTGGGGCGCTCCGAGGCTGGTCTCCAAGAACGATCTTTCCGGGGTGGTCGAGCTTGCCTCGCCGCGGCCGGTAAAGTTCGCGGCATCGGGGGGGAGCATTGACGTCGCGCCAGCGTCAACCGCCACCGGCGGAATGAACCTTTGCAGGCGGAGTTGCCGCGTCCCGGGCGACGCCATTTTCATCCTGGGCGACGCGGCGGAAGCGCCGCTTCCGCTGGACCTGGCCGCCGCGCCGCGCGAGGTCAGCGTCTCAAACGGCTACGTCAGCGGAAAGCCGTACGGATACGCCTCAGTCGCGCCGGGAACTGGGAAATGCGGTGGCGTCGAAAGGAAGGGGCTGAGCATGCATCCGCCCAACGGCGGACGAATCTACGCGGATTACCTCATCCGGCTTCCGGCCGGATCGAGACCTATGCTGTCCTTCGGCTGCGGCGTGGGCGACGGCGCGAGCGCCGGCGAACTGGAATTCGTCGTCGAGGCCAACGGAGCCCAAATCTGGAGTCGAAAGATGAAAGGCCCCACAGACTGGCGCGACGTCGAGATTGACCTTTCGGAACATGCCGGAAGACCCATGTTGCTGAGCATCGCCGTGGATTCTCTCGGCACATGGGGTTTCGACTGGGCCAGACTGTCGGAACCGAAGATAACCGACCTCAGACAGGACGCGCGATGACCGTCGCGGCGCCGACGCATCCAGTTCACAAATCCGGGGAGGATCAAAACATGAACACGTTGATATTGCCTGAAGACTTGCCGGCGTCGCTGTCGTTTCTTCTTCGCGCCGCGGCGATAGTCGCGATTGCGATGTCCGCGCTGCTGCTTGCGTCATGCGCGCCGAGACGTGATTCAGCGATCCCCGCCGATCCACAGACTAAGGCGTCTGAGCCAGAATCCGTCGCCGCTGACGAGGCTCCGGAGGCGGAACTCCCCCCTCCCCCCGATATCGCCCCGAACCCCGGGTTCGATGAACTCGATCACGCGGGCAATCCCGTTGCGTGGACTCTGAAGCCGCCCGTCTACTCTCTCTCCGTGGAATCCCCGCGCGGCGGCTTAAAGTGTCTCCGCTTCGAGAACGCCGATCCGAAGAACTACGTCCTCTGCTCCTCGCCGATTGAACTTAAAATCGGCAGTTGCTACGAATTCAGCGTTTGGGTCAGGACCGAGAACGTCGAGGGCGAGGACACCGGCGCGACCATCTGTGTCGAATGGTGGGGCAGGGACGGAGGCTACCTAGGCGGCGCGTATCCCGCAGGCGTCAAGGGGACAAGCGCGGAGTGGACGCTTGTGCGGGGCCATACGGCCAAAGTCCCGGAGAACACGGCCCTTTCCACCGTGGCCTGCTACGTCCGCAAGGGCATGACGGGCAAGGCGTGGTGGGACGACGTTGTCATCAAGGAATACGTCCCGCCGTTGCTTGACGCGCTTGTTACGAACAAATACCGAGACATGACTGACGGCGGACCGGTGCTCGTCAAGGCCGGCGTCAACCTCAAACATCACAACATTCAGCCTGAGCGCGTGATGGCCCGGCTCGACCTGAAGGACGCTAACGGGAAGACGTTGAAGAAAATGAACCCGACGATCATTTCAGAGGGCGAGATCGTTTTCAGCGTTGACTCATCCGAACTTGCGCCTGGGGATTACACGCTTGAATGCGAAGCCCGGATCAGGTACAGCCGCGCGAAGGGCGGCGCGTCGCGCAGGCTCAGGAAGGTCGCCCGCCTTCCCGAGCGCAAGGCATGGATAGACGATCACCAGCGCCTTATTCTTGACGGCAAGCCGTTCTTCCCTCTCGGAACCTACTGGGGGGGAGTGAAAGCGAGCGAGGCGGAAATCTACGCGAAGTCCCCCTTCAACTGCGTCATGCCGTACGGCGGAGCGAGCCGCGAGATGCTCGACCTGCTCGATTCGAATGGCGTCAAGGTCATTTACAGCGTAAAAGACCTCTATTCCGGAACGAAGTTTTCGCCAAAGGAAATCCAGACGGAACAGGATGAGCGCAGGGCAATCGAAGAAACCCTGGCGAAGGTCGGAAATCATCCGGGGGTCATTGCATGGTACATCAACGACGAGCTGCCGCTCGAAATGCTCGACCGACTTGCCGAGCACCGCGACTGGATGGAGGAGCTTGACCCCGGCCGCCCTACGTGGGTCGTGCTTTATCAGGTCACGCAGGTTCGCGGCTATATCCCGACGTTCGACGTGATAGGCACTGACCCGTACCCGATTCCGGAAAAGCCTCCGTCAATGGCGCTGGACTGGGCGAGGATGACCAGCGACGGCGTCCTCGGCTGCCGCGCCGTCTGGATGGTCCCGCAGATTTTCAACTGGGCGTCGTATCGGGAAGACCCCGACGACCGCAGGGAGTACCGCGCGCCGACGCTAGACGAGATGCGCTCGATGGCATGGCAGTGCATCGCCGGGGGCGCGAACGGTCTGATCTTTTACTCATGGTTCGACCTCTGGCGCATGAGCGCCGACAAGCAATCCGGCGGGCGCGCGGAGAAGCCTGAGCCGTTCGATGAACGATGGAAAGACGTGACCGCGATGGCGGCGGAGATCGAGCGTTTTTTCCCCGTGCTGCTGTCCGTTGCTGCGGCCCCAACGCCCATCGCCGTGGAGGGTTCCAAATCAGTCGCATGGCGGATATACGGCAAAGACGGATTCACATATCTCGTCGCGGTCAACAGCGGTCGGGAGCCGGCTGAAGCGACGTTCCGCTTCGCCGGGAAGATCAGCGAGGTGAAAGTTGAGTTGGGCGCGGAAACAATGAGCGCGGATGGCGGCGCCATGACCGCGAGCTTCTCTCCGCTGGAGGCGAAGGTCGTCAGGCTGAAGGTTTCACAATAGGCGGCTGGCGGACATGATATCAAGCCGACCGGCGCGGATTACGCTTTTTCCACGACAATCCTGCCGGTTGCCGCCGCGTGGGCGTATTCCAGCATTCTCATGAGGTCAACGACTGGAACCCCGCAGTTGTCCGAAAGCGCCGCGTCATAACCCGTAGCGATCTTCTCCAGCTTGTCGCGCGTCTTCCTCCCTTTGGCCGTCCAGTATTCGTCCGTGTAATTCCAGACGATGCTCTCGAAGCCGTGCTGCGGCTCGCGATAGACGGAGAATCCGGCGATGTCCTTCCAGAGATAACCCCTGCGCCGGAAGAGAGAACACGTCTCAAATCCCTCGCGCGTGATTTTCAGATAGGCCGCGTTCGGCAGCATGGACAGCAGCGACAACGGGATCCCGATCGCGGACATGACAAGCGACAGAGAGGCTATAAGGAATCGCCCCTTCCACCAGAGCAGGCCGCCCAGAACGCCCAGGAAGACGAATATCCCGATGAAACCAATGGCTCGCGAACGCATCGGGCGGAAGACCATGTCCCCGCCGGACATGAATGTGTCATAATGTTTCATCGTCTGTGCTTCCAGGAAACGCCGCCATGTTCAGCGTCAGGCTCCCGCCCTTGCGCCTTATCCGGAGGCTGAGGGAAGGCGATACCTGCGCGGATGCAAAGTCTATTCTACGCAAAGCGTCTGTTCGACGCTCATCTGTTCCCCGGGGCCGAGGACGCGCTCCTTAGCCCAAAGCTCAACCTCAAGCTCGTTCAGGTATTCCGGGTACGTGCAGAGCCATGCGAACTCAGTCCCGCCGGCGTCGAACGTCTGCCTGAGCCGCAACCCCTTCGTTCCGGCGAACGTCCATGAGCCGTCGGGCACATTCTCGTAACGGATGAACATCCCTTCCCGCATCGTGTCAATGACCCCGGCCATGTTCTGCGTAACCTTCTTCCCCGAGGAGTCCGTGTAATCAATGCCGGTCTCCCTGAGCCGTCCAAGGTCCAGTTCCATGCGCTGCCGGATACGAACCAGGACGTGCTTACCGCCGGGATTTATAACCGTCGAGCGGATACGGATGAGCGGCTCATGCTCGTCCAGGGAGATTTCGCGGTCCATGCGCAGCCCATTGAACAGCATCATCGTCATCATGACGGAGCGCGTCGTCTGGCGCGTGGCGATGGCCGGCTCGATCCATCCGTAGAAGAGCGCGTGGTCGCCGATGCGCGTCTCCAGCCCGCCGCAGAACGGGAAGAACAAGTCCTGCGTCCTGTTGTTTGACGCGATGTCCTTCCCCGTCTTCCGGTGGATGATCCTCACCACCCTCCCCGCGAGCAACGGGACGGCGTCAAGGCGCAGATGGTCGTTGGTCAGGGTTACAACCTTCAACCTGCTTCGGAAAATCCCATTCAGGAGGGCGCTGTACTTCGGATCGCCGAAGTATTCCCTCAGGTCCTGGAAACCGTGCTTCCGCATCCGGGCGTTGAACTCGGACACCCCGGCGGGCGTCGCGAAATCTCCGGGCCAGATCAGGCGGTCCTTCTCAAACCTGTAGCCGTTGCGAGGGAACATGCTCGCGTAGACCAGCGGCATGCGGCAGACGCGGACGCGCTCGAGCAGATCAAGATCGTCCTTCACGGCCTGTTCCGCGCGGTCGAACAACTCAGACGCCCGGGCCATGACGTCGTCCGTCAGATAGCCCTGACCGGGGCCGGTGAAAAGGTGCATGTGGATGTCTTCTTTCTCAACCTTGTCATGCAGTAAGACAATGTAATCCCATATCGGCTCCCATGCCGCGCCGTAGTAATCCTGAAGGAATCCGCGAATGATCGCGTCCGCGTCCTGGCCGGGGTCCCACACGAGCTTCATGCCGTAATACGGGCGCAGCAGGCTGAACTCGCCCCCGCCCCCCGGCGAGCGCATCCCTTCGAGAAAAATGCCCTCCACGCCGATGTCCCGATAGAACTTCATGTCCGCCGCCATCGCCCGGAGGTTCGGGAATGGAACGTAGTAGTGCGTAAAGTTGGTGATGTAATGCCAGACGCAGAGATGGCCGCAGATTTTCGACCATTCAATGGCGCGGCGTTTGTAATCGCCGTTGTGCGGGCAGGTCGCTATGGGGTGGCTGTCGCAGGAGGGGAACATGTGGCAGAGCCAGACGGCGATGTTAGGGTGCATCATCATCCCCTTGGGCGGCTCTTCCGTGTACATGTAGGCCAGCGTGCCGATGAGCTTGTCCGGATAGACCTTTGACGTTCGCTCGGCGAGCTGGTTGAGGAACCAGTACTGCGTCCCGCCGGATGTGCCGAGCCTGGCGTTCACTTCCTGACATTTCGCGCACTGGCAGTAATTGTAATAATCCATCTGGGAGAAGTTGTGCTGCCGGACGCCGGGCATGTTCTTCATGCGATCCAGCATGCGCTGAGTGACGATCTCCAGCACGTCGGGGTTAGTGAGGCAGAGCTGAGTGAGCTTGTCTGTGCGCTTCCCGCCGATCTCGGCGAAGTACTCCGGATGCGAGGCGAAGAACTCGCCGGGGCTGATGTAGTTAAAGTAGCTGTGGCATATCCCGTCGAAGGCGTGCTGCCTGCCGAACTGGTGATCGGGGCCGCCCCCGCCCGTGTTCTGCCCCATGCGCGAAAGGAACGCCGGGTCCGCTCCAGGCCAGGAGTAATCGTTGAAACGCCAGAGGAACGCCGGACGGACGACGCGGTTGACCGGCGGAACGACGATGTTCGTCGCCTTCGGGGTTTTAATCACACCCGGCGCCGGCCAGCGGACGCCGAGATAATCCTCCAGCGCGCGATGGACGCCGCAGAGCGTGCCGCCCTCGCGCGTTCCGGCTATGACCAGGTGCGGCGGGACGGTCCGTATCGCGTATCCCTGCTCGGCGAGTTCCGCTCGCGGCGGGTCAACGCCGAGTTTGCGCGCGATTTCGCCGCAGCCCAGCACTATCATCGGCGAACCGTCCTCCGGCGCGGCGTCGCGGATTGGAAGCTCCACGCCGGAGCAGAGCTTGAAGTGCGACTGCCATTCCTGCGCGGCGTAGCGCTCCGAGGGGCTTGCGTCCGGCGCAAGCACGATGACGTGGCGGCTACTGCCGCCCTCAAGAAGACTGACCGGCTGCTGCGAAGCGCATCCCGCAAACAGGAAGAGCGCGGCCAAAGACGCGACGGCAAGAGCGATATGTCGCTGATTCACATGCAACCTCCTGGAAAAATGGCCCCTCAACCGTCTCGCCGAAGGCGAGCCACCTTCTCCCCGGGGAGAAGGGGAACCGCGCTGCCCGATTACGGGCAGCATGGCGGTGGATGAGGGGGAGACCACGTATCGCATTCGCAATTACTCATGCCGTTGCGTATGACAAACAAACTGCCTTCCGTATTCCGCCGCCTGAAATGCGTCAGGCTGAATCCCGAACTTCTCCCGCGCCTGCGCCAGTCCCTCGACCGGCGCGTTGAAATCATCGTCGGCAAGGCCCTCGAATGTGCCGTAGTGTATGCCGATTGAGCGCCGGGATTCCAGGTCCAGGTGCGCCTGCGCTGCGTCCTCCGGACTCATGTGATGGGGCTTCATGAACCAGCGCGGCTCGTGCGACCCAATCGGCAGGAATGACAGCCGCATCGGCCCGAATCGCCGCCGCAACCCGCCGAAGAACGCCCCGTACGCCGAATCGCCCGCGAAGTAGACCGGCCCCTGAGACGACTCGATGACAAACCCGCCCCAGAGCGAAAGGTTCGTATCCCTCAATCCGCGCCGCGACCAGTGCTGCGCCGGGACGAAGTGGATGTTCGCTCCGCCGACGCGCCTGCTCTCCCACCAGTCCATCTCCAGCGTCTGCTTCGCGTTCAGCTTCCTGAGGAATCGGGCGTTCTCCAGCCCGCAGAGTATCACGGGCCGATGCCGCTCGCATATCGGCGTCAGGCTCCGCAGGTCCATGTGGTCGAAGTGATTGTGGCTGAGAAGGACGGCGTCAATGGGGGGGAGTTGATCTAGCGCCAGACCCGGCGCCCTGACCCGGCGCGGCCCCGCGAAGGACAGCGGGCCGATCCGCGCGGACCATATGGGATCCGCCAGCAGGTTCGCGCCGTCAACTTGCATGAGAACGGTTGCGTGATTGATCGCGTTGAACAGGATCGCGCCCGGCGCGGAGCGTTCGGGCGGGGCGGGCGCAGGCTCGGATGGAATCCAATCCGGCCATTGCGGGGGACGGCTCCTCGCGCGCCACTTCACCACGTCCCAGAGGATTTTGGTGGGCGACGGCTCCGGGTTTTCAAAACGTCGCGGCATGTGGTGGCCTTCATCCCGCCGGATTATTCAAATTGGGGGGCGCGCCGCGCCCGCGCGGTGAATTGTAGGGTTCTCTGAACCCACGCGGGGTAGCTATTCCTATTCCGCATGGGTGCAAAGCACCCACCCTACGGAGGCGGCGCTCCGCGCGTCAAAGCAATTGCTTCTCATCCAACTGCGGCCCTTTGTCAACGTGAATCGCCGCCCATTCTGTATGCAGCAGCAGTATCCCGAACGCGATGCTGTTGACCTTGCTGTCAACCGAATCGCTGCGCGAGGCCACCGCCAGCGGGACTGACGCTCCGACCATCGCCCCCGCGATGTCCCGCCGCGAGAGTTGGCCGACCGCCTTGTAGATGACGTTCCCGCACTCGATCTCAGGCACAATGATGACGTCCGCCCGACCCGCCACCACCGAGCGGATGCTCTTCAGCCGCGCGGACTCCTCGTCCAGCGC
Source organism: Planctomycetota bacterium (assembly GCA_022711755.1). GTDB lineage: Bacteria > Planctomycetota > Brocadiia > SM23-32 > JAKLEA01 > JAKLEA01. Next base: position 141,511 of record JAKLEA010000006.1, read on the forward strand.
GTTGTCCAGCGCCAGCGGGCCGTCAACCGCGCATCGCCCGAACCTCCCGGCCTCCCCCATCCGCCGGAGCCTGTCCGCCTCGACCGTCGCCGGCATGGCGTCCGGTTCGACTACCTCGATTGCCGCAATGGCCGCCGCCTTCGGCTCCGCGATGCCCAGCGCCCGCGCGCAGGCCAGCGCGTTGCCGAGAATCTGCGCCTTGCGCTCAAGCGACGGCTTGATGTTCACCCCGGCGTCGGACATGACGACCAGACGGTCCCGGTCCGGCGACTCGAACAGCGTTATATGGCTCAGTATGCCGTTGACAGCAAGCCCTGATGAACGGCTCAGTACCGATTTGGCAAACGCCCGCGTGCTGACAAGGCCCTTCATGGCCAGGTCGCACTCGCCGTCCCGGGCCATTGCGACGGCCCTTGCGCACGCGGCCTCCGGATTTGCCTCCTCGATGATGGCGACGCCGTCGAGGGAGCAGCCGAGTTCTGCCGCGCTGCGCCTGATTGCGGCGGTTGAGCCGATGATGGTCGGGAGGACGAGGCCAAGCTCGCGCGCCTTCATCAAGCCACCGAGAGTGTGCGTGTCGTTTGCGGCGGCGGCAGCGATGCGATGCGGAGGCCATTGCCGCGCCCGCGCGACAAGTTCACGGAACGATCTTATCTGTTCGGTCATGCGTGTTATTCAAGAGATGCGTTCTCGCTCGCGACGTTCCGTCGCGCGCTCGGACGCATCCTACGTTGCTTATTCCGGCAGGCAAGCCTGCCGAACGATGGCGCAGGCTAGCCCGAAAACGGGCATGGCCTGCGCACTCCAAGAACGGCTCAGAATCCCGCGGCGCAGCCGTCCTTGCGCGGGTCCGTTCCGCCGAAGTAGCGCAGCGGATCGTCCTCCCGCCAGATACCCTGGTAACCGCCGAAGGCGCGGTCTCCGTCCTGAATCCGGTGGCCCATGCAGGCGAGCCGGAGCCTGACAGCGTCCGGGATGCCGCTCTCGAAGGCGACGATCCCGCCGCCTTCCGCGCGCCTGCCCGCCGGGTCGGAACTGCCGCTGTGATGAACGCGCGGCTGCTCGCCGGCCTGCTGCGGATCCATGCCGAAGTCAATGATGTTCATCAGAACCTGGACGTGTCCCTGCGGCTGGTGGTCCCCGCCCATGACGCCAAAGGAGAAGACCGGCCTGCCGCCCTTCGTGACGAACGCGGGAATGATCGTGTGGAATGGGCGCTTGCCCGGCTCAAGCCGGTTGCGGTGATTCGGATCGAGGGAGAAGCCCTGCCCGCGATTCTGAAGGCAGAAGCCCAGGCCGGCCGGGGCGTAATGCGATCCCCATCCGTGGTAGATGCTCTGGATGAGCGAGACCATGTTGCCTTCCGAGTCGGCGGCGGTCAGGTAGATCGTATCCGACTCGTCCGCCGGTTCACCGGGGCGGACGTTCTGCGCCGCGCGTTTCGGGTCAATGAGTTTCGCGCGCTCCGCCGCGTATTCTTTTGAGATCAACCATTCCAGAGGAACATCACTGAACTTCATGTCGGCGTAGTAGACCGCCCGGTCCTCGTAAGCGAGCTTCTTCGCCTCGATGAACAGGTGCAGCCGCTCCGCCGAATCCGGCCCGAGCGACGCGACATCGAAATGCTCCAGCAGGTTGAGCATCTGGAGCGCGGCGATGCCCTGCCCGTTCGGGGGAAGCTCCCAGACGTCGTAACCGCGATAGCCTGCGCTGACGGGATCAGTCCATTCGATTTCGTGCGCGGCGAAGTCGCGCATCGAGAAGAATCCGCCCTGCTCCTGCGAGAACCTGACGATCCTCTCGGCAATCCCGCCCAGGTAGAAGGCTTCCGCGCCGCCCCCGGCGATGATTTCAAAGGTTCGGGCCAGATCCGGATTACGGAAGACGTCGCCGAATTGCGGAGCCTTCCCGCCGGGCATGAAGGTTGCGACCATCGTGGGATGCCGTTCCGGGTCGAAGGGCCAGTCGGCGGCGATGATGGGCGAGACGGGGAAGCCATTGCGGGCGTATTCGATCGGGGCCTGAAGGATGCGCCCGATGGACATCTTCCCGAGCGAGTCGAGCAGCGCCTGCCACCCGCTCACGCACCCGGGAACGCTCCAGGCCAGGGGGCTGCGCGCCGGGATTTCCCGCAGGCCGAGGTCGTCCGCGCGGCTCAGGCTCCAGTCCAGCGGCGCGCGGCCGCTGGCATTGAGTCCGAGCAGCCTGCCCTTCTTAGCGCTCCAGACGATGGCGAAGAGATCGCCGCCCGGCCCGCAGCTCATCGGCTCGACCAGGCTGAGCATTGCGTTGGCGCAGACGGCGGCGTCAATCGCGCTGCCGCCGGCCTTCAGAATGTCAACGCCGGCCATGGCGGCCAGGGGCTGGCTGGCGCAGACGATTCCGTTGCGGCAGGCGAGCGTCGAGCGGTTGCGATTGCGGTTCCGGTTTTTTGCGTTGTCGGTGAACACAGTCGGCCCTCCGCATGACCTGCATGATGCCGACAAGACAGATCATTCCAACGACAACCATTGCGAAGTAGATTTGATGGATAACGGCCACAAAAACGGCTCTCAAACAGGCGTCGTTGTAGTGCTTTAATATAGCTTCCCGGATTGGGAAATCACACCAAATATCCGGGTTCAACGTGTTATGGAATCACCTTCTCGCATAACTTGTGGAATGTGAACGATGATGCGCCATGCACATTCTCCATTTAACGATGGCATGAACATGCAAGTCTTTACTCTATCGAGTTTAATCGGTAATATCCCGGCCCGGCAATGCCACGACAGACAATAGATTGTCCCCAAGGTTTTGAAGGCGCAGAATGACAATGCATTAAGTCAGGAGAGTTTCCATGTGGGAAGAAACAAAAGAAATCACGGAGATAGTCCTTCGGGCAGCCCGGAAAGCATCACAGGAGCCGATTTCTCAGTCCGAACAGGCATTGCCCGGCAAGGCGATCCATTGGCCGGTCGAATGCGCGATCGGGCCTGGATTGGAGGGCGCGATAGCCTGTGAAAGCAAAGTCGGCTACGTCAACGGTCTACAGGGACAACTTGTCTACAGGGGATATGACATATTCGAGTTGTGCGCTTATTCGTGTTTTGAAGAGACATGTTACCTTTTGTTGCACGGCAGGCTTCCGACTTCTTCCCAGTTCGGGAGTTTCCGGAAGCAGTTGGCCGAATATCGGCATGTCCCAAAGACGCTGCGCCTGCTGATGAGCTTTCCAGTCGAGGGCATGAATGCAATGGGCGCGCTGAGAATGGGAACGAACCTTATGCGTCAGGAGTTCACGTTCGGCGACCTTGAAATTGCCAAACCGGATATTGCTCAGGCGCATGAATCAGATGAAGATACGATTTCCTCCGAGGCGGACCCTGGAGACAAGGCCGAATCTTTTTATTCATTCGACACGACAAACACTGTTGTTCTCACAAGCATGGAGGAGACAATCGCGGTATCCGGGAGCAGGAAACCTGCGAAGGGCATACGGCATCAGGAGGTGTTGCAGGATACATCAAGCCTGGATTCATGCTGCCACCTGATCGCCGGAGCGCCTACCCTGACGGCGGCAATCGCCCGGATCAGAAACGGGCAGATGCCGATAGAGCCGGATCCGGAATTGAGCCATGCCGCGAATTATCTCTACATGATGACAGGCCGCAGGCCGACAGAGATCGAAGAACGAATCATGGATATCGCCCTGATTCTCCACGCCGACCACGGCATGAACGCCAGCACATTCGCGGCGATGGTCGTGGCTTCAACCCTCTCGGATATTTACTTTTCAGTCGGAGCCGGGATTGCAGCGCTTGCAGGGCCGTTGCACGGCGGCGCCAACGAACAGGTCATTCACATGCTCCGCCAGATAGGGGGACCGTCGAATGCAAAAGAATGGTACGCAAAGGCTCGCGCCCGCAAGGAGAAGATCATGGGATTCGGACATCGTGTTTACAAGGCGTATGATCCTCGCGCCAGCGTACTAGGCCCATTGGCAAGGCATCTGGCATTGGAGAATAAGGAGGCTCAAGTTCTTTTCAGAACAGCCGAAGCCCTTGAAAAGGAAGTAATAGCCGATCTGGGCCAGTCGAAAAGCATCTATCCAAACGTGGATTTCTATTCGGGGATTGTTTATTCATGTCTGGGTATTCCAACGGACATGTTCACCCCGACGTTTGCAGTCAGCCGGGTAGCCGGTTGGTGCGCGCGCGTATTGGAATATCTAAAGAAGAACCGAATCTTCCGTCCGAGGGCGATTTACACAGGCAGGCTCGGAGAGAAATACATTCCCATTGATGCCAGGCATTCAGCCGGAAAGCCTTCAAAGAGATAACGACCCGGTTAGCAGCAATCAGGCGCGCCTGTTTAAGACCCGCTCAGGCCCATGCGCGCAATTGTGCCGGAACAATCCGCCGATTGACTATGTCCGCCTCAGCGCGGCAGGGCGTCAAGCGCGAGGAACGAATGCGTGTAGTCCAGGCTCTCGCCCGGCTGAAGGACCTTCTTTGCGTACATGATGTGGAAGTCGTAGCGGCTCTGTCCCGGATGCCAGTCGTATTCCACCGAACCCATCGCCGATGCGCTGAAGTGGTTCTCAACGCCCAGCCCGAGCTTTTTATCCCACACAAGCCAGCGACCGCCGGCCATTTCCTGCGGTTTCAGGGCGTAGTAATGATCCGCGCCCCTCTCAAGATCGCCGACGGCCAGCGATTTGGATTGCCACTTGCCCTCGGCGTTCAGGAACCATCCCTCGCAATCGTTGCAATCGCCCAGGCTGAATCCGGCGTGGTCGTAGGGATTGCATTCAACCGGCTTGTCGGAAATGTTCTTCCATGACGCTGAGACCTTGAAGCCGCACGCGCCGGGGATCAGGGAATAGCGCCTCGTCAGCCTCAGCCCCATCGCCGGCAGGTCGAGCGCGACGGTCGCGTGCGCGGGGCCGCGATCCACGAGCGTATAGGCGTCGTTCCAGCCGGCGGAGCGCCACTGATCGTTCGGGTATCCCTCGTAACCTTCGGCCAGGGGGTATCCCTCCTTGCCGGGGCCGACGCCGTAGAAGAGGTTGCGCCCGTCGGACTTTCGGATGAAGCTCATTGCACGCCCGCCCATGTCCGGCAGGACCTCAAGCCGGACCTTGTCGTTGTCCAGGATGACGATTTCGCTCTCGGACTTCGTTTTGGGGGTCTTTGATGCCCAGTCGTCCACGCTGCGCCCCTCGCGGATCTGCTGGACGCCGAACTCCTTTATGCCCGCCATCAAGTCGGCGTAAATCTTCTCCCGCCGGCCGCTGACGTCGAAGACGACCTTGTCCCCGCGCCGCTCGTAGGCGCTGGTCATGACGGCCACCATGCCGTAATTCCACCACATGCGGACTTTGCGAAGCTCCTTCCTGACGGCCTCATTGCCGGCGGCAAGGGTTTCGGCCTCGTCCAGGCATTTCCCCGCGGCTTCGAGAAGCTCGACCGTGAGGAACTTCGCCGGGCTGTCGAAGATATGGACCTCGACGCCGGCCTTCGCGACGCCGTCAAGCAGCGTGTCGTAATAGCGCTGAACCGCGGGCGCGGCTGGGCCGTAGACGGCGTCCAGGAACTCGGTCATGGTTGCCTTCCAGTCCGTCTCCGGTTTCCAGAGGCAGCGGGCGATAATGTAGGACTTCAGCCATGCGTCCTGCCCCCCGCCGCCGGGCGCGTATGCCCCCTGTTCGAAAATGCCCTTCACGCCGTGATCCGCAAAGAACAGGATGTTCGGCCCCAGCACGCGAATGTTCGGGAACGGGGAAAGGTAATGCCCGAAGTCGGTCGTGTAGTCCCAGACGAAGAGCCTGTCGCAGACCTTGTCCCAGTCCTTGATGTCCTGAACGAAGCTCTGGTTGTCCTCCCCGTTTTCCAGCGTTTTGCTGAACGAGCATTCGATGGAGCATAGGCGGACGATGACGTTCGGACGCGGCTTGACGTGTCGCGGCGCGCTGCGTGTGTACTGATAGGCCAGCGTGTCTATCGCCACGTTCGGGAATTCGGCCTTGACGTTGTCCGCCACCTGGTTGACGAAGTACAGCATGACGCCGCTCTGGCTGCCCTCCCTGTCCGCCAGCTCCGCGCATTTCGGGCATTCGCAATAGTTCCCCCAGTCGTTCTGCGAGACGGATACTATGTCCGCGTTCGGCGTCGCGCGCAGCCATTCCTTCACCTTCTCGGAGCAGATGCGGACGACCTCCGGATTGGTCAGGCAGAGCTGCGTGTGGTCGTTCGTTCTCTGCCCGTTGATCATGCTGAAGTACTCCGGATGGTCCTTGAAGTAGACCTCCAGCGGGCACAGCGAGGCGAACGTATGCACGAAGCCGCGATAGATGATCTTCCCGCCGTGCTTGTCCTCAAGATGAGAGTTGGCCCCGTTCATGCGGTTGCGCGCGCTCCACGTCGCGTCGAAGGCTTCCGTGTAGAACGGCTCGCGGTATTCCAGCCTCGGGATGAAGCGGACGTCCAGTCCGCCCAGAATGATGCTGTTGCTCTTCGGGATGCGGCTTACCTCGTTCGTGTACCAGCGGCAGCCGAGCCGGGTGTCGAGAAATTCGTAGACGGCGTACATGCTGCCGCGTCTTTTGCCGCCGGCGAGGACAAGGTTCGGGCCGACCGTTTTCATAACGAAGCCTTCCAGCCCAAGCCCCTCAAGGGAAAGGTCGGGGGCGACCGCGCGCAGCGCGGGGCTGTCGCCGATCAGTACCATCGGCCCGGCAACCGGCTGCCCGTCTTCGCGAAGCTCCAGCTTCACGCCGCAGATTTCGTTGATGAAGTAAATGAACTCTCCCGCGCCGAAGCGCTCGCTGGGGGAGCAGTCCTTCGCGATGACGACCGCCGGATTGCCCGGATTGCCGGGGGCGATGGTCATTACCTGAACCTGGCTGCATCCCAGCGCCGAGAACGCGGCGACGATTGCCGGCATGGCGAGTCTTCTCATCTCATTCATCTCCCCGAACAGAAGTATCCGCCCGGAATCCCGGGCGCGGATCGGATTGAAAGAAATGTCCGGCGCCGGAGAACTTTCGCGGCGTCGGACATTGCGGTTTTGCTGTTTAGCGCGTGAGCCGGCGCAGCGCTGGAAGGTTGACCGGTCGCGCGAAAAGAATGCGGAGGAAACCCGGCTTCCCCATGCGTTCAGCATCTGCCTGCGGGATGGCGATTCCCTCGCGCTTTTTCCCCTATCCCGGCGGGAGAGGGTGGCGTTCGCTTCGGCGAACGACGGGTGAGGGGCAATTCCCGCATCTTTGCCGCTGCGACTCCCCTCATCCGTCGCTCCGCGCCCGGCGCGCCGCCTTCTCCCCAGGGAGAAGGAAAACTCTTTAAAACCGGCGAACGAGATAACGCTTCCCGGCTTCACGCTTTGAAAGCTTGCTGCATGGCTGCGGCGCGGCAGAATCATGCGCCGCATCAGCGCCCGACAGCCCTACTTGCCCTCGAGTTCCTTCACCTTCGCCTTCAGCGCTTCGTTCTCCTTCTCCAGCGCTTCGACTTTAGTGATGTACTCCTCGAGTACAGAGACGATTTTGCCCGGCATGAACATCTTGCCCTTTTTGAGTCCGGCGCGCATTTCAGCAGACAGTTTCAGGTCGCCCATTCCAAGTCTCCTTTCAGTCCCGCCGCCCGAGGGCGGCATGAATCCGGTTTGAACCAGCGCAATCACGGCATGGTAGTCCGGCGCGGCGGCGATTTCAATCTTGAAGCCTTGATGATGAAACGCGCGCCGGACCGATACGCCGGGGATAAAACTCGATACGCCGTGTCAGAAATAACCGGGCCGATACGCCGCAAGCCCGGCCATGTCCGGTATCGCGATATCGCGGAGACGGCCTTCGCGCCGCGCCAGCGAACAACTGTCCCACAGCATCGCGGACGCCATGAACGCGCATCTTGTGAACTCCGGATTCGGATACGTCCCGCTCATCAGGCGCTCCCGCCCGACGTTGCATGTCCAGTCCCATAGTTGAACAAGAGTATTGCCGTATGAATCCTCGTCGGCGCCAACGTCCTGCCTCGCGCCGTCGAGAATGAGGTATTTCTTTCCTTCGAGATAGTCGGCCTCGATCTCGAATGGCTTGCCGTCCGCCGTCCCCCTGATGACGCGCTTCTTCGAGAGCGGCGCGCCGGATTTGAAATTGGTGTCGAAGCGGGCGATGGTTTCCCCGATCCGCATCTCCCCCTCAACCTTGCCGTCAACCGGGCGCGGATACGCCGAGAGATTGGGAGGATTGTAGATTTCCGAAGTTCCCCTGACCGTCAATCCTCCGGAAAGCGCCTCCACCAGGCCGCCGCGCCGCTTTCCGAGAACGTGAAACAGGAATGCAATACAGTGGACGGTTTCCTGGTACTGGATCGGGACCATGACCTTGTAATTGCGCGGGTTGGCCGGATTCTCCCGGTCCTTGGAATGGTGAAGCCGCATTTCCTCAATCCTGACCTTCCGGAATCGGCCCAGCCATTCGCAGATTCGTTGCGTCATGGGTTGGTAGAGTTCCGGAAAGTCATAGAACATCATCATTCCGCTCTCACGGACGAGCGCGACGATCCGGCCGCAGTATTCCGGGCGCTCCGGCGGGGCCATCGGCTTTTCGTTGAGGATGACGGGCCTGTCGCCGCGCCGCGCCCTTTCGGAGAGCATCCGCATCGCTGTTCCGCGATGCTGCGGGTGAAGGGCGAGGTGGAACACACCGGCGTCAAGGTTGTAGAACGCCTCCTCATCCACCACACGCTCGAAGGGCAGCCCGGCGGCATCCTTCGGCATCGGCCCGGGATCAAGGACGAACGCCCTGACGCCCAGCCTTGCGGAGGCTTCAAGGAACTTCAATCCGATGTAGCCCCATGCGCCGGCAATCGCAATGCTGTCCGGAAGCGTCGGCAATGTTCGGGGTCTCCCTTCTTGACTTGGCGGGGCGACGCGGCGGTCAACTGCGCGGAATCACTGCCGGCATTATAATGCGGACGACTTCGCGAGACAGGGACTGATTCCTTTTCGTCGCTCTACCCGATCAAGGGCGGCTCGACGGCGATATTGCGTCAGGCGACTTTTTGCTCCGCGGCTTATGCAGGGATAAACTTATCCGATAGCTGGTCCGCCGGTTTCCCCCGTTCGAATGCGTATGCACTCCGCCAGGTCCAGCACGAATATTTTGCCGTCGCCGATATCTCCGGTGCGCGCCGCTGTCTTTATGGCCTCGATGGTCGGCTGAACGTAGGCCTCGTTCACCGCGATTTCGAGCTTGACCTTTCTCAGAAGGCTTCCGACCTCCTTGTGGCTGCGGTAGACCTCCGATACGCCTTTCTGCCTCCCGCGCCCGAGAACGGAAGTGACCGTCACGAGGTGAATCTCCTTCTCGGTCAGGCGGTCGAGGACCGCGTCAAGCTTGTCCGGCTGGATTACGGCGACAATGTATTTCATTGGTATTACCCATGTAGGGTGGGCAAAACTGAAAGTTTTGCCCACGCTGAACCTCAATCAATCAACGTGTAAGCCGCCTCGCTATGCAGCGAGAGGTCAAGCCCGACCCGTTCCTCGCGCTCGGAGACTCTCAGCGGCAGCGCCAGGTTGACGAGCTTCAGCAGCAGGCACGAACAGACGAACGCGTAGGCCGCCGTGACGGCCACGGCCTTGAGCTGTATGACCAGCAGCGCAGGATTACCGTGGAAGAGGCCGTCCGCCCCGGCGGGATTGACCGCCTTGCTCGCCCAGAGGCCCGTGGCTATCGCGCCCCAGATTCCGCCGACGCCGTGAACGCCGTACGCGTCCAGGGAATCGTCATAGCCAAGCAGCGGTTTCATGTATGTGACGGACAGCCAGCAGATGATCGAGACGCTGAGGCCTATGCCCATCGCGCCCAGAGGCGTGATGAATCCGGCGGCAGGCGTCACGGCCACAAGTCCGGCCACCGCTCCCGTAATGATGCCGAGCGCGGTCGGGCGGGAGTGATGAAGCGAATCGAGTATCGCCCATGCGAAGGCGGCCGTTGACGCCGCGACGTGGGTGGCCACGAACGCGGAGCCGGCCAGCCCGCCCGCGCTCAGCGCGCTGCCGGCGTTGAATCCGAACCATCCGAACCAGAGCAGAGACGCGCCCAGAACCGCGAAGGGCAGGCTGTGCGGCGGGGATATGGTTTTCGTGAAGCCGTGCCGCTTGCCGAGGATCAGCGCGGCGGCAAGGGCGGCCAGCCCAGCGTTGATGTGGACGACCGTCCCGCCCGCGAAGTCCAGCGCGCCCATCTTGCGAAGGAAACCGCCTTCGCCCCAGACCCAGTGGCAAACCGGCGCATAGACGAACGTGGCCCAGAGCAGGCTGAACACACAGAAGGACGAGAACCGCATCCGTTCCGCGAACGCGCCGATGATGAGCGCGGGCGTGATGACCGCGAACATCGCCTGATAGATCATGAAGACGTTATGCGGAATCGTCGGGGCGTAACTCCCCGGCTCGCCGGTCACGCCCCGCAACCCCGCCCAATCCAGTCCGCCGATGACACCGCCGATGTCAGGCCCGAATGCGAGGCTGTAGCCGCAAATCACCCAATGAATCGTAATCAACCCGATCATCATCAGGCACTGCATCAGAACGGACAGGACATTCTTCTTGCGGACAAGCCCGCCGTAGAAGAACGCCAAGCCGGGGGTCATCAGGAGCACCAGCGCCGCGCTGATAAGCACCCATGCCGTATCACCTGAATCCAGGGAAGCTACGGAAGCCACTGTCTGGGCGGGGGCGGCATTGTCCGCCGCAAGGTCTTGCGCGGCCATAGCGCAGAGGGCTATTTCGGTTGTGAACAAGAACGCCGTCAGACGACGCAGATGGCTCATTAGCGAAATTCTCCCGTTCATTAATCAATGATTTCGACAAAGATGCCGGGCGCAGGCGGAGAGTCCATGCCAGAACGGGAAATCTCCCTGGAATATCCGTGCGGCTAATAATGACTTAGCAACAGGGATGCCATTTAATAAACACGCTGCCAAGTATTGGCATAAAACATTCCTCGACTGTGTTATATGACTGCGACATGCGCCATGAAGATTACATTCCACATTGATGTATCATACGTCTGCGTAGGTTTTCGATAGGTATTAATACGCATATGTAAGGTTTGCGTTATTTGAAATGCGCAAGGTGGCAGAGCGAGGATGGCAGCGACAGCATCTGATGTATTTAACGACCGCAATGCGCAATTCATCGCAGAATACGGCAACCAGACCATGGACCGCGCGTTTAGCTCCAATGTTCCAGAGGGCAGGCATAAAGAGACCTGTCTCCAAAAAGTATCAAATACATCATATAATGGCGGAGTATTACGATAAAAATATAAATAATTCCCTTGCCATGCCAACGTTGGCGCAAATAATAGGATAATGATCCCGGGGGGGATTATGGTTGTCATGTTCGCGTCCGGCCACAAGAGGGATTCGGAAGACGGAGGGATCCCCTGTGTTTTCACGCCGTCCGACATGACGGCAAATGACCCGTCATTCGTGATTTAATCGCCGTAAACATTGGCTACGCCATCTCTTACCCGGCGATGGCGTTAACTCTGAACAGTGAGATTTAAAAGGAGAATGGAATGAAATCCCCCTCGCGTCTGAGAGTTCTTGCGTCGCTTTTCATCGCGGTCTGCTCCTGCTGCGCGGTTGCAAGAGGACAGTGGACCACGCAGCAACTGACCGATAATTCCTACGGGGACGAAACGCCCTCAGCCTATGGCGGAACAGTCGCGTGGTCAGGATATGACGGCAACGACTACGAGATATATTTCTGGGACGGCGCCACGATCCAACAGATTACCAACAACACAACGCAGGACTTCAGCCCTTCCCTATACAACGGCGAGATCGCATGGGTCAACATGTCCACCGGAATCAACGATGCCGACATCTATTACTGGAATGGCACATCAACCGCGCAGATCACAAACAACTCCATGAACAACTGGAGTCCGTCGCTTTACAACGGAACCATTGCCTGGCACGCATTTGCGGACGCCCCGAACGACAGCGCCAGCGAGATCTATTACTGGAACGGCTCGACGACCACGAGGATAACAAACAACTCGATATCGGACCAGGAAGTTTCTCTGCACAACGGCGTGATCGCATGGACCGCCAGCGTGGGTTTCGGCAACACGGAGATTTTCTATTGGGATGGCTCCACTCATCAACTGACAAGCAATGCCACCTGGGATTCGTCCGCGTCAGTCTATGACGGGACGATTGCGTGGACGCAGGTCGTCGGCGCATATAGAGAAATAATGTACTGGGACGGTTCTTCCACGTCCCAGATCACAAACAATTCATACGATGATTCGGAGCCCTCCCTCAATAACGGCATGATAGCGTGGTACGGCGGTTTTGACGACTACGAGATTTATTACTGGGACGGCATGACAATCCAGCAGGTTACGGACAATGACGTCACGGACTGGTATCCATCACTGTATGCGGGCGCGGCCATGCCGGAAATCGCATACGCGGGCTGGAACGGGAATTCGTACGAAATCTATTACGCCGTGTTGCCGGAACCAGGTACGGTAAGTCTGCTTGGGCTGGGCGTGATTAGCCTGCTATACCACAGGTCAAAGAATCGCCGGCGCAATAATTGATCCCCTGAATCACCGATAACATCACACGGTTTCCACCCCGGGCAAGCCGGAAATGCCCGGGGTGGAGACTGAATTCGCGTCTTGTTTTATTCCCGGGCGGGGCAAGTAACATCCGGCGCGTTATCGCTACAGATGCGATCATCACCATGCTTTTTTTACGGGATGTCGCAGGACTGCCTTGATCTTTTCCGGTTTCACCCGGCGCGGGTCGTTCATATAGATTTCGCGATGCTTTCCACAGAGGACATAGCCCTCGGATTCCGCCAGCGCGCGCATTTTTTCGATGGTTCGGCCCTCCTCGCAATATGGGCCGAGGTGCGTCATTGTCACTGCCTTCCCTCCGGGGTCCCGCTCATAGCGCAATGTCGCAAGTCCCGGCGGGTCTTTCTTTTCCGTCAACTGAATCTTCGCCTCGGAGACAAGCTCTTTCGTAACGAAGTCCGGCTGCATGATCATCAGCGTCCACTTCCAAGCCGCCTTGTCTTTGATCCTGATGCTGCCGTCCTCCTCCGTCCAGAAGACGCCTTCCGGCGGCGGGACGACGAAATCGAATGCGCCCTCCGGTTTCGGCTTCTTCATGAACTTGATTGTGTAGGCCAAGCCGAACAGGCAGGCGAAGGCGTCCTGGAATGCCTGCGAATCGTTCGGGTCCCCGGCGCCGTCAATCGTCAGAAAGTTCAAGGGTGGAACATCCACGAGCGCGGGCGCTTTTACCGACGGAGCATAGAGATGCTTGAAGGTCTTCTTGAAATCAACCTTTTCCATTCACAAACCTCCTGCTCCGAGGGCTGAATTCTTTCAAAGGGCCGATTCTTCAATCCCCGCGGCGCACAATGGGCAAACAGGATTTTACGATGATCGCAGTCCGGCAATCATCTCCGGCAATGTGTATTTTATGATAACCGGGCGCGGGTTCACGGGAAAGATTTCGCATGAGATTCCCGCAGGGGAAGGCATGGCGAAACTTCGCATATGAACTGAAGGCGATGTTAAAGGTTTGCGTCCGAACGCGGCGTGAGGGTCCGCCCTTGTGAAAGGCGTCCGGGGGTTATAAACTTGCCGCCAGTCGCGGCGAAGGTTTTCCCGACGTTCGGCCATGATCCGAGGACGCCAAAATGCTGAAATTCCGATCCTCAAAGCCGGTCCTTGTTTGTATTGCCGTTATCTGCGCATCAGTCGCAGGCTGCAAGAAACGCGATCCTGCCGCCCCGTCCGCGGCGCAGCCCGCCAGCAAGCCGACCATCGCGCTTGTGATGAAATCGCTGGCCAACGAGTTCTTCCTGACCATGGAGAACGGCGCCCGCGATCACCAGAAGCTTCATGCGGCCGAGTATGACCTGATCGCCAACGGCATCAAGGACGAGCAGGACGTCAGCAGGCAGGTCGCCCTGGTCGAGCAGATGATCGCCCAGCGCGTTGACGCAATCGTCATCGCCCCGGCGGACTCAAAGGCGCTCGTCCCGGTCTGCAAGCGCGCCATGGACGATGGCATCGCCGTGGTCAACATTGATAACAAGTTCGACTCCGGCGCGCTGGCGGAGAAGAAGGCGAAGATTCCATTCGTCGGGCCGGATAATCGCAAAGGCGCGCGACTTGCCGGGGAATATCTCGCAAAGAAGCTGAAGGCTGGCGATCCGGTGGCGATAATTGAGGGCGCGCCGAACGCTTTCAACGGCATCCAGCGCAAGCTCGGTTTCGAGGACGCCATGAACGCGGCCGGGATGAAGATCGTCACCTCCCAGACCGGCTACTGGGAGATGGACAAGGCTAACCAAGTCGCGTCCTCGATCCTGACGGAACATCCACAGCTTAAGGCCATCCTTTGCGCCAATGACAGCATGGCTTTGGGGGCTGCCGCCGCTCTGCGCGCCGCCGGGCGGCAGGACTCCGTCATCGTGGTTGGATTCGACAACATCAGCGCCGTGCAGCAACTCATGAAAGAGGGCAAGGTGCTCTGCACCGTTGACCAGCATGCCGATAAGCTGGCCGTCTTCGGCATCGAATACGCGCTTGAGATGCTGAAAACCAGGGCCGCGCCGGAGGACCGCGAGACGCAGGTTGACCTTATCACTCCGGACACGCTGAAATAGCCCCCCCCGCAAGGCAACTCATGGCCGAGGTAAAGCCAGGCAAAAAAACCAGGACGCGAACGCGCGCCCGACTGCTTCCCACGGGCGTCGCCGATTCCGTAGGCATGATCCTGGCGCTGTGCGCGCTGACGGCCATATTCGGACTGAAGGCGAAGCATTTCTTCGAGTTGAAGACGTTCCAGACAATCGCCAATCAGATACCGGACGCCGTCGTCATTTCGGTCGGCGTGACATTCGTTCTGATCATAGGCGGGATTGACCTGTCGGTCGGCTCGGTCCTTGCGCTGTGCAGCGCCGTCATGGGGGCGGTTCTGCTGCGGACCGAAATGCCGCTTCCGGTCGCCGTGCTGGCCTGCGTCATTACGGGATTGGCCTGCGGCTCGATCAACGGGCTTCTCATCAGCGGTTTGAAGCTGCCCGCCTTCATCGTCACGCTGGGGATGATGGAAATCGCCAGGGGCGCAACGTACATGATAACCGGCTCCCGGACGGCCTACATTGGTTCGCGGGTCGAGGTCATTGCGGAACAGTCGCTTTTTGGCCTTTCGCTGCCGTTTCTAACTGCCCTGGCGGTTGCGTCGGCGGGACAGTTCGCGCTGTCCCGCACGGTCTTCGGGCGTCACGCGCTGGCTGTCGGGGCTAATGAGCAGGCGGCGCGCTATTCCGGGATCGGCGCGCGTAAAGTCAAGTGGATGGTCTACGCCCTTTGCGGAGCGCTCAGCGGCGTTGCGGCGGTCATCAACTGCGCCAGGCTCGGCTCCGCCGACCCTAACGCCGGCACCGGCTTCGAGCTTCAGGCCATCGCGGCGGTCGTCATCGGCGGCACGAGCCTGATGGGGGGGCGCGGGTCTGTCGTCGGGACTTTCCTGGGCGTCTGCATTATCGCCGTGCTGGGGGCGGGCCTGGCGCAGATTGGGGCTCAGGAATCAACCAAGCGATTCATTACCGGCTGCGTGATAATCGCGGCGGTCATCCTGGATTATTATCGTCGGCGCCTGCGGGCCTCTTCCGGCGCGGCGTAAGCCCGGGGGTTTTCATGACCGTCCGGCGCGGTCTCAACCGGGGTTGCGGAGTTTCCGACGCAGGGGTATCATCTGAGCGCCGGGAGAGGCCGCGCGCATGGGGGGAGCGTCATGGCAAGGATTCCAGGGAGACACTGAATGACGGAACTCGAGCTTTTCGTGCCGGGCCGCGTCTGCCTTTTCGGCGAGCATTCCGACTGGGCGGGCAGCTACAGCCGGTTCAACAAGGACATACCGCCGGGGCGCGTGATCCTGACCGGGACAAATCAAGGCATTTTCGCCCGCGTCAAGCCTCATCCTGACAGCCTTGTCATGCGGTCCGTGCTGCCGGACGGAACACAGGCCGGCCCCATCAGCATCCCCATGGAGACGCGCGGGCTTCTGAAGGAGGCTGAAAAGGGCGGCTTCTTCAGCTACTGCGCCGGCGTCGCCTACGAGATCGCCACGCACTACCACGTCAAGGGGCTGGAGATTGACTGCTACCGGATGGACCTGCCGATTAAAAAGGGGCTGTCCTCCTCCGCAGCCATCTGCGTCCTGGCGGCGCGCGCCTTCAACAAGATTTATGATCTTAAGATGACCGTGCGGGGGGAGATGGAAATCGCCTATCGCGGCGAGATCGCCACGCCATCCCGCTGCGGCCGCATGGACCAGGGCTGCGCCTACGGCAGCGTGCCCATCCAGATGACGTTCAACGGGGACCAGATCAGTGTCCAGGAACTCCACGTCGGCGCGGATTTCCATTACCTCATCGTTGACCTCCACGGCGCGAAGGACACCGTGCGCATACTGCAGGACCTCAACAGTTGCTACCCCTTCCCCAGCGACGACAAGGACCGGCGCGTGCAGGAGTACCTCGGCCCGATCAACCTGGACATCGTCCGGGAGGCGCGGCAGGCGATAACCGACGGCGACGCGAAGACCCTCGGCAGCGTCATGACCAGGGCGCAGAAACTCTTCGACGAGCACGTCGCGCCGGCCTGCCCGACGGAACTGACCAGCCCGAAGCTGCACCAGGTCCTCGAGTGCGGGGCGATTCAGCCCTTCATCCACGGCGGCAAGGGCGTCGGCTCCCAGGGGGACGGCTGCGCGCAACTGCTCTGCCGCGGCCCTGAGGAGAGGAAGACCGTCGAGGAGTTGCTGAACCGGGAATTCGGCATGACGTGCTTTAACCTGGACATCTCGCGCGACAAGGTCATCCGCAAGGCCGTCATCCCCGCCGCCGGGTTCGGCACGCGCATGTTCCCGGCAAGCCTTGCGGCAAAGAAGGAACTTTTCCCGATCATCACCCCGGACGGCATCGCCAAGCCGATCATCCTCATGATCCTCGAGGAGGCGATCAACTCCGGCATCGAGCAGGTCTGCGTGATCGTGCGCAAGGACGACATTGCCTTCTTCGAATCCTTCCTGCATGAGCCGATGCCGATCGAGCACTACAACCGCCTGCCCCAGCACCTGAAGCGTTACGCTCAATACCTTCAGGGCATCGGCAAGCAGGTGACGTTCGTGGCGCAGGAGACGCAGGAAGGCTTCGGCCACGCAGTCAACTGCGCCAGGGATTGGGTGGGCAACGAGCCGTTCCTGCTGATGCTGGGCGACCATCTTTACCGGTCGGACACCGGCCAGCACTGCGCCGCGCAACTGCTGGAAAAATACACGGAGACGCGATCAAGCATCCTCTCGGTCCACAGAACACCCGAACACCTGATCGGCCATTTCGGCACGGTGGCAGGGGAGTGGATTGACGCGGAGAGGACGATGCTGTCTGTCGAGGAGATAGCCGAGAAACCGACGGTGGACTACGCGCGCAACAACCTGCGCGTGGAAGGGCTTCCGGAGGGCGAGTATCTCTGCGTCTTCGGGGAATACGTCCTCAAGCCGGAGGTTTTCGGAATCATCGGCGATCACATCCGCGCCGGGGAGCGCCAGGCCGGGGAGTTCCAACTCACTACGGCGCTGGACAGGCTGCGCAAGGAGCAGGGGCTTCTGGCTTACGCAGTCAAGGGGCGGCGTTTCGACACCGGCGAGCCGAACGCGTACCTTGAAACCCTCCGCGAATTCGGAAACAAGCCCGTCGTGCAGAAGGAATAAACGACGGACGCTGAGGAAGAACGGCGGCGAGGCAAACATGATAATTGACTGTCACGCGCACGTGAACTGGTACGGGATGACGGCTGAAAAACTCGTCCGCAACATGGACGAGATGGGCATAGACAAATCATGGTTGTTCTCTTGGGAGATGGCCGCGCCGGAGGAAATGGACATGGGCTACGCCCACGTTCTTTATCCGCACACGCGCGGACTTCCGCTGGAACACGTAATCCGCGCGGTCGAGAAATTCCCGGAACGTTTCATTCCCATGCATGCCGTTGATCCGAGGGTGGAAAGCGCCCCGAAGGTCGTCCGCTCATGCGCCAGCTTTGGAATACGCGGATTCGGGGAGCTGAAGCTGAGGATGCTTTACGACGATCCGCGTCTCATTGAACTCTATCACGTCTGCGCGGAGCTGAAGTTCCCCGTCACATTTCACATTGACGTCCCGTGGCTTCCACCCGTCGGCGGAAAGTATTTTACGCATTGGTACGGCGGGCGGATTGACAACATCGAGCGAGCATTGCAGGCGTGCCCGAACACGATCTTCGTCGGGCACGCGCCGGGGTTCTGGCGGGAGGTGAGCGGGGACGCCGATAAGAATCCGGATGTCTATCCCTCTGGGCCTGTCGCGCCGGGCGGGCGGCTCCCAAAGCTCATGGAGACGTATCCGAACCTGCATTGCGACCTCTCGGCCGGCTCGGCTCTCAGGGCGCTCAGCCGCGATCCGGAATTCGGCAAGGGCTTCCTGACGCGATTCCAGGACCGCTGCCTTTTCGGACGGGATTACTTCGACGACGCGATGATGAAGTTCCTGAAATCCTTGGAACTGCCGCAGGACGCCTTCGACAAGATTGCCGGCGGAAACGCGCTCAGGCTGGTCCCGGCATAGCGCCGGGCCGACTCTCATTTCCCGGTTTTCGATCCGGAGCGCGCGGTCGCCACGAGCCACTCGAACAGCTTTCTATGCCTTTCCATCGCGCATAATCGTTCCGGGTGCCATTGAACCCCCAGCGCGGCCCGAGTCTCCGCGTTCTCTATCGCCTCGATTGTTCCGTCCGTGGCGCGCGCGGCGATCCTGAACCCCTTTCCCATTCGCCCCGCAGCATGATGATGCGTGGTATTAACCCCCAGCGGCTCCGGGCCGACGATTCCGGCCAGCATTGAGCCTGATTCGATGATCACGTCATGAACGGCGCGATGATCGCTCTCCATCTGCCGGTGCGGTATCGTCCCAAGTGATGCGGCCTTTATGTCCTGGATGAGGGTCCCCCCCGCCGCCACGTTCAGAACCTGATTTCCCATGCAGATGCCCAGCACCGGGGTTTCGGTCAGCAGGGCCTCACGCGCAAGCGGGAGATCGAGCTTCAGGCGCATCTCAGGGGCGATATCCGTCTCGGGATGAAGGGGTTCGCCGTACATCGCCGGGTCAATGTCTCCCCCCCCCGTCAGGAGCAGGCCGTCAACGCCCGCGAGCGCCCGTCGGATGTCCTCTTCGTCCGACATGAACGGTATCAGCAGCGGCAGGCCGCCGGCGTTCAGGATCGCCTCGAAGTAGTTGATATAAAGCACGAGCCTGGGGCGTTTCGCGCCCTTCAGGTCGAGATCGCAATTTATGCCGATTATTGGTTTCATGTTCGGCCTCGGGTGGCGCAACAGGACGTTACGGGAAGCATGGCTTCCCGTTCGAAGGCTGTAGCATGGCTACAGCACTCCAAAAATCATATCTGCTCGAAGTAGCGCCTGCGTTCCCAGTCCGTCACTGCCTGTCCGTATGCCTTCGCCTCAAGCCGGGCGGTGTGGGCGTAGTAATCAACGACTTCGTTCCCGAAGGACTCCCGGGCGATGCGGCTGGCGTCGAAAAGGTCCGCCGCCTCTGCCAGATTCGCTGGGAGATGCTGAACGGTTGCGTCCTCGTATGCGTCCTTGTGGCACGGATTGCCGCAGTCCAGGTCTTCCTCAATCCCCCGCAGCCCCGCAGCAAGAACCGCAGCGGTCGCGAGGTACGGATTGGCGTCCGCGCCCGGCATCCGATTTTCGATCCGGAAGGAATTCTTGTGCCCAACCACGCGGAATCCGCAGGTTCGGTTGTCATAATCCCACGCTATGCCAGTCGGCGCCCAAGACTTGGACTGGAAGCGCTTATATGAGTTGATCGTCGGCGCGGTAAAGTACGTCAGCTCCCTGGAATACTTGAGCAGCCCGCCCAGGAACTGGCGGAAAATCTTCGTCCCGGCTTTCGTCTGCGGGTCCCAGAAAAGTGGAGCCTTCATCTCCAGGTCCCACAGGCTCGTGTGGACGTGGCAACTGCTGCCGGCCTGGTCAGCCGCCCATTTGGCCATGAAGGTGAGCGCGCGGCCCTCCTGATCGGCTATCTGCTTGGCCCCCATTTTGTAGACAACCTGCTTATCGGCGACGTCAACCGGATCGGAGTAAAGCAGGTTAAGCTCGTGCTGCCCCTTGCCCCACTCACCCTTGCTGGACTCGACGACGATTCCCGCTGCGGACATCTCGTTGCGAATCCGGCGAAGGACGGCCTCGTCCCGCTGCGTGTGCAGGATGTGGTAATCAATCAGGCAGTTGGATCCGTCGCTCAGCCCGCGATAATCCTTCTGCGCGGCGACGGCGCATGAGTCGTTGAAAAGGTAGAACTCAAGCTCCAGTCCTATCCGCGCCTTGATCCCGCGCGCGGCCAGCCGCTCTACCTGGCGCGCGAGGACGCGGCGGGGCGACTCCGCAACCGGCTCGCCGGATTCAAGGCAAAGGTCGCTCAGGACTATCGCCGTCTTCCCGCACCACGGCAGCAGGCGCATGGTCCGCAGGTCCGGGGCGACGTGGAAGTCGCCGTAGCCCTGCTCCCAACTGGCCAGCTTGAAGCCCGGCAGCGGGTCCATCGCCATGTCCACCGTCATCAGGTAGTTGCAGACCTCCATGCCGGACTTCACGGTATGCCGCATGAAGAAGTCGTAGGTCATCCGCTTGCCCATCGGCCTTCCATACATATCCGTGAAGGCGACGATGACGGTGTCCACCGCGTCCGGGCGGAACCAGTCCGGCAACAATCCTCTGTCCTTGGCGGTCTGATCCATGCCTATTGTCCGTAATTCAATGAGATGAAGACGTTCTTAACTTCGGTGTAGAGGCTCATGGCCTCCATGCCGAGATCGCGCCCCATGCCGCTGCGCTTGAAGCCGCCGAACGGCGCGGCCTGATGCACGCTGCTATGGCAGTTCACGCTCAGGACGCCGCTTTCGACCGACCGAGCGACCCGGATCGCGCGCTCGAGATCGCGCGTCCAGATTGAGCCGGACAGCCCGAACTGCGTCTCATTGGCCAGCGCGATGGCCTCCTTCTCAGTCTCGAAAGGCATCACGCAGGCGACCGGCCCGAAAATCTCTTCCATACACACGCGCGACGTCGAGGGCAGCCCGTCAACGATGGTTGGCGCAAGGTAGAAGCCGGGCGACTTCATGCGGCTCCCGCCGCACAGGACGCGCCCGCCCTCCTTGCGCGCGGCCTCGATGTAGCCTTCCACCCTTTCGCGCTGCCCGGCGGAGACCATCGGCCCGACCATTGTCGCCTCGTCCAGCGGATCGCCGACGGCCAGTTTTTCCGTCGCCTCGACGAAACCCTTCAGGAAGCGATCGTAGACGGATTTCTCAACAATGACGCGGCTGCGCGCGCAGCAATCCTGACCCGTATTGGCGAAAACGGACATCGGGGAGCTTGCCGCTGCGGCGTCAACGTCCGAATCGGCAAACACGATGTTCGGACTCTTGCCGCCAAGCTCGAGGGAGACCTTCTTTATATCGTCCGCCGCCATCTTCAGAATTCTTGCGCCGGTCCCGGTCTCGCCGGTGAAGGCGATCTTGCGCACGAGCGGGTGGCTGACCAGGTAGTCTCCTATCTGGCTGCCGCGCCCTGACACAACCTGGAACACGCCGCGCGGGATGCCAGCCTCCGCGCCAAGCCCGCCCAGCGCCAGGGCAGTCAGCGGCGTCAGCGTCGCAGGTTTCAGGACGACGGCGTTGCCGGTGGCCAGCGCGGGGGCCGTCTTCCAGCACGCCATCAGGAACGGGAAGTTCCACGGCACTATCGCCGCGACGACGCCGATCGGAACCTGGATCGTGTAGTCGAAACCCAGCTTGTCTACGGGTATGGTCTTCCCGCAGAACCTGCTGATTCCGCCGGCGTAATATTCGAAGCACGACGCGCCGGCGTTGATCTCCCATAGCGCGTCGCCGATGGGCTTGCCGACGTTGCGGGCCTCCATGACCGCCAGGTCCTTCGCCTCCCGGCGGATGATCGCGGCCAGATTGTAGAGCGCGCGGGCGCGGACGGCGGGGGCGGCATTCGCCCAGTCCGCCTCCTTGAAGGCGCGGGCGGCGTTCTTCACGACCTCGTCAACCTCGTTTTTTCCCGCCGACGGAACCGACGCCCACGTCTTCTCCGTCGCCGGCTCGATCAGCTCGATCGTCCCGCCGGAGGCCGTCCTGCGCCACTCGCCGTTCACGAACAGTCCTTCAGGCATTACCGCCATTACCATATCTCCTTGTAGAGTCTGAGCATGTCCTTCTTCTCACACTTGCGCGGGTTGGTCGGATGGCATCCATCCAGCATCGCCTTCTCCGCAAGGCCTTCCAAGGCATTCTGCGGAACCTTCAAGTCCCGAAGCTTCTGAGTGATGCCGATGGACTTGTTGAATCCGTCGAGAAAATCGGCTACGGCTCCCGCCGGATCGTTCCCCGGCGCTACGCCGAGGGCGACGGCCACGCGCTCATACTGCCCGCTGTTCTCCTCGCCGTTGAAGCGGACGGTCGCCGGCAGCGCGATAGCGTTGGCCAGCCCGTGATGGACTCCAAAGTCCGTCGAGAGCGGATGCGAGAGCGAGTGGGCGACGCCCAGGTCCTTCTGGAACGCCACCGCGCCCATCGCCGCCGCCATCAGCATCATTCCGCGCGCCTCAAGGTCCTTCCCGTTCGCCCACGCCTTCGGCAGGTATATCCGCGTCATCCGAACAGCCTCCAGGGCGATCGCGTCGCACATCGGATGAAAGCACGGACAGACGAATGACTCGACGGCGTGAGTCATGGCGTCCATGCCCGTCGCCGCCGTCAGGAAGGGAGGCAGCCCGACGGTCAGCTCGGCGTCCAGAATCGCCATGTCCGCCAGCAGCGGCGGTCCGCCGACCACGACCTTGAGCCCCAGGGAGGGGACGGTGATGACACTGCTGCGCCCGACCTCGCTGCCCGTCCCGGCAGTCGTCGGCACGGCGCAGAACGGCGCAAGCTTCTTCGGGAGCATGTCGCGCGAGACCTTCGCGAACGACCTGTCCGGGAAGGCGATCTTGATCCTGACGGCCTTCGCCACGTCCAGCGCGCTGCCGCCGCCAACCCCGATCACGCCGTCGCACTTGCCGTCCGCGTAGGCCCTGAAGGTATCCTCCAGGTTGTCCTCGGTCGGGTTGGGATTGACGCCTGTGAAGGCCGCGAATCCGGCGGGCCATGTTCCTGAAAGCTCCGCTGACATCAGCTTGTAGGCCTCCGTCTTGGGAAGGCCGGCGTCCGCAACCATCAGAGGTCTCTTGACCCCGCATGACGCCGCGAATTCGGCAACGGCCGAGCGCGCGCCCGGGCCGAACCTGATCTGCGTCGGGAAACTGAAACTAGTGATTTCGCTCATGATGAATCTCCGTCGTCGGGGGATTGTTGCTGGAATGCGGGAAAATACCCTCGCGTCGCCTTGAAAGCAACAACGAGTTGATCGGAATGCCTGGAGGCGGCGCAAGTCGCCGCGCTGATCGTCGCATCGCGTTGACACTCTTCGGAAACTCCACCTATAATGCCCGAGTCTCGATTTGTTCCAATTTCCCACGTGGGCGCTCGGTTCGTTTCGAACCGCAAGCGCCCACCCGACACCGCCACATAAGAGCCGAATGAGAATACTGTTCCTGAGACGCGGCACCGGGGTCTGGGACCCGCAGGGCATTCAATACCTCTCTGCCACCCTGAAGCAGGGCGGGCATGAGGTCCGCCTCTTCAACGACGCCGACCCGGCCCTGATGGACAGGATCGCCGAGTGGAAACCCCACGTCCTCGCCTATAGCGTCACCACCGGCTTCCACAAGCACTACCTGCTTCTGAACAAGGCGATCAAAAACGAACTTCCCGAACTGCGCCCGATCTCCGTCTTCGGCGGTCCGCACGCCACCTTTTTCCCTGAAATGATCGAGACCGAGGGCGTTGACGCCGTCTGCCGCGGCGAGGGCGAGCTTGCATTCCTGGACCTCATTGACCGGATCGCCGCCGGGCGCGACTACACGGCCACAGACAACTTCTGGGTCAAGACAACAAAGGGCATCGTCCGTAACGACGTTCGCTCCTTCATCGAGGACCTTGACTCGCTCCCCCTGCCGGACCGCGAGCTAATCTACTCGATTGACCCCTTCCTTCGCGACCTTGCGCCCAAGACGTTTTTCACCAGCCGGGGCTGCCCCTATCGCTGCACGTACTGCTTCAACCATGCGATGCGCAAGCTCTACAAGGGCAAGGGCAAATACATCCGCACCGTCTCGGTTGACTACGTCATGCGCGACATCCAGGCGTGCGTGGACCGCTACCCCGTGCGCTTCGCCCGCTTCTTCTCCGACGTTTTCAACATCTTCCCCGACTGGTTCGAGGAGTTCTGCCGGCAGTACAAGTCCCGCTTCAATGTGCCTTTCATGGTCAACCTTCGCGCAAACCTGGTTGACCGGAAGGTTGGCGAAATGCTGGCTGACGCGGGTTGCAAGTGGGCCTTCCTGGGGATGGAATCGGGCAATGACGTGGTCCGCAACGACCTGCTGCACCGCGACATGGACCGCGAGACCATCCGCAAGGCCGTCCGCGCGCTCCAGGACAGCGGCGTGGCGGTCGTGACGCAGAGCATGATCGGCCTGCCCGGCGAGACGTTCGAGGAGGCCATGGACACGCTGCGCCTGACGGCCGAGTGCGCGCCGGACTACGCCTGGACCTCGATCTATAATCCGTATCCCCGCACGGAGCTTGGCGAATACGCCGTGGAGAAGGGTTTCTTCGACGGCGACTTCAACAAGATTGACTATACGTTCTACTCGCGCAGCGTCCTGAAGTTCCCGCGCCCGCGCGACAAGGAGCGCATCGAAAACCTGCGCAAGCTGCTGGCGATCTCCGCGCACTTCAAGTTCCTGATCCCACTGGTTCCGGCGCTTTCCGTCATGCCGTTCCCGACGGCGTATCAGGCGATGCAGCAGGTCTGGTGGGGCTACCGGCAGAGTGGGCTGACGACGATATCCGAGGGCTGGAAGGATTACATCTGGGCCGCGCAGCGGTTCATCATGCACACGCTGGGGAAGGAGTAGGCGAATAGGCATTACCCGTTCAGCGTCTCTGATTTCCAGGCATTGGAATGCTTCGCGCTATGTGGTGGATTACTGACTGGCTCGAGTTGTAGCGCAGGCGTCTCGCCTGCCACCTTTCCCTGCAGCCGGAACGGCTGCGCTACAACAAATCCGCCCTCTGCTGACCGGGTTCCGCAATATATTTCCAACTGTGAGGATATTGATTATAATTTCTAAGAAAGGAGGCTCAATGAATCCACAGATGGATTGTAGTCTGGCAGAAGGATACAAATCACCATCACAAATCGCCAGGGTCATTACCGAGCATTGGTTCCTTGCCAACATGTATTGTCCGGCATGCCCATCCCAGCGACTGGCGAAGACCAGAGATAATACGAAGGTTGTTGATTTCGTTTGTAGTTCATGTGGAGCGGAGTACCAACTCAAATCCAAATCTGGGGCTATCGGCAAAAAACTCAGGGATGCGGCCTACGAACCAATGAAAGAGAGAATAAAGGGAAACTCATCACCCAACTTCGCATTTCTCGTTTACGATCGTTCATCATGGTCGGCACGAACACTACTTTTCGTTCCTGCACATTTCATCACGCTACAGGCTATCGAGGCTTGTCGCCCGCTTGGAGATGGAGCTCGGCGCAAGGGATGGGTGGGTTGTAATATCTTGATGAGTGCCTTAAGTATGGACGCCAGGCTTTATGCCATACAGGAAGGGCATATCGTCGATCCCGCCATGATCCGTGATCAATGGCAAAGGTTTTCATGGCTTGCTACCCAAGATGCTGCTGAAAGAGGATGGGTGTCGGACGTTTTGAAATGTATCGAATGCATTGGACAGAGGCAATTTACAATTAGGCAAGTTTACGCATTCGACGAAGAACTGGGGCGTTTGCACCCACATAACCGAAACATTCGCCCGAAGATCCGACAGCAACTTCAGGTACTCCGCGACCGAGGCGTACTTCGTTTCGCAGGAAATGGTAAGTACGAATTAATATCGTCGCCGGAGCCCCCTTCATCTTCGAGATGAAATCCACTACGCCGGCAAATGTGCATGAACAGATTCGCAGGGGTATGGCCCAGTTGTATGAATACAGGCACCTCCAAAGCATTCCTAATGCCGAGCTTGTGCTTGTGATCGAAAATCCCCTAACACGCGATTTGGCGTGGATATCTGATTACATGGAATCAGCAGGTAGGGTGTGCAAATCTCTCGGATTTGCACACGCGGCAAGACTTCCTTTTCTGGCTCGTATTTCGGCAAAATGCAATGCCGCCATGGGAAACTATCGGCGGTTGTGGAAGTCATAAGTCATGAAAGCGCCAGCGAGGAGGTTTCTTATAGAGACCGCGTGTGCAACTCGTAGCACGAGTTGCACACCCTACCTGCTATGCTACTAAATGTTGGAACCCTTCTTGCGATTACACTTTTCACATAGAAGCTGGATGTTCCTCTCAGTATTTGCTCCCCCTTTCGAAAGGGGAATTATGTGGTCGTATTCCAGTTTCTCTTTCGCCCCGCACTCAACACACTTGGCGTTATCTCTTCGCCAAACGGATGTCCTCACCGATGCTGGAATATAACGATCCGTTCCATCTTCTACGTTTTGTGATCCTTCGCCCAAAGCAGAAACTGGGAGGAAATCGGGCTCAATAAGAATCCTCATAGTATCAAGCATATACTCAATCTCGGTCAACACACGTTCGTTGATGTACCAATGCGTCTTCTGAAACCCGGCTTCTTTCAGGAGGAACTTTGTACGGGCTTCAATTTGTTCCTGCGAATATTTTACGCTTAACCCAATTTCATCGGGATGCCTCATCGCTATGTCGTAGATTGGAATTAGGGAGCGATGATCACGCATGAATTGGCCTACCTCGGTATCCTCGTCGCTGTCGGCTATGTCGCAGATCGGCGATAGTAGAAGTGGGAGATTGCCAAATTGTTCTATCCGTTTTGATCCGAAGCGACGAAGTACACACTGGTGATCGTATATGGTACTATATAGCATCTTTAATTGTTCGTAAATGTTACTGATAATAGACACCTGCTCGGCGAAAAGCATGATGGCGGCCATGTCGCGTCCTGTCTCAACCAGATTCTTGACTTGGCCGTTATCAATTGTCTCGATTGCTTTACGGTAGTCTGCCTCGTACCTACCGATCAACGACACAGGAATTTTAGAATCAGGCGAAACTTCGCCTTGCGAAGTAGGCTCCTTGTCCATGTTGACGCATCTCCTTCGGTTCTTTGATTTAAATATCTATCAAGACATCCCTCTCACATTCCCTGTAATTTCTATCCGTTCAGCACCCATCCCTCCCTGTACGTCTTCCTGATGAACTGATCCGCCTTCGGGCAATTTGTCGCCTTCAGCTCCCCGGCGTTCCATTCCAGCTTCTCGCCGGTCCGGTAGGCGGCCAGCGCGAGCATGTTATGCTCGATGAGCTTGCCGGAGTAGTCGAAGTCCGTGCGAGTCTTCTTGTCCGTCTTGCAGGCCTTCAGCCATTCCGCGTGGTGGCCCGGCGAATCCGGTATCGCCTCCTCCGCCTTGCGCGGCTTGTAGTATGACATCTCCCCCCGCGTGGGCATCAGGTAGCGCGCGCCGAAGTCGCAAAGCAGGAAGCCCTTGTCGCCCTTGAAGAGCGCGCCGTCGCCGATGGTCTCTGCGGCGAATGCCTTTGAGGGCATGCCGGGGCGCTTGCCGCCGTCGTACCATTTGACCGTCACCGCCGGGCGCCAGTCGTTGGCGGGGTGTTCCCATTCCGCCTTGATCCAGGTCGGTACGGTGTCGGAACTTTTTTCAGGACCGACGCAGAAACAGCTTGTCGGGAAGCCGAGGTCCAGCGCCCACCACGCGATGTCCATCGTGTGGCTGCCCATGTCGCCCATCTGGCCGCTGCCGAAGTCCCAGTAGATGTTCCAGCTCAGGCAGCGCGACGGATTGGCGACGAGATAGCCGGGGTTGTACGGGTGATGGGGGGAGGGGCCGAGCCAGAGGTCCCAGTGAATGTTCTTCGGCGGCTGGCCGGCGTCGGGCAGGTAGTTCCCGCCCTTCGGCGTGCGCGCGCACCAGAGGGAGACGGATTCCGGCGTTCCGATCGCGCCGTCCCGGATGAGTTCGACGACACGGGCCATGTTCGGATTCTCATGGCGCTGCACGCCCATCTGCGTGGCGACCTTGCCCTTCTGCTTCAGGTACGCCTCCCGCACCACGCGCGCCTCCTCGACCGAGTTGCCGAGCGGCTTCTCGCAGTAGACGTGCATCCCGCGGTTGAGCGCCCACGTCGTCACGAAAGCGTGCGTGTGGTCGGTGGTGGAGCAGATGACGGCCTCGATGTCCTTCTGCTCAAGGCACTTGCGCCAGTCAACGTAGGTCTTCGCGTTTGGGAAGTCCTTGGCGGTTGTCGCCAGCTCATCCTCGTCCGTGTCGCAGAGCGCGACGATGTTTTCACTTTTGAAGAATTGAAGGTTTGCGCGCCCGCGCCCGCCGCTGCCGATCAGGGCGATGTTGAGCTTTTCGTTGGGGGACTGCCCGGCCGAGAGAATGCCGGTCGGCAGGATCATGGGGGCCGCGCCCGCGGCGGCAAGCTTCATGAACGAACGTCGGCTGACTATGGAATCCATCGCGCGCTCCTTTCGGGAAAAACCGCGATCATAATATCCAGTCGTCCGGCGGATTCCAATACTTCACAGTCCAGCCATGAAAACGACGCATTGGGGAATATCGCGGACGGATAGCCGGATTTGATACCCGCTGCGCTTCCCTTCTCTCTGAGAACTGGAGTCGAATGTCCCTCCCGCCGCTTCTCTGTTCTCTGTGTTTTCGCAGAAAAGAAGATCCCCTGCCGATCACGCCGGCCCGGCGTGGAAATAATAACGTTCATTGAATGACTGCGCATCATGATCCTGTCATGCCGTTCCGCGCGGGGGCGG
Organism: Planctomycetota bacterium; assembly: GCA_022711755.1. GTDB lineage: Bacteria > Planctomycetota > Brocadiia > SM23-32 > JAKLEA01 > JAKLEA01. The sequence goes on from JAKLEA010000006.1 coordinate 170,636, forward strand.
CGGCGCGAGCAGCGCGTAAAAATCGCCGCCCCGCCGGACATTGCGAAATCCGCCGGGGACGATTATAATCCCCGCTTCACCCAGGGCTGGCGCCTCTTCAGGGGCGGCGGCTTGCGCCCGTCTCCGCCCGCGGAGACCGCCGCCGGAAAATAATCCGTCACATGAAGGACACGCGATGTCTCAGCCGCATTACTACCCGTCCGAAGCGGAATTCCTGGACCTCATAGGCCAGGGGAACGCAATCCCCGTCTACCGCCAGCTCATGGCCGACACACTTACCCCGGTCTCCGCCTTCCAGAAGCTCGGAAATCAGGATTACGCCTTCCTGCTGGAAAGCGTCACCGGCGGCGAGAAGATCGGGCGCTACTCCTTCCTCGGCGCAGGCCCCTTCGCCGGGCTGATGGCCAAGGGCCGCCGCGTCGAGGTCTCCTACGGCGACAACGTCAGAACCCGGACCTCCGACGACCCGCTGGAGGACCTTCAGAAGGAGCTTGACCGCTTCAAGGTCGTCAACGTTCCCGGCCTGCCGCGATTCTCCTGCGGCGCAGTCGGGTACGCGGCCTATGACTCCGTGCGCTACGCCGAAAATCTCCCGGACGCCCCGCCGGATGATCTCCAGTTGCCGGACATGTGGTTCATGTTCTACAACGAAATGATCATCTTCGACCATATCAACAAGACGCTCAAGGTCATCTGCACCGCCCGCACCGACGGCAAGGACCCCAAGGGCGTCTATGCGAAGGCCAGGAAGCGGATTGACGAGATTGTTGACAAGCTGCGCACCCCCGTCATGTCCCTGAGCGATGAGATCATCCCCACGGGCGACGTGGAGCTTCAATACGACTCCAACTGCACGCGGGAGGAGTTCCGCGACGCCGTAACGAAGGCGAAGGAGTACATCCGCGCGGGCGACATTTTCCAGGTCGTCCTGAGCCAGCGCCTCCGGGCCAAGACGTCGGCAGAGCCGTTCAACATCTACCGCGCCCTGCGCGTGATAAACCCAAGCCCGTACATGTTTTTCCTGAAGATGAACGGCGTGCACCTCGTCGGGTCGTCGCCCGAGGTGATGGTCAAGGTGGAGAACCGCCGCGTCACCCTGCGCCCCATCGCCGGCACGCGCCGCCGGGGAAAGACCGAGGCCGAGGACGCGGAGCTTGAGAAGGAACTCCTGGCCGACCCGAAGGAGCGCGCCGAACACATCATGCTGCTTGACCTGGGCCGCAACGACGTGGGGCGCGTAGCCCAGTACGGCTCCGTCAGCGTGGATGAGTGCATGGTCATCGAGCGTTACAGCCACGTCATGCACATCGTCTCCAACGTCTCCGGAACGCTGAAGGAGGGCAGCACGGCGCTGGACGCGCTGAGGGCGTCCCTGCCCGCCGGAACGCTCTCCGGCGCGCCGAAGGTCCGCGCCATGCAGATCATTGACGAGCTTGAGCCGACCATGCGCGGCCCCTACGGCGGCACGGTCGGGTACCTGGACTTCAGCGGCAACATGGACACCTGCATCACGATCAGGACAGTCGTCGTGAAGGGCAGCACCGCCTACGTCCAGGCCGGCGCCGGCATCGTCGCGGACAGCGTGCCGGACAACGAATACGTGGAAACAATCAACAAGGCCAAGGGCCTTCTGAAGGCGATAGAAGTCGCTCAGAAAATGTGAATCGAGGGACGCGATGGAACCGCTGAGAATCGGCGTGGCCGGCTTGGGAAGCGCCGGGCTGGACCTGCTGGAAAACGAGCTTTCGGGAAATCCGGCGGTCAATGTCGTCGCGATCTGCGAGTCCCAGTCCCAGAGGCTTTACCCCGCCAGGCAGGCGCTGAATCTCCGGGGATATCAGGATTACCACGACCTTCTGGACGACAAGGACGTCGAGCTTATCGCCATTGCCGCCCCGCCGGATGTGCGCCCCGATCTCGCCGTCCGCGCCTTCGACGCCGGCAAACACGCTGTCGTTCTCTCCCCCCCCGCCCTGGAATCGTGGCAGTACAAGCGCATGATGAAGGCCGCGTCAGCCGCCGACCGGCTCCTGGCCTGCCGGATCCCGGCGCTGGACTGCCCCGCTTTCATCGGGCTTCGGGACGCCCTGCGGGATGAGCCGGTGGGCGACGTGTTCGACGTCTCCCACGCCATACTCATCAATCCGCCGGATTGGAACGACCTTTCCTGGCATGGGGACCCACTCAAGGGCGCCGGCATACTCAATACGCTCGCGTTCGAGATGATGTGCCGGACGGTTGAGCTGCTGCCGGACGAGATTCAGGACGCCTACGGCCGGGCAGCCGGCAGGCGTCGTTCAGACGACTTCGGGGACTGGTTCTGGGCGGCAGTGCGCTTTCGCAACGGATCGCGGATCATCCTTGAGGGCGACATTGCCGCGCCGATTCCGCGCCAAGAGTGGCGCGTCGGCGGGAGGGCCGGGGAGATTGAGATCCTCAAGGCGCAGGACGGGCCGTGGCGGAGCGTTCTGCGATATCCGGGAAACGAGCGCGCGCTTGACCTGCCGGACAAGCCGGAGGATTTCTGGGGCCGCGTCGCCGACGCCGTCAGGGACGGCGCGGAATTGCCCATCCGGCCGGAGAGGGTTCACAAGGCTATGCGCGTTCTGGAAGCCCTTGCCCAGTCACAGGAAGACGATGAGCCGGTCAGGATATAGCGCGATTCGAACTGCGTTCGCTTAATGCCGCTTTGTCATGCCTGGTTTGATCCGCCGCAGGTCGCGCGAAAAATCGTGACGATCATCTCTGGATTCCTCTGCGCGCCCCCACCGTTTTCAATTCGTCTCCGATAAAAAAGTCCTGCCTCTCAAAATCCTTGTCCGGACGGCGCAAATGTGTTACCCATGTTCCCTGATGAAGGCGGACGGACGGCGTAGGGGCGATTCCCCGCGCCCCCTGACCACATGGGAACAAATCTAACCGTCCACGGGGACGGCGGAGGCACGTTCGGCGCATGAAACCCGACCAGATCAGAAATTACACAGGCGGCGCGTGGGGCGAATCCGCGGGAACGGAAATTCTGGATGTTCCGAATCCGGCGACGGACGAGGTCATCGCAAGGGTTCGAATGACCACGGCCGAGGAGGTTGACGCGGCGGTCAGGGCGGCAAACGCCGCGTTCCAGGAATGGCGCGACACGCCGCCGGTGAGGCGCGCGCAATTCCTGCTGAAGCTGCGCGAAATCATGCTTGCGCGGCGCGAGGACATCGCCCGGACGCTGACGACCGAGCACGGCAAAACGCTGACCGAGGCGGGCCTTGAGGTTGACCGCGCGATTGACAACATCGAGGTCGCCGCCGGCGCGCCGTCACTGATGATGGGTCGTCTGCTGGAGGACGTGTCGAAGGGGATTGACGAGTATTGCGTGAGGCAGCCCCTCGGGACGTTCGCCGTGCTGTGCCCGTTCAACTTCCCGGCGATGATCCCGTTCTGGTTCATGCCCTACGCGCTGGCGACGGGGAACACGTACGTCGTGAAGCCGTCCCCGCGCGTGCCGATGACGATGCAGGTTATTTTCGACTGTCTGGAGAAGGCGGGGTTCCCGCCCGGCGTGGTCAACTGCGTCAACGGGGGGGGTGATACGGCCAACGCGTTGATTGATCATCCGGGGATCGTGGGGGTGTCGTTCGTCGGCTCGACGCCGGTCGGGAGGCAGGTCTACGCCCGCGCCGCGTCCCGCGGCAAGCGGGCGCAGGTGCAGGCCGGCGCGAAGAATTTTGCGATAGTCATGCCGGACGCAGACATGGCGAAATCCGCGCCGAACATGATCGCGTCCGCGTTCGACTGCTCCGGTCAGCGCTGCCTGGCGCTCAGTTGCGTGATAACGGTCGGCAGGGCGCATGACGAGGTCCGGGATCGCCTGCTCCAGGCCGCGAAGGCCATCAGGGTCGGCAACGGGCTGGAACCGGGCGCCGCGATGGGCCCCGTCATCAGCCGGGACGCGCAGAAGCGCATCGAGGGCTGCATCGCGAAGGGCGAGGCGGAGGGCGCGAAACTGCTCCTTGACGGGCGCGGATGCAAGGTTGCAGGCTACCCGAACGGCTACTGGGTCGGCCCGACGATCTTCGACGAATGCCGCGCGGAGATGTCCGTCGCGCGGGAGGAGATTTTCGGCCCGGTCCTGTGCGTAATACCCGTTGACACCTACGAGGAGGCCAAGGCCGTGATCGCGGGGAATCCGTACGGCAACGCCGCCTCGATTTTCACGCGCAACGGCGGAATCGCCCGCGACTTCCGCCACACCGTCCGTTGCGGCAATCTGGGCATCAACATCGGCGTCGCCGCGCCGATCGCAATGTTCCATTTCAGCGGCATGAAGGACTCGTTCTTCGGCGACCTTCACGCCCAGGGACGGGACGCCATCCAGTTTTTCACCGAGGGCGTCGTGGTCGTCGAACGCTGGTTCTGAGGAGAAAGCAATGAAGGACAAGAAATACACCGTGGGCCTCGGCCCATTCGGCTCGTGCGCGGACCGCTTCTGTCCCGGCGGATACCGGGCGAATCCGTCCATCGAGGAGCGCTTCGAGATGGTCAAGCGCGTGAAGGGCATTGACGGACTTGAACTCCACAGCCACATGTTCGACGACAAGCGGCCGGTAGAGTATTACGAGAAGATATTGAAGGGCAACGGCTGGATATGCTCGCTAGTGTCCTGCAACGTGTGGGGCGCGGCGAAGTGGGGGCAGGGGGGCTTCACGCACCCGGACGCCGCCCTGCGCCGGGAGGCGGTCGCGGAATGCAAGCGCACGATGGACTATGCCGACAGGCTGGGCGGGGGCAAGATCAACCTCTGGCTCGGCCAGGACGGACACGATTACGCCTTCCAGACGGACTACCGGCAGACGTGGAACTGGCTGGTCGAGGGCGTTGCGGAATGCGCCGCGCACAACCCGAAGGTGAAAATCTGCCTGGAGCCGAAGCTCAAGGAGCCGCGCGTCCGCATCGCCGTCGGCACGGCCGGGAAGGCGCTTTACCTGAAGAAATGCGTTGGCATGGACAACGTCGGCGTGAACCTGGACGTGGGGCACTGCATCCAGGCGTTCGAGACACCGGCGGAGACGGCCGTGCTGCTGGCGCGGGAGAACGCGCTCTTCCATCTGCACTTCAACGACAACTACGGCGACTGGGACTGGGACCTGACGACCGGCTCGGTCTTCTTCTGGGAACTGCTGGAGCTTTGTTTCTGGCTGGAGGAACTCGAATGGGACAACATCTGCTCCTTCGACATCTTCCCCAGCAAGGAAGACCCGGTGGACATGGTTCAGGCCAATGTGGACAATCTGAAGGGCGCGTGGAAGCTCGTCGCAAAATTGCCGAGGGAGGAGTTGCTTGAGGCGATGAAGACGAGACAGTTCAGATTCAGCAACAGGATATTGAGGGAGGTTGTGTACGGGGGGGACTAACAGCGCGGAAGAGGAATCATGAAACAAGAACCAGGAATGGCTTATTGGATCTTCTCAAACAAGCAGGATGGCACATATGCCGGAAACGTGTGGGATATGGCAAAAATCCGCGATTCCGGACGCTATTCGATCAGGGAGTCTGAGAAGAACAGAAAAAGAGTTAATATCGGCGACACCGTGTATATGCGAATTTATGGGAGGAGCATCATAGGTAAGTTTGTTGTTGGTAGCGAATGGGAGAAAGCGCCGAAGGAAGAGCAGAAATGGAAAAACGTTCTAGGCTATTTCCAGATGACGGAAATCGAGTGGTGGTCAAGGACTTTACCCCAAGTTTTAATTCTCAATGATCTCTCGGTAAAGGACTTCCGATCTCGTATCACAGCGATGACGAAAGAAGATAGTATCATGGTTGAAGTAGCACACCGAGTCTATGCGCGACTCGGCTTTGGCGAGGCGGACGACAACATCATGATTCTTGAGAAAGGGCTTGAGGAGGCTATCAAGCCTAATCTCGGGCAGCTGGGACTCCGGTTGGCCGGCAAGGGTATACAACAGCAGTTCAGGATGGGACTGGGTGTTGGACAGAGTGACCTTGTATGCCAAGATGAAAACGATGATCTTGTCGTTATCGAAATAAAGAAGGGAATGACGTCAGATCAGGCTTTAGGTCAGTTGATGCGATATGTTGGATGGCTTCAGGAGAATGTCGCGGTCAAGGGGCAAAAGGTAAATGGATGGATTGTGGCAGGCGACTACGATGAACAACTGCGTTTGGCGGCAAAGGCAGCAAATGTGCGGCTTGTTCTTGTCCGACTTGGGTAAGGACTGTCTGGAGCGTGTAGTTTCGTGTGAAAGTCCTTGACGCAAGGCGAAGTATCGGGTGACAATACTCTTGTCATTCATACCGCATGAACGACCGGCAACTATTAGGGATAATAAGGTGGCGGATACAAGGTTCATCAGGAGCTTGCGAATACGGAACCTGCTCTCCTTTGGCCCTGAGAGCGAGGCGATGGAATTACTCCCGCTGAATGTGTTAATCGGGCCGAATGCGTCGGGAAAGTCGAACTTCATTGAGGTTATAGGACTTCTGCACGCTGCGCCCAAGGATTTGACTGTTCCGATCAGGAAAGGCGGGGGGATTCTGGAGTGGCTGTGGAAGGGGACAGCGGAGGTACCTACGGCTAGTATCGAGCTTAAATTGTCGCAGGACGGAAAAGCAAAACCTTTGTGCTACGACGTCTCGTTCACCAAGGGGAATCAATGGTTCGAAGTGGTCCGGGAAATCATTAAAATTGGGGATGGGGGGGAGAAGCCCATCGCTTTCTTTACCGGGGGATACTTTTCAAGCAACTCCACGCCACAAATGCGCTCAGCCTCGATTCCGAACCAATCAATGCTGTCCCAACGAAAGGACCCGGAGCGGTACCCCGAAATCACATATCTCGGCGAACAGTTCCAGGCCATTCGCACATATGGGGAATGGCACTTAGGTCGCAACACCCCCCCCCGCCTGCCGCAGCCTGCCGACGCCAGATCGGATTTCCTCGATGAAGACGCCTCCAACCTCGGCCTTGTGCTCAACAACATGCGTCTCAAGCCGAAGGCATGGAAGCATCTCATCGAGGAATTCAGGAGATTCTACCCCGACGCCGAGGACATCCAGGTTCAGATCATCGGCAACACGGTCCAGTTGTTCCTGACTGAGACCGGCATGGAGAAGCCGATACCGGCGACGCGGCTTTCGGACGGCACTTTGCGTTATCTCTGCCTGTTGAGCATCCTGTGCCACCCGAATCCGCCGCCGCTGATCTGCCTTGAGGAGCCGGAGCTTGGGCTGCATCCCGACTGCATCCGGTTGATCGCCAGGTTGCTTGTGGAAGCGTCCGAGAGAACGCAACTCATCGTGACTACCCATTCCGACATACTCATATCGGAACTAAGCGATACCCCTGAAGCGGTACTGGTCTGCGAGCGCGACGCTGCCGGAACTCACATGCGCCGTTTGGAGCGCGAAAAACTGAAGGAATGGCTGGAGAAATACAGCCTCGGCGAAATCTGGAGCATGGGCGAGATCGGGGGAAATCCGTAGTGCCAGAGATCCGAATCTACGTCGAGGGCGGCGGCGACCGCGCAGAGGGAAAGGCCAGGCTCCGCCAAGGTTTCGACACATTCCTTCAGGAGATGAAGAGCGAAGCCCGGAAGCGCAGTGTCCGTTGGCAGACAGTTGCATGCGGGACTCGGAATGCGGCCTATGATGCTTTTCGGACTGCGTTGAGGGACCATGCCGAAGCATTCAACATTCTCCTGGTTGATTCCGAAGCTCCGGTGAAGAAGGATCCCAGACAACACCTTGCCGACAGAGACAAATGGGAATTGCCCGCCGGGACTGAAGGACGCTGCCACCTGATGGCTCAGGCAATGGAGGCTTGGCTGATCGCCGACAAGGCAGCTCTTGCCAAGTTCTACGGGAAGGATTTTAATCCCAACGCTATCCCCAAGCGGGCGGATGTCGAGAACATTGACAAAGACCGCCTGGAACCCATCCTTCAAGAAGCAACAAAGGCAACCGCGAAGGGGTGTTATCACAAAATAAGACACGCGCCGGAAATTCTTGCCAGCCTCGATCCTGAAAAGGTCAGGAAAGCGGCTCCGCATTGCGGGATGCTTTTCGATACGCTCCAGTCTCAACTGTAATAGGCAACCCTATCTGTGCTTCCCGGATTCTCCCGGAGTCTATACGCCTCATCCCTTCCCCCTTCGCGCCAGCAGCAGTGCGCCGGCGGCGACCAGGACGAAAATCCCCCCCAGACCCCACGCCAGCCCCCTGTAGACTGGCGAGCCGGCGCGCGCGGCCTGACGCGGCCTGCGGAACGCCCCCGTCCCGGCGTCAAACTGGGCCATGCCGGGTATCCTGACCGGATGGTCCGAGGACGCCTCCCCGCGAAGGAAACCATCCCAGTCAAACGCGATCAGAATCTCGATCCCCGGATGCTGCGACTTGACCTCGCACAGGCACGGCCCGGTCAGAAAAAAGCACGCCTCGGCGACGTTCTCCGCGCTGATGCCGTCCCCGACGAGCGCGTAGAGCAACCGCCCGCGCCCAAAGACGGGAAAGGCCATCGGCCCCTCAAGCTCAGCCAGGTCCGGCTCGCTGCCCAGCAGCGTCTCAATCAGAAATCGCTCCCGCGGATCGCTTCTTGAAAGTCGAAGCATGGAGAAAGCGATCTTCATTTCCGGGCCGCCGTCGCTTATGATTCCGAGCGCCTCTGCGTCCTGCTCCGGAATGGCCAGTTCCTTTTCCATCTTTTCCAGCGTTTCGCCGAGGATGCGCGCCGCCCTGTCGTCCCGCGCCGCGTCGCCGCATTCGAGCAGAATCCAGACGGCCGACTCCCCCGCCTGGATTCGCCTGACGATCTCGCGGCGGGCGGGGGAATCAAGGGCCGCCTCGACGTTCTCCGGCGTCAGGGGGCCGGACCAGACCTCCGGCACGCGTCCCGGAACGCCGGGATACAGGACGATCATCCACGGAAGACTCTCCATGCGCCGGGGGGGGGCGTCCTTCGCGGCAAGGGGGTCGGGCGCGGCTTCCAGATCAACCGTCTTGAGCGTAAGGTTGGCGAAGGGGGATTCCTCCGCCAGCCGCCGGACGCCCTCGACGAGCGTCCTGTCGCGGTCTCCCAGCGCGCCGCGATGGTAGACGAAAACGTGGTAGGGATCGGCGGGCCAGCGTTCGAGCGCGTAACGGAAGACGGGAAGGGAGCAGGCGTCCGCGCGCGCGGAGACGAGCAGAAACGCAAGGCAGACGCCGGCGGCCATGCGCGGGGAAATTCCGCGCCGGCCCGCGCCGGAATCCGTCCGCCGATGATGTCTTTCATTCGCGATCAATGCCAAATCTCCGTTTCACAACCGTCGAATCCGTATGGAGTCCCGGACCATTTTCGCCGTCTGGGGGACACGAAGTCCGCCTTCCGCCTTTATTGTATCTGCGCGGTCAATGCCTCAGAAGGATATATGCGGGAATTCAGCCTGTAAAGGAAGGCATAATGACGCTGGAAAATCGGGGCGATAATCTCCTTGCGCTGCCGCTGCCTTCCATGGACAATGATCGTCGGCAGCACTACCCGATCACAGAACAGCCGCATAATCAGCACGGGAGGCAATCCCATGCCGGTACGCTTTCGCTGCACGAAGTGCAATGAGTATATTGAGGTTCCGTCAAGCCACTACGGCAAAGAGGCATTCTGTTTCTCATGCGGGACGAAGATAGGGGTTCCGCGGCCCGTCAAGCACGAGTGCAACAAGTGCGGGCGCACGGCGGTGCTGGACGGGGACAAGCCGCGGCGCTGCCCGTGCGGGGGCGAGCTGCGGGCCGTGCAGGTTTTCGAGAGCAGGCCGATGGCACAGCGCTCCAGCGTCTGGCAGGTGCAGGATATTGACGACATGGTTCCGAAGGACGTCGGGGAGCCGTCGCTGATAATCCTGACCGGGCCGAAGATCGGCATGCGGGTTCCATTGAAGGAGAACGGCGAATTTCTTATCGGCAAGGCGACGATCTGCGATCTTCAGGTGAACAATCCGCTGGCGTCGCTGCGGCACTGCAAGGTGGTCAACGAGGGGGGCCGATGGAGGCTTGTGAACGAGCAGGACGGCAGGCCGGCGGTTCTTGATGGGGAGCCAGTGCCCGTGGAGGCGGAGTTGAAGGACGGCGCGATAATAGCGGTGGGGGTGGACCTGTTCGCTTTCAAGATACCTTCGCGATGAGGCGGGGGATGTCGCATCAGGAAATCCGGCGCGGGCGGTACGGACTTTCCACCCGGCAATGAGCAGGACTCCCGATTCGCCCGTCGGACGCTCTAACTTCAGCTTTTGGACGCGGCCAGCTTGTTCACAAGCATGGCGATGCGCGCCTTGCGCCTGGCGGCCTGGTTCTTATGAATGGCGCCCTGGGAGGCGGCGCGATCAATATACTTATAGACCACCGGTAGTTGCGCCTTCGCCGCGTCAAGCTCGCCGTGTTCGACGGACGTGCGCAGCTTGCGCATTTGATTGCGCATCTGGGTCTTGCGGGTCTTGTTCCTGAACCTCCGCTTCGCGTCCTGGCGAAGCGTCTTGCGCGCTGATTTGGTATGCGCCATGTGTCTCCTGTCGCTCCAGACTGCCTTTGCGTCAACCGGCGCCGAGTTCCTCGACCTTCGACTGGACATCTCTGTACTTTATGTCCGCCTGATAGATCTTCTTGTAGGTCTCCAGCGCCTTTTCCTTTTCGCCCTGATGTTCGTACGCGCGGGCAAGGTTATAGTAAATCTGCTTGCCCATTTCATTCATGCCCTTGACACGCTCCAGCGCCCGGGCGAACTGGGCGGACGCCAGATCGTACTGACCTTTCCTGTCAAAGCACTGCCCGAGATGATTGCAGGCGCTCACGGTCAGGCGCGGGTCCTGTGAGGCGATCTGGAAGTTCTCGATCGCCTCATCCACCTGGTCGTTTTCCAGATAGGCCGCTCCCATCTTCATGCGCAGGTCCTTGTCCGTCGGGTATTGCTTGACACGCCGCTCGAACTCCTGCACGGCGAAGAGTCTGCGCTTGCGGCGCATCTCCGCCTGGGCTTCTTTAAGCTCAGCCTTGTCGGGGCTTTTTTTCAGTTGCTCGACTAGCTCCGAAATCTTGGCGTCTATCATCCGGAACTGGAGGTCGCCCATCCTGTCGCGGATGATGTTGTTCTTATCCTTCGCGTGGAATTCCTTGTAGAAGTCCATCGCGTCCTTGGCGTCGCCCAGTTGTTCCTTAATCTCCGCCACGCGGATGGCCTTGGTGACGTTGTTCGGGTCGGCCTGCCAAGTCTCGGTTGCGCGTTTTAGCGCGTCCTCCAGCTCGTCCTTGGTGTGGTAGCGCTTGTCGTCAACCTCGAGCTGGCGCTGCTTGTCCAGGTCCTTCACCTTGGAGCGGAAGTCCTCGGTGTCCTCAAGCTGGTGCTTGGCCATGTGGTGCCTGGCTTCGAGGTTTTTGACGTGCTCGCGCAGGGCCTGGTTTTCGCGTTCGAGTTGCAAAAGCGGCTCGTAGTACTTCAACGCGGTTTCCGTGTCGCCGCGATTTTCGTAAAGCTCCGCGATTTCCTTCATGGCCTGCCGCTGATCGGCCTTGACCATGAGGGTATCCTTGTAGATGATCGTCGAAGCCTCGTTGAATCCCGCCGCGCGCGCGGCGCGGGCCGCGCCCAGCAGGGCGAACGTGTTGCGCGGGTTGAGTTCGAGGAAATCCTCGAAGGCTTCAAGCCGCTTGCGGGGGTCCTTCCCGGCGGCAAGCGCCCTGGCCATCGCCGGGACGCCTTTGAGGGTATTGACGGCCTTCTGGACGGGAGCGTTGCCCTTCTCCGCCCACTTGCGCCGCTCGCTGCCGCGCAGGGCCACGCGCGCCTCCATGTTCTCCGGCTGCGATTTCAACACAGCCCGGAACAACTCGATGGCGTAGTCGTAGTTGCCCTTGTCGAGAGCGTCGCAAGCCTTCTTGTATGTGCTGTCGGAGGCCATCTTTCCTCAATGCCGACACCGGTACGTACATCTTAATCGGCGATTGGACAGCCTTTATAACCGGCGTGACGCCGGGTGTCAACAATAAGAACCGGTGAACAAGGAGCATTCAAAACCTGGAGGTCCTCCAGGGAAGCGATCCCCCGCCGGGCTTGCGGGGGGGGGAAATCAATGCTCTGGAGACGGGACGCCTCGACAGAAATCGGGCAGGGCGATATGATCCGTTCGCGCGCATGACGGCGCGGGACGCTCTCAGACAACGACTGCGGAGATTGGGTCATGCCGACTGAAGATACTCGTATGCTTAATAAACCGGCGCGGCGGTCCGGCGCGGTCTTTCCCACGCCGGCATGTTGCGGGATCCTGTGCATGATCTTCGCATTGACTGCCTGTCGCGATGCCGGTTCAGATCAACAGTCCCGGAACGACAAGCCCGTTGATAAGGAAACTCAGACCATGCCCAAGGATCAGACAGCGGACGCGATCTTCATCTACACTTTGCCGGGCGCGGGGACTTCCGCCGCGTATGACGAGGCCGCGGCGGCGGCGTGCCTGCAGGGGATCATTAATCGCGATGGTCCGCAGGTCTACGTGCTGTCGGGCGGCAACGCGCGCCCGCAGAAGTGGCTCGATACGCTCTCGCAGTCTCCCGGATGGTTGGCCGGGAAGAAGCGCGTTACGATTGCGGACCTCGACGCTCTGGTAAAGCTGGCGGGGAAACGCGCGAAGGGGGCGGTGATCTGGGACCCGGAGGTCCCCGCAACGCTGAACGTCGCTAACACTATCGCCGGGGTCGAGGACGCCGTTGTGCTCAGCCCGGAGCTTGCGGAGAATTCGCTTGCGCGCTGGGGGATGCCGGTCCTGGAAGACTTGCGCGGACGCTTCACCGGGGCGGAATCGGGAAGCAAGAAGAATGACGCGTATCGCTGGGCGATCCGCGAGTACCTTGCCAAGGGATTGTGTTCCTCGCATTTCCTCTGCCTATTCGAGGACTCGTGCAGCGTGCGCAAGCCCGGCAACGTCAGCTACGTGGTCACGCGCGACTGGGCCGTGGCGCAACGGGCGTTCGTGTTCGACCTGTCTCCGTGGAGCGACGAGAAGCCGAAGGACGACCCGGACCAGCCGCTCGGCGCGGACCTTGAGACGTATCGCCTCATCCTGGCCGAGACGCTGCGCCAGTCTGCCGGAAAAGAAATGACCGAATTGACCGGATTCTTTTCCTTCTGGAAATACAGCAACATCGAGGGATTCGCCAGCAGGCATGAGCCGGTGCCGACCGAGTGGGAGACCGTCTGGCTGATCTCGCCCTACAACTGCTATCAGAACACTATTTCCAGCGACTGCTACAACCAGTCATTTCACGCCCATGCGCCGGTCACAATGCTCAAACAGCGCCGCCCGACGGTTAAGACCAGGCTGGAGCCGAAGGCCTACATCTGCATCCTGATGGCGGATTACGACTCCGCGACGCCGCTTTACGACTTCATGCCGAATCACTGGAACGACCCGAAGCGCGGGCAGATTCCGTTGGCGTGGGGGATCAACCCGAATCTGATCGAAACGTATCCGGACGTGATCGAATACTTCTACCGCACGGCGACGGCGAACGATTTCTTCACCAGCGACGCCAGCGCGGCCGGCTACATGAACCCCAACCGGGTGAAACCGGAGTATCTGCCGCTCTTCGTGAAGCACAACAAGAAGTTCTTCGATCGCACGGACATGACCATCGCTCCGATGGTGCTGGACTGGGATCAACCGACGCCGGCGGTTAAGGACGCCTTCGCGCAGTTCTCCCCGGACGGCTACGCGACCATCATCATGGACCTTCACAACACCGGCGGACAGACGCCGCCGCCGCATGTCTGGAAGGGGATGCCGGTGGCGGAACTGATCAACAACACGTGCAACTTCGCGAGCGCGAAGCAGACGTCCGACGCCATGTTCGGGGCCATAAAGGACCGTGGGAATAAATTGCCGGGATTCTACTTCTTCCGGATCGTGTGGACGCCGCCGTCGGCGATCATCGAGTCGCTAGACGTATTCCGGAAGGAGCATCCGGAGATTCCGATCGAGGTCGTTGATCCCTACACGTTCTTCGCATTCTTCAAGGAGCATTACGGCAGGGAGAAGGCGGGAAAGTAGGATTCGCCCGAGAGGGCGATGCTGCGTCGCGCGGCGCAACGTCGCGGAGCAAGATCACGGGGATCCGGCGGATCGGCGCTTCTCTCTTGAACATTCCGTTTGGGTGCAGAGCGACAACCGGATTATGATGCATTTTGAGCAAGAACATTCCGAGCGGTCAATAACGCAACAGCAGGATAGGCCCATGACACAAGACATGAAAGAGAAAATCTCCAGGGCGGCCGGAATCCTGAAGGAGGCCGGCGCGACCGAGGTCTACATCTTCGGCTCTGCGGCGGCCGGAAACCTGAAGGATCGTTCCGACGTTGACGTGGCAGTATCGGGATTGCCGCAGGCATTATTCTTTGAAGCCATGGGACGGGCTGCGGAAGTTTTGGGCGCGGAACTTGACCTCATTGACCTTGATGAGATCAACCCGTTCACGGACTACCTCAAAAAGAAGGGGAAGCTGGAGCGTGTCGTGTGAATTACGGGAAGAGATCCGGACTGGGCTGGCCATGCTCCAATCTCTGATCGCCACATACGGCGATCTGCTTGACAAGGTTTCATGCTCAGATCCAAACCATATCGAAACGCTGGCCCTTGCCGGTTTGCTGCACTCGTTCTATGGCGGCGTCGAGAATATGTTCAAACGCATTGAGACGTCATGCGAGGGAGGCATTCCAGACGGGCCGACATGGCACAGCGATCTGCTCGCTAGAATGGCTGCGGCTACTCCAGCCCGTCCGCCTGTGATTTCTTCCCGGCTTCGGATTCAATTAAGAGCCTACCTGAATTTCCGGCACGCCTTCCGGCACAGCTATGGTCACACGATCAATTGGCACAAGATGTCCCCCTCGTGCGGGAACTCAGGCAGACATTCATAGACCTTGATGCGGAGTTGGCAGATTTTCTGGTGAAATTGGAATGAGCGCTGTTACGGCAGGACGCGTCGGATTTGGGTATTCCGCGCTCTGACATCAATGCATCATTGCATTGACCCCCGCGCCGCTTTGCCGCACTCATTTTACATTTGAGGTTAGATGCATGTTCATTGACATTCACGCTCACGCCTACCGGAAGCCGGTTCCCTTTGTGGTTCAGTTCTGCACGGCGGAGCAACTGCTGCAACGCTACGACGCGGCGGGGATTGAGAAGGGGGCGGTGCTGCCCATCGTCAGCCCGGAAATCTATTTCCCGCAGGCCAACGAGGACATCCTCGACATGGCCGCGCAATACCCCGACCGGCTCATACCGTTCTGCAACGTTGACCCGCGCGCGCTGACGAATTCAGCCGACGCGCCGCTGGACCGCGTGCTTCGGTATTACCGCGACAAGGGATGCAAGGGCCTCGGCGAGGTGATGCTGAACGTTCCCGTCATGCACCCGATGGTTCAGAATCTGTTCAAGCACGCGCAGGACGTCGGCCTGCCGGTGACGTTCGACGGCTCGGACCAGGTCGGCGGCGATTTCGGCCTTTATGACGATCCGGGCCTGCCGCAACTGGAGCACACGCTTCAGAAATTCCCGGAACTGATCCTTCTCGGACACGGACCCGTGTTCTGGTCCGAGATCGGACGTCTGGAGACTCCGGGCGAGAGGGGATTCGTGTTCCGCCCGGACGGCGGCCAGGTGGGGCGGCATCCGACCGGCCCGATCAAGGAGGAGGGCGTCGTGCCGAAACTCTTCCGCAGGTATCCCAACCTGTACGGCGACCTGTCCGACCCCTCCCCCTGGAACGCCCTGTCTCGCGATCCGGACTACGGGCCGAAGTTCCTGACCGAGTTCCAGGACTGTCTCCTGTTCGGCACGGACATCTGCTTTTTTGAAATGCCCTTCCCGATGGCAGACCTTCTCAAGGAATGGCGCGGCGCGGGAAAGATCAGCGAGGCGGTCTTCTGGAAGGTCGCCAGGGAGAATGCCGTGAAGCTTCTGGGGCTGGAGTAAGCGGCGCTGACTTGAGCGTTATTTATGGCATTATGCATGACAGCGCACGTGGTTGTGACTCAATGCGTCCCACCCCTCATCCGTCGCCCGCCAAGGCGCGCGCCACCTTCTCCCGAGGGAGAAGGGAGAATATTCTTGAATTGCCGCCTTTTCCCCGGGGAGAAGGGAATAAAACTCTATAATGCTGTTCTTCATGGCTTCGCGGCATCTTTACTTTGTGGCATTGTGTCTTTGTGGTGAACTAATTCCCTGATGGGCGCAAACCGCATGACAAAGGATGAAATCGAGTCGTGCCTGAGATCGCTCGAGGTGTCCCGGGGCGATGTCGTTTTCTTCCATTCCTCCCTGAAGAGCATCGGGCAGGTCGAGGGCGGGCCGGACGCCGTCATTGACGCCTTCCTGGAGACGGTCGGCGAGAGCGGAACGCTCGTCCTGCCCGCGCTCTGCATGTACGACTGGGAGAAGCTGGGGCGGGAGGGCGTCGAGAAGGCGTGGGACATTCGGACGACGCCCGCATACGTCGGGCTGATTCCTGAAACATTCAGGAAACGCCCGGGCGTCATCCGAAGCGACAATCCGACGCATTCCGTGACCGCGTTCGGGCGCGACGCTTTCGAGATCACGAAGGATCACAGGATCGCGCGCGGCGGAGAATGGGCGGCCAACCGCCCTATCTGGGCCTCAACGGGCGCGTTCGGGGATAACAGTCCGTGGGACAGGCTCTGCCGGCTGGACGCCAGATACATGCTCATCGGGGTTGACTTCAACTCATGCACGCTGCTGCACCACGTTCAGGCGGTTCACCTGGAGCGCGATCAAAGGAAGAAAGACGCCCATGCGCCCTGGCCGGAATTCGATTTCCGATGGATGGGCGGGAAGCTGGAGGAGACCGGCATAGTCCGGACCGGCATGATCGGCAATGCGCGGACGAGGTTGATGCGATGCCGGGAGCTTGTTGACGCGGCTCTGGATGTCCTTCGGGAGGTGGGTTGAGCGCGAGGGGCCGCCGCACAGTGCGTAGGGTGAGTTCTTTGAACCCACGCGGAATTGATTCGGTGGGTTCGCGCTTCGCTGAGAACCCACCCTACATTCTGCGCTCATTCTGAATGTTTCCGCCTTGACACCCCGCCGCGCAATCCATACCCTTATTCTTACTGCGCGATCACAGGTTGAGCGTAGGGTTCTTTGAACCCACGCGGAATTGATTCTGTGGGTTCGCGCTTCGCTGAGAACCCACCCTTCATTCTGCCCCAAAATGGAAATACGCAGACTATCGCCGACTCCCCCCGCAGCCCACGGCGCCGCGCAACCATGCCCGTTCCCGATCACCGTCGTCCCCTGAAGGCGCAACCTTGATCCGCCCACCCAGCAACTATCGAAACGAGGCGATGTTCTATCTCAATACGCTGATGTCGAGCGTATTCTTCTCGATTACGGGCGTCGCGTGTTCGGACGGCAGCACGTTTTTCCCCTGCCTGGTGCGCGAGCTTGGAGCTTCGAGCGAACTGGTCAGCCTGATCCCGATCGCGTGGTGCCTGGCCGCGCTGCCCAGCGCGTTCATGAGCTACGTCAGCGACCGCGTCAACCGCAACAGGGAGTTGGCGTTCGGGGCGCTGACAACGGCCAGCGTCATCATGGGCGTGACGGGGCTGGCGTTGGCGTACCTCGACCTTGCGCCGAAAATCAAGCTCATCATGATCTTTGTCGCCCTGTTCATCGGGCACCTGATCACGACGCTCTATTTCATCTGCTATTTCGCCTGGCTGCCGGAGGTGGTCGGGGCGGAGCGTTCCGGGCGGGTGATGAGCGGCAGGCTCTGGCTCTGGTGCATCGCCCGGCTGGTCGCGCTGCCGGCCTGCGGGCACATGCTGAAGGTCTATCCCGGGGTCCGGACGTTCGGGCTGATGTTTGCCGTAACCTCCGGGTTGGGAATCATTTCCGCCCTGCCGCTCGCCTTCATCTCCCCGGGCGAGAAGCGGCGCGAGACGAAGGAGAAGACTTCGGCAAACCCGCTTGAACTGTTCCGGGAGGTGAACTTCCGCCGCATGATGATAATGGTGTTCCTTGTGAACCTGGCCTGCTTCTTCGTCGGCGGTTACGCCGTGATATTTGTAAAGGAATACCTGCAATTCTCTTATGACGAGGTGGGGTACGCCTTTGCCCTGCCCGGACTGCTCATGATGCTGACCATTCTCGGCTGGGGCAGGCTGGCCGACACGCACGGAGCGAAGGGGGTGTGCATGATCGGCGTCTGTGGCATCGCCGTCGGGCCGATCCTGTTCATGATGAGTTCGCCGGGACACACGACGATGGTCTGGGTGGCGATGATGTGGGGCGGGGCGATCAACAGCGCATATTCGGTTTCATGGCTGCCGCTGCTTTATGACCTTGTGCCGAAGGAAAAGCGAGCCACGGCGATAGCAATGGTCTGGGCCGTGTGCGCTGCGGCTGGGCTGGTGACGCCCCTGGTGGCCGGACTGATAGTGCGGACCGTGGGCGACGCGACGCTGACGATCGGGACATGGAAGTTCGGGGGGCTTCACCTGCTGCTGGTCGGCCAGGCGCTGCTGGCGGCGCTGGCGATACCGCTGTGCAAGTCCGTCCGCCCGGTCAACTCCGTCCCGACGCGCCGGCTGATCGGCATGTTCGTCAGAAACCCGTGGAACACGCTCTGGGCGGCGGTTTATGGAGACGTGCTTATTGGGTCATTGGGCGGGGACGAGGCGGAGACGCGCGAGGAAGGCGGGAAGAAGGCGGAAGAGATTGAGCAGATATCGTGATTGAGGAATACATGATACGGCCACGGCTCCAACATCCCACAACCTGAATGGGCCTGACGCTCCGGCAATCTAAAATCATGGAATGCCTTGTCACTCCCCACCTGCTGCGCCTCCGAAGTCCCACGTTTTCAGTTCCCTTCCGTCCGCGCGGAGGAGGCAAATCCTGTCAAGCTCGATTCGTCCGGGGGCTGTGGACGGGTCTATGCGCACGCTCTGAAGGCGGTGCGAAGCGGTGAAGCGGACCTCGTATTCATGCCATACGCCGTCGTGGACGGGCTGGAAATCCAGGCGCAGCTTCGGGCCGAACTGCGGGCTGGCTCCCGTGGCCCAGAAGAACTGCCCTCCACCGGCGCTGGATGATCGCATACGGAAGGCGATTAACATTTCTCCAGACTCCTTGGGAACGTCCCCGGTCTGAATAAAGGGGTCAGGGCCGGCGCTTTCGATCACGAGCGCCCCGCCCGCCCGCGATATCCGGCAGTCGCGCGACGGGAACCACCTGTCCACCGGCGCGGTCTTCGGATCGTAATCCGGATTCGGGACGGGGACGAGCGCGCCCGTGTCCAGCAGGAAACGGCCTATCAGGGCGTCCAGTTCCGCGACCTTATCCGGCATCCTTTCCGCAAGGTTGACCGTCTCGGAAATATCCTCCCTGAGGTTGTAAAGCTCGAACCGGTTCGGAAAATCGTCATTCGTCATATGGAAGCGGATGAGCTTCCAGTCGCCTTTGCGGACGTATGTGCAGGGGACGATCAGCGTCCCGATTTCGTGCGGGAAGTGGCAGAAGATCGCCTCCCGGCTCAGTTTTCCCGTCTGCCGCAGAAGGGGGGTAATGCTTACGCCGTCGAGGACCTGGCCGGGGGCGGCGGCCCCGCCGGCGGCCTCAAGGATCGTCGGGTAGAAATCCACGCTGCTTACAACCTCGGAGCAGCGCGAGCCGGGCGCGACCGCGCCGGGCCAGCAGACGATCAGCGGCTCCCGCGTGCCGCCCTCGTAGATCATTGCCTTGCCGCCGCGCAGGGGGAAATTATCCGTCGGGGGAAGGAGGTCCGGGCCGATGCGCTCATGCACGTTCCCGCCGTTGTCGGAGAAGAAGATGAGGATCGTGTCATCGCTCAGGCCCAGAGCGTCAAGCTTGTCAAGCACGCGCCCGACGCTCTCGTCCAGGCTTTTGAGCATCGAGGCCATTATCGGGTTGCCCTGCTTTCCGCGCGGGTCGGAGCGGCCTTCGAAGGTCTTTGTGATTTCCTCCTTGTGCCCCCAGGGGCCGTGGACGGCGTAATGCCAGAGGCAGAGGAAGAAGGGGGCGTCCTTGTTCCGCTCGATGTAGTTCAGCGCCTCGCCGGTCAACCGGTCGGTGATATATTCGCCGTCCGGGCCGTCCGGCAGCGTCTTGATTTTGTATGGGGAATGGTAGCTCGGGGGGCTTGGGTAATGCCCTCCGCCTATGTTGACCTCGAAGCCCTGCCTCTCCGGCCAGTATGGCTCCTGCCCGAGGTGCCACTTGCCGACGAAGGCGGTGCGGTAGCCCGCGTCCCGGAGCGCCTCGGCGATGGTGCGCTCCTCGAACGGAAGATAATGCCTGCTGCGCGGGCAGATCATTTTCTCCCAGGGCCTGGCGCTTTCCGGCATGAGCGGATCGTTCTCAAGAGGGGGCAGGTGGCCGGAGGGGGTTGTTATCCTGAGTCTTGCGGGGTATTGGCCGGCGAGGATGCTGGCGCGAGTGGGGGAGCAGAGGGGGTTGGCCGCGTAGGCATCAGTGAAGGTCATGCCCCGGGCGGCCAGGCGCTCAAGGTTCGGCGTTTCGTAGTAGCGGCTGCCGTAGACCGTGCTGTCCATCCAGCCCATGTCATCGGCCAGGATGAAAACGATGTTGGGCCTGCGCCGGTTTTTTACGGGCTGCGCGGAATCGTCTGCGGAGTCATCGCTTTTCCGCCCGTCGGAAACGCCGGGCGCGGCGCAACCGATCAATCCAGGAGCAGCCAGGGCGGCGACGCCGATGCCGAGCGATCGCGCGAATTCGCGTCTCGTGCAGCGTTTCATATGCACTGTCCTTTCCCGACGGCATGGTATCACGACAGCGGTAGAATTTCCCGGATGACTGAAACCGAAAAGAATCTCGCGCCGACTTGCGGAGGCAGGCTACATCGGCGTATATTGTTTTAAGCGTTTATATCCGGAGACGCAGGACTCGAAGAGTCGCGCGGCTTCATGCCGGGTTACTGAAACGCCCCTGTGGGAGGGATTTCTATGTCGCACTTCACGAGGATCAGGACGAAACTCCGCAATCCGGAGTATCTGCGCCAGGCGATTGGCGCAATGGGGTTCACCGAGATCAGCCAGTCCGGCGTAGTCCTTGGGCACGGCGGACAGAAGGAAAAGGCTGACATCATCGCCCGGGTGGGGGCCGGACAGGTCGGCTTCCGAAAAAAGGGCGACAGCTACGAGATCGTCGCCGACTGGTGGATCGTCGGGCGGGACGGCGAAGACTTCACGTCGGAGCTTACGCGGACATACGCTCAGCAGGCCGTGATTGCGGAAAGCAAAAAGCAGGGCTTCCAGATCCAGAAGACGGAGAAGCTCAAGGACGGCTCAATGCGCATCGTCGTGGAAAGGTGGGTGTAGCATGGCCAGGGCGCAGCGCATCGAGTTCATAATCAAGCCGGACGGAAGCGTCGAGGAGTCCGTGAGCGGAATCCAGGGGCCGGACTGCGAGAAGGTGACAAAACCTTTTGACGAGGCGCTAGGGGACATTGCGAAACGCGAGAAAAAGGCGGAGTTCCACCAACGGCAAACCGGCAGGGGATTCGCTCAAAATACGTCAAAGGGCTGAGATTTTCATCGCCCCTGACGGCGAGGCGGTCTTTGCCGACCTGATTGACGACCTGGCGCGCGTGGCCGGGGCGCTGGGGGAGGAATGTTCCCGTCCGACGCCCGATTGCGCGAAACCCCGCAAGAAATCGCGATAGCAGCGCCCCTGCGGCGCGTAAAGCCGACGGGCCGGGAATTGCTTCCATCCGGACGCTTACTTCGGGAAGACGACGCGCAGCCGCTTCCACGCCTGTTTCTTAAGCCAGGGGCGGAATTCCGGATCGGCCACGGCGACAAGCTCCCTGATCGCCCCGTCTATCGTCTTGCCTGCCAGTTGAGCGACGCCGTGCTCAGTAACGATATAGCAGCGGCGGTGCATCATGCCGAGCAGGTCGTGCCGGGGCACGGTCACGTTTGTCCCAGGCTCGAACGTCGGCACGATCGTGCTCATGCGCTTTTTGCCCTTGCGGAAGGTGGACGGCAGGCAGATTATGCTCCCGCCGTCGGGGCCTCTGCCCAGGCCGTTGGCGATGGCGGGAAGGCCGCCGGGGCCGGAATACTGGTTGTTCCCCCTGCACTCGGCGGTCAACTGAATGTTGAAATCAATGGAGAGGGAATTGTTGATGCCCCAGCAGTTCACGAAACCTTCCGGGACGACGAGCCTCTTGGCCGGCGTGAAGATGACGTTGCGGTTGTAGTCCAGCCTCTTGTAGAAATCGCTGCCCTGCAGCCCCATGGCGAACGTGCAGTTCGCCTTGCCCTCGACGTATTCGCGATCCGCGCCACGCTGGATGAAGGTTCGCTCGATGTTGCCGTTCTCGAGCAGCTTCAGCAGCCCCTCCGGCAGCATCTCGGAGTATTCCCCCCCATGCCAACCCTTTTTCATGAGCGATTCGCACGTGCGCGCCGAGATGTCGCCGATGCCGATCTGAATGAACGCCCCGTTGGGAACAAGCTCCGCCGCCCGCTCGGCGATATTCATACGGGCCGGCTCAACGTGCTTGTCCACCGGAATCGCGGCCAGCGGGGTGTCATCCTTGACGATGGCCGTGATGTTCGGGTCGTCGCAGCGCACCGCGTTGTCGTCATCCGGGGAGCCGTAGGTGCGCGGCGTGTTCGGGTTCACGATGGCCATTATCTTGATGCCGCCCCGGGACAGGATGCGTTTCGCAATGGACTGCACGGCGTCGCAACCCGGGCCGAAGCTGCAATAGCCGTTCTCGTCCGGCAGGCTGACCTGCGCCACGCAGCCGGTCGCCCATCCGCTGCCGTCCAGCGGGTCATGGAAATATTCGATCTGGTAGAAATGATACGGATAAAGGCTCGTGTAACCGGCCTCGTAGAGGCTCCGGCGTCCGATAAATGGGATCCGGGTGGCCGTGACGGGACTCATGAACCCGTCCAGGTACCTGATGCGTCTGCGCGTCTCCTCGGCGGCCTTGAACTTCTTGTACATCGTTATGACGCTGTCCTTCGACTTGTCAATCCCGCCATAGAGGAAGCCGAAGGGTTTCGTCAGGAGAGCGGCGGCGACCATCACGTCCCGAATGTCATGCTTCAGGACGAACTCGCCGATGTGATCGTAGAACGCAAGCGGCGAGGCGCCCGCGTAGCCGGTGCTGATTTTCGCGCCGTTGGTGACGACGTGCTTCATTCCCTCTTCGAGGGAGACGGCGTGGTCGTCAATGTATTTCAGCCAGTAATCCCGTCCCTTGCCCTGCGAACCGTTCCCGTCAGGCTTGTCCGCCATAAATCATTCCTTCCCTGGCAGTCTCAAGAAGTAAGAGAGGATTCCCATGCGGGATCGCGCCTGCAAAGTCTCCCCGACCTTTGGCCGCAAGGCCCGAGTCCCGATCCGGTCCGCCCCGTTCCGCGCGCATGGGCGGGGATTCTAACACGTAAAAATGCGGCGCGCCACATTTTCCCGGATAAGAGGCCGCCGGGGGGAGGAAACCGCGCTTGACGCCCGTCTCGCATTCGCATATCATATTGAATGAAGTAAAAGGAGACTGTTTCTTGAGGAATTGCGAGACACGCATTGCGGATTGTCTGAACGCGACGAAGAACCGCGTACCGGTCGTGGTACGCGCAGTCGCGCTCCGGCGCCCGCGGGCGTAGGCGATTCCTTCAGAAAGAATCAAGTCAACCCCGGGCGATGAACCCGGGGTTTTTTGTTTAAGCGCTTTTGAAAGGAAGGTTGCGATGCCTGCGAATGAGAGGTTGCCGGGACGGACGCCGCGCGCGTTTCCGTCCCGGAACGTCGCGCTTCAATGCGAATCCGCTCGTTTGTCCGGCGCATGAGCCGGGCGCGGTTGCTCGGAACGATCACATTCGCATCATGGAGCGCGCAGAGATGAAAGGCACTCAGGCAGTCATAGAGGCGTTGCGAAGGGAAAAGGTCGAGGTCGTCTTCGGGTACACGGGGGCGGCGATGATCCCGTTGTTCCACGACCTCTGGGAATGCAGGGACATAAGGTTCGTGATGCCCCGCCATGAGCAGGCCGGGGCGCACGCTGCGGACGGCTACGCCCGCGCGACCGGCAGGCCCGGCGTCGTCTTCACCACCAGCGGGCCGGGCGCGACCAACCTGGTCACCGGCATTGCGACGGCATACATGGATTCCATCCCGCTAGTTGCCTTCACCGGGCAGGTCCGCACAAGCCTTATCGGCAACGACGCCTTTCAGGAGGCGGACATCACGGGCATCACACGCCCGGTGACCAAGCACAACTGGATGGTCAAGAACGCGGATGACCTTCCGGGCGTTCTCCGGGAGGCGTTCCACGTTGCGACGACGGGCAGGCCGGGGCCGGTGCTGGTTGACCTGCCGGTGGACGTGCTGACCGCGCAGATCGGCGAAACCGGTTCCCGCCCGATCCGCCTTGCGGGATACAAACCCGGGGGCGAGGGCAATCCACGCCAGATCAGGCGCGCGGCGGAACTCATCAACGCGTCCGAACGCCCTGTTCTGTACATCGGCGGCGGGATCATTGCCAGCGGTTGCTCCGCGCAACTGCGCGAGCTTGCGGAGCGCGCCAATCTGCCCGTGACGACTACGCTTATGGGCAAGGGCGCGTTCCCGGACGCCCATCCGCTCTCGCTCAACATGCTCGGAATGCACGGCGCGCCCTGGGCCAACCTTGCCGTTCAGAACTGCGATCTGCTCATCGCCGTCGGTGCGCGCTTCGACGACCGCGTCACGGGCAGGCTCGAGAAGTTCGCGCCGTTCGCGACGGTGATCCACATTGACGTTGACCCGTCATCAATAAGCAAGAACGTCCGCGCCCACTGCCCGATCGTCGGGGACGCGGGGGCTGTCCTTGCGGCCCTTGCGCAGCAACTGGAGCGCCGCGACCGCGCGGAATGGCATGAGCAGATAACGCGATGGAAGTCGGATTATCCGTTGTCATGCTCCGAGCGCGGCGTCAATCCGAAGGCGCTGCTTGAGTCGCTGGCCGGACTGACGCGGGGCAGACGCACGATCGTCTGCACCGACGTCGGCCAGCACCAGATGTGGACGGCGCTTTTTTACCCCTTCGCAGAGCCGAGGACATTGATAACGTCCGGCGGGCTGGGCACGATGGGTTTCGGGCTTCCCGCCGCGGTCGGGGCGCAGATAGGCCGTCCGGACAGCCTTGTCGTCTGCGCCGCCGGGGACGGTTCGATCCAGATGAACATTCAGGAATTGACCACGCTCCGCTCCAACCGGCTGCCTGTGAAGATCATCGTTTTCAACAACGGCTGCCTGGGCATGGTCCGGCAGTGGCAGGAGCTTTTCTTCGACCGGCGGTACGCGAACGTGGACCTTTCGGACAATCCCGATTTCGTCGCCGTGGCGGAGGCCTTCGGCGTGAAGGGGATGCGGATCGAAGGGCCATCGGACATCGAGGGAACACTTCGGCGCGCCATTGAGTTCCCCGGGCCGGTTCTCGTGGACGCGCCCATCGGCATGGAGGAGAACGTTTTCCCGATGGTCCCCGCGGGAGAGGCGATTGACCGCCCCATGTTGTCCTGCGACGCAATTGCGAAGGAGGACGAGGCGAAAGTTTCCTGACCGGGTGATGCCCGGTCCGCAGCGAGTCCGCATCCCGTCTGAATGGGCGCGATCCGCATTGACCAATCCACGAGCGCTTTGACTTGACGCCGGGCCTTGTCCGGCATAGAATACTACCGACCGGTAGGTAGCCGGAATCAACACGGCCAATAACCGGCGGGAGGAACATGAATGGCCGGAAAAAAGGGAACCGACACGCGACAGCGGATTCTGCAGGCCGCAAGCGCGCTTTTCGCCGAGCGCGGATTCGACGCCACCAGCGTCCGGGAGATCGTTGAGGCCGCGGGGGTCGCGAAACCGGCGCTTTACTACTACTTCAAGAACAAGGTGGAACTCGGACGTTCCCTGCTGGCGGAGAACTTTGAGGAATTCATTGACGAGCTTCAGGCCGCAATCGCCCAAACCGGCGAAGCAACCGACAGAATCGAAGCGATCGTGTGGGCGCACTTCAGCGCCTGCAACGAAAACCTTGATCTGACCAGGTTCATTTACGCGACAAGCTTCGGCCCCGGGGCCAGTCCGTTCAGCCGCGACGGCGTGGACTTCAACGACAGGCTCCGGCGCATGATCTCCGCGGCCATGAAGGAACTCCAGAGGGACGGAAGCATCCGCAAGGACATGGATGCCGACTATCTCGCAACGTCCCTCCAGGGAAGCGCGCAGATCTGGATGATGCTGGAAATCAAGCGTAAGCAGTCGTTGCTGACAAGAAAACTGTCGAGGAAGATCGCGCGGACGTTTCTGGAAGGCGCGGGAACCACAGACGGGAGAGAAGCCTAAGCCCGCCGCGCGCGCGGCGAGGCGCAAAGAGGAAAAGATGGAAAAAGACGCTGAACTTGAGCAGTTGGATATCGAACCGCCGTGGCCGGAACCGCCGAGGCCGGAACCGCCAAATCCGGAGACGCCGAAGCGCCGAAACGCGGCCCCGGCCCTGTTCGGAATCGTCCTGGCCCTGACGGCGCTGTTCTTCATGCTCGCGCCGGTGGGCAAGGCGCTGGCAAAGGCCTTCGGGGAACCGCCCCGCAAGGCCGAAGAATTGAAGGTTGACCAGCGCCCACGCATCGTCGTGGCGCAAATTCAGCCCGTGGGCATTAACGACACCATCCGCCTTCCCGGGGCGGTGGAGCCATGGCTGCGCGTCAGCGTGGCCGCAGAGTCCGGAGGCAGGCTTGAGAAGCTGGCCGTGCGCGAGGGGCAGAGCATCGGCGAGACGGACCTGAAGCAGCCCATCGCGCTGGTGGATGAATCCATCGTCAGGGCGCAGCTTCAGACCGCGGAGGTTGACCACGGCCTCGCCAAGGCGACCTTCGAACGCGCCGAGGAGCTTCACCGCAAGGGCGTCGCCTCCAAGGAGGAATTCGACCAGGCGCAGCGAAACCTTGACTTCGCCCGTTCCCAGATTGAACTCGTAAAGGTTCAGTTGGCGCACTGCTCCGTCCACGCCCCGTTCGCCGGAATCGCCGACCGAGTTCCGGTGGAGGAGGGCGACTTTCTGGACAGGGGGCAACCGATCTGCGAACTCATTGACGTCAGCCGCGTCAAGGTTGTCGTCTCAGTCCCGGAAATGGACGTCCCATTCCTGAAGGTCGGAGATCAGACGTGGATCAACGTCGAGGCGCTTGACCGCAACCTCACCGGCAAGATCATCCACGTCTCCATGCTTTCGGACGATCGCACGCGCACGTTCCCCGTGAAGATCGAGGTCGCCAACCCGGGGCTGGACATCCGTCCGGGCATGATCGCCCGCGTGACGATGATCCGCCGCAAGCTTCCTGATGCCGTTGCGATACCGATGTTCTGCGTCGTGCCGCTGGTGTCGCGCATGGTCGTCTTTGTGGAGAAGGACGGCATTGTCCGCGAGCGGGAGGTGAAGGTTGGGGTGCTGGACGGGCAACTCATACAGATAACCTCCGGCATAGGGCCTGGGGACCGCGTGGTCGTGGTCGGACAACGCCAGGTTCAGGACGCCCAGGAGGTCAAGGTCGTGCAGGAGCTGAAACCTGAGGACTACATGCGCGAGCTTGAGAGCCGGGGGGCGGCGGGCATGCGCTTCCCGGGGACTTTGATGGACAACCTGGAAAAACTCATCGAGCAATGATCATCAGCAAGATAGCCATCCGCAGAAGCACGACGGCGCTTGTGCTCATGTTCTGCATCACAGTGGCGGGCATGTACAGCTACGCCACGCTGCCGCGGGAGAGCGCGCCGGACATCACCATCCCCATCGTCAACGTTACCACGAACTACCGCGGCGTGAGCGCGCAGGACATGGAAACCAGCGTGACTATGCAGCTTGAGAAAAAGCTCAAGGGGCTGAAGGACCTTGACGAAATGCGCAGCACGTCAAGCGAGGGCATGAGCGTCGTCAGCCTGAAATTCATGCCCGAAACGGACGTGGACGTCGCCCTGCAGCGCGTGCGGGACAAGGTTGACCAGGCAAAGGGGGACATCCCGTCCGACGCCGACGAGCCGACGATCACGGAGATCAACATCTCCGAATTCCCCATCATGATCATCAACATCGCCGGGGACGTCGGAATGGTTCGCCTGAAGGAAATAGCGGACGATCTGGAGGACCGGCTGGAGGCCATCGGCGGCGTTCTGGACGTCCAGGTCGTGGGCGGGCTTGAGCGGGAAATCCGGGTTGAGGTTGACCCCGACCGCATGGCGGCCTACGGCATACCTTACGCCCAGTTGCTGGCCATCGTTCAGAATGAGAACGTGAACGTGTCGGGCGGTTATCTGGATCTGCCGGACGCCAAGTTCCAGGTTCGCGTCCCCGGGGAATTCGTCCGCCCTGAGGAAATCAACAACCTTGTCGTCACCGAGCGCGACGGCAGGCCGATCTACCTGCCGGAGGTAGCCGAGATAGTTGACGGGCACGAGGACCGCAAGACGATGGCCCGCGTGGACGGGCGCGAGTCCATCAGCCTTGTCGTCCAGAAACGCGCAGGCGAGAACATCATACGCATCAACGACGAGGCGAAGCTCATCGTCAAGGAATTCAGCAGGCGCTATTCCGGCTCGGACGCCGAGCCTGCAGTGACCTTCACGATATCCGGCGATACCTCAAAAGAGATACGTCTGATGGTCTCCGACCTTGAGAACAATATTCTTTCAGGCCTGCTGTTGGTAATGCTCATCCTGCCCTTCTTCATGGGATGGCGCAATTCGGTCTTTGTGGCGACGGCCATTCCGATGAGCATGTTGCTGACATTCGCCACGCTGCAGGGCATGAACATCACGCTGAACATGGTGGTCCTGTTCAGCCTCGTTCTGGCGGTCGGGATGCTGGTTGACAACGCCATCGTCGTCGTCGAAAACTCATATCGCCACATGCAACTGGGCGAGGCGAGGATTGATGCCGCAACTTCCGGAATATCGGAGGTCGCATGGCCGGTGATCACTTCGACGCTCACCACCGTGGGGGCGTTCCTCCCGCTTATGTTCTGGCCTGACATCATCGGCGAGTTCATGTGGTTCCTGCCGACGACGGTGATAACGTCGCTGATGGCTTCTCTCTTTGTGGCGCTTGTCATTAATCCGGCCCTCTGCGGCCTTTTAATGAAGGTTAAACAGGCGAACGGGAATCACGAGCCTGAGTCAGCGCCGACCGGCAGGCTTGGAAAGATCAGGACGTTTGCGCGTCGCCATCGCGCGGCCATGGCTGTTGCCGGGTTGGGCGGACTGGCCGGCGCGGGATTCCTGCTTTTCGCGCTTCCGCGCGAGAGGACGGTCGCCCTTGCGGAGGATAACGGGCTGGCGGCGGCGTCCTTCATTGCGATGATCGTGACGCTCTTGCTTGCCGGGCCGGGCTCAAAGAAGGCCTTCGACAAGGCTGGATTTGTCTACGACCGGATATCCGGTTTCGTCGGAAACGGCATATTAATCACATACGAACTGATCCTGCGCAAAGCGGTCCGCTACGGTATAGCTGTCCTGGCAATTTCCTTCGGCTCGCTAATCGTCGTCATCTATCTTTACTCGATTTACGGCCGCGGGGTGGAGTTCTTCCCGGACATCGAGCCGCGCCGGGCCTACATTGACATTGAATGCGCCGAGGGAACCGGCCTGGAGGTCACCGACGCGATCGCCCGCCGCATCGAGGCGAAGCTGGCCGACTCCATTCGCTACCCGGACATCAAGAACGTAATCACCAACGTCGGCTCCCGGGGCGTGAGCTTCTTCGGCGGCGGAGCGGGCGGAACGCACATCAGCCGCGTCAGCGTGGATTTCGTTGACCGCCAGTACCGCAAGGGCAGCACGCGACAGCAGACCGAATACATGCGACAGGACGTGGCGGACATCCCCGGCGCGAAAATCTTCGTCCAGAAGGAAAAGGAAGGCCCCCCGACGGGCAAGCCGGTCACAATTGAGGTATCCGGCGACGACTTCGACCGGCTGCATGAACTCTCGCTGAAAATCCAGTCCATCATCCGCGGCACGCCGGGGCTGGTGGACCTTCAGGACGATTACGAATCGGGAATGCCAGAGCTGCGCTTCGAGGTTGACCGCGAACGCGCCGCCCTCTTCCAGCTCAGCACCAACCACGTCGCATTCGTCATCAAGACCGCCATCAACGGCTACAAGGTCAGCACATATCGCACCGGCAACGACGAGTATGAAATCCGCGTGCGCATGCAGGACCGCTACCGCAAGGACATACAGCGCATTCAGCAGTTGCTGGTCGGAGACATGGCCGGAACGCAGATCCCGCTCTCAAGCGTGGCGAAGCTCACCTACGCCAGCGGCATGGGCACAATCAACCGCCTCGATCAGAAGCGCGTCATCACCGTCACCGGCGAGACTATGAAGGGCTTCCGATCTGAGGAGGTGCTGAAGGTTGTTCAGAACCGGTTGAAGGGCTTCCCGATGCCGCAGGGCTACTTGATCAGCTTCACCGGCGAGAAGGAGGATCAGGAGGAGACGCAGGCGTTCCTGTCCAAGGCGTTCGTGGTCGCGGTGCTGTTGATTTTTCTGATTCTGGTCGCGCAGTTCGACAGTTTCGCGCTTCCGCTGATAATCATGACATCAGTGATACTGTCCCTGGCCGGGGTATTCCTGGGGCTTCTGGTCACGCGAACGCCCTTCGGCATAATCATGACGGGCATGGGCGTCATCAGCCTTGCCGGCGTCGTGGTCAACAACGCCATCGTGCTGATTGACTACACGCAGCAGTTGCGCAGGGACGGCGCGACGCTGGAGGACGCGGTCGTCACAGCGGGGCGGGTAAGGATGCGCCCCGTGTTCCTGACGGCCAGCACGACCGTCCTGGGGTTGCTGCCGATGGCCCTGCACGTGAGTTACGACTTCAAGACGTGGGCGTGGGACGTCAACAGCGAATCCAGCCAGTGGTGGGGGCCTATGGCGGTGGCCGTGATATTCGGACTCGCGCTGGCCACTGTCCTGACGCTGGTGGTCGTGCCGTGCCTTTACTATCTGATCGGGCTTTGGTCCGCGAAATTGAAGGGACGAGACCCCGACGCGCCGCTGGGGATGTGACATGTCTGACATGCCCGGTGTTCTTTGAATCTGTCAATTGGAATGACAGAGATTTATATTTGTTGCTCCAATCGCGGCGGAATATTACTCTGGCATGAAATTGGAGTATGCAGGCTCCGGACACATTACCGCAGGGGATGAATGATGTTCATTTTGGTCATTTTTTCGGAGTTGTTTTCCGAGCATCCCTGCAGGGGATGCAGAACAAAGCCGAGGGCAGCGCCCTCGGAAGCGATCGGCCATGGCTCCGACCCTGCAAGGGTCGGATAAAGGCATAACCTCAGGAGCGTGTCATTACAACGCGGAAATGAGATGGGGCAGACGCTCTCGCGAATACTGATCCACTTGATCTTCACCACGAAGAACCGCGCGCCGATAATATCTCCTGAGGTCGAGGCCGATCTTTACGCATACAAGGCCGGCATACTCAGGAATCACGAATCTCGCGTTCTCGCCATCGGCGGCGTGAAGGATCATGTTCACCTGCTTGTTCTTCAATCGCGCAATGTCGCGTTAAGCAAACTCGTCATGCACCTCAAGAAGGATTCCTCGAAGTGGATAAAGACAAAAGGTCGGGAATTTGAAACATTCGCCTGGCAGGATGGCTACGGAGCCTTCTCGATTGGCGAATCTGCAATAGAACAACTTACAGGTTATATTCGGACCCAGAAGAAGAGACGAAAAGAAGTCTTTCCAAGAAGAGTATGTGGCATTCCTTAAGAAATACAATGTCCCTTTTGACGAACGTTACGTTTGGGATTGACGGACCTTTGAGCGAACAGAATCATCCCCTGTCCGACCCCTGCAGGGTCGGGTTTCATTCTGTCATCCTGAACCGAGGGCGTTGCCCTCGGCTTTGTCATCCGTCCCCTGCGGGGACAGGCGGAACTATCGAAACCGGCTGGTGAAGATGGTTTTCACGGCAGACATGATCGCGGCAAGAAACGCACAGGCTGCCGTGATGCGCAACCCGCCTGCCTCGGCCAATCACGCAACATGAATGTTTTCATGCCATGGCGTTCCGCAATGCGTTATCGCATCCGCCGCCTCCGCGCCGGCGCAAGGCTTACGTCTTCCGCCGCGTAAGCTTCGTGTAACTGAGCAGCACCGTTCTTCTCCCAACCCCTTTGAAATTCACAATCAGGGCCGGGCCGCTGCCTGTTATCATTCCGCCGGCCACTTTGCCCTCGCCGAAGTCGGGATGCGCCACCGTCTCGCCCATTCTGAACTTTCCGAATCCCGGAAGCTCAATCTCCTCCCCGTCCGCGTCATCAGTGAAATCGTCCTCCTCGATTTCACGACGCCCCCCGCCCGAGTATCCTCCCCCCCGTCCGCCCCGGCTCCGCCGGTCGTCATCACCGTAACTCGGGCGCGCGTATCCCCCCCTGCTTCTCCCGTATCCTCCCTCCCGTCCGCCGAAACTCCATGCCCCGCGCCCGCCGCCATATCCCCCCCCATATCCGCCGCGCGAACTCCTTGCCCCGGCCGACGATGAACCGCCCTCCGCGTACTCGACCTCATCCTCCGGCAATTCCTCGATGAAGCGCGACGGGCCGGTGAGGGCGAACCGCCCCTGAGACATGCGCTCCTCGCAGTAGCTTATCCAGAGGAACTCCTTCGCCCTCGTGATGCCGACGTGGAACAGCCGCCGCTCCTCCTCCAGCCCCGACGCGTCCGAATCCGGACTGCTTCGGACGTGCGGCAGCACCTCCTCCTCCACGCCGACGATGAACACCGCGCGAAACTCCAGCCCCTTTGAGGCGTGCAGTGTCATGAGCGACACGGCGTCCGCCTGCTCCCCCCAGGAATCCACATCTGAGACCAGGCTCATGCGGCTCAGGAAATCAGTCAGGGACGGCTCCAGCGACCGCGCGTCGTACTCCGTGGCATAATTGAGCAATTCGTTCACGATGTCGGCGGAGTCGCGCGCTTCGTCAGTCTCCTTCTTTTCAATGTTCTTGAGGTAGCCGCTCTGGTTCACGATCTTTTTCAGGAACGGCATCATCTGCCGCGGATTCTCCTGGGACAGGCCGGTCATCCATTCCGCGAAGCCTTTCAACGTCCCCGCCGCGCGGGCTGAGAGGTCCGCGATCTGGTCGGCGCGGGACGCGGCCTGAAGCATGGACAGGCTGTATGTGCGCGCAAAGGACTGAAGCGTTTCAACGCTCTTGTTGCCCAGTCCCCTCGGCGGGACGTTCACGACCCGCGCGAAGGAGACGTCGTCCATCGGGTTGGCGGCCAGTTGCAGGTAAGCGCGCAGGTCCTTCACCTCCTTGCGCTCGAAGAACGCCGTGCCCTGCACGATTTCGTAAGGAATGAGGTTGCTCTGAAACTCCGCTTCGATTGTCCGGGACTGCGCGTTGCCCCGGTAGAAGACCGCCATGTCGCTGAGTTTGACGCCCCGCTGCCTGAGCGTTTCGATGCGCCGGACGAGTTTCGCGGCCTCGTCCTCCGGGGTTTCGCATCCGCAGATGACGGGCTTCTCCCCCTCCGGATTTTCGGTGCGCAGCGTCTTGGGGTGACGCTCCTTGTTGTGGGATATCAGTTCCGAGGCGACGCGCAGTATGCGCGAGGTAGAGCGATAGTTCCGGTCCAGGATGACGGTCGTTAGTTCGGGGAAGTGCTTTTCGAAGTCGAGCATGCTGCGTATGTCCGCCCCGCGCCAGCCGTAGATCATCTGGTCCGAATCGCCCACGACGGTTATGTTGCGGTGTTTCTCGGAGAGGTACCGCACGATCATGTGCTGAAGGAGATTCGTGTCCTGGTACTCGTCCACCAGGACGTGCATATAACGTCCCTGGTAGTAATTTCTGACCTCCAGATCGCGCTCGAGCAGTTCGACCGTCTTGAGCAGGAGGTCGTCGAAGTCCAGCGCGTTGGCGCGGCGAAGCGCCTCCTCGTAGCGGGCGTATATCTGCGCCACGTTCCGGCCCCATTGGTCGGAATGCCGCTTTTCATAGCGATTCGGCGGCGTAAGGCTTGACTTCGCGTTGCTTATCGCGCGGGCGACGCTCTGCGGGCGGAAATGCTCCTCGGACAGGTTCAGCTCGGTCAGCACGTTCTTTATCTGGCGAAGGCTGTCCGCAGAATCGTAGATCGTGTAATTGCTGTCCAGTCCGACGCGCTCCGCGTTGCGCCTCAGGACGTTGGCGCAGAAGGAGTGGAACGTTGACGCCGTGACGCCCTGCGGAACGCCCAGCTTATCAAGCCGGGAGCGCATTTCGTCGGCGGCCTTGTTTGTGAACGTCACGGCCAGGATGGCGCGGGGGGGAACGCCGCGGGTTACCAGGAAGGCGATCCTGCGCGTGACGACGCGCGTCTTGCCGCTGCCCGGCCCGGCCACGACCATCAGGGGGCCGCCGGGATGTCCGACCGCCCTCATCTGCTCCGGATTCAATCCTTCGAGAACGTCGCCCGTCTGCAAGGAAGCTAACCTCCTACTCCGAAACCATCGAACAGCCATGCCACGCCGAGAGCGGCGCCCAGAACGTGCGCGGCCAGCAGGGAAATGACAACCTGGGAATATATGGCGGCCAGACGCGGATCGCGCCCGGCCATTCTCAGGCACCCGGCCCGGCGCGCGATGCTGTAATGCCTCCAGGAGTCCGCATAGCGGCCGATCCGGTTGACCTCGCCGAGTTTTTCCAGCGCCCGGGCGCAGAGTTCGTAATCGCCGACCACGCCGGCGGCGTACATGTCCGCCTCCCGCTCGATGCGCCTTGAGAATCCGCCGAACAGCAGGCCCCAGTAAAAGGCCGAGAACGCCAGAAACAGCCCCCCTTGCAGCAAGCCGTCAGCCCCGCCGGCGAAATCGTCCAGCGGGGGAACGCCCGGCCAGACATGCGCCAGCGCCGTCCAGAACATGGCGAGGTAGACCGCGAAGCCCAGAGCGAAAACCATGTAGAAGATCATGTGCCGGCGAGCGATGTGCCCCATCTCGTGCCCGCAGACCGCCGCAATCTCGTCCGGCTCCAGCCTGGCCAGCAGCCCGTCCGAGAGCAGGATGTATCTGTACCGCCCGACGAAGCCGACGACGGCGGCGTTCGCGTAATCGGCCTTCCCGGTCTCCCAGATCAGCACATCCCGGCAGCGCAGCCCGGTCTTGCTGCAAAGCGCCACGATGCTCTGTTTGAGCGCGCAGTCCGGCATCGGCCTTGTGCGCCACACACGCCTGAGCAGCCCGGGACCGGCCACGATCATGAATCCCAGCGCGAGCGCGAGTGATAATGCCTGCGCCATGCCGGGCGAATCCGGAAACAGCTTTTCAGGGATTTCCGTGATAATCAGCAGAACAACCAGCGGCGCGAGCGCGACCGCGACCTCATGGCGCAGGACAAACACGACGAACTGCGCACGCCTCATTCCCGACCCCCTCAATTCGGCGTCAAGCGGATGCCACGTCCACAGGAGGATTGTGATGCCGGCAAGGAAGGGGAGAAGGTTGACTATCTCGCCCAGCGCAATCCCGCCGGTCAGCGCGCCGGCCGACGCGCCGATGCTGCGCCAGCCGAAGCCGTAGCAGAGAACGGCGTAACCGAGCAGCGTCCACGCCTTGACGAAGAACATCCGCCGGGCCAGCCGATGCGAAAGGGCCTGGCCGTCGTCCTTAAGGCTTCTTAGGAATCCCTTAAGTGAAAGCGTGGTCGAAAGCCGGCCTGCGATATAAACGGATGCCAGGTAAACCAGTAAAGCCGGAGCAAGAGCCGGGGCAATTTCCTTCGGCGCGTCAAGGCCCGCCTGATGCGCGGCGATCAATATCGCAAGCAGTGTCCAGAGCAGCATCCTTATCCTTCGCGCGGCGGGTTACCTGTCCAACGCCACGAGGACCTGCTCGATGGCTTCGATCCCGTCCGTCAGCGCTTCCTCCGGCGCGGTCAGCAGCGGCTGGACGCGGACGGTCGCCGGGGCTATAGTCGGATTCAGGAGAAGGCCTTGCGCAAGGCAGTTCTTCACAACGGCATCCGCCGCTACCGGATCGGGGTCCTTCACTCCCGGCAGCGCGAAGAGCAGCGATCCGATCATTCCGCAACCTGCCGCCCGCCCGATCAGGCGCGGGAACTTCGCGCCGAGGTGCGCCAGCCAGGCCTGGAGATGTCCTCCCGCGGCGGCGATGTGCTTCAGCGCGTCATCCGCCTGAAGCCATGCCGCGCGGGCAAGCGCTGTTTCCCACGCGACACACTCGCCCATCATCGGGGCCCATCCGGGAACGAACTCGGAAACCTCAAGCGCGCGCGCGGAACAGATCGCGGCGGAGAAGGTCGAACCGCAGAAACCGGCGTCAGTGACGCACAGGATGTCAGGCTCGATGCCAATCGCCTCAGCGGAGAAGAATGCGCCCGTCCGCCCAAGCCCCAGCGGGGCCTCGTCAAGGATCAGCAGGGCCTTGTGCTTCCCGCACCATGCGGAAAGCGTGCGCGCGTAAGCCAGCGGGAGCATGGCGCCGAGATTTGAGGAGACTGCCTCCACGGCGACGGCGCACAGGTCGTGCCCGCTTGCGCCGGCAGCGTCCAGGGCGGCCTGAAGCGAGTCCAGGCCGGGGTCCTCGTTCTGCCACCCGTCGGGGTACGGAGCCTGGATGAACAATTTCAGGGCTTCGACGTCCGGCCCCAGGCCGGCAAGACCGCAGGACATGCGCGCCCCCAGGCCCATGCCGCGCAGGCCGGAGCCTATGGAGGCGATCTTCACTTTCCGCTTGCCGCCGACGCGCCTGCCGTGCTCAAGAGCGATCTGCAGCGCAATCTCAATCGCCCCGTCGGGCGGCGACGCGAAGAAAATCCTGGGGTCTTTCGCCGGCGCGCCGCGCAGGAGTCTGGCGGCCAGCTCAGCCTTGGCCGCAGCGCCGCGCATGGCCGGTCCGCCCGCCGGCGGAGGTATCTTCTGGAACGGCATGACGGAAGCGAAGTCCAGCCAGCGGTTTCCAGCCGCGTCCTCGACCGAAGCGCCGTCGCAGGCGACCGGAAGGATCGGCGTTATGGTTTCCCGGCAGCCGGGCGATGATGCGGTGAGACGGGCGACGGCCTCGGATGTTTCCCTTGTCGGCAGCGCCGCCACCGGTTTGCGGAAGGCGCGCGGCGCGGGCGCATCGGTTCCTTGCGTATCAGTCAAGGTTTCCCCTCCTTGAATACACGTTTATCGAAACGACCTGGGACGGCCACTGGAAGGCCGCTTTGCCGTATGCCGTGATGATAGGCCGCGAGCAATGAAGTGTCAAGCCGACTGACCGTATACCCTTATCATCCAAGGATATCTGAAATGCCGCGGCCTGCCACAAAGCCGCCGCAGCCTCAGGTTCTTGCCCAGTCACTGGCGGAGCTGCAATCCTTCGCTGTTGAAGCCGCGCTAGTCGGGTAATCCGCAAATATAATCCTTATTGTCCCGCATCCATCGTTTGAATGAACCTGAGATCAGCCTCTTCCATTCAGACCTTCTGCGGGTGTAGTTCTGAATGCGGCGCGCCTTCCTCGGATTGCGGATCACGTCGGCGGCGCAACCCGCCCAGTCGGCAATCCTTGAAGCCCGTCCGGCCAGCCGGCGATTCACATTGATATATTCCTCCTGAAGTTTCCTCGCCGACATCTTCCGGGGATGGAATACAACGCGGGTTGAATCGTAGTAACGCCAGTCCCTTTCAAAAATTCTGCCCTCGGCCTCCAGGCTCTGCGCCAGCGGCGTTCCCGGATACGGCGTCAGCACCATTATGGTCCACGTTGTCACCTGCTCGCGCTGGCAGAAATCAACAATCCCATGCATGTCTGAAACGTCGTCCGAATCGAATCCGACAATAAAGTATCCATCGGCCTGAATGTCGTTTTTGAGCAAGGTATTGACGGCCTCATAAGCATCACCCACCGTCTGGCCTTTGTGAACTTCTTTATGCGACTTTGGATTGACGGTTTCGATTCCAATTCCGACCGTATGGCAACCGGCCGCCTTCAGGGTCCGGACGAAATCAGGATCGCCTGCGCGGTTAGCCCTCAACATGCAGCTCCATTCCTTGTCAAAGCCCATCCCGGCCAGGATTTCAATTATTTTGTCGCATCGTTCTTTGTCGGAGCCGAAGTTGTCGTCATTGATTCTGATTTTCGCGTTGGCCGGGGCCAGTTTCATCTCCTCGATCACTCGCTCCGGGCTTTTCTTTCTGTACAACGACCCTGAGAAAGCGCGGCCCTGGCAGAAGTCGCACTTGTGCGGGCAGCCTCTTGACGTGACGATGGGGAAATCCCTGATCACGCCGCCGCCGGTCAGCAGAGAAAAGTCCGGCATGGGCAGGTTGTCAAGGTCCACGACCGGTTCCGATTCAATGATCTTTTCAGAGCTGCCATATTTCAGCAGGTCAACAATGACGTTTTCCGCTTCGCCTTTGACTATGTGATCCACATGCGGAAGAACGTCCTCAGGGCAGAAAGTTGGATGTATTCCCCCGGCTATTATCCGTCCGTCGGGACGCGCCGCTCTGTACATCCTGCATATCTCGTAACCTGCGTGCGCGCTGGGAGTGAACAGGCAAAGGCCCAGCCAGTCGGCGTCAAGATCGGACGGTTGAATGGGGCGATCAAGCAGGTTCTGTTGAATAACGCGAACCTTGAACCCGGCATTGCGCAGGATGGTCCCGAGAAGAATGGGACCATATACAGGCTGGACGGTTCCCTTCCCGAAGATCCAGAACCGCAGGCTGCAAGGGGTCACAAATACAATGCTGTCGCCCAAAATCCGGTTCTCCCGCGCCGCCGCATGAGGGGGCGGTTGCGAATTTTCAGCGTCGTAAGCCGCGAAGTCAATTTGCGCCTGTTCCCGCCGACGGCTGAAGCTGATTCTATGTACCCTTCGCGTATCGGCAAGTCAAGGAGATCGGAGGTTCGGCGGCAGGCCGGGTGTAGCATAGAAGAATGGGCGAAAGACGCCTGTGCGGAGCCGCGGAGGTCCGCGATGCCGGCCCCCCGCCGGCCTCTGTCGAGTCCACCTCCCCCCATTTTACGCGCGTGTATGTGTTTAGCGTCCGGTTCCTCGATGGAAAGGAATGCGAGAGTATACAACCTTCCCCCGCGCCGTGTAGCGGGGGAAGGGGGACCGCATAGCGGTGGATGGGGGCCGATCAATGCCCACTTCCGTTCTCCGAAGGAACGGTTGCGCTAAACACATACACGCGTGTTGCGCGGAAAATGGGGGGGGGGATGTCGCGAATACGACAGCACGGGGCCATCCCGTCTTGAACTCCCCGGCCTGCCGGGATAAACTCCCCGCCATCGTCGGGCAATCCATCGTTTCCGCTTCATCAGGGCGATTTCCGGCCAATGTCAGAACTCAGACCATCCAGGCGTTTCGTCATCCTCGGCGCGGGGGCCGTCGGCTCCGGATTCGGCGTCATGCTCGGCGCGGCGGGGCATGAGGTGCGCATGATCGGGCGCGCCGCGCACATGGACGCGATCTCGCGCAACGGGCTGAGGATTGACGGCCTCTGGGGAGAGCATTTCACGCGCAACGTACGCGCGGAGACGGTCCTGCCGATGGACGCCGCCCCGGATTACACGCTTATCACCTGCAAGGCATACGACACGGAGAGCGTGGTCGCGGGATTGCCCCCGGACTGGCCCGGCCAGGTTGTCGTGCTTCAGAACGGATTCGGCAACCAGCAGATCGCCGCCGACCGCTTCGGCCCGGCGCGAACCATGGCGGGGATGGTCATCATCGGCTTCGCAATTCCTGAGCCGGGGCGCGTGACCGTGACCGTCAGCGCCGACAGCGTGAAGCTGGGCAGGCTGGGCGGCGGGAGGGACGCGGCGGTCGAGGAGCTTGCGGCCCTGTTCCGCGCGGTGGGGATTCCGTGCGACGCCGCGGACGACGTATCGAAATACCTCTGGGCGAAGGTCCTTTACAACTCATCGCTCAATCCTCTCGGCGCGATGCTTGACACGCATTACGGGGCGCTGCTCCAGCCCGACTCATGGCGCATCATCGAGCGCGTCGTGCATGAGGCTTTCGACGCCTTTGCCCCCGCCGGGGTGACGACATTCTGGAACAGCGCGGAGGGGTACCTGGAATACCTGCGGGGATACCAGGTCCCGGCCACCTTCGACCACCGGCCTTCGATGCTGGTTGACATTCGCAAGGGCCGCCCGACGGAGATTGACTTCATCAACGGGGCCATTGCGCGCCTGGGCGAGCGGCACGCCATTCCGACGCCGGTCAACTGGACCCTTGTGCGGATGATCAAGGCCCTTGAGTCGAAGGCCGCCGGCGGCGGGAAACCGCAGACCCGATGGCAATAATCCGCGCCCGATTTTTGATTCGGAATGAACGCTTTTCAGCGGGGCGGAATTCGGTTATCCTTCCCGCCTGAGGAAGCGCAAGGGTCCGGAGGCAATCCGGCCGGAACGGGAGGAAATCAATGGCCAGTCAGGAAGAAATAAAGGCTCTCGTTGTTCAGATGGTCAAGGGCGACATGGGCGCGCAGCGCAAGGCCGCCGAGACGCTTGAGAAGATGGGCGTCGAGGGGCTTCCGGCGCTCATCTGGTGCTTGAACCGCCCGGAGCGCCAGACGCGCAGGCTCGCAGCCCGCTCCATCAACCGCATCGGCGAGGCTGCGCTGCCGACGCTGGCCAAGGTCATCGCCCACGAAAACGTCGAGATGCGAAAGCAGGTCGCTTACGTCCTGGGCGAGATGGGGCCTCCCGCCATCCCCCTCCTGTCGAAAATGCTGGCCGACCCCGAGGCAGCCGTCCGCACGTCCGTCGCGTCCGGCATCGGGGCGATGATGGGCGACGGCAAGGCCGCCCTGCCCGCCGTGCAGGAAGCCCTCGCGAAGGAGCAGGACGCCGTCGTCAAACAGCAGCTTGAGCAGGCCGCGCAATCGCTCTCCGGAGGCGTGAGCCTTATCCAGGATGACAAACCCGGCGAGACCGTGGATTTCTGATCCCGCCGCCCTTATCCAATCGGGGGGGGGCTATAAGTCAATCCGCCTGCCCGTCTCAGATGCCTTATAACAAGCCTCAATGGTTTTCAACACGTTGAGCGAATGCTCCGGCGGGAGCATCGGCTGCGCCTTCCCGGCAAGGCAATCCAGATAAAGATTCAGGCAGGTCGTCATGCCGACGCCCTGCGGGTGATTGTCGTATTTCCACTCCATCGTCTCGACCACCTTGTGGTTGCGGTATAGCGCGAAGGGCGCGGCGGGGTCGTCGCTCATCGCTATCGAACCGTCAGTCCCGTAGACGTATCTCCGCTCGGTCCATGGCTCGTGGAAGATCGTGTATGAGAGCGAGAGCGTCGCAATCGCCCCGCCGGGGAATTCGAGGGTCACGGCGCAGTTGTCATCCCCCTTGTTTTCCGGCTCCACGAGTATGCGGCGCGTGACGGCGGTGACGGACTTCGGCATGCCGAACAGGTCCAGCGTGAGGTACATCGCATGGTATCCCGTGTCAACGAGGACGCCGCCGCCGGCGCGGACCTTGTCGCCCTTCCAGTGATCGCGGATGTTCATCGTCGCGAATTCGTTGCCGGAGACATGGATGAGTTCCATGAAGACGCGGCCCAGCCCGCCGGACTTGACGATTTCACGCGCTTTCAGGAACTGCGGCGTGTAGGCGTGATTCATCACGACCAGGAGCTTTTTACCAAGCTTCTTAGACGCCTCGATCATCGCCAGGCCGTCCCGGGAGGTATTCGATATCGGCTTTTCCGTAATGACGTCCCTGCCGGCCTTCATGGCCTCGATCGCGGTTTCGGCGTGCATGTCGTGCGGGAGGCAGATGTCCACGGCGTCAACTTCGCCGAGGAGGTCGCGATAGTCAGGGACGATCTTCGTCGCGGGGAAGGCGGCCTTCAATTTCTCGATAGTATGCGGTTTTGGCGCGGGGTCCGCCAGCAGGACGTTTTCAAGCCGGGGGTTGCCCTTGTATGCGTCAAGATGCCAGTTGGCGATTGATCCGCCGCCGATGATGCCGAGTTTCATTGCCTTTGCTCCGGTAAAATCAGGTTATCAGGAAGATGATCAGGCGTGGGCGAGTTCAGCCTTGCGGGATGCCATGTCGGATGAGGCATTCCCTGAGCTCTCCGGTTCGAGGGGGGGGGATTATTCGTCAGGCCTGCTCCGCCCTCGTCCGCGCCCATGGCGGGCCATTCGCGCCAATTCTGAGATTCGGGGATCGAAGCCCTCAAGGAGCGAGTTCAGGAAAAGGGCGATCTGCGCGCCGATAACGTTTTTGAAGGCGTTGCTGATGGCGCTTCTTAGCCAACCGCCGACCATGCCGCCCGCGCGCTCGCGCCCGCGCTCCGGTTCGACGACGCGCCTGCCCCGCCCGCGCGTCGCCATGGCGCAACCTACCAGCAACGCCCCGCAAGTCGCCGCCACGGGATGCTTGCTTATCTGGCGCGACGGGCTAAGCTCAGACTGCAATTCCCCCGCCAGCCGCTCGATCTCCATCCTGTGCTCGCGGGACTTCGCCTCAAGCCTCGCCCTGCGACGCTTTATGCTTTCCACGCTCAGTCTTCCTCCTCGTCAAGGTTGGCCCTGTGCAGGCGTTTGCGAAGCGCGTCATAAAGCACGAGCACAAGCGTGGCGTTTAGCAGCAACATTGCGGCGAACGTGGCGAAGGCCGAAAGCCCGCTGCTCCAGTGATTGAGGTCGCGGCAGTACATGTGGATAACGTATGCGACGTAGACCTCGCACGCAGCCGCCGCAAAAAACAAAGCTGCCGCCAGCCCGATCAGGTAAGGCACCAGGCCGATGGCAGCTTTGGCTCTTTCCTCGAAGTCGAGTTCGAGGAGCTGGAGGCGGGTTTCGACAAGCTGACCCAACTGGGCGCCGATCTCGATCAATGTGCCGATCAGACCGCCCTTTCGGGGCACGGCCCCTGGGTCTCCTGCCGGTTCTTCCGCCACCTGACTACTCTCTTCGCGCAACGAGCATTCCGAGCAGGAATCCGACGCAGGCGGCCAGCAGCAGGCTCTTGGCCGGGTTCTCGCCGACATATTGCTTCACTTCCGCGCCGGCTTCCTTCGCCTTCTCCTGCACGATGGCGGCCTTTTCCTTTACAAGCTCGCCAGCCCTCTTCAGCGCGCCCTCTTTTTCCTCTGCCATTTTTTACTCCTTTCGACTTAATGCGCTTCTTTCCGGTTCAAATCCCATCCGGGCATGAACGCCTTTTTCACATGCGTCCGTGCCCGGCTTATGTCCGCGAATAATCGAATGTTAACCGCTATGCGCAGACATTTCAAGGCGGGACGACGCCCAATTCCGCAAAAAAACGATGCTTTCATGCGCTGCCGCCGCGCCCGCAAAATCGTCGGAAAACCGCCCAGGCCGCGCACCACGGCAACACCCATGCACAAACGGCCAGAAACAGGTCCGGCGCCGTCCATCCCAGCGCCGGGGAAAACACCCCGGCAAGCTGCGTGCGCGACCACAATCCTGCCGCCCGAAGCGGAATGAGCATGACCCGCTCCCCGGCGAAGCCGCAGGCCTTTTTAAACGCGCCGGTGGACTGCATCGGGTACCAGAAATCCGCCCTCGCGGAAAGGGACGCCAAACCGGAAATCGTCACGCACGTCGTAACAATGACGACGACGCCATTGAGCAGGCCAAGGCATCCCCGTTTCTCGAACCGCATCCAGCCCGCCCGGAACAATACGAAGCCCCCCGCCCAGATGGCAATGTTGGCGAAGGCGTTGATCGGCGCCAAGTCCCGGATCATGGTCCTGCCGACAATGACCGGGTCCGGCGCGCCCATCACATAATAATCTGCTAGCGGGAAGCCGTGGGAAATACGGAAGTAGGACGCTCTCAGGCTCCAGAACGGGAGCCAGCACGCGCAGAAGAGATAACAGGCAAGCGCGGTGTAATGCATCAGGGGGAAGGCCCGCACAACCCTGCCCGGGCGCGCGTCTGCGGGCACAGGCCGGCCACAGCGGGGGCACTGCTCATGCCGCGCCGGATCAAACGGCACGCCGCATGCCGAACACTCGTGCGGAGCGGAACCGGGCGATTCCGGCAGGGAGGGGTCTCCTGGCGGGGCTACCTGCATTGTTTCGAGGCCAAGGCTTCGGGAAGGCTCGCGAAGGCAACAGGCGACACGGACGGATCGTAGCGTCAAGCGCGATCCCAGTCAACGCCCGGATGACCACAACAGACGGAGCGCCTTCGCCGGAACGGACAGCGGATTCAGACAGGCGGGAACAGCGTCCTCCGGCCTGGCGCGCGCCGCGCTTCAGCGCGCCTGATCTGGAAGACGGCCTGGACTTTCACGAAGCTGCCCGCCGATGCGCGGCATATCATACGGTATCAATCCACGAACGCTATTATCGCCCCGCCGAGCAGGCCGATGATCACCCCGGCGCCGATGATCTGCCAGTTCAGGCTGCCCGCGTTGCTGCGGAATTCGACGCCAGTCTGCTTGACGCTGGATTTATACGGGTGGAACCTGAAGCTGACGGCATAATCCCCGCCGTCCTGCACGGAGAATGAGCCGCCGACCTGGGTAGTTGAAATGCTGCCGATGGAACTGACGCCGTGCCCGTTATCCGATTCGGAGGAATGGCCGTGGGCGTGATGCGCACGGGAGCCGTCCGGGGCGACGATCTCCATGTCATAGTCAAGGGACGGGCGGGTCAGCGCGCCGGCGTAAGAGTATTCCATGTAGATTATGGCCCGGATGGGGTTCATGCCGGGGTCTAGCGCGAGGGGTTTGAGCC
Source organism: Planctomycetota bacterium (assembly GCA_022711755.1). Lineage (GTDB taxonomy): Bacteria > Planctomycetota > Brocadiia > SM23-32 > JAKLEA01 > JAKLEA01. The sequence continues at coordinate 215,473 of JAKLEA010000006.1, forward strand.
TGACGCGGATGTCGCCGTCCTCCTCGATCTCCCCGGAGGCGATTTTATCGGTCAACTGCCCGCCTTCAACCATCCTGACGTAAGCCAGGTCCTTGCCGGAGAAGAGATATGTGTAGATCACGTGAATGAGGACGATGCCGCCCCCGATCACGGCAAGCGCAATGCCGAGTTTCTTCATTTGTTATCCTCCACGCTCCGTTGTCTGATAATCGAATGATGATGTTTCAGTCTTGCTATTCATACGTCAATTCCCAATATCAAGACCGGGACGTCTATGTTTGAGACGCCGCGCTTCTCCAAATCCCACACAAACTGCTCAAAATAGCTGACGCCACTGCTCATATGATCGGCCAATGCCTTGACCGGAACGATCTCCACGCCCGCGTCAATGTGGCCAAGATTCCGGAATATTGTCATCTTCGCGGCGACATTGTAGACCATGAACGAATACTTGCCGAACTGTACCTCAACGCCAAGCCGGCGTTTCACGAAATCCATCTCACGAAAGGCGCCTTTCCTCAGTTCCTGGGGAGCATAATCAGGCGCATAGAATCGCGTGGGATAGTCACACTTTACTCTTACCGAGTTCCACCCTCTCGAATAGAATTGTTGTTCGAAGTAGCGGTTCAGGCTCTTGGGCGAATAGAGCATTTGACCAGGCATTGTTTTTTCCTTGCTCTTCTTTGTCATACAGGTCGAGGCATCAACAGCGGCGATGGCGTCGCGGATCTCCGTGAGAAGATCGAGATAGTTTTTACTCAAGGCCTGCTCGCCGTTGTTGAATGAGTATGCGCCGGCGATCTTCATTCCTTATGCTCTCCGCCAAACCATTCCTTCGGGACTTGTGAAACTTTCTCTCTACCCGTGGGTTGATAGACCGGTTTCCCCAGTTGCCTATAGGGCAATTGCCCGGACAGTAGAAGATTCATCCGTCGTCGCGCTTCTTCTACATAAGCGGGTTCCTTTTCGCAACCCATCGCCTTGCGATTGTGTCGGACTGCCGCCAACATCGCGGACCCCACACCGCTGAATGGATCAAGCACCCAATCGCCTTCGTCTGTCATGGCCAAGACGCATCGCTCAACCAATTCTATCGGGAACTGACATGGATGAATTGTCTTCTCAGGATGGTTCGCTTTTACGTTGGGGATGGACCAGAGTCCCGTCTCCCATTCTTTGACCATGAGTTTCCATACATCACAGGGGTTCTTGCCGAGCGGGTTGCCCGAAGGCAAGCCATATTTTGGGCCCGGCTTAAAATTCGTCTTTCCCGGATACTTTGCCGGAACGCGAACCGGATTAAGATTGAACGTATAATCCTCGCTCTTCGTGAACCACAGAAGTGTTTCATACCGACCGGAAAATCGCACTGAGCAATGCAGGCCGTGCTCAAACGTCCAAATGATTCGATTCCGCAAGTGAAGTCCAAGTTTCTTGAAAATGGGGTAATAGTAGATATCGAGAGGGAAGACCTCCGCGTTTTCAACGTAGTTCCCAACTTGCCAGCATAGGGAGCCGTCGGTGGACAGAATGCGAACCAATTGTTCGATGATCGGTCGCAATCCGTCAAGATAACGCTCCAACTTTGTCTGCGTTTCATATTCTTTGCCGATGTTATATGGGGGCGACGTGATGATCAACTTTGCAAAACCGTCTGGGCATGTCTTTAATGTTTGATACGAATCGCCACATGAAAAGACGGCGTCGGCAATATCGGAAAACTGATCGGAAATGATCTTCCTGTTCTCCGGAAAGAGCGATGGTTGTGACTCAGGATGTGTCATCGGCATTCAGGGCAAGCCAGACAGGCCGGTTGCATCTTGATTACGTTCTCCTGCGCGAGAGTTCTTGACCTTCCTATTCTGCAGGAAATGTTCATGCCCTCAATTCTATCGCCGACGGGGGGCGTGTTACAGTAGCTATTTCTCAGAGATCGCATAAACGCAAGTTGTATTCGCCGGGCGCATGCAAGACCCGTCGAAAAAAACATTACAGTCCTCTTGCCGTCTACTTCGCCACGATGTTCACAATCTTGCCCGGCACGATGACCATTTTGACAATCGTCTTGCCTTCAAGGGATTTTGCGACGCTTTCATTCCCCTGGACTGCGGCCCTGACCTCGTCCTCAGTAGCGTCCGCCGCCACGGTTATGCGCCCGCGCACCTTGCCGCTGACCTGCACCGGCATCTCGATCTCATCGCGCTTGAGCGCCGCCTCGTTCGCCTTCGGCCAGCCGTGCTTGAAGATGCTCGGCGCGTGGCCCAGCATCTCCCAGATTTCCTCGCAGATGTGCGGAACGAAGGGGGCGAGCAGAAGCGTCATGGACTCGAAAGCGTAACGCTTGACCTTGCAGCCGGAATCGCCGTCTCCCATTTTCGTGGCCCGGAGGGTGTTCAGCAGTTCCATGACCGCGGCGATTGCCGTGTTGAACTGCCACGAGCTTTCAATGTCACCCGTCACACGGGCGATTGTGCGATGCGTTTCCTGAAAAACATGTTTCGTCTCGCCTTTTAATTCTCCTCCCCGGAACGCCTCCAGCAGGCGGGCTGAGAGCGTTTCATAATCGCCCGCGCAACCGGAGAGCCGCTCCAGGTCTTCAGTAACGGCATTCCAGAATCTGAGCAGGAATCTTTCCGCCCCCTTGATATCCTTGTCGCTCCATTCCGCGTCGTACTGCGGGGGGCCGATGAAGAGTTCGTAGAGCCGCAGCGTATCCGTGCCGAACTTCTCGCAAAGCTCGTTCGGGCTGACGACGTTGCCCTTGCTCTTGCTCATCTTGTCCAACGTGTCGGTTACGTCAAGGCGCTTCTCGATGCGGTCGTTGAGCGACATGCCGTAGTCGCACCGGCACGGCTCGTGGACGGTCGGGCTGTCCGAAACGATGTGCCCGCATTTCGTGCAGGCGTACGTCCGCTTGCAGATCATGCCCTGCGTGAAGAGGGACGCGAACGGCTCGCGATGCTTCTGGCTGACGTATCCCGCGTCGCAGAGGACCTTGACCACGAAGCGGGTGTAAAGCAGATGTAATACCGCGTGTTCCACGCCGCCGATGTACTGGTCAACGGGCATCCATTTGTCAATCAGCGCGCGGCTGAAGGCTTCCCTGTCGTTCTTCGGGTCAATGAAGCGCAGGAAGTACCAGCAGGAGCAGAGCCACTGGCAGATGGTATCCGTCTCGCGTTTGGCGGGGCCGCCGCATTTCGGGCAGGTCGTGTTGACGAAGCTCTCGACGAAGGCGAGCGGGCTTTGCCCGCGCGGGGTGAAGTCAACCTCGTCGGGAAGCTCCACCGGCAGGTCCTTTTCCGGAATCGGCGCTTCGCCGCACTTGTCGCAGTAGACGATGGGGATGGGCGCGCCCCAGTAACGCTGGCGGCTGATGAGCCAGTCGCGGATGCTGTAGTTGACCTCCGGCCCGCCCTTGCCGCGCTCCTTCAGGAAGGCCGTGACCTTCTTGATGCCCTCCATGTTCGGCGTCCCGTCGAAGGGGCCGCTGTTGACCATCTCGCCCTCCTCGACATACGCCTCCGTCATCTCGGACACGACGAGTTTCTTCCCCGGGGGCTGGATGACGACCTTGATGGGGATGTCGTATTTTTTGGCGAACTCGAAATCGCGCTGGTCGTGGGACGGCACGGCCATGACTGCGCCCGTGCCGTAATCCATCAGGGCGTAGGACGCCGCCCAGAGCGGAACGCGGTCGCCGTTGACGGGGTTGATGACGTAATGCCCGGTAAAGATGCCTTCCTTGACCGGCTCCTCCTCGCCGCGCACGACGCGCTTGCGCTTGCGGAGGCGGTTGCAGAACTCCATGACCTTCTCCTCGTAGGGCGTGCCCTTGACAAGGCGGTCAATGAGCGGATGTTCGGGGGCGATGGCCATGAACGTGACGCCCCAGAGCGTGTCCGGGCGGGTGGTGTAGATGGGCAGCTCCTCGCCGGTGGACTCGACGGTGAAGACGGCCCGCGCGCCCTCGCTGCGCCCGATCCAGTTGCGCTGCATGAGCAGGACCTTCTTCGGCCATGTGTTCTCAAGCGTGTCGAGATCGTCAAGCAGCGTCTGGGCGTACTTCGTGATGCGGAAGAGCCACTGGTACAGAGCCTTCTGCACAACCTCCGTCCCGCATCGCTCGCAACCGCCGTTGACAACCTCCTCGTTTGCCAGGGCCGTGTTGCAGGAGGGGCACCAGTTGACCGGGGCGTTCTTGCGGTAGGCAAGCCCGCGCTCATAGAGCTTCAGGAAGATCCACTGCGTCCAGCGGTAATACTCCGGATCGCACGAGGCTATCTCGCGGTCCCAGTCGTAGCCGATGCCGAGGAGGTGAAGCTGCCGCTTCATGTTGTCAATGTTGTCGCGCACGGACTTCTTCGGGTGCAGTCCGCGCTTGAGGGCGGCGTTCTCGGCGGGAAGACCGAAGGCGTCCCAGCCCATCGGCGTCAGGACGGTGAAGCCCTTCATCATCTTGTAGCGCGCCACTACGTCGCCAATGATGTAGTTTCGCCCGTGGCCGACGTGGAGCGTGCCGGACGGATAGGGGAACATGACGAGGCAGTAGAACTTCTCAGAAGGCGGATTGTCGGGGCACTTGAAGAGCTTGCTCTGGTTCCAGTAAGCCTTCCACTTGTCTTCGATTATCTGCGGGTTGTAATCCTTAGGGGACATTTCGCTTGTTTCCTCGGCCGGTTAGCGCTGAAAGTTACGCTTACGTTGTCTTTGGCAGACTAGCCCGGATACGGGCATGGCGCGTCAGCCTTGCCGACGAGCGCACTAGGGGGCGTCGCCGGATGAACAAAAAAGCCCTGGGCCGGGTCTGGCTCAGGGCTGGTCTTCGATGCTTCTGTTTCGTGTTCGCGGACCTTGCCCCGGCCTACCGCCCCGAAAGGAGCGGCAGTCGCAGGCCCAGGTTCAGCAGCTCGAAGCGTTTTCCGTGAACACACATCGCGTTGCCTCTCTGGTGATACTAACCGTCGTCAACGGCAAGTCAAGAGCATTTTAGCGTTGGGGGTTATGGTGTACTACTCCGAAAGTCTCATTGGTGGGTCACCGCATCGCGCCTTGCGCGCTGCTGACGACCCACCCTACTTTCGTCATCTTCGGGGGAGGCGCTGCCGCCGCAGTCCAAAGGTGCGCGCCCCCACTATCGCCGCCCCATCTCCATGCCCTTCTCGAAGGCTTCGCGATTGAGGGCCATGAGGTCGGACTTTCGCTTGCCGAACTCCGCCTCGAACGCCTTCCAGAACGCCTCCGGGGCCACAACCGGCCTGTGGGCAAGATACGCGCCGATCATGACGAGGTTGGCCACCAGCGCATTGCCCATGTCGGCGGCGGTTTTCGTGGCAGGGACTTCGAGAACCTCCACGCCGCGCGCGGAAACCTGCTGCAAGTCTTTTACCGTCGGCGCGTTCAGTAACATGCACGATCCGGGCCGCATGTCCGCCTGGAAACGGTCATAGCTGGGCTGGCTGAAAAGCATGGCGGAGTCGGGGCATTCGGCCAGGGGGGAGGCGATTTCGTGATCAGATATGACGACCTGGCAGTTGGCCGCGCCGCCGCGCACCTCAGCTCCGTAGGAGGGGAGGTACGTGACCTGTTTGCCGTCTTCCATGCCCGCGATGATGAGCATCTTGCCCAGGCTCAGGACGCCCTGCCCGCCGAAGCCCGCGATGACGATGCGCTCGGTGATGCCGGTTTTCACGTTGGTTGTCATGTCGGTTGGTTCCGTTCCTAGGTTCGTCTTCGCGTGTGCAACTTGCTCGTCTCGCAGACGAGACGCCAAGTCGCACACCCTACGATGCGGCCGATTTGGTGCGTTCCGGCGAAGCGCCGGAACACACTACATTGCTATCGCAGTCTTCGCGTGTGCAATCCGCTTCGCGAATCGCACACCCTACTTTCCCACGTCCTTGATGACGCCGGTGGGGAAAATTGGGAGGACTTCCTCCTTGATGCGCTTGATCGCGTCAACCGGTTTCATGCGCCAGTGCGTCGGGCACGGGCTGAGGAGTTCGATCAGCGTGTATCCCCGGCCTTCCATCTGATACTGGAACGCCTTGAGTATGCCCTTTTTCGCCTGGCGCACGCTCTTTGGATCGGTCAGGGCGATGCGCTCCAAGTAGGCCGTCCCGTCAAGCGGCGCGAGCATTTCGCAGACGCGCAGCGGGTAGCCGTCGCGGGCGATGGTCCGGCCCTTCGGCGTTGTGGAGGTGCGCCGCCCGATGGGCGTCGTCGGGGCCATCTGGCCGGCGGTCATGGCGTAGAGGCCGTTGTTGATGAAGATGGAGGTGATATTCTCTCCTCGGTTGGCGCAGTGGACGAACTCTCCCGTGCCGATGGCCGCCAGATCGCCGTCGCCCTGGTAGGTCAGGACGAGAAGGTCGGGGCGGCTGCGCTTAATGCCGGTGGCCACTGCCGGGGCGCGCCCGTGCGGGGCCTCCTGCCAGTCAATGCCGATGTAGAAGTATGTCACGACGCCGCAGCCGACGGGGGATACGCCGACGGCGCGTTCCGCCATGCCGGATTCCTCCAGCGCTTCGGCGAGAATCCTGTGCGCGATGCCGTGCCCGCAGCCGGGGCAGAAGTGGAAGTTGCGCTCCTGAAGGACTTCGGGGCGCCGGTAGATGATCTTTTCGGTGGTCTGGGTCATTCGTCGCCTCGGAATGAGATCACGCCAGCCGGGAGCGCCCTGCCGGCGAGGATGTCGAGCGCTTTGCGGGCGATCTGGTCGCTGGTGGGAACGCCCTGCCCTACGCGCCCGGCGAAGAAGACCGGCCTAGCGCCCTCAAGGGCCAGCCGGACGTCCTGAACCATCTGCCCGGAGCACATCTCGACGGTGAGGACGCATTTCGCCTTCATCGCCTCTTCCTTCAAGGCTGCATAGGGATAAGGCCACACGGATTTGGGGCGGAACAGGCGGAGTTTTCCTTCCAGTCCTTCAGGCGGCTCTTCGACGAGGCCCTTGCAGACGCGCGCCGTGCTGCCGTAGGCAACCAGCAGGATGTCGGCGTCCTCTGGGCCTGTGACCTCCTGCCAGCCTGGGAAGGATCTAAGCAGGTCGCGGTATTTCGCCTGAAGTTTTTCGTTGTGGCCCTCAAGCTCCCCCTTGCCGCCCAGGTAGGAGCGGTGGAACTTGAATGGGCGCCCCTTCGCGCCGGTCAGCGCCCACGGCTTTGGCGGCATGTTCTCAACGTCAACCGGCTGGACGCCCTTGAAGATGACCGGCTCCATCATCTGCCCGATCTGCGCGTCGCCGAGGATGATGGTCGGTGTGCGCCATTGGTCGGCCAGGTCGAAGGCGATCTTTGTGAGTTCCATGACCTCCTGGCCGGAGTAGGGCGAGAGGACGATGCAATGGTAGTCGCCGTGGCCGCCCCCGCGCGTGGCCTGGAAGTAGTCGCCCTGGGAGGGGCCGATGTCGCCCAGCCCGGGGCCGCCGCGCTGGACGTTGGAGATCACGCACGGCATGCCCATGCTGGCCATGTAGGAGATGCCCTCCTGCATGAGGCTTATGCCGGGGCTGCTGGAGGACGTCATCACGCGCACGCCCGCGCATGAGGCGCCGAGCATGATGTTGATCGAGGCGACCTCGCTTTCGGCCTGGATGAAGACGCCGCCTACCTCCTCCATGCGCCAGGACATGCGTCCGATGACCTCGTTCTGGGGCGTGATTGGGTAGGCGACGAAGAAGCGGCATCCGCCCAGCAGCGCGCCCTCGACTGAGGCTTCGTTGCCGGTGAGCAGGCATTTTTCAGGCGGCAGCCAGTCAGTGTTCATTTTTCCGCCTCCGCGCCTGCGTCCGTTTCCTTGACGATTTCGATGGCCGCGTCCGGGCACATGAGGGCGCACTGGGAGCAACCGACGCACTTGTCCGGGGCGACGGCTTCGGCGATTTCGTAGCCAAGCTTGTTGCGCTGCTCGCCGATCGCAAGGACGCCCTGCCGGCAGAAGCTTACGCACAGCCCGCAGCCCTTGCAGTAGCGCTCAAGGATCCTGACCTTGATCATTTCGGAACAGATTCTCCTCCCCGCAGTTGGCGCTCCATTGAAGCGCGAGGTGGGAATTTCAGCCTCGGTTTACCATGAAAGCAAGTCGCATGACCTTTTCAAGCTGAAATGCGCCGTGTAAGTATAGCGTCCTCCGGAGTGAAAGCAAGAACGAGATACCCGCAAAAAGCGCGCAAGCGCCAGCCTATTAGGGAAAGAAAACACGGTTTTATTCCGCGCGGGTGAGGATAATCCGCTCCATCTTTCAGCGTTTTTTAACACGCGCCCTTATATTCGACCACATCGCCGCATCCCCGGTCGGACGTCTCATCTTCATTAATCCAATCAACTGCTTGTTCCCGAATCCTCCGCGCCGTAGACTCGGTATCCGGCGCAACGCGTTTTCCGGCGCGAAAACGCCAAACCGGAATTTATGGATTGCAAGGAGCGCACACATGGTCTACTCAATTCCACTGCTCGTCCTGAGTCTGCTGGGCGGGGCGGATGCCGCGCCGTCGAATATGGCGCGCCTGAACGGGGTCGTCGCCGTCGCCGACAGCCAATGCCGCGACCGATGGGGAATTGACGGTTACCATCCTGATTGCGTCCGCGACGGGAACAGAGACGGGTCAGAGGCGGGGGCCATGACCGCGTCATGGGCTTCCGACAACTGGGAGGCGACGCATGCCCTCGCGCTGGTTTTCCCGAGGAGAATCAACGCCGATTCGGTGAAGGTCTATTGGGCCGGGTCGGCGGAAGAGCCTTTCACGCCCCGGCGTTTCATCCTTCAGGGTTGCCTTGACGGACGCTGGTTCACAATCGCGGAAATCTCGCGGGACAAGCCGGAGAGCGCAACAACCATCATGGCCGGGGGCGCGCGGATGGACGCGATTCGGATTTTCCAGCCTCCGGAGGGCGCGTCAGCCCTTGCGGACAGGCGGCTCCGGATCGCGGAGTTTGAGGTTACCGGCAGTCCGGAGAAGCCCGAAATCCCTGTTGACGTTCAACGCCTGGCCGGCGAAATCCGGAAGGAGTTTCGAGAGCTGCGCGAACGCGAGGACTCCGCGCGCGTCGCCCCCGCGCTCGCGGTCGCCACGAAACAGCGCAAGCCGCGCGGCTTCATGGGCATCATTGACGCTGAGGACGTTGCCAGGGGGCGCAGGAACGCGGCGTCGAGGCCGTGGGCGAAGAGTCTTGTCGAGGCGATTCGAAAGGATGCCGACTGGTGGCTCGCGCAGAGCGATGAATACATCTGCGGTCTGTTACCCGAGGGCAATCCGCGAGCGCTCTGCCCGCAGTTCGAGAAGGGCTGCCCGATCCACGGCGGCGCGCGCATGAGCTTCACCGCGACCCTCGAATCCCCGTATCAATGGCGATGCAAGCATGGGGGCGAACTATGGCATGACGGCGCGATTGTGAAGAATCCGAAGACCGGCGAAGAGACGGTCGTTCGCGACGACGGGAGCGGATGGCTTGCGCCGGAGGGATTCCTCAATCCGGGAAGACGGTATTACTTTGTCGCCGCGTACCGCTATTACCTGATCGGCAAGCTGTTCTCCAGCCCCTACGAACCGGACGGAGGATCGAAGTACCAGGGAGGGACTCCAGTCGTCCAGCTCGCGCTGGCCTACGCCGCCACCGGCGACCGCCGATACGCCCATAAATGCGCCGTCATGCTCAACCGGCTCGCGGAACTCTATCGAGGATATGACGGATGCGTGGAGGGACCGTCGCAGCGCCAGGACGGATACATAGGCCAGACCTTCGAGCGATTCCTCGTCCAGAACCTTATCCTGGCATGCGACCTGATCTGGGATGAAATTGAGACGGATGAGGAACTGCGGGCGTTTTTCTCCGCCAGGGGCAGTTGCGATTATGACGGCGACGGGAAGACGACCGGCGCGGATTTCACATTCAACCTTCAGCGAAATCTGCTCGGTTTCATTTATGAATACCTGCATCGCCTGATGCCGTACATGGACGGCGATTTCCTGATGTATGAAATGACCGCGCTCGGCGCGCTGGCCAATTGCCTCGGCAACGAAGAAATCGCTCGTGAAACACTTGAGAGCGATCTCGGGCTGCGCGTGCTGTTGACAAATTCATGGTTCAGGGACGGCAAGTTCATCTACGACAGTTGCGGCTACAACGCCGGCAATGCCCGGACACCGTTATTAACCGCCGAGTGGCTGCACGGGCTGCGGACGCCGCCCGGTTACTCCGAGCCGCTGGACCTCTATCACCATCCCGAATACCGGATGTCCATGCTCTTCGACTTCCTACGGCGGATTGACTGCGACGGGCGGATTCCGCAGATCGGCGATTCCGGCGGGGCGCGGACTTCCGCGCTTCGCGCGCAGCCGCCCTACGACCCGCTGGACGAGCGCGCGCTCGTCAGACTTCCGGAGCAGCGCGACTTCTATCTCTCGCGCCTTAGCGCCGCCGCCGGCAGCGACCTGGAGTCCTTCCGATTCGGGCGCGCGGACTGGTGGCTCCTCTTTCACGCGCAGGACGATCAGACTTCGGACGCCCCCCGCCCGTACAGGCTAGACGCTGACATCCAAACCTCCGATCTCTTTGACGACAGCGGCATCGCAATCCTGAGAGCGGGAGCGAATCCCCAGACCCGCCAGCACGTCAGCCTCACCTTCAGCAAGGGCGCGTACGGCCACGGCCATACGGACAAGCTGGCAATCAACGTGATGCGCTTCGGTTACGACCTGACCGCCGATCTCGGCTATCCCACGACGTGGACGGATGTCAAGATTGGATGGGAAACCGGCACGGAGAGCCACTGCACGGTCCTCCTGAACCAGGCGCGACAGCGCGGCAACGCCATCGGCAAATTCAACTACTTCGCCGCCGGACCGCATTGCGACGTTGTCGAGGCGTCCGCCGAGGCGGCGTATCCGGGCGTAAAACTTTATCGTCGCACGGTGGCCCTGGCGCGGGATGACGCGGGGGAACCGCTCTACACTGCGGACTTCTTTCGTGTCGCCGGCGCGGCCTCGCGCGATTATCTTTTCCACGCCCTGGGCAAGCCGGAGGACCTGTCAATCACGTTCAGGGGCGGCGACGTCGAATGGGTGAAGCAGGAACGCGGCTCACTTGCCGGCGAGAACGTCGAACCGATGACGCAGCAAGTTTGCAGCTTTCTCTTCGACGTAGAAAGGGCGCAGAGCGGAGACGCATTCACTGCGGCATGGCGTCCGGCCATCGGCGCGTCACAGGGGGACCGCTACCTTCTAACCAGGCGGAGATTTCGGGATTTCACTGCTGAGTTCACCGTCACGCGCACAGGGAAGGCGTCCGGGGGGCAGGAGCGCGCGTTGTTCGCTTTCGGCGTTGACCCGTCAAACGAGAACAACCGCCGCGTGGCGTGGATCGAGGGCGGATTGCCGGTCGGGCAGCCGGTGCGCGTAAGGATCGAGGCGGCTGGCCCGCAGGCGAAGATTTACCTCGACGGCCAGCCGTCGAATCGCAGCGTTGACACCGCCGGCACGCCGCCCGATGCCGGTGTGGTCGGCTTCCTGCATTATTACAATTACAACTACATCTACAGCGATTTTGTGTTGACCCCCAAGGATGGCGAGGCGATTCGAGTGGATTTCTCAAAACCGCTTGATCCGGCATTCTGGGGCAGGATTGACGCGACATATGAAACGTCCGAAGGGCGTCTGATAGCAAGCGATTGCGAATCTCTGGCCGTATTCCTTCACTCGCCCGGCGCGCCGGGCAGGGAGATCATCCGCGCCAGGGCCGAGGGCTACGGCGTTCGCGGGAAAAGCCCTCTGGAAGGTCACCTGATCATCCGCGAGCGCCCGAAGGACAGAGATAAATGCAGCGTCTTCGCCTCTGTGATCGAGGCGACGCGGGGCGGACCGCGCGTGACCGCAGTTGACGCCGTACCTGTCGCGTCCGAAACTGGAGCGACGGAGATGAGCGACGTTGCGGCGCTGCGGGTAAAGTCGTCCGACCCGGAGGGCGGGGAGCGCGTTGACTATGTCATTTCCGCAATGAATCCGGAAATTGGCCGGGTTATTCAGGACGACGCGACGAGCATTAAATTCAAAGGGCGTTTCGGGCTTGTCACGATTCGCGGCGGGAAGGTTGGTTCACTCTCGCTTGTCGGCGGCGGACACATCGAATGCGGCGGGAGGAAGCTTGAACTCCTCGGAGACATTCGGGGGGAGATCGTCGAGGTTGACGCCGGCGGCGATGCGATCCGTATCGCCCTGCCGCCCGGCGCCCCCGCGCCATCGGCGGATATGGTAGGACGCCGTATTATCGTCACCAATCCCGCGTTCGTCTGCCCGTCGGTCTACACAATCACGAGAGTTGAGGACGCCGGGAACGAAACCTGGCGGATCGGTTTGAACATGCCCATCGCCGTCGCGCGCGGCGTAGCGCGGGAGGTTGACGCGGAGAATGGCTCGTTCTCCACGCGGACGCCGGTGATGAAGCTGCGCGTCAATCCCGGACTGTTCGACGGGAAGATCGTCCGCTCCCTGCCGGACGGCGAGGCCCTGCGCCTTAAGAACGCGACGGAGGAGGCGTTCCGCCTGGCTGATCCGTCAGCCATAGGACAGTTTAAGTCAGGGGGGGAGTACATCGTGCAGGACGTCGGCGTCGGGGACCGCATCGAGATCATTTCGCAAGGCGCGACGGGAAAATGACGGTAGAATGCGCGGGACGCTTGCGACTTCACGTTGACGAGGCGGATTTTGCATTGCTGATGCCGTAAACGGCGAAATACCGAAGGAGAATGAAATGCACAGCAAATGGGCTTCGAAAATGAAGGGCGTCGTTGACGGCCATGTCCACATGGGCGGAATTGCCGGCGAGGCGGACATGCTGGCCATCCGCGAAACGGCGGGCATCTCGAAAATGAACCTTGTCGCCATTCAGAATCCCCAAACAGGCGACGGTCTGCCGGAACCGCTCTACATGAAGGCGCGGCATCCGGGAACGTTTTACGTCTTCGCAGGACTGAACCACGCAGAAAGGATTTCGGGGGGGAGGGTAAAGACCGCGAGCCTGGCCGCGCAGGTCGAGAGCTTCGTCCGGATGGGTTGCGACGGGATAAAGATGATTGAGGGCAAGCCAACCGCGCGGCAGATTATGAACGTGCCGGTGACGGACGCATACTTTGCGGATTACTGGGCGCGCGTCGAGGAGCTTGGAATCCCCATCGTCTGGCACGTGAACGATCCTGAGGAATTCTGGGACCCGGCGAAAATCCCCGGCTGGGCGAAGGAGCGCGACTGGGGATACGGCCCGCAGGACGCGCAAAAGGAGCAACTCTACGCCGAGGTGGACGCGGTATTACGCCGTCATCCCGGGTTGAAGACGATATTCGCGCACTTCTATTTCTTGTCCGCCGACCTGCCGCGCGCGACGCGTTTCCTGGAGGAGCATCCGAACGTCGGCCTCGATCTCGCGCCGGGGGTGGAGATGCTCTACAACATCTCCCGTAATCCCGAGGCCGGGCGCGAGTTCTTCATCAAATACGCGGACCGGATAGTTTTCGGCACGGACCTCTTCAGCACGCTGAAATTGGGGGAGGCGCGGTTCCGGGCCGGCATCATCTTCCGCTGGCTTGAGAGCGGCGACACGTTCCGCGTCCCGGACGGCGCGGATTTTCTGCTCGGCCCGCCGGAGGACGGCATAATACGAGGCATGTCGTTGCCGGACGATGTTCTGAGCCGGATATACCGCGAGAACTTCACGCGGATTGCCGGATCGGCGCCAAAGCCGCTGAACTTCGGGGCTGTGATCGAGGAATGCGGGAAGCTGGCGGCTGTCGCCAACGCCTTCTCCGGCAAGCCCGCCGGGGAGACGGAAGCAGGACGCGTTGCGAAGGCGCTGGCGGGGGAGTAGTATACCATCCTGGTTTACAGTGCCTTTCCCTCTCCCTCGGGAGAGGGTGGCGCGCCGTATGGCGCGACGGGTGAGGGGCCGGAAACCAATCCTTCTTTTATCCCCTGCTCCGAAAGTCTCATTAGCGGGTTAGCGAAAAGGCTCGTTCTCACTGCGCTCGGATGCACCCTGCTTTCGCCTTTATCCCCTCATCCGGCGTGCCGCAAGCGGCACGGCCACCTTCTCCCCAGGGAGAAGGAAAATACATTGTATTCGGTCTGATCGCTAAACACATACTAGGAAGAAGGAAGGCTTTTTGGGGAATAGGGGACGTTACCCCATAAAAGTACTCTCTTCTCTTGGTCTGCCGCGCGCGGATGTATTGTGTCAGCGTGAAGGAATTGTAGGCAGGCACGCGTTCACATGCCGGGGTAGAGCGTGCTGTTGTAGAGCGTCGGCAGCGCGAGCGGGCGAGCGTTCGTCCAGACGCACGCCGCGCGTCCGCCGAAGTAGATGACCTCCTCGCGCCCGTCTCCCCAGACGTCGGCCCTGAGGCAGTAGTACCCGACCTTCTTATCCTCGTCTGTGCGTCCGGGCGTGTGCTGGATCGTGAGCGTGTCAACGATGTTCCCGTCGCCGTCGTATATGGCATCGGGATTTCCGGGGCCGCGATTGTAGGCCAGCAGCCGCATGGACGATTCCCCGCCGGACCAGTCCAGCGGCACGATCGCCGCCGCCCAACTACCCTCGGGCTGGACCTTGCGCCAAAGCTCCCGCCCGGCGAGATCATAGAGGTAAAGCGTGGCCGGATGGCGGTCCCCGCCCGGGCGCGGGTGGCCGCGGTCAAGGACCATGAACTGGACCTCGGAGTCGTTTCGGAATCTGCCCGCGACAACGTGCTGCGCCTCGGCAAGAGTGTGATGCCACAACTCCTTCCCGTCGGGCATTAGGCAATGAATACCGCCGTTGCCGAAGAGAAGCCGCCATGAGCCGTCGTTGAGTCGAACGGCGTAGGCGGCGTCCTGGTGTGCGCCGCGCGGGTCTTTCTGGAAGAGAACCTTCCCGTCGTGGTCAATCAGCGCGAAGCCGACGAACACCTCGTCGCGCCCGTCGTTGTCGAAGTCGCCGTAGGCCGGGAAGTGCCCGACCGAACCGGAATAGCTCCACAGCACTTTTCCCTCGTGGGACACGCCCCACATGTTCCAGTAACGGTCTTTGACGACGAGGTCTTCGCGCCGCCCGCGCCCCGTCAGATCGGCGAAGATGAAGCAGTCGTCCGCCGGGGCGGGGATGGCGAAGCGCGACTTCTCTTTTCCTGTCGCGCCTTCAAGGACAATCATCGCAGCGTCACCCTCGTAGCGCCTGGCCCTCTCACGGACCCATGACTTCGGGTCGTCAACCTCCGCGTATTTCGCCTGGCGGACGAACATCACCTCGTTGCGCCCGTCGTTGTCCCAGTCGTATACCTGAACCGGCAGGTCGCTGTATATGCGTCCGTTGTCGGCATTGGGCTTGCCGTATTGCCAGAGGATTTCGCCGGAGAAGGTCGTCGCGGTCAGGCAGGTGATTTCGCGCGTGCCGTAGACGCTCTGAGCGAAGAGGAAGTCCGGCGCGCCGTCGCCGTTCAGGTCGCCGATGCGCAATTGCTCGGCCCCGAAGTCGCGCACGTCAATGTTGCTGACCAGGCGGATCGGCTCCGGCGGCTTGTCCTGCGCCGCGCAGTCCTGTACAACGCGTGGCGTCATTGCGAGAACGATCGCGCCAACGATAAGAGGCAGCCCGGCATTGGAGATGCTCATTTCTTACGACCTCCAGAAAAACAGCTTCGTGGATTATCGCACGACCACCATTGCCTCCGGATCGAATGGATTCGTGCGCATTGCGAGCGAGAACAGGTACGGGTAGTTCCTCTTGAGGTGCTGCATGTAATCCAGCCACTCCGCGACCAGAAGCCGGTAGATTCTGCTGACGTCTCCGGAGATGTGCTTCAGGTCGGACTCGGGAAGCGATGACAGGTCCTGCCGGAAAGCCAACTCCTCGGTCAGGTGAAACACCGCCCAGAGAAGCTCCGTGAAAGTCTCATGTTCCAGCAGATTCGGGTTGCCCAGCAGGTCGAGCATGAACTGCCGCCGGCGGACGAGGAAGTCCCGCATCGCCGCAAGGTCCCCCCGGCCCGCGTCGGTCGCGTAATCGAAATCCGTCAGTCGGCGTTTGATGGCTGCTGTGTCGCCCTTCGTCAGGTCCCCTGACCCGTTGATCGCCTCCCGCAGGCGCGCCCTGTCCGGGTCGAACTCACGGAGCGAGGCGAGCAGTTGCGTTCCGACCTCGCTGAAGAACGCGCCGATGACCATGTTGAGCTTGCTGAGCATTGCGCGCTTCTCCCGGCGCTCCAGGACGCCGTGCAGGATCAGCGTGACGATCAGCACATCCAGCGGCAGGAAGGCTATGTCCCCCACGAGATACAGGAAGATGTGATGCGAGTCATGGAAGAGGCGGAAATGGAGGGCGTAGAACAGCGCGGAAAGCGCGATCAGGAAGAAGGAATACGAAATCCGCCAGTCAGGTTTTTTCATGGGTTGTTTCCCGAGGGAACTGCGGTCAACCTTTGACCGCGCCAAGCTGTATCCCCCGAACAAGTTGTTTCTGCATGACTATGAACAGAACGATCAGCGGCAGTATGCACATCACCGTCGCCGCCATCAGGTACTCCGTCTGGTTGCCGTAGGAGTCCTGGAAGCTCAGCATCCCGATGGGCAGTGTGCGCAGGTGGTCGTCCTTGATCATCACCAGCGGCCAGAAGAACGAGCGGTAGTTGCCCAGGAACGTGAAGATTGTCAGCGTGACCACGCCGGGCCGGGCCAGCGGAAGTATCACATCCAGGAAAATCTGCATGTGGTTCGCCCCGTCAATCTCCGCCGCCTCGTCCAGGCTCGGCGGGATGGTCATCATGAACTGCCGCAACAGGAACGTGCCGAACGCGCTGAAAGCCGCGGGGATGATGAGGCCGGAATAGCTGTTGATGAGCCGCAGCGTCACCATGATCTGATAATTCGGGACCATCAGCACCAGTCCGGGGATCATCATCGTGGCCAGATAGAGCAGGAAGACCTTGTCCCGCCCCGGCCATCGCACGCGGCTGAAGGCGTAGGCGGCCATCGCGCTGGTGAGGACCTGGAGCGTCGTCACCCACGTCGCCACGAAAACGCTGTTGAAGTACCATTTCGGGAAATGCAGGTCGAGCAGGCGGCGCAGGTGCGGATCCTCCGCCAGCCTCAGAACGACGAGGTAATTGGACGGGCGGGACTGGCGGGGGACGAGGTGTGGCGACTCCGTCTCGCTGCGCGGCTTCAGGCTGGCCGTGGACATCCACAGGAACGGGACCGTGACCGTGCAGGCGAAGACGACCATGAGCGCGAAGCCCGCGAAGCGGCCCGCCGTCCGCAGGGCGGCCCGCCGCTCGCGTGCGTTTCCGCGCACAGCGGTTTCCGGCGCAAGGCCGGTCCGCCCGTTTCGGTCAGTAGTTGACATAGCGGTTCCCGAATCGCCAGTTCAGAAGCGTCAGCGCGAAGATTATCGCGAACATCACCCACGCCACCGCGGACGCGTAGCCCATCTGCAACTGCTCGAACGCGGCGGTGTAGATGTAGTATGACAATGTAGTCGTCGTCCCCGCCGGCCCGCCAAGCGTCATCACGCGGGCCTCCTCGAAGCCGCCCTGTAAGCCGCCGATCGTCGCCATGATGACGATGAAGAACGTCGTCGGGGCCAGTTGCGGCCATGTGACGTGGCGGAAGCGCGCCCACCGCCCCGCCCCGTCAATCTCCGCCGCCTCGTAAAGCTCGACCGGGATGTTGCTGATCCCGGCCAGGTAGAGGAGCATGTTGTTCCCGCCGATGCCGGTCCAGACGCCCATTATCATGATCGCCTCGCGCGCGCCGAGGCCGAAGCCCTTGTTGTTAAAGTATTCCGGCAGGCCGAGGAAGCCGAGCAGCGACTCCGTCCCGGCCAGCCACGTTGGGAACTCCCTGCCGATCTCGTCCGCGCCCGCCAGCGCGATGAAGGCGCGCCCGACCCAGAAAATCCCGAACGCGGCGACGGCCATTTTCAGAACGTGGCTGATTACCGCCGCCGCGCCGTCCTGCCTGACCCGCGCGAAAAGCTGCCACGCCCATCGGGCGACCAGCGCCACCCCGCCCGCCCAGACCAGCACTGTAATAATATAGAATACGGCGTCTGGAATAGTCCACGTTGACCACTCAAGCGCGTCCGCGCCCTTGTCCAGAACCGTGTTGACCATGCCGAAATGCGGGTTGTAAAGGCGCGACCACAGAATTATCAGCGCGACGCCGGCGGTGAAGTTCGGGATGTAGAGAATCGTCCGGAACGCGACGTTGGCCCAGACGACGCCGAGAATCGAAATGAGGAACGCGACGGCGACAAGGAGCGCGACGTCCCGCTGCCCGGAATTCCAAGCAAGGAGCGACGTTATCGCCCCGACGACGGCGAATAGCGCGGAGAGAACGGCCTTCAGCCTGCGCGTCCCTAGATTCAATTCCTTTGAAAGGACGACGGCCAGGAACAGGGACCCAGCGATGCCGACCGGGATGCCGAGCATGAAGTACGCGGTGTTGTAGAAGTAGAACCAGAAGAAGCGGTCGTTGGGATCATACGCCCGCCACGTCGGGGTTGAGGTCAGCGCAAGTCCGAGAATGCCAAGCCAGACGACGGCGGGCCAGGCGAATCCCCGTCCCATCCATGTGGCGGATTCCAGAGAGATCAGTACCCATCCGAAAACGCCGAGGACGACGCCCAGCAGAGCCATGCCCGGCCCGGCCCCGAGCGCCCCCGCGATCATGAGGGCGACGCCGGTGACGAGCCACAGAGCTCCGCCCGACTTCAGCCCCCGCGCGCGCGGACCGCGCGAAAGCAGCGTCCCTGCAATACCGGTGAAAAGCATCAACAGCGAGACCGCCCAGAGCGCGAGCCACAGCCCGGGATCGCCGGCCTGCCCCGCCGCCGGAAGCTCCGATCTGTGGACGCCCAGCAGGTCGGAATAATTCCGAAGCCCGACGAACTCCCGCTCGATGCGCGGCTTCAGGCTCCAGTTCGTGAAGCTCATTACGAGGCTGAAAACGACGGGGAACGCGGTGAAGGCGATGAAGCCGAGGAAGTTGGGCGCGAGGAAGGCAATCGCCCACATAAGGTTCTTCCTGGTTCTTGAACGTGTCTGGTTCATCATTCCGCCGCAGGATGTGCGCGGTGTAATGGCGAGGCCATCAACCATACACACACTGGAATTTATCCTCTTCCCCGTGTGCAAAACCTACGGTTTCGCACACCCTACATCTTCATCTGTCGGTGCGTTCTCACTTCGTTCGGACGCACCCTACATCTGCCCTTTCGTATCGTTCGCGGAGGGTTTTGTCGCGCTCGATGTTCTTCCGAATCTCCCGGTTCACGTCCTCCGCCGCCGCGCGCATGGCCTCCGCCACGTCCGCCCTGGGGTCCGCATCAATTCGGTCAATCTGCGCGCCGATGAAGCGGTAGGTCGTCGCGCCGTCAACGTAGGGGCTGACCTCGCGCGTCTGGCCCCAGTCCGTCGCCTTGTTGGTCAGGTCGTGCAGGTCATCTTCACCCGGCCATTCGGGGTTTATCTGCCGCTTGAGAGTCGCGAACTCCGGGTTCCCCGGCAGTGCGTCCGCCCCGTCGTTGATCGTCTGGCAGTAGGTCTCCCCCGCAAGATATGAGAGGAAGTTCACGGCTTTGTCGCGGTGGGGAGAGAGCTTGTTGATCGCAGCGCTGCGGCAGTCCAGCACGACCAGCGGCGGCCGCCCGTCGAAGTGCGGCACGTGCATCGCCCCCAGGCGCGCCGGCGGCAGGTCCTGCGGCTCCTCGTGCTCGTTCATCCATTTCCTGTGCCACGCCCGGCATTCCGCCTCGTCAGTCGGTATTACAACGCCAGGATGCCGTTTGCGGAAAAGCTCGTTCTGATCGCTCAGGAACCGCCGCAGCCTGATCAGCGACCATTTCCCGATCTTGATGCTCGCGATGCGCTGGCTGCCGAAGAAGTTGATCCAGCCCTGGCCCCAGCCGCCCTCGCTGCTCATGCCCTCCTTCTGGATGGGATTGGGCGAGACGTTGAACCTGTGCATCAGATCGCGGTGAAGCTGCGCGCCGGCGATTGCCTCCGGGGAGTCAACGACGCAACGCGCGCCGTCCTGCGTGAAAAAGCTCCCGCCCGCCTGGTAGATCAGCTCTTCCCACGAGTCATTACAGAAGCCGAAACACTCGGGCAGCGACTTCCCCTTCCGCCGCACGGTCAGCGGCGTTGCATACTTCTCGATGAATTCGGTCCATGAGATTACGCGGTCAGTCGGCGGATACGGCACGTCATATTTGTCGAACAGGTTCTTGTTATAGATGATGATGTCAACGTTGACGTTGCAGGGATAGCAGAATTGCCGCCCGTCCAGAGTCAGCATGCCCTCCGCCTTTGCGTATGTCTTTGACGGGTCGAAGCCGCGCTCCTTCGCGACATCGGTCACGTCCAGCAGGATTCCCGCGTCAACGTAGGTCTGCAACTGCCGGATGCCATAGACGTCAATGATGTCCGGGCCGATGCCGGAGCAGCTCTGGACGATGATCTTCTGCACGCCGGTGTTGTTGGGGTCGAGGCGCAGGAAGCAATCGGGGAACAGGCGGTTGAAATTGTCAATCTGCTCGACGCGGGCGGGGTTGTTGTCCGAGACCCACATGAGGGGCGCGCGGCCCTTCGCCTCATCCGGCGGAACAAGGACCACCGCAAGGAGCGACCACGCGGCAAGGACGGCAAGGAGTATGGCGAAGACGTATTTCATTTCACCCCGATGCTGAAAAGACTGCGGCCTGTTTCGTGCCACTCGGTTTCTACCACAGCGCCGCGCCGCGTTCAAGCGCGGCTGATTCCGCGCGAGTCGGCCTGTCCCGGCGCAATTCCATGCCACGATTGACCAGCCGACCGCGCCATTGTCTAATGCCCCGGATGAAGCCTGCCTTTCTCAAACAGCATCGGGGACTTCTCGCGCTCCTGCTCGCCTTTCTCGCGGTCCGGCTTGTCCTGATTGCGACGTGGCAGAGCCATGCCGACGAAGACGACTCCGCCGTCGGGATCATGGCCATCCACGTCCTGAAGGGACACCCCCATTGGGCCGGATACTACGGGCAGGCTTACGCGAATGGGGAGACGGTAATGGCGTGGCTCGCGGCCCCGTGGATGGCGGCGATCGGGATCGGCGTCCCCGGACTTCGACTCGGCGCCGTGACGATCAGTTGCGCGACGCTGATTCTTGTCTTCGTCCTTGCGCGGCGGGAATTCGGCGAAAAAGTGGCGCTGGCATCCGCCGCGCTGTTCGCGTTCGCCACTCCGCTGGCCGAATGGCACGCCAAATCCCGCGGCGGCTATGTCGCGATGCTGTTTTCAATAACGCTGCTTTACCTCCTCCTCTTCAGGACTGTCTTTCATGACAGGAGGCATCCGCGCGATTATGCCGCGCTCGGGGCGGTTGCAGCGCTGACGTTCTGGATTCAGGCGCTCGCCCTGCCGCACGTCGCGTGCGTCGTTCTGATTCTTCTTGCCGACGCTTTTTCCCGGAGGAGTTTTCCGGGGTTTGCCTGGTTTGCCGCCGGCGCTTTGGTCGGATTGCTGCCGCTCGCCCTCGGCCCTGAACTGCCGCATCAGTCGCGCGGCGTCGCCGAGGTGATCCGTCAGAACCTTGACCTCGCTGCGCTTGCGTCTCCACACGACATGATCGCTGTCTTTACCCGGAAACTTCCGGCCTTCTTCATGCCGCAGAATGCCGACGCGATTGCCGCCTCGATTCCCGCGACCGCGCGGCTTGAGTGCCGAAAAGTCCTTCTTCTCGCAGCGTATCTTGCATGGAGGGAGCGGAAAGGTTTGCTTGGGCTTGCGTCTTCATTCGCTCTGCGGTGCGGCGTTTCCGAATCCTCATCGCCGCGCGCAGTCCTGATTTTCGCCCTGGCGTTCCCGCTCTTCGCCTTCGTCCTCGGCGGAAGGCGAGCGGCCACTGCGCGATACCTTCTGCCCATCTTCCCCGCCGCCGCGATCTGCTGCGCTCTGGCGGTTGCGGACCTCGCCGGATGGCGCGATTCGGATTCGCCGCGTCCCGGTCTTTCCGCCGGGCGCTTAATCGGGATCGCCTTTCTGTCCACGCTCCTTGCGCTTGGAGTTTTCAGCAACCTGAGCATGATCGGGCGCAACCGTGTTTGCGAAGGCGTCCAGACCACCCCGGCCTCGGGCTTCACGGACGTCATGTCGGGGGGGATTCATACAACTACTGTCGTCAGGTTCCTGCTGGCACAGAACGTCACCCGCGTCCTCGCCGGGAACTTCCTGTGTTCGCGGCTGGTTTTTGAAAGCGGGGAGAGAATAATCGCCGCGCCGCCCGCGCATCTTTCCCGGGTCAGCGGCTATGACCAGCAGGTTCAGGACGCCGATCGAATCGGGCTTATCTTTCACGAAAGAGATTTCTGGTCCCGCGTCTTCATTGAATGGTGCGGGCGCGACAAGGCGATGCAGATCGGCCCCTACACGGTCATCCTGCTTTCCGAGGAACAGACGCAGGAGTTTCTGGAAATCCGCGGCAGCGGGCGCATCATCCATCTTGCCGATGGATATTGATTCTGCATGAGGGCTGATGAGGTACAATAATGGCAATTCCGCCTTTTCTTTCCGTCCGCTGCTTCTCGTTTGAACTTCCCATGGCGAAATGAAACGCAAGGTCGAAACCCCGGATCAGATCGTCTACGTAGGAAGGATTCCCAAATTCACAGGAATGGGGATATTCATCTTCGCCGTGTCGTTCATAGTCGGAATGATGATGCTCGGCGTCGGATTTCTGGAGGCGGCGCGCTACGTCATCCCGCCGCCGCTTGCGATCGGCGCCCTGCTGCTCATGGTCCGCCGGCGTCTCACATTCAATCTCGTCGAAGGGACCTGCGACGAGCGGTTGTCCCTGCTTATGGAATTCAGGCCGCGAATCGTCAAATTGTCCGACTTCGACCGCGTGATGCTGGATATCCGATCGCACGAAAGTTCTAACAAGCTCCGTCAACTCACATTCGGCGTGCGGCTGGTGAGCAAGAGCCTAATAACAATGGATATCATGCAGGTCTCGAAGCTGGAGACGGCGCTGGCCGAGGCGGAATTCCTGGCCAAACGCCTCAAGCTCGACCTTGAGGACAGGACGATGGGCGCGCCGGTCGTGCGCCCCGTGTCGCTGATCGGCCTTTCGCTACGCGAGCAACGCATCGCGTCGCCGCAGGCTCCCGCCGATATGCCTCCCCCTCCGCCTTCCCTTCATTCGAAGATCGGGCGTCAGAACGGCTCGCTATCCCTTGAAATCCCCCCGACCGGCCTTCGCCCGTTCCATCCGTTGAATCTTCCGATGACCTTCTCATTCGGCCTGGGGCTTGTCTTCAGCATTATCCCATTTGGAGGCCCGCCCTCCCCGATAGCCGCCATTCCGGTGTTTTACGGGCTGGGCGGTCTCATCTACCGCATGCTCTGCCAGCGCAGCAGGCTAGTTATAGGCCGGGACGAACTCAAGCACTGGGCGTGGATACCGCTCTCGTGGAAGCTCACCGCAATTCCTGCGTCCCAGATCACCGTCGTCATGGTGGGCGTGGATCCGGCGAAGCGCATGGGCGGCGAAAGCTACGCCGTTCGCAAGGCCGTCCGGAGCAGATACCTGAAAATCCTCGTGCCCAGCCGCTCCGAAATCATCGTCAGATACGGCGCCAAAAGCCTGACCTTCGGGGGACACCTCCCCCCGGAGGAAAAGGAATGGCTCGCGGAGATCATCCGAAGAATGGTCGGCTGAGGGACGCCGTCAATACTTTCCCAGCTTCTTCGCCAGCTCGACTATCCCCCGGAAATCCTCCAGGCTGACGCTCGAAGGCACGGAATGATCCGATGAGAAGACGTATCCGCCGTTCTCCTTCAGGGCAGGCACGACCTTCCGCATCTCCGCCTCGATCTCATCCCGCTTGTCCCACAGCACCGCGTTGATGCCGCCGTGCAGGAGGAGCTTGTCGCCGAATTCCTTCTTCACCTTGATCGGGTCCACGCCGGCCTTTACCTCCAGCGGATTCAGCCCGTCAAGCCCCATCTCGACGAACTCCGGCAGGAACGGAACGATATTCCCGCACGAATGGAGCGTGGCGACGATGCCCTTCGCGTGCGCCCAGTCAATCGCCCGCTGCTGTACGGGCTTGAGCAGTTCGCGGTACATCTTCAGCGAAAAGAACTGGTTGTACTTGTAACCCATGTCGTCCGGCCAGCGCACGCCGTCGAAGGTATAACCCTCATCCCATATCATCTGAAGCGTCGCCAGCCCCATATCCAGAAAGTGATTGAACATGTCAACGCACCATTCCGGATCGGTCGCCATGGCCATGAGCAGCCGCTCCGTGCCGACCGTCCATGCGTGCGTGACGTCGAAGCCGAACCAGAGTCCGCCCTCGATCCAGTAGCCCTTCTCGCGCCACGATTTAAAGTTGCTCTTAAGGTGATCCCAGTTCACGCGGTCGCGCGTGGGGGTCATGCGATTCTTCGCGTCAAGCCAGGCGTCCGGGGATTTCACCTTGAAATCCAGGAATTCGGGCGTCGAGGCCGCGTGACGCCATTGTTTGAGCGTCGCGCCCCATCCGGTGGTGGAGATCGTGTATTCGTCGGTCTGCTCGATGACCTTGCTCTCGTAGCGCGGGCTGATGTCCGCGCCGACACCCGCCGTGTGGTCAAGCCCGAAGTAGTCCACGTAGCTCACGTCCTTCGGCATACCCTCGCGCTGCCAGCGCTCTATCGTCGCGCCCCAGGGACCGTCAATGATCGGGACGCGGTCCGCCTCCCGGTGTTCGTACATCCGTTTGAATCGCTCGTATGAAGTCATCCCGGCCATCTCTGCTCTCCTTCAATGGACTTGGAACCGCGCTGCGCCCGCGCACTCGTGCACACTACGCGCGTCTGCGCACATGTGCATCTTCCCACGACATAGCCTATTTTGTTCCGGGCGGCGACGCAACACGCCGCCGTAAAATTCCCCGCTTGCACTGCCGCGTGTGATATACTGCCCCCGTTCGCGCGAAACATCATGACCGCAAGGAGACGAAACATGAACACCCCGCGTTCACGCTCGTCGCGGCTGTGCAGCATGGCGCTCTGCGCGTTGTTCGCGCTCGTTGCGCCGGCGGCCGGCTGCGTCCACGGGAGGGCAGAAATGAACGACGAAAAACCGGTCCCGTCAACCGACGGCCCCCGCACCACCGACGGCAGACCCCTGATCATGAAACTCGGCACGATTGACTGCGACATGGTCGAGACCACGCCCATAGTCTTCAACGGACGGCTCTACCGCTTCGAATACGTCCGCAAGAACCACTGGAGCAACAAGACCGGCGATTCATACTTCCGCTTCATTGACGTCGAGACCGGCGCGGCCACCCCGGACTTCGCCAAGGGCTATCACCTCGGCAGCGCGCACGTCGAGGGCGACACCGTTTACGTCTACGGCGTGGACATCTGGGACGGCTCCCGGATGCAGGTCTTCTGGTCGAAGAACATGCGCGAGTGGAAGGACAAGACCGCCCTCGAAATGCCCGGCTGCGGCATGTTCAACAACTCCGTCTGCCTGGGCAGGGGCCGCTACATAATGGCCATCGAGTTCGGCAGGCCGCCGGAGATGGTCGGCGAACGCTTCACGATCTTCTTCGCGGAGTCCACGGACCTGATCAACTGGAAGATAATGCCGGAGAATTACGTTTATTCGAGGGACCGCTACACGGCCTGCCCCGTCATCCGCTACCTGGACGGCTGGTATTACATGATATACCTTGAAGCCCGCCCCGGTGGGACGTATGAGCCTTATATCGTCCACTCGCGCAACCTGGCCCAGTGGGAGCCGAGCAGTCTCAATCCCGTCATGCGCTTCTCTCCGGAGGACAAGCTGCTGGCCAACCCCGCCCTGACGCCGGAGCAGCGGGAGCATATAACCAAGGCCGTCAACATCAACAACTGCGACGTGGACGTCTGCGAGTTCAAGGGCCGGACCGTCATCTGCTACTGCTGGGGCAACCAGCAGGGGACTGAGTTCCTGGCCGAGGCGGAATACGCCGGCAGCGTCGCAAACTTCCTGAAGGGCTGGTTCCCGGT
Organism: Planctomycetota bacterium; assembly: GCA_022711755.1. Classification (GTDB taxonomy): domain Bacteria; phylum Planctomycetota; class Brocadiia; order SM23-32; family JAKLEA01; genus JAKLEA01. Next base: position 241,513 of record JAKLEA010000006.1, read on the forward strand.
GGAGAAATGACGCGAGGCACACGGTTCGCCCGGGAACTCATTCAGCGCCATAAACCGCCAGGAATTCCGCCGGCGACATTATGGATATCGGGCTGCGCGGAAAGTGGTCGGGATTGCGGGTGACTATGAATTCCGACCCGGACTGAACGGCCGAGTGGTACTGAATCGCGTCCTCGAAATCGGGGAAACCCGAATCAATCGCTTGGTTGATGATCTGCGCGGTCAGATCAACCGGCCTGAACACGTCTCGCAGAAGGCGGACCGCCTTGCCTGCTTTACGCGTGTCCGCATATTTCTTTAGGACATAGAAGCAGTTGTTGAAGCTGATCGCGGATATGAAGCCTGAGACGCTTCCGGATTCCGACAGGTTCCAGACACGCATTGAATCCGCGTAGAAAGCCTCGCGCCGCGCCAGGACGTCAAGCAGCACGTTGGTGTCAACAAAGACATTCATCGCGCGTGCCTTTCAAGGAGCGCCTCTTCAATCATCTCTCTGTCGCTCTTGCCTTCCGGAAGGCTGACCAGCCCGGTCGCCTTGCGCGTGAGCGGGCCGGGCTTCGCCGTCTTCTCCTTCTCACGCATTACCGCCAGCAGAAAACGCGAAAACATGGAGGAAAGGGACGTTCCCTCCTGCTCCGCTAGATTTTTGGCTTTCTCAATCAGTTCCCGGTCGGCGCTCAGCGTCAACTTCGTCATGGGCATTGTTGGTCTCCTCATACGTGCCATTAGTTATGATTATACGTATTCGACACAACTGCCGCAAGGAGATGCCCATCTTCACGGACCATCCCGCGCAATCCCGACTCGCGCCTTCAACATACATTGAAGCCCGTCGCCTGTTCTGGTATCGTCACGCTCCCGAATGCGGTTGCGGGTGTGCAAAACCTGCGGTTTTGCACACCCTACCAGATCCCGAATGTAGGGTGGGTTCTCAGCGAAGCGGAACCCACCAGAACCAATTCCGCAAATAATTCCGCGTGGACGCGGAACAACCTTGGTTGAATTCACATGCGCTGGTCAAAAACACTGATACCGACACTGAAGGAACAACCCGCCGAGGCCGAGGTGCGAAGCCACAGCCTCATGATCCGCGCGGGACTCATCCGCCGCCTCGGCGCCGGACTTTACGACTACCTCCCCGCCGGCATGCGCTCGCTGCTCAAGGCAACCGCCATCGTGCGCCAGGAGATGGACCGCGCCGGCGCGCTGGAAATCCTCATGCCGGTCGTCTGGCCGCAGAGCCTCGTTGAGGAAAGCGGACGCCTGGACGTCTTCGGCGACCTGCTCATCCGCTTCAAGGACCGCAACGGCAGGCCGCACATACTCGCCCCCACGCACGAGGAAACCGTCACGGACATCGTCCGCAACGAGGTTAACTCCTACCGCCAGTTGCCGATAAACCTCTACCACATCCAGACCAAGTTCCGCGACGAAATCCGCCCGCGCTTCGGCGTCCTGCGCAGCCGCGAGTTCATCATGAAGGACGCATACAGCTTCGACGCCGACGCCGAGGGGCTGAATCGCAGCTACCAGTTGATGTACGACGCATACGTGCGCGTCTTCAAGCGCTGCGGGCTGAAGTGCATCGCCGTGGAGGCGGACACCGGCGCGATGGGCGGCGACGCGTCGCACGAGTTCATGGTCCCCAGCCCCATCGGCGACGATCTCTTCGTCCGCTGCGAAGAGTGCGGCTACGCGGCCAACCTCGAGCGCGCGGAGATCAGACCCCTGCCCGACGCCCGCTCCGGAAAGGAAGACAAGCTCGAATGCGTTGACACGCCGAACCAGCGCACCATCGAACAGGTGACGGCCTTCCTGGGCTGCCGCGCCGACCGCATGATAAAGACGCTCATCTACGTCGCCGACGGCAAACCCGTCGCGGCGCTCGTGCGGGGAGACCATGAGGTCAACGAGGTGAAACTCAAGAAGACCCTCGGCGCGAAGCAGCTTGAGCTTGCCGACGAGGCGACGATCCGCGCGGCCACCAGCGCGCCGGTCGGATTCGCCGGGCCGGTCGGCATCAAGTGCCGCGTGATATGCGATCAGGCGGTGACGGTCGTTAACAACTGCGTCACCGGGGCGAACAAGGCCGACGCACACATTATAAACGTGAACATGGGGCGCGACTGGAAGCCCGACGTCGTCGCGGACATCCGCGTGGCGACCAACGCGGATCTCTGCCCGAAATGCGGCAAGCCGTTCAAGGTCTCCAACGGCGTCGAGATCGGCCACGTCTTCAAGCTAGGGACGAAATACAGCGACGCGCTGGGCGCGAAATTCCTCGACGCCGAGGGAAAAGAGAAATCCTGCATCATGGGCTGCTACGGCATCGGCGTGAACCGCCTGCTGGCCGCCCGCATCGAGCAGGCGAACGACGACAACGGGATCATCTGGTCCCGTTCGCTGGCCCCATATGAGGCGGCCGTCATCCCGACGAACGTAACCGACCCCGCCATCTTCCAGGCGGCGGAGAAGGTCTACGCCGGCCTTATGGAGACGGGCGTTGACACGATACTGGACGACCGGGATCAAAGCCCCGGCTTCAAGTTCAAGGACAGCGACCTTGTGGGCTTCCCCCTGAAGGTCATCATCGGGAAGAAGTTCCAGAAGACGGGCGAGATGGAGCTGAAGCTCCGCAGCGGCGGGGAGGCGGTCTTCGCGGCGGCGGACAATGTCGTGCAGAAGGCGCGGCAGATGCTCGACTCGTGCGAGTGACAGCGGTTCGCGCGGAGGGTCCCGGATGGGAAGCGTCGGCAGTCCCGATCCCGTGATGCTCATCTGCGGCATTCTCGTCTCGCGGGAGGACCTGCTCCCGGAGGTCGAGAAACGCCTGATCACCGACTTCGGGGCCGTCCGCATCGCAAGCGATCCCATTCCATTCCGGTGGACGTCATATTACGATAAGGAGATGGGGACGGGGATCACGCGGCGGCTTCTCGTTTTCCGCGACCTGATCTGCCCCGGCGACATAGCGCGCATCAAGCTCCGGACCAACGAGATGGAAGCGGATTTCGCCAGCGATCCGGGGGCCGGCGTCCCGCGCCCGGTGAACCTCGATCCGGGTTACATGGACGGCTCGCGCATCGTCCTGGCGACGACGAAGGACAATTCGCATAGAATCTACCTCGCGCAGGGGATTTACGCGGAACTGACCCTGAGCTACCGAAAGGGAGCATACAGGCACTATGAGTGGACTTATCCGGACTACCGATCGGAGGAGTACAAGGGCTTCTTCGAGAAGGCGCGTCTCGACTTCCTGCGCGAGCGCGCAGGCTTGCGCGAGCGCGCAAGAGAACGACCGGGTCGCCAGGACGATTGAGACCCCGGTCGGGCCGCTTGAGGCGACGGTCTCCAAGCGCGGCGTTTTCTCGCTGCGGCTTGCCGCCCGCGTCCCAGAAGCATTGCGGCATGACGCCGGCATCCCTGGAGTGCGGCAGACTTGCTGCCGCCCTGCCGTTGGCCGCAGCTTGCTGCGGGGCCGCAGATTGCTGCGGCAATCACAATCCGCCGCAACGCGCCTCGCCCAACTCTCTGATGCGCTCGCCCGCTACTTCGCATCCGGCGAATGGGATTGCGGAATCGCCCTGGATTACGAAGGAATACCCGAATGGCGGCGGCGCGTCTATGAAACATTACGCCGCGTCCCGCCCGGGAAAACGATCTCCTACGGCGCGCTTGCCGACGCTGCGGGAATGCCCGGATCGGCGCGCGCCGTCGGCGCGGCCATGCGCATGAACAGGCATCTCATCCTCGTCCCGTGCCACCGCGTCGTCGCGGCTGACGGCTCGCTCTGCGGCTTCTCCGCCGGGATTGAAACCAAGCGCGCGCTTCTGGCATTGGAAGGCGTCCCTTTGAATAACGACCGTGTGCCATTCGACTTCATGATCCGGCTTGACGGGAGGACGAAATGAACAAGCGGCGGGCAATTTACGCCGGCAGCTTCGATCCGCTGACCGAGGGCCACATGTACATGATCCGCGAGGGCGCAAAGCTCTTTGACCAGCTTGTCGTCGCGGTTGGCTCGAACCCGGACAAGCGTTATACCTTCCCGGCCGAGGAGCGGATCGCGGTCATCGCCGAAAGCGTCAAAGACGTGACGAACGTCAGCGTAGCGCAGTTCCAGGGGAAATTCCTCGTGGACTTTGCAAGCGATATCGGCGCGAGCTATCTCCTCCGGGGGATCAGAACGGAGGAGGACTACACGTTCGAGCGGACGATGCGCAACGTCAACGCGGACATGAACCCGAAGATCACGAGCGTATTCCTCATGCCGCCGCGCGAATTTGCGGAGGTCAGCTCCAGTTTCGTCAAGGGACTCGTCGGCCCCGTCGGATGGGAGAAGATCGTCCGTAAATACGTCCCCCCGGCGGCATTCGATCTGCTGGTTCGGAAGACGCGCTAGGGCGGGACAGGAGCGTGAATTACGTAAAGGCGCAAGCCTCCGCAACGGTTTGCTCTGTGCCTGCGACGCCTCACGCAGGGAGGCTAATTCCCTAAAGGGACATAAAGGATGCCATTCGTAGCGATAAAAGCGGAGGCGCCTTCGAATTGATAGCTTTACTTACTCCCCTTGTAATACTCTTTCTTGGAGTTGGCGTATTGGGAACTTCGGTTTCGTTGTTGATCGCCGCAAGAGTTCTCGGTCATACCCACGTCACGTTCGGCGATGCCTTCATGGTCTGCTTCGGATCGGGCCTGATTTGCGCGGCGATCCTCGCAATATCCGATTTTATCGGGCATCCCATCGTTGGCGGGCTGGGATGCTTAGTATTGGAAATAGGCATTACCAAGGAATATTTTGGTTTGTCGCTGTGGGATACCTTGGTTTTGTGGACGGTACAAGTGCTTGTTGGTGTTGTACTCGGCATCGGCGGTATAATTTTGTTTCAGGCGCTCTGATTCACGTTGCTGAAACTGAATGATTGCCGGAGAGAAACCATGAAATTAAAGAGCTTTGTCAGTCTGGCGTTTGTTCTCGTCGCCGCCCTGTCCGCGTCGGCGTCGGCTGAATTGAAGATCGAGAATCTCGCCTTCCGAATGGCCAAGTACGGCCCCGTCTGCGGGAAGGCCGAATACTGCGTCGGCGAGACGGTCTACCTCACGTGCGACATGACCGGGATGCAGACCGATCCGGAAGGGCGGGTTGACGTCGAGATCAACATGACCGTCCAGACAAGGGAGGGGCAGGTCCTCGTGCCGAGCAAGAGGGTGGTCGCGCTGCAGGAAAAGCCGCTCTATTCCGCCGGACGGCTGGCGGTCGTCCTGAACGTCACGCCGGGCGCGGAATGGCCGAAGGGCGAATATGTCGTCAAGGTCGAGGCCGGGGACCGCGCCGCCAACGCCACCGCCGGGGCGGAGTTCGCCTTCACGCTGACGCCGCCGCGCTTCGGCCTGCTTGACGCGCGGATGGCGCTGGACGCCGAGGGCCAGGCGCTCATCCCCTTCCACGTTCAGAAGGGCATGCACGCATACATTCTCATGACGCTTGCCGCGCCGACCTACGGGGAGAACAACCTGCTGGATATCTCGCTGGACATCAACGTCCGCGACGAGGCGGGAAACCTTGTCGGCTCGCAGAACGTCCTTGACGTCCGTCAGAACCTGGGCCAGCCGATCCTTTTCATCCCCGTCAACGTCAGTCTCAGCTTCAACGTGCCGGGAAAACTGGAGTATGAACTGGTCGTCCTGGACCGCAACTCCCGCAAGGCGGAATCCGTGAAGCTGCCCGTGGTTGTCCACGAATAACCGCAGGGCGCGTCCTGAGACTAGCGCGTCCGCTGCGGAGGCCTTGGGGCGACGTGAGAACGCACCTTCAGCATCACGTGGGTTGGCGGTGCGTTCTCGCTTCGCGACGTTTCGTCGCGCGCGCTCGGACGCACCCTACGATTGAACGCCGAAGGCCTTCACGCGAGTTCGGACCAATCCCCCGTTCCCCGCTCTCTCAAAAATGCCAGCGCCTTCCCAAACGACGGTATCCCCGTCCGCCCGCCCACCTGTTCGCACTTGATCGCCGCGACTGCGGACGCGAATTCGCAGCATCGCGGCGCGTCCCATCCGCGCGCGCGAGCGAAGGCGTAGGCCCCGTGGAAGACGTCCCCCGCGCCGAGCGTGTCAACAATCCGGACCTTGAAGGCCGGACCTTTGTGAAACCCGGTATCGTCAAGCGCGATCCAGCCGTCCGCGCCGAGCGTGATCACGGCCGTCCTCGGCCCGCAATCGCGGATCGCCCTCAACGCCGCGGCAAGGTCGCCCCGGAATTCCGGACGGCGCGCGTATTCCCCCGGCGCGATGAGAACGTCCACCCCCTTCAGCCAGTCGAGGTTTGACGGCGCGGGTTGCGTATCCGCCACGACCGGCGCGCCGCAGGATTTTGCGACCGCGATTGCCGCGCGCGTGAGGTCGGGGAAGCAGTGGTCCACGAGCAGGACGTCGCTGCCCGCGATTGCCGAAAGGTCCCCGCCCGGCCACGCCCTGCCGCCCGCGCCGCGATGGAAGATAGTGCGCTCGCCGGAGTCGCTGTCAACGTGAACTATGCTGAAAGGGCTTTCCCAGCCGGGAATCCGCGCGACGCCCGACGCGGCGACGCCCTCGTCCTCAAGCTCGGTCAGGATGCGGAGCGCGTGGTCGTCCTCACCGAGCAGGCTGAAAAGCTGCGTCCGCGCCCCCAGCCGGGCGCACGCGACCAGCGCGGTCGCCACCAGCCCGCCGCCCTGAACGCAATACTGGCGGATGGGCGCGCTCCCGCCCCATTCGGGCCGCGGCGTCATCATGATGTAATCAAGGCAGCAGACACCCGCCCCGGAAATCATTGGCATGCAGTTGAGCCTCCATCAGCGGGATGAGTCTCCTCTCCCGCAGAACCATACTATACAAAGCGTCGTAATAATTGCCACAACACGCCCGGGCATCACCCATCCATTGCAGGCGGTTCCCCCTCTTTCCCGGAGGGAAGGGGCGCGGCTGCGCGTGCCGTCCGCCTCAAACCTCCTCCGGGATCACGAACGGCTCCCTGTAGTCGTCCTTCAAGAGGGCATTCGCTCTTTCGTCAAGGGCTCCGTTGCCGACGAAACGCTCCATCTTCGGATCGAATTTCAGGCGCGGCCCCAGTACGGCCCTGTCTGTCCTGAGATCAACGCCGTTCCTGCCCAGATGTTCCCGGAAACGCTCAAAGGTCTCAAGCGCCCCTGAATCATACTTCAGGGACTCCTCTATCTCGTCCGGAGTCGCCATCCTGCCGATCCGGTGGCTGATGTTCGCCTGGTGGCACAGCCCGGCGGCGACGTGCCCCGTTACCGGCGGAGCATTGGCGACTGACTGTTTCCCGGCTCGCACGGCCTCGATGAAGTTCTCGCGGTGTCCGGAACCACCGCTCTCGCCGAAGCTTCTGATTCGCGTCGCCTTTCTGCCAAGGGCGGTTCCCTTCTCCTCGTATTCGTACGCGCTCCCGCCCATTATGTATCCGCCCTCGCAGTGGATAATGTTGTTGACGCGGCAGTTCAGGAACTGCGGCAGAGCCTCCCCCCCCTGCTCAAGCGGAAGTCCGCGCACCTCGGAGATCACGGGGACAGGCTTGTAGTCAAATATGCATATCTGCGTATTCGGCGTCTCGCCGTCGTCGTCGTAGCCGAATCTGCCGCCGACGCTGACGCACGCGGGGGCCAGCTCGCTTGCGCCAATGGACCACGCCGCGATATCCGCCTGGTGCACTCCGTTGTTGCCCAGGTCGCCGTTGCCCGTCAGCCATGCCCAGTGCCAGTCGTAGTGCAGATTCCTTCGCATGAGCGGCTTCATCTCGCGCGGGCCGGACCACAGGTTGTAGTCAACGCTCTTCGGGATTTCCTGCGGCCCGCTCACCTTGCCGATGCTGTCCCGGCGCACGTAGCACAGGCCCCGGGAATACAGCATCTTCCCCAGATGCCCCTCGCGGATCCACTCAAACGCCGCGGGCCAGCACGGGTCGGACCTTCGCTGCATTCCGCACTGTACGACTCGATTATATTTCCGCGCCGCCTCGATTATCCGGCGGCCTTCCCATATGCAATGGGTCACGGGCTTCTCGACGTAGATATGCTTGCCGGCCTGACACGCCCATACGACCAGTAGCGCGTGCCAGTGGTTCGGCGTCGCCGCCACAATCGCATCAATCCCGGCGTCCTCAATCACGCGGCGCACGTCCGCCTCGCCCTCAACGGAAGGATCCTTGCCGCGCGCCTCGGCCAGCCGGGTCCCAAGAACGGCTGAATCTGCGTCGCATATCTTTACCAGTCTCGCCCCCTTCATGCCGAGATAAGTCTGCATGTGGGACGCCCCCTGGCTCCGGCAACCTGCCACGGCCACGCGGATATCCTCGTTGGAGCCGATTATCCGGGCGTATGACCTGGCCGTGAAACTATGCGCGAAGCCCGCGCCGAGAGCCGCCGCCGCGCCCTTGATGAACCGTCTCCTCGTGGTCCCTTTCGTCATTCCGGGTCTCCCTCCGCGCCGGTTACAGCGAGTTGCAGCCGCAATAAAACACTTCCGGAATCCATTATCCTCAGAGATTGGAAAAATCCGGGCGCGCCTTCCTGAAACCGCGACTCTACTATACCACGCCCATGGAAAAAACCCATCCCCGGCTGTGGAATGACCCGTTTCCGCGCCGTTCAGGAAGGCGGCATGGCGCCCACGCCCATGCCCATCCCGCAGTGCGTCCGCTCTTCAGCGCCGCTCTTCAGCGCTTCATTGACCGCCATGCGATCTCTCTGATAAGATTCCCCATGCGCTGACCGCTTGCGCATCGCGCCGGACCCGCTGGACGGTCAGGCGCGCATTACCGCCCACAGAAGCAAGAACAAACGCAATGAAAATCCTCCATGTGATACCCGGAATCGGGACCATCAGCGGCGGCCCGCCGCTCGTCTGCCAGGCCCTGGCGAAGGGCCAGATCGAGCGCGGGCACGACGCGCGCATCCTCAGCACGCTCCACGGCCTGATCCCGGAGGAGGAAAGGCAGTTGCGCGAGCGTTGGGGGGAGCGCCTGACGCTGCTGCCGTTCTTTTACATGGCCGGCTACCTGCGCCCGAAGGGGCTGAACGCGGCGATGCGGAACCTTCTGCCGGCGGACATCGTCCACATACACGGCATCTGGTCCGGGCTGAACACGGCGGTGGCGCGGCGCTGCCGCCGGCTGGGCGTTCCTTACATCATCAGGACGCTCGGGACCCTCGGCCCGTGGGCGCTTCAAAACTCCGGCTGGAAGAAAAAAATCTACCTGCGGCTCTACGAGCGGGAGAACCTTGACCGGGCTGCGGCGGTACACTCGCTCAACAAGGAGGAGGCCGAGGACACAAAGCGCCTGGGCGTCAGGTCCGACATCGTCATCATCACGAACGGGATCGAATCATCCTTCTTCGACACCCTCCCCCCGAAGGGCGAGTTCCGGGCGAAGCATCCCGAGACGGCTGGGCGCTTCCTGATCCTGTTCCTCTCCCGCATACACAAGAAGAAGGGGCTGGAGTACCTGGCCGAGGCGTTCTGCCTGCTGCGGAAGAGGCGTCCGGAGGCGTTCCTTGCCGTGGCCGGGCCGGAGCAGGACGACAGCGCGGAGAAGGCCCGCGAAATCCTGCGGCGCAACGGGATGATGGAGCACGCGCTCTTCACCGGAACCGTGCGCGGGGTGGAGAAGGACCGCCTTTACGTTGACTCGGACATTTTCGTCCTGCCATCCTTCGACGAGGGGCATTCGATGGCGATCACCGAGGCGATGGCCGTCGGCCTGCCCGTCATCATCACGCCCGGCTGCCACTTCCCGGAGGTGGGGGAGAACGGCGCGGGCATCATCGGCTCCCAGTCGCCGGAGGAGATCGCGGATTCGATGCAGGGGCTGATGGACGACGCCGGGCAGCGGCGGGCGATGGGGGAGGCGGGGGCGCGGCTGGTCAGGGAGCGCTACACGTGGGATAGCGTGGTTGAGCGCGCGCTGAAGGTCTACGGGGAGATCGTGGAGAAGGGCCGCACGTCAGAGGCGATACCCCGCGACGGGAAGCCAAACCGTTGAGCAGGGCGGAGGAACCGCATTGAGTCCGGAAGAAGGGAACAAGCCGGCGGACGGCGGGCGCATGGACGTCGGCAACTACGGGGCCAGCTTCTCGCGGGCCACGAACGCGCGGCGCGGGCTTTGGCTGCTGGCCTACTACGGGCTTTTCCGCCCGTCGCCGAAGATTTTCTACAGTTGGCGGCGCTTTCTGCTGAGGCTGTTCGGCGCGAAGCTCGGCAAGGGAACCTACGTCCACCGCACGGCGATGATCGAGCTTCCGTGGAACCTTGAGATGGGGGACCATTCCACAATCGGGCCGTTCGTCTGGATCTCCAATGCCAAGACGCTGCGCATAGGCGTCCACTGCGTCATCAGCCAGTTCTCGCAGATTTACTGCGCCGGGCACGACATAGAACTTCCGGGCTTCGACCGCATCGAGGAGCCTGTGACAATCGGCGACCAGGTCTGGGTGGCGGCGGGGGCGCACATCAACCACGGCGTCACGATCGGCGAGGGCGCGGTCGTGGGGGCGAGGGCCGCCGTCTTCAAGGACGTGCCGGCGTGGACCGTCGTCGGCGGCGTTCCCGCAAAACCGATCAGGAAGCGGGTCATCAAAGGGGGCGGCGGGAATCCATCGCCAGAGAGCGGGAAACAGTGAGCCAGGCTCCCGTCAGGCTGTTTTCCGGCGCGCGGACACGCGAAACGCGCGGCGCGCGCGGCAGAGCGGCGTTGACGGCGCTGCTCATGGCGGCGTCGGTCTGGGTGATCTTCGGGGAGTCGGTCAGGTTCGGCTTTGTTGATTACGACGACGACGAGTTCATAGGCTGCAATCCGCTCGTCACCGCCGAGATAGAGCATCCCGTTCTAAGCGCGTTCACGCAGTTCTCCGCGGCATACTACGCACCGACGCTCTGGCTGGCCTACCGGGGCGTTTATCGCTCCTTCGGCCTTGATCCCGCGGCGTTTCACGCGCTCAACGTGCTGCTGCACTCGCTAAACGTCGTCCTCGTCTGGCTGCTGCTTCGCAGGCTTCGCGCGGGGGCGGCGGCCGTTCCCGCCGCGCTGCTATGGGGCCTGCATCCGCTCCGGGTGGAGTCCGTCGCGTGGGTGACGGAGCTGAAGGACGTTCTGAGCGGTTTCTTCTGCCTTCTGAGCGCGATATTCATACTTGACGCATGGCGGGATGCTTCGCCCGGGCCGGGCGAGGGACAGCGCGATAACCCATCGTATTACCGCAATGTCCTCCGCCGTCCGAAGTTCTTCCTTGCCCTGGCGCTCTTCTTCCTCGGCCTCGGCGCGAAGGCGACCGTCGTCATCTGGCCGGTCAGCGTTCTGGTCATGCTTTTCTTCCTGCCGGAGCTTGCCCCCCCGCCTGGCGAGGCCGGTCAGCAGGGGCGGGACGGAACGGACCAACCCCTCCGCCGCGCTGCGCAGCGGATCCGGCGGCTGGCGATGCCGCAGCTGCCGTTCCTGGCGCTTTCCTGCGTTTTCGCGTGGCTGCACGTGCGCGCGCAGATGACGCAGGAAATCATCAGGGGCGACATCCTGTCAACCCCCGCCAAGGTCCTCCTCGTCCCATGCGCGAGCGTCTTCTTCCACTTCTGGAAGCTCATCGTCCCAACCGACCTCTGCGCCTTTTATACGGAACCGATGCCGATCTCCCCGACCACGCCGGCCTACATTATCGGGATTGCAGCGACGCTCGCCGCTCTGACGGTGGTCGTGTATTCGCGGAGGCGTTCGCCCTGGCTCTGCTTCGGGCTTGTCTTCTTCCTGGTAACGATGCTGCCGATGATGCAGTTCATCCCGACCGTGTTCCCGTTCGCCGATCGCTACACGTATCTGCCGAGCATCGGACTCTTCGCCGCGCTTGTGGTCCTCTGCATGACGAGGATGCGGGATTCAGCCGGGTCGGGCGTTGGGGTACTCCTTGCCGGGCTGCTCGCGCTCCTCCTGATCGGCGAGACGGCGCTGACCATGCGCAGGCTCCCGGTCTGGCGCGATTCGATCTCCCTGTGGTCAGACGTGAACCGCTGGCACGATCCCTTCGCCAAGCGCAACCGCCTGAACGCGATCTGGAAGACGGAGGCGGAGAAGGGCATGATCCCGATAAACCCCTTGCAGGCCCTCGCGAACGCATACTCTCAGGCGAAGTGCTACAACGAGGCTGAGCCGTTGTTCCTCCAGGCGCTCAGCATCCAGCCGACCTACCGGAAAACCTACTCCAACCTTACCGAGATGTACGTCCAGACGGGCAGGCTCGACAGGGCCGAGGAGATCGTCCGCGCCGCGCTCCAGAGGTGGCCTGATGATACGATGATGATCGCGGTGCTGATGCGCCTGAAGATTCTTCAGGAGCGTCCGGACGAGGCGGAGAAGCTGCTGCCGGAAGCGCTGAAGACGACCGAGTGGCGCCCGATGTTTTTCGAGGGGGTGGGCAAGATGTTCCTGGCGACGGGAAAGCCGGGCGCGGCGGCGGAGTGTTTCCGATATTGCATCGCCGGGGCGCCGCGCGACGGTGAATTCTGGTTCCTTTATGGGTGCGCGCTGATTGACGAGGGGAACCGGGCGGGGGCGGCTGAGGCGTTTAATCGGAGCCTGACTCTGAAGCCGGGACACAAGGGAGCGATGGAAGCGCTGCGGAGTCTGAACGAGGCGGGCGGGGGGCGCTGAACGGGCAGGCCCGCCGAGAACCGCGTCCATTATTTCTCCTGCGGCGCGGCGGCTGCCTGCGCAAGGTTGCGCAGCATCGTCTTGATGTCCATCGCGCCGCGTATCGCCACGTAGACAGTGACGGTGGAGTACCAGACCAGAACCGCTGCCGTCATCAGGAACCAGAACCAGTGCTCGCCCATTTTCAGCCTCCCGCCTTCTTCGCTTCCGACTCCGGTTTCAACAGCGAACCGACAACCATCGCCAGCCCGGCGAAAACGTATGCCGCTATGCCGGAGTAATACGGGCCGATGATCCTGTCCACGACCGCGATCTTGACCGCCTCTCCGTTTTCAATGATCTGGATGCCGAGTTCGTTGACTTTCGGCTCCAGCCAGACCTGCTGGAGGACTAGGTAGGCGATGGGGAAAGCCGCGCCGATGATGATTGCGCCGGCCGCGCCCCAGTTGTTCGCCCGCTTCCAGTAGCAGCAGGCGATCAGGAGCGTGGACATGCTTGCCAGGTAGATCGTGCCCGTCACACCCAGATAGGTCCACAGATCGCCCTTGAGCGGGTACCAGAGGCCGTAGAACAGGAGGAAGACGCCGATGATGGCCACCAGCGACCGGTTCCAGAACAGACCGCGCTTCTCCGACCACGCGCCCTTGCGGAACGGGGCAAGGATGTCGTTCCAGATCACGCTGGCCCACGTGAGCATGTAGGATGAATCGGTGGACATGTCCGCCGCAAGCATCGCCGCGACGAGTAGGCCCATCAGGCCCACCGGCACAAACGTGCTCAGGAACTTCGGCATGGCCAGGAGCGAGTTGCCGCCGACCTGGGCAGGGGTCAGCATGGCCAGCGCGGCGATGCCCCAGATTCCCGGGATGAGGAAGCGGCACACGAAGAAGAACGCCGTGCCGGTGTAGACCTTCCGCCCGGTCTTTTCATCCTTGGCCGCCAGCAGGCGCTGGATCGTCGTCTGCCAGGTCAGCACCGCCGCCGTGTTGAGCAGGGCGTTGAAGGCCACGTATTCCCAGCCCATCGTCTTGTTCACGAACGGATTGAAGCCGCCCGCGCCGTGCGTTTTCTGAACGGCATCCACGAGCGGCTGCCATCCGATTTTCGTGAGGATTAAAACCGTGACAGCGATCATCCCGGCGCTCATTACGATAAATTGAAGGAAGTCCGTGACGAGCACTGAGAGCATTCCGCCGAGGATTGTGTATACCGCGACCATCAGGAGCAGGACGGTCATGCATATTTCCAGATAGTGGGCTTGAAAGAAACTCGCATCCGGGCCGGGCGTTCCGCCAACGCCGCAGACGGCCACGAGGAATTCGCCGCCCGTGCGCAGGAAGACGCCCATGTTAAGTAGTCCGCCCAGGACGATGACCACGCCGGCGAGCCAGCGGATTCTGGTTCCGAAGCGTTTCTGGAAAAGCTCCGGGATGGTCATGACGCCCGCCTCGCGCAACGGCTTGACGCAAAATCCCGTCGCGCCGACGATGAACATGGCGAGGCAGTTGAGAAGTCCGGGGGTCGCGCCTGCGAAGCCCTTGTCAAAGCCATTCTGTGCCGTGTACATGCAGGTGACGACGCCGAACTCGGTGGCGGCCAGGGAGGCGATGCCGAGGTAGACGTTCATCTCCCGCCCGGCGATCAGGAAGTGCTCCACCTTGCCGACATACTTGCGCACCATGATTCCCGCGATCATGGTGGCCAGAAGGTAGAAGCCCACGATGCTGCCGTCAATGTACCAGTTGAAATTGGACATGAGATATCCTCGCCGTCCGCGGCTTGTGACGCCCATGGGATGACAGTGGGAGATACTACCATCCGGGACGCGGAGTATTCAAGGACTGGCTGACGAATGTCAGTGACGTCGGATGGTTTATGCGGAATTCGCCCGCCTTGCGATAAGTTCCCGCGCCGCCTGCCTTCCGCTCTCGAATACTTCATTTCCCGCCGCGTCTACCGCGATGATCGCCGGGAAGTTCACGACCTCGAGCCTGCGTATCGCCTCGCTCAGAAGGTCCGGGAAGGCGATGACCTCGGCGGAGCGGACGCATTGCGCGATGAGTACCGCCGCGCCGCCCGTCGCCGCGCAGTAGACCGCTCCGCTCCGCCCCAGCGCCTCGATCACCTCCGGGCCGCGCGGGCCTTTGCCGATTATGAGCTTCACACCCTCGGAGAGCATTCGCGGCGTGAATTTGTCCATGCGAACGCTCGTTGTGGGGCCGACCGGTCCGATGGGCCTGCCCGGCGGGGCAGGAGCTGCCCCGGCGTAGTAGATCGCAGCGCCGCGCAGGTCGAACGGCGCGGGTTTGCCTGCGTCCAGCATCTCGATGAGCCGCGCGTGAGCGGCGTCGCGCATGGTGTAAATCGTGCCGGATATGCGGACTCGCTCGCCCGCCCGCAACTCGCGCGCGGCGGCATCGCTCAGCGGCGTCGTAATGTCTCTGATTTCGGCCATTGCTCCGTATCCGTATCGTGAGACTACATATTATTACAGAATGATCGTCGCCTTGCGCAGCGCGTGGCAGCCGAGGTTGACGGCGACGGGCAGCGCCGTTATATGACATCCCGTCGCCTCGACGTGGACGGCCAGCGCGGTCGCGGCCCCGCCAAGCCCGAGCGGTCCTACACCAGTCCGGTTGACCGCGTCGAGAATTTCTTCTTCCAGTTCCGCCAGCATCGGATCGGCATTCGGTCTGCCCACGTCCCGCAGCAACGCCTTTTTGGCCAACATGCAGGCGTATTCCATCGGCCCGCCCAGCCCGATCCCGATGACGAGGGGGGGGCATGGGCTTCCGCCCGCCCGCTCGACCGTTTCCACGACGAAATCCCTCACGCCGTTCGGACCGGCGGAGGCCACCATCGTTCTGAATGCCCCCATGTTCTCACTTCCCCCCCCCTTGGCCAGGAAGCTGATCTTCAGGCAATCCCCTTCAACCTGCTCGAGGTGGATGAACGCGGGGGTGTTGTCGCCGGTGTTCTCGCGCTGGAAGGGGTGGCGGACGATGGACTTTCGGAGAAAGCCCTCCGTGTAGCCGCGCCTGACGCCCTCGTTGATCGCGTCGCCGAGAGTCGCGCCGGCGATGATCGCTTCACTTCCCATTTCTATGAAGAAGCAGGCCATGCCGGTGTCCTGGCACGACGGCGCGTCGGTCTCCGCCGCCAGGCGCGCGTTTTCGAGAATCTGGTCCAGGATGTCGCGGCCCGTATCGGTTATTTCGCTCTGCCGCGCGGCGCGGATCGCGTCCAGCAGGTCTGCGGGAAGGCGGCAGCACGCATCCCGGCACATGCGGGACACGCGGTTGGCGATCTCATCGGACTGGATGATTCTGGGCATTGCGCGCGCGGCCCTCAGCCTTCCTCCGAAGCCAGATCGGCGTTGAGCATGGCGATGATCCGCTGGTGGGCGCTTATAAGCCGGCGGGTATGTTCGGCCACGCTGTCCGGCTTCACGGGGTTGCGGGCGATCCCGGTATCGCAGGCGGCCTTGGCCACCGCTGCCGCCACTCGGGGCGCGACCTCCAGGTCTGTTCCCAGCGGGATGATGAACTCCTCGCTTAGTCCCTGCTCCGCTGCGTATTCGAACATGCCGCGCGCCGCGGCGAGAATCATCTCCGTGTTGATGCCGTCGGCCCGCGTATCCAGCGCGCCCCTGAAGACGCCGGGGAAGCCGAGGACGTTGTTGGCCTGGTTGGGCATGTCGCTGCGGCCGGTCGCGTAGACGCGGGCGCCGGCCTTCATCGCGGCTTCGCGGGGCATTTCTGGTATCGGATTGCTGAGCGAGAAGACGATCTTGTCGTCGCGCATCCCTTTGAGGATCGAACCGTCAAGCCAGCCGCCGGATTTGGATGCCGCTATGAAGACGTCCGCGCCTTCGAGGGCCGCCGCAACGTCACCCGTCCGCCTTTGCGGATTTGTCATCCGCGCAAGCCGCTGGTGAACGTCATGCCCCTCGTTCTGCCCGACGCAGAGGATGCCGTTGCTGCGGCAGCAGATCAACTGCTCCGGCTTCACGCCTGCCGCCAGCAGAAGCTCCACTATGCCCGCGCCGGCGGAACCGGCCCCGAGCATGACGATGGCGACGTCCTCCAGCCGCTTGCCGACCACCTTCAGCGCGCCGTAAAGCGCCGCCAGCACGACCAGCGCCGTGCCGTGCCGGTCGTCGTGCCAGATTGGATACGACGCCATCTCCTCCAGCTTCGCGTAAAGATCAAAACACTTCGGCGTCTCCACGTCTTCAAGGCAGACGCCGCCGAGAACCGGTTCGAGATTCTTCACCGTCTTTACTATTTCACCGACGTCCTTTGTGGCAAGGCTGATGGGCAGCGCGTCAACCCCGGCGAAGAGCTTGAAGAGGAGGGCCTTGCCTTCCATGACCGGCAGGCCGGCCTCAGGGCCGATGTCGCCCAAACCGAGAATGCGCGTTCCGTCGTTGATGATGCCGATGGTGTTGCCCTTGTTGGTCATTTCGTACACCGCCTCGGGGCGGCGGACGATCTCCCGGCAGGCCTCGGCGACGCCGGGCGTATACCACCACGCGAGGTATTCATGAGCGGGGAACGGAACCTTGGACGCGATCTGAATCTTGCCGCGATATTTCCGGTGCAGTTCTATGGGGCCTTTCTGTGCGTTCTTCATTGTTCTCTCATTCAAAACGTTGAAACTGTCGGGACACTGAATGCGTTTTTCGGAGCCTGCGCGATGTTTTCCCGCGCAAGGCACGGGCAAGATACAGCGGCGCGGCCCGCATATCAACATGCCGCCGCGCCCGATTTGCGTTTCCGCCGCGTCATTTCCCGGAACCGGACGCCTCGAATCTTTTCTTCTCCGCGTTCCAGACAAGGCGCCTCTTATTCTCCTGATGCCACTTCTTCCACCGCGCAATCGCCGCCTCGCGCTCTTCGGCCTTACCATCCGGATCAAAGCCGAAGGACTGGTCGTAACCGCGCAGGAGCAGCTTGTGCGCCGTCTTGCGGACTTCGGCGTCCTTGTCCGCCAGACCTTCGATCAGGATTTCGCATCCCTCCGGATCAGGCGGCTCGATGACGGTCAAGCAGCGCAACGCCCCGTCCCGAACGTCTGCGGATTCGTCGGCGCGGAGGACGTCGCGGATCAGTTGCATCCTGTCCGTCCCCCTGAGCGCGACGGCCGCGTAAAGCGCGTCGTAGCGTGTTGGCGGGTGGGGATGTTTTAGCAACTTTTCGATTTCCGGCAGCGCCCGTGTCACCCTCCTTTCCCGAAGGACGCGCAGGACCCAGCCACGCACTTCCGGGGCGCTGTCATTGAGCGCCTTCTGGAGTCCCTGGACGACGTCCTCGTCAGCTATGAAGCTCTGGATGTGCCACGCGGCGACGGAGCGTACAAGCGGATGCGGGTCGTCGCTCAAGAGTTCAAGAAGGCGTTTCCTGCCCAGCGGATCATGGATTCTCCCCAGCGCGCTGGCTGCCCACCAGCGCGATTGCGGATTGCCGCTGCGGGTCGCGTCCAGACATGCCTGAATCGCCGGCTTCCCGATCTCGGCAAGTCGCCGGGCGGATTCCATGGCCTTGTAAGGATCGCCGCCGAGAGCCTCAGCGTTTTCCTTGATTTCCTTCTGAAGCGCGGCGGGATCGGATGGAATCGGATGATTGGCTTCCTGAGCGAACAACACTGAGATTGTAATTAGCAGGTATGAGCTTCCGTATAGAAGGAATGACGATAAAGCTGTAATTGCGCTTGATGTGACCTCAATTCGATTCATTCTTTCTCTTGCGCATAACATTATTTTTTTACGCATGGGGCGCGGAAAATTCATGGTTTCACAATCAGAATATAAATCAGTCATCTGTGCGCCAGTTCTTTGCAAAGGTCGAAGTACGTCTTCACGCCTTCAGGCGGGACGTTCCAGGGAATGTGATTGCCGACGCACATGAAGTACCCCCCTGCCATTTTCGCCGTTTCGACCATGCTGCGGACCATTTTCTCGATGGCGATGGGGTCTTTGGTAGAAAGAATGCGATTATCTCCCTCGCCGCAGACGCACTTGTCCGGGTGCTTCCGCGCTACGGCCTTCCAGTCGGTGAAGGGTTCGCTTACGAATCCGTCCGCGCCGCACGCCGCAACGTCATCGGCGACGAGATCAATGTTGCCGTCGCTCATGAAGATGACGCGCTTTCCGCCGGCGTGGAAGATGCTGAACCACTCCTCATAATATGGATAGATGAACTTCCGCAGCCATGCGGGCGAACATACCGGCCCGCGCGCCATGCAGATATCATCATGCAGGATGGCGAAGTTGACTGGCAGACGCGCGTAAGCCTTGAATACCTTGCGGTTTATGACTGCGAAGTCATCCATCAAGCGCTTGAGTTCCTCGTGATATCCGCCCGCCAGTTCGAGGAATAACTCCCACCCGAAGGTCAGCAACGGCCACATGAACATGGTGTTGTAAAAGCCCGTGCATGTCGCCTCGCCGGGGGTGGCATTGTCCCGGGGATGATGTTTTTTGCAGGCGAGATAAAAATCTTCTTCATTAGGTGAATAGTCGCGGTTTTCAACGACGGGCATTTTCGCTGCATCGCTCATATCAAGGTTTTTCAGCGGTTCGTATGCAAGGACTTCCTCGATTGAGTGGAATCGTTTGCCCCAATCCCAGACCGAACTCAAGCCATCCCCCCAGCGAACACGCGCTCGACCGTGTTCATCAATGATCGAATCCTTTTCAAGGATTTCATGCTTCCTGACCGGATCGTCGCTGCCCGGCGCGCCGAAGCCCATGTCAATCCCGTACATCTCCTGCACCTTCAGGCAGGCAGAACGCGGTTTGTCATAATAATCAATCCCAGAGGCGTATGTGACAAAGTCAGGATTTGACATATGCTCCCAATGCGGGATGCGCGACGTCGGCCTGCCCATGAGGGCTATGTATGCGTCTGAGCATTTTACTTCCATGAATTTCCCCCGCCACAGGTTATTTGATCTCGAGCATTCGCCGAACTGTCATTCGTGCAGGCTCGGCAATGTCTTCCGGAACCGTTACGACGTATTCCATGTCCTCAAGCGACCAGAGAACCTTCTCAAGGGAGATCAGTTTCATGTTGGGACAATCGGCCAGACGGCTCACCTGATGGAAGGTTTTGCCGGGAGATTCCTTACGCAGGCCATGAAGTATCCCGATTTCTGTTCCGATAATGAATTCCGTTTTGGATGACTCGCGGCAGAACTTCATGATGGCCGACGTGCTACCGACGAAGTCCGCGGCATCCACCACGTCGCGGGTGCATTCCGGATGAACGGCCACGATTGCTCCGGGGTTTGCGCGGCGCTGTTCCTCGATGTCGCGCAGGAGAATGCGGTGGTGCGTGGGGCAGTAACCTTCCCATAAGATCATCGGACGATTGAGCTTGCGCGAAGTGTAATCACCCAGGCTTTTGTCGGGGATGAAGATGATTTCCCGATCCGCCGGCAGCGAGGCGACGACCCGATCGGCATTTGCGCTTGTGCAGCAGATGTCGCTGTGCGCCTTCACGGCGGCGGTGCTGTTGACGTAGCAGACAACCACTGCCCAGGGATGCGAGGCCTTCATGCGTTCAAGCTCCCGGACGGTAACCATGGCGGCCATGGGGCATCCGGCCTGCGGATCAGGGATGAGAACGGTCTTGCCGGGGCAGAGCAAGGCTGCAGTCTCCGCCATGAAATGAACTCCGCAGAAGACAACCACATCGGCGGTTGTCTGCGCCGCCTGCCGTGAGAGAGCGAGCGAATCGCCCGTGAAATCAGCAATGTCCTGGATTTCGTCGCGCTGGTAGTTGTGGGCCAGGATGACCGCGTTGCGCTTTCGGCGGAGTTCGTTGATTTTGTCAATCAGTTGCTGTGTCATTGTTTATCGTGCGAGCGCATGTCGTGTCCCCGCCATTCTACCAGTCGAAGGGGCCGGGTTTGCGTTTGTTGTAGCGGAGGTCGAATTCCTCCGGCGGCATTGCGTGGAAATGCGCTGCCTCGGCAATACCGACCAGGACGCTGATTCCGGCGAAGGGCAGCGCTGCTATGTAGACAATCCCCCAGCCCCACATGCCGAGGTAGAACTTGTGCGCGCCGATTCCGCCAAGTATCAGCGAGAGGAGAACAGTAAGATTCCTGGACCGGGAACGCGCGGCGACGGACGGGGAAGGGGCGCGGCAGACCGGGCATTCGGTCCGTTCCGGCAGGGAGACGGCTCCGCATTTCGGACAGAAACCGACGTTTGCCCGATTCGCACGATTATTGACTTGTCCTGCGCCTGATTCCACGGACACCGATCACGCTCCTCGAATGAGAAATTTTCCGCCTGACGCAAGACTCCGCGCCGCAGCGATTTTTCTTATGAAGCATTGTAATGCCGTCGCGTCGTCGGGCAAGGAGAAACAGGGCAGGTAAACCGCCTGCACAGCAATTCGCGCTCATCGGCGCAACAATACGCGAGAAGACTTTGGCCTTGACCGCCGCAACCATTCGGGTACAAGGTGAATCGAGAGTTGTGCCCGTGTCTTCGCAAGAACCGGGGCGATCAGGTGGCAAGCGCATTACGGCGGGCAGTCCCTTCCCGGGCAGGAGCAAATAAAAACATGACAAATGGAACCAAAACCAAGGTGGCCCTCATAGGCGCCGGCGGAATGGCGAACACTGTTCATTACCCGTCGCTTGCAGAATTCGATGACGTCGAGCTTGTCGCCCTGTGCGACCTTGTCCCGGATAAATTGAAGAAAACGGCCGACAAATTCGGCGTTCGCCGGACCTACACGGATTACATGGAGATGCTGCGCAAAGAGGAATTCTCAGCCGTCTACATCCTCATGCCGCCGCATCACCTTTTCGATCTTGTGATCAATTGCGTCAGGGCGGGGAAGAATGTTTTCATCGAGAAACCTCCGGCGATCACGACCTTCCAGGTGGAGGCCTTCGTGCGCGAGGCGGAGGCGGCCGGCGTGCTAGGGATGGTGGGATTCAACAGACGTTACATTCCGATGATGACCTATGCGCGGGAGAAGATTCTGAAAGCGACGCGCATCACGCAGGTCGTCAGCACGTTCTATAAAAACAGTCCGGCGGTCTACTACAACGGTGCGATTGACCTCATCGGTTGCGACTCGATACACGCGGTTGACGCGCTGCGATGGATGGCGGGCAGCGAGCCGAGGGACGTCGCAACCGTGAGGGGGCAATACGATGACTGTGTGCCGAACGCATGGAATGCAATTGTGAGATTCGAGAACGGCGCGACGGGAATCCTGCTGACGAACTGGAAGACTGGCGGGCGCGTCCACACGTTCGAGATGCACGGCCCGGGGGCGAGCGCGTTCCTTGACCCGGACACAACCGGAAAGCTCATTATAAACGATCAGCCCGAAGACCTGGAGACAACCGCCGTCACTGGAAGCAAGGACCGGCACAAGTTCTACGGCTTCTGGCATCAGTCGCGGCACTTCATTGACTGCGTGAAGGAGAACCGGGAGCCATGTAGCAGCTTCCAGGACGCTCTGAAGACCATGCGGCTTGTGGACAGGCTGCGCAACACGGACATCGGCGAATAATGGGGGGATACAAATGAGCGGCGCTGGAAACATGCCATGAAGCCTGGACAGGCCCGGATAATCGAGGCAAGCGTTGACTTCACCGAGGAGGCGCTCCGAACGCCGCTGATAATCAGCTCCGGCGAGATTACGAAGGTGACTCTGGCGACGGCGCGCGTCGTCGTGGAATGCGGGGGGGGGATAGGAGCGGAGGGGCTGGGAGCGATCTACCTGAGCGATCTCTGGGCATGGCCGTCGCAGTCTGTTGATCACGCGCGGCGCGACGCGGCAATGCGCGACCTGTGCCGCAGAATGGCGTCGGAACTGCCCGAGATGGGGCGCGAGCCGCGACACCCGCTCCGGCACGGAATGGAAATGGAAAGAGCGGCGGACGCATGGGCCGCGCAGGCCTCCCGCGAGTTCGCGCTCCCTGAGCGCATACCACGGTTGGCCTCGCTGGTCTGCCTTTCAATCTTCGACGCCGCCGTTCACGACGCCTTCGGAAGGGCGCTGGGGATTTCGTCATATGACGCGCTTCTGCCCGAGTTTCTGGACGGGGACCTCTCCGAGTATTTCGGAAAGATCGGCAAAGGCAGGCATTTGTCGGAATTCATCCGGCGCGAAGCGAAGACGAAACTCGACGCATGGATCATCGTCGGCAAAAAGGACGCGTTACATGCGGAGGAGGCCGATCCTGACGCGCCCCGCGACGGGATCCCTAACTCGGTTGAGGAATGGATTCGCGCGCGGGGAATTTTCTGCCTGAAGCTGAAACTCGCGGGAAAGGACAACGCGGCGGACGTCGAGCGGACTGTTGCCGCCTATCGCGCGGCGCGGGAAATTCATGACGATATGCGGACCGGAGCGCAGGTGAGGTTGAGCATTGACACGAACGAGGGGAATCCGTCGCCGGAGTCGGTCGTTGATTACCTCGACAGGCTGGATGCCCTCGATCGGCAGGCCTACAACGCGCTTGCCTACATCGAGCAGCCGACGGAGCGTGACCTGAACGCGCATTGCTTCGACATGCGGGCGATATCCTCGCGCAAGCCGGTACTTGTTGACGAGGGGATTGAAAGCCTTGACGCGCTGTACCGCGCGCGTGAGCTTGGCTGGACGGGGCTTGCGCTGAAGACGTGCAAGGGACACTCCACCGCGCTCCTTTGCGTCGCCTACGCGCACCTTCACGGGATGCCCTACACGCTTCAGGACCTGACCAATCCCGGGATATCCGCGCTGCATGCAGCCGGTTTCGCGTCGCGCGTCGAGACGCTCAACGGAGCGGAGTTGAATTCCCCACAGTTCACGCCGAGAGCCAACGAATCCTGCCTTCCCAGTCACCGGCCGCTGTTCATTGTCGAAAGCGGACGCCACGACGCATCCAGTGTTGGAGGGCCGGGTCTCGGATATGGAGACTGACGCGGGGCCGCCAAATACCTGAGAAGACATCTTCGCAATACCCGCCGGGAGAAACAGGTGCATCGCAATTACTGGGTTCTGCTTGCCGTGTCGGTCCTGATCGGGCTGTCAACCGGCATATATGATTTCGTGTTACCGCTGTTTCTGGACAGCTCGCGGTTCAGCAGCGTCCAGCAGGGCGTCATCTTCGGCGTTTCCGCCGGAATGGCCTTCCTGACGCGCATCCTGATCGGGCGATGGAGCGACAGGCGAGGGCGCAAAGCGTCATACGTGGTCTCGACCGGCCTGACCGCCGCGACCACGCTGACGATGCCGTTTGCCATCGCATTCCTTCCGCAATTGATGCTCAAATGCGCCCACGAAACAATCCAGAGCGTCCGCAACTCGATTCACCCGACGCTGCTTTACGAAAGCGCGAGATCGAAGTTCATTGACCGCTTCGGCAAGACTGAGGGCGTGGAATTCCTGTCAAAGGCGTTCGGGACGATAATCATCGGTTACGCCTTCGCGGGCGGGATAACGATGGCGCGGGAGATAAAGAACAGCGCGGGGGCTTCGGGGGATGAGGCGTTGGCCGCGGCGCAGGCGAATTTCTTCCCGGCGCTGTTGATTGCGGCGGGCCTGTTCATGGTCTCGGCATTGATCCTGTGGCGAATGCTGATCGAGACTGCGCCGGCGGCGTCCGCATCCAAGGGCGGCTCGGACTTCAGCGATCTTTTCGGGGGCAGGCTACATCCCCGAATCCTTCTCATGGCGGCGGGCATGTTCGTGTTCTCGGTCGGCATCTCCGTGTCGCACTGCCACGTGATGACGCTTTTTTTCCTGGACCGTTTCCACCTCAGCCCTTCGGGACTTGCGTGGGTCATGGCGCTGCACCGAATAACGCGCGGCGTGCCCGCGCTCTTCGTCGGGCAGGTAATAAGAGGTAAGATCGAGGAGCACCAGCGGGCGGTCTATCTTTTCTTCATCGCCGTGCAGGGGGTGACGATAATCCTTACGGGCTGGTGCGGCGCGATGCTCGTGTCGGTCTTCTTCTGGCTGCTGCACGACTTCACGGGGGCGGGCGTGTGGAGTTCGATTCAGTCGCGCCTGCTGCAGCACTACGCGCGGGATGAGGCGCGGGCGACGGACGTGAGCATCGCGCAGAGCATCGGCTCAATCGGCTCAGTTTTCGGGCCATTCATCGGCGGGGCGCTTTATACCCCGGCGTCGCTGGGCGCGCCGTTCTACGTCAGCGGGGGGCTGATAATCCTGGCCGCTGTCATCATGCTGCCACTGCTCAGGGACCGGGGATAGGCGAGCTTACTCGATCTTGATCTCCACTATCCAGGAGATAGATTTACTTGTCTGGGGCGACCAAAAAGTAAAACATTGCAGATAGATGCCTAGCGCTCATTGTCTTGCTCCTGTGATACTAAGGCTACATGCTTATTGGGCTGTGTTCTGTGATCTTCAATCTTCGTCATGCGATCTTTCCGTACAAGTATGATGGACCTACACTTCTTGTTTCCATCGTTTGGATTTTGGGACAGTTGAATCAGATCGGACTCCATGCAATCCGACGTCTTAAATGTGAAATGAGCAAGCCATCTATCGCTAGTACCAGAATTGCCAGTCCCCCCTCCCCATTCCGCTACAACACAATCGGGAAAGAAAAGGTATTTCCAGTGCCCGCAATCGCGTATACCTGTTCCATCCCAAGTATGGATTGTCCCACGACATGAACACATGTAGCGACGATTAATTGTTAAGGGTTTCCTATCGCGGCCTTTCGGTCCTTCCGTACTCATACCATCTATGTACTTCACATACTCCCCGTTTAGCCTCATAAGGTGCCAGATACGCATGCATATGTCATTCAAGAGTTTGAAGGCCGCCAGTATGACAAATACCTTTTCCACTAGATCGAAAACACAACCTGTCATTTGTTATGCTCTCCCTTACAAAAACTATTCCACATGGATCTCGGCCTTGCGGATTGCCTCAGAATCCACGCGATAGACGGCTTCCTGCCCCGGAGCGAGCCAGTGGCTGATGGTCAGACCGTCGTCGCCGCGGACGGTGTCGCAGGCGCTGTAGGCCCCGCCCTCATATTCCTTCCCGTCCCAGTTCCAGGAGAAGACCTTCACGTCCTTGCCGGGGAATTTCAGCGTCGCGTAGACGCTGCCCCTCATGCTGTTGTTGACGAGCATGACGTAGCGGCGTCCCTCAACGTCAGCGAACTCGCCGAGCAGCAGGGGGTGGTCCTTCTTGTCCGGCGAGAGGACGGAGACAAGCTCGTTCGGCGTGAAAACCTTGCCGCCGCCGATTTCCTCCGGGTGGAAGTTCACACGCGTCGGGGCGATTTTCAGGAAGAGGCCGCCGTAGTGGCGGTGGAAATCCTTCTGGAAACGTCTTATGTCGTAATACGTCTCCGTGCGGTCCCAGTTCTCGTCAACGGGGGAGAGGCGGTAGTTCGCGTGGGGCTGGCGCATGTAGTAGAAGAACCAGAGGATGCCGCTCGCGCCGGAGCAGACGGTCGTGTTGAACTGCCAGCGAAGCTCGTCGTAGTTCGGGCAGCGGTAGCGGAAGTGGCCGACTGAGAGGGTCGTGTTCCAGAACGGGACACCGTTGCGCTGCGCGGCCTCGCGGTAAAGGCGCAGGTTGCGGTAGTAATCCTTCCAACCGTCCACGCCTGGGTTCATCTGCGCGTAGCAGTCGTAGCTGATGAGATCGGCGTTGCTCTTTTTGACGAACTCGTCGAGGTAGGCGGGCCAGCCCGGCGTTCCGGCGCGCAGTTCGATGCCGGGGAAGTGCGGGAGCAGATTGGCGAAGGGATGCAGCTTCGGCGCGATCTCCTTCTGTACGCGGTAACACTCGAAGAACGCCTCCTTCATGTCAGCGTCCGGCTCGTCGCCGACGTGGAGGCCGAAGAGGGCGGGGTGATCGCCGAATTGCGCGACGGCCTTGCGGATGCCGTCGGCGTAGTCCGGCGGGATCAGTCCGCCATCGCCGCCGGGACCTTTGCGGGCGTATCCGCGGGGATCGCCGAGGATGAGCTTCATACCGCGCGCCTGCGCCCAGTCGAGCATCTTGCGCATGTGGGCGACGTGTTCGGGGTTATTGGGATCGTAGCCGGGACTCTGCGGGACGGTGAAGCCGGCGTCCGCCCATTCCTCGACCTCGGCCTCGTCCATATATTTCATGTGCTGGCCGAGATTGGTGTAGCTCCAGAAGCTGACGGGGTAGCGCGCCATGCCGAAGGAGGCGTTTTTTTCGATGATCCTGCGAAGGTTCTCGGGAAGCTCGCCCGCCTTTGCCAATGACGCGGCCAGCACTATCAGGCCTGTTCCAGCGATTGCGTGTCCGATTCTGTTCATTGTGATCTCCTGAATGCGCCTGCATGTGCAACCGGCATGGGCCGGTCGCTCATCCTACGACAGGTTCACGTTTATTCGTCGCCATCCCAGTACGGCTGGACCTCGACGAAATTGCAGATGACTTCCTGCCCCGCCGGGCCGCCGGATTTGCCGTCCGGCGTCCAATCGGAGATTGTCAGCGTCGCCTTCTCGCTCTTCGCGCGGAAGATTATCAAGTGGTAGTTGAACCAGAAATTGTTGCTCGCGTCGAAACGGTCAAGGCCGTGGGAGTAGTTATTCGCGACGATTGACGTGAAGCTGCGGTCCGCGAGAATCTCGCCGTCGCCGGGGATCAGCGATATGCCGTGGCTCTTCTTCTCGGACTTGCCGCTTGCAAGCTCGCCATAGTCGCCCGTTATCATCTTGGCTGAGTAGAGCTTCCCCGGGACGAGATTTGCCAACTCCTGCCGGACGACGTTGGGCTTCGCGGCGGAGCGTTTCATCCAGAGGAATGTGTCGCCCTGCGTGGTGCGCGGGTAGCGCCCCTGGAGCCAACTGTAGCCCTTCCTGCTTTTCGCCGCAATGCTTCCGTCCTCCGCGGCCTCCAGCGCCCAATTCTTCAGACCATCCGCAAAGTCGGCATTGCGCAGATGCCCCGGCAGGTACGAGTAGCCGAGGCGCGCCGAGAGCATTTCGGTATTACCCTCTATGCCGTAGTGGCGATAAAGCCGCGCGGCCCAGCGGACGGTCTCCTCGTCCACGTAGCCGCATGTGTATTCCATCAGGCCGTAGAGGCCCTTGAAGGACGGATCGGTCGCAAGGGCGTGAAACTGCATGTCCATCCAGACCTTGTAGTCAACGCCCGGATTTATGTTGAGGCTTTCGGTGATGGTCATATAACCGAGGCAGACGATAAGGTTGTTGGCGCAGCCGGGATGCTTGCGCAGCAGTTTCTTCATTGGGAGTTTCACTTCAAAGCCGAGTTTTGCGCGGGCGGAGGCCTCTCCGGGCGGCTCCT
This sequence comes from Planctomycetota bacterium, assembly GCA_022711755.1. Lineage (GTDB taxonomy): Bacteria > Planctomycetota > Brocadiia > SM23-32 > JAKLEA01 > JAKLEA01. Next base: position 269,500 of record JAKLEA010000006.1, read on the forward strand.
GGAGATAGATTTCCCAGGCGAAGCGTTGCCCGGTCTCGGCGACGGTCTTCACGAATTCCGCGCAGTTGTGCGCGCCGAACTCGTAGGGGTAGAAACATTTCCCCTTGAACCGCTCGTCGCCGTGGAGCATGCGCATTGACTCGATGGTCGTCTTCAGCTTCTCTTCGTCTCCGCCGAACTCATCGAGTATTACGCCATCATACTCATTGTCGGTCAGGCCGTCGCTTTTGGTGTAGTAATCGAACGCCTGTTGCGTGTTCCAGTTCTCGAAATATGGTTTGGCGTGATACTCGACGATCCAGCGCCCGCCCCGCTCCCGCCACTCGGCGGCCTGCTGCTTTTGCGCGTCGCCGCCGCTGCCTACGATCGTGTTGACGTGATCGAGAACATTGGCGTTCATGAAATCCCAGTCATAGGGGCCGTATTCGCGCACGTGCGGGTCGTATTGATACTTGCAGAATATCAGCTCCGGCACGGCTTTGACGGTCACTCGTTGTATTACCGCTCCGGCGACTGACGACAGCGACAGCGCGTAATCACCGGGCGCGAGATGAATCATGGCTTCTCTGTCCGGTTTTCCCTGAACGATCCGCAGCGCGATCTCCCGGGATTCTGCGCCGCTTATTCGGGCAGCGACATCGTCCCCGGTTGTCGCGGAGAAGAAGACCCATCCATCCCGCGGATTGCTGAAAGCGATCTCGGCTGGGCATCGGACGTTCTCTGCTTCGGCCAGCAGCGTGGCCAGGTTGTTCAGAACCTTCATCTCCCCCGTCCTCCTGTCCGGCGCGGCTGGTTCAATTGGAACAGATTCCTGCCGTGTTTGCGGGCCGGTTCCGGCGCATCCGGACGCAATGGCAGCCAGCGACGCCAGCGCAATGAAAGCCGCGATAGTTTTCATCTTTCAACGCTCCTGTAGGAGTTTCCGAACGTCCGCCCACAACAGATACCCGATCCGCTCCCGGGCAAACCTCTCCGCCTCGTCCGGGGGGAGGTGATGGAGGGCGCGGACGGCTTCTGCGCGCGATGGGCGTTCCAGCGGAGAATCCGAAATCAACAGGATGGCGAAGTTCCTCTGCCCGGCGTTCTCCCGCGCGACGTCGAGGTCGCGGAAAATCTCGCATCTTCCAGGGTACCATTCTCCCGCGTCGCCGGGCGGTTTGTCCAGCGCGCCGAGAATGAAAAGCAGGAGAGAGTCGGTCTCGACGGCGCAGTGGATCGTTGCCGGCCCCTCGTATGCCCACCATTTTCCTTCGCAATCGCAGGTTTCCCCCCGGTCAATCGCGGCTGCGGCCTCGGCCTTTCGGGCGCGCCAGGGCGTGGGACCGAAATCGCCGATGTGCTCCTCGCGGGCAAGCTGAATCTCCGGCGCAAAGCGACGCATCCCGTCGTCCGGCCACGTCAGCCTGCCGGGGTGAAGCGCGAGCCATCGGAGAAATCCGGCAGGGGGGGGATACTTCCTCAGGAATGCGTCTTCAGGTTTCGTAATGATCGCTCCGGAAGTCTCGTAGGAAACCGAACCGGGCGCGCTCTGCGGCGACAGCAATGCCGGCAGCCACATGCGGCCCGCCGGGTCGCGCCGAAAGAGTTCGCCGAATATCGGCTTCATGCGCTGTTCGAATGCGACGTCGCTTTTCATCCCGGCAAATCCCGCATACTATCTATTTCGTTCTTGTGAAACGCATGCAGTCCGTCTCCGTCCAGTCAATCGCAGCCCTGCCGCCCGCGACCTTGCTTTCCGGTCCGGCCAGGCCCTGTGCGTTCACGACGGCGAACGTCCACGCGCCTTCCGGCAGTTCCACCACGAACCGACCGTCGCATTTTGCGATTTCTTTCTCGTCGTTCGCGCGTTTTATCTCGATGCGTCCGTCCGATGCCGTCAGGCTGAACGCGACGTCGGCGCGGCGGATGCGATCAATCCTCAATTCCGGCCATTCGCGCGGCAGGCGCGGGTTTACGCGGATTCCGTCCCCCGTCGGCTCGACGCCCATGAACCCGTACAGCATGACCTGCGGGACGAGCGCGCTCTCGAAGAACTCGCAGTCGAGTCCAAGCCCGCCCGCCGTGCCGCCGCCCTGCAACGATCCCTCGCGGCTTCCGTCGTAATACTTCCTATAGCTGCCTGCGGCCTGCGCGTCCTCGAACCACTTCAGAATCTCACGCAGCCTCGCCCAAGCGTCATCCGGGCCGAGCGTTCCAATCCGCGCCATAAGGTCGTGATACGAGAAGCCGAGCACCGCGCCGCCGTCCTGAATCTGCCCTCCCCAGGGGATGCCCTCCGGATTGGACCACGCCCAGAAGTAATACTCCTCGTTGCGGCGGGTCGTGGCGCGCGGGGCGAAGCGCCAGTGATAGATTTCGTCGCCGGTCGCCGTGTCGCCCGCGACCGTCCGCGCGCCGGACATCCAATCCATGATCTGCTTCGCGTGTTCAGCGGTAGCAAAATCGTAGTAGATCGCTTCAAGATTCAGGAACGTGAACCCGAAGTCGGGCTTTTTCCCTTCCGCGTCAACCGCGGCCGCGAAGCGCCCGGTCTCCCCATTCCAGAAGAGTCGGTTGCCCTCGGCCTTTACCTCCGCGGCGTGACTTCGCAGGAAGGCCGGGTCGAAAGCGTGAACTCCCCGCGGAACGTTCCACTCCGGATGCCGGATTATCTCCTCCTCAAGGCGGGCGAGGGATTGTAATGCGTCGTAATACTGAATCGTCGCGTAAGCGTCGGCGTTGCCGAACGGCAGAAGGTCCCAGTAGTTGTTTCCGATGCCGCGCCCGCAGAATATCTTCTTTTTATCGCCTTCACGGTTCAGCCCGCTGCGCCCGTCGTGCCCGATCCAGGTTGTTACTACGACCTTTTTCGCAAGCGCGCCATGCTCGGTCATCATGTAGCGCATCGCCGTGCGCGCGCGATTGATCTCGCGGCGGAGAAATTCCACGTCGCCAGTCCACCAGAAGTAGTTTGCGCAGCCGCGCGCGAAGTTCGGGTTGTTGATGTTGTGCCGCGTGTCGTACTGCGTGAAGAAGGCCTGAACGACGATCTCTCCCTCCCCCCTCCGATTGCCGAGTCCGATCCGCAACTGCGAAATCGCGCCCTTCCATTCCGGATGGCGATGCGCGGGCACCATCGTGTAGACGACGCGGTCGCTGTCCACCCCGGAAAGCTTCGCATCGCGCTTCGGGAGATACATCTCTCCGGACGGCAACTGGCTGTCGCCGAGATCAAAGAACATTCGGCGGTCGGCGCTGAATTCCGGATTCTCCGGAGTCGTCCACTCGACGTACGGTCGCGCATCCCCAAGCCCGGAGGCCATCCAGCGCAGTTGAAGGAATGGAGCCTGGAAAGTGTCGAACTCCCACGCGGGCGGGGTCATCGTCGCGTCCGGCCCGGTCAGCCTGACGCGCCAACCGTATTCCTCAATGCCGGCGGACTCCGCGCCGTCCAGCGTCCAGCCTTCCCCGTGGCAAAGCTCCTTCGGGCGCCAGCCCTCGCCGACCATGTCCTTGAAGGAGAAGAACCAGCAGCACCCGCTGTCGCCCTGCGTAACGAAGGGGAAGGGCCAGCCGAGCTGGTGGGCGATGGAGTGATGCTGATGCGTGGCGACGTAGCCCTCGCCGTCCATGATGCGGGAGGTCAGCACGGCGCGCCAGCCCTGCCGTATCCGGTTGGAGTGGTCGTCAGTCGCGACGGCGGGCCAGAGCGAGGCGTCGGTGAGCCATTCGTCCCAGAGCGTGGACTTGGGTCCCGAACCGGGGTAGTGGAGCCAGTAGAGGCTCCGCATGGTCCGCATCTCGCGCTCGAAGCCGGGAACGGCGAAACGGGGAAAGTCATCCGGAATGTTCATGGCGTCCTGTCCTGAAACGGAGAGTGACATTGAAGCAAATATCAACGCTGCGCATGAAAATTTCATCGGGTCCTTCCATCATGATTCAGAGCATCCTGACGTGGCTTTCGCAATGCTAAGGCAACACGTCTGAGGCATCGCGTTTCATCGCCGACGGATGCTGTTTGCGCGTTCAATGAGGGACGTATTACTGCGTTCGTACGAATCACCAGCGAACCTGAAATGACACGACACCCTTTTCACCTGCCTTCCATTCGATCCAGCCGTTCTTCAGCGTCAGGGTCTGCCTGCCGAGAACCGCGCCATTACGGTCGAGACTCGTCAATTCAACCTGCGCTGGTGATTCGCCGGTCAGAGCCGGAAGGTCAATCCTGACGATGAACTCCTCTTCGCGCGGGGCGGGAATGATTATCAGGCCAACGCCGTCCTTGGCGCCGGATTCGCTTCGGCGTTTGATGATGACGCAGCCGTTGGTTTGAACCTTGCCGAAGTCGGCGACCTCCCGCTCCACGTTCATGCGCTTGAGGTATCCGGCAAGGATGGACTCCGTCGCGTTCTCCGCCGGGGCGGGCGGCTCATATGAAACTTTTCCGTCTTTGACCACGATGGTTCCCAGCATCGCGCGCCCGTCCGCGTCCTCCCCCACGCCCTCGCTGCGCAGCCTTCCGATTGCCGGCTCGTGCAGTCCGGCCTTGATGTCGTAACGCCCGTCAGGCGTCCCTTTCGGCAACTCGACGACATGAGGTCCGTCGCTGACTTCCACCTCCGGTTTCCATTCCAGGGTCGGCGTCGCGGGATGATGATCGTTCTGAAAGACAATCTGCTCGGGTCCGGACGAGCGGTCGTTCGTGAAGTGGACGTAGACGCACCAGTTCCGGGCCATGCCGCTCTTCGGCAGCCAGCGATAGGTGATCTCGAACCTGCGCGGGCCGGCGGGACGGACTTCAGGGGGGAGGGGTTGGATTCTGACCGCGTGATTGAACGGGTTCACTATCCACGTCCGCGCGTCGGCGTAGATCGTCCCGTCGGCCTCTGCGTAGTCGCCGATGACGCGCGATCCGTCCGCGGTCGGGAGGTATTTCGTCGCCGCGTCCAGCCCCGCACCCTTTGCCATCCAGCCGAAGGCAGGAAGCGTTTCGCCTTCGATGCTCCATTCATCTTCGGTCCGGTTCACGAGGACGGTCATTCCGCTGTCGTAGGCAATCTTAACCCGATCCGTCTGTCCGGCGGGGAGGGCCTCATCCGCCGTTGCAAGCTTTCCAGCGACGTCATAGAGGATTGAGGTTGCCTGCGCGGCTGCGCATCGTTTCTGAATCGGGGTTACGAGGTAATATTCGCGTATGACGTACGGGGCGCGTTTGAGAAATTGGTTTGCGACAAATCCGGCGTGGCCATAGGCGAGCTCGGTGGCGCGATACTTGTCCAGTTGCTCCGGCGTCGGCGTCCTGTCGTGCCAGCCGGACGAATAGCCGGAGTTGAGCCAGCGCTCGAGATATCCGACTCCGTGGTTGACCATCTGGGGATGAATCTTGAGCAGGTCGAAATCCGGCAAAAGAGGCGCGGCCTCACCTCCGAGAATCTGCGCCTCGACGCCGTCGCAGAGTCCGGCCCAGAAGAAGTGGCGATGCCCCTCGCCGAAAAGCGGCCCATCATGGGTTTTACGCTCGAATTCGTAAAGCTCCGCGTAACGCTCAAGGTTGGTGATGAACATGCCGGCGCCCGGCGCGGCGGCGTCCGCGTCAACGCGGAACCACGGGTCAACGCACGGATGCACGTCGAGATAAGACGCGTTTGTGCCGTAGCGCCTGTGAACCTCCGGCGATTCCAGCTTCGCGTATTTCAGGCACTCGGTCGTCTTCATGAAATAACTCTGAACCTGAACCGCGCCGTTGAACCATGCCGCGAACCATTTTCCGTCCGGCTGGAGGGCGAGGTCCTTCTCGTTCCAGTAGTCCGAATTCGGATAGAAGTCCACGTAGTTCTCATGAAGGGACGTGCGATACCCAAGTCCAACGGTAGTGGACACGAAGCGGCGCATGTCGTCTTCCGTGCCCAGGTTCGGGTCCGCCGGGACGTGGTTTGGCAGGGCGTTATCGTAGCCGCTTCGCTGCCAGACGTGCTTTATGATCGCGGCGTCGCGAACGCCGTAAGATGCCAACTCCTCGAACCAGTCGGCGTCCTCGGCGTACCTCCCCCCCCAGACGTCGAACATGATCCGCCCGGCAAGGTCTTCGATGAAGGGAGATTTCTGGAACGGGATGTTGGGCAGGACCTCGGCCAGTTGAGGCGAGAAGGTCAGGTATGCGCATTGATCCAGCGGGTTGAGCGAGCCGTCCGTCTTTGGCGCGTAGATGGCCGTGTCTTCGGAATGACTCGTTGCGTTCGATTTCGTCCAGTCGAGAATCAGGGACGAGTATGCGCCCGAATCGGCCAGCCATGAGATCGGCGCGTACGAGAGGTACGGGATTTCCACGCGCCGGCGGATGGGGGACAGAACGGTCCCGAACGCAAACTCGGTTATCCTCGGCTCTTTCGACGAAACGCTCAGTCGCAACGATCGCCCTTCCAGTTTCGCGCTGGTGACAATGAACACCTTCTTTTTATTCACTTCATGCGTATTGACAAAATTGAAACTACCGTCATCAGCAAGCTCGAAGGCGCCGACTGCCGATTCAACCTCGCTCTCGCCTGCCCGCGCAATACCCTTTCCCGCGAACAGGGTCGGCCCGCCGCCTACGCAAGCCCGGTACGTTCCGGCAATGGAGCCGTCCGGCGCGATGATGAAAACAGTCAGGCGGTCAATCCAGACGTTGCCCGGTTTCAGGCAGTAGACCACCTCGCAATCGGGGCCTTTGTGCCTGAACACAGCGACGCCGGCCTCGTCGTTCCACGAGCATGAGGATTCGCTCTCCCACGCCGTCGAGGGGCGGCAGCCTTCCCCGCGACGATTCTGCAGGCTCTTCAGGTCAGCCGGGCGTTCCCACTCGCGCGCGATATGCGTCGCGGATGCGTCTCCGATGACGATGGTCGGATCGCCGAAGAATGAATAGTCAAAGCCCGGATTATTGTTCGGCCCGGGGCCGGTCTCGAGCGACAACTCGATATCGCTGCCGGCGTATTCGCTGAGATCGAAGGAGTGATCTTCCCATTCGCCCTTCGAGTAATACGTATTCATAAGCTCGACGGTTCTGTCGCCGCGCTTGACGCGGGCCCGGAAGTCGCTGCCGTCCGATTTTCCCTCGACGGCAATTTCCTTCCACATGGCGATTGAGAACTCCAGTCGAATCGGCTTGACATCCGGAAGGCGGAGCGGATAAGTGGCGGTCGTCGTTCCCGTGCCGTTCTTCCAGGGGCAGTGGATGAGCAGGCAGCCCTTGCCGTCCTGCCTGCCGCGCGGGGTGAAGGAGATCCCGTTCGCGTCGTAGAAATGCCCCGTCCACGACGGCGGCATCTCCCCGGCGCGCCCGTCCGTGTATCGGTATGCGACGCGGTAGATACCGAGGTCCACGAGCGGCCACCTGCCCGCGCCAGGCTCGACGCGCTCCGGCAGGCCGCCCTTTTCCGACAACGCTATCGCCCCGGCGTCGCTGAGCGCCGCACAACCTGCGGCAAGAACAAGCGCGGCTGGCGCCAGCAATCTCGCAAGGTCCATTAACCTTCTCCTCCATTATTGTGACGCGCCCGGCCAATCCGAATCGGGAAGGAAACCTGCGCGCGGAGTTCAGGCATGGAAGGCCATTCCCGCGAAGGTGACCATGCTGCCCATCTCCTCCTCGACGCTCTGCTGGTATGAAACAAGCTCCGCCTCACGCCCGCGCAGGGCGTTGAGGAGGACGTAAATCGGAGGAATGCCGCAGACGTTCAGGTCCTCGCATTCCTGGCGGGCGTGCTCCAGGAAGCCGTCCGGATCGCCCTTCCCGGCGAAGCCCAGAAGCGTCCTGTCCGCGTTCTCAACCTGCTTGAGCAGCAGGGGGCTGATCGGTATCTGCTGCCCGAAGCGGGCGCCGACGTGGCTGAGGTCGGCGCTGGCGATGATGCAGACCTTCTCCGGTCCTTCCCCAGCCCAGGAGGCGAGGGTATCGCAGAGATTGCGGATTTCCCTTCTTATCTCCCCCCCCCTCTCGCCGGCCGGATTGGTTTCCGCGTCCGTCAGCCGGGAGCAGAGGACTGGCACGATGCTGAAGTCGGCGCGTCCGCCCAGCGCGTGCTGAAGCATGAGAGCCTGGAACTCAATGGTATGCTCGTTCAGGTGGGCAAGCTCGTCTTCGAAGTAAGCGTCTTCCATCCCCCGCGCAAGGGCCTCCACGCGCCCGGCGTCCGCGCGGACCTTGCCGATGGGCGTTTCGAAATCCTTGGCGGTGAGCGACACGGGCGCGCTGCCGGAGTGGCTCGTGCCGAGGATGACGTAGGTTTCCGCTGGAGCGGCCTCCATGACGCGACGATAAGTCCGGGCATAGCACAGCCCGCCGCGCCCAAGATCAATATGGGGCGCTATAAAGCCGCGCAGCGGGCGGCCTGTTCCGCGCGACTCAGGCAGGCCGGGGCCTCCGTTCTCCGTGAAGAGCGAGTCAAGAAATTCGCGCAGCTCCGCCTCTTCCTCCGGGTAGCCGGTTCCGGCGTGGGCGGCCTCTCGCGAGGGCGATTCGCGGTAGAGCTTCTTCAGGTTTGCGACGTATTCATCGAAGCGTTCGCTTTCCAGGAAGAGCGCCTCGTCGAGCTGGCCAATCATCTCGGCGAGTTTATCGCTGGGAACAAGTTCGCCGAACTGCCGGGTGAGGGCCACCTGCATGTCGCGGACGGTGTTCTCCCCGTTCATCAGGATCAGGATGTGCAGCATGGCGGAGTGCAGGACGGCCTGCCCGGGGGCCATGTTTGTGGGATCGCGCAGGACGATCACCTGTTCCCCCTCCATTTCGCAGGGGATGACCTCCAGGGCGCGAAGTCTCGGCTTTTCGGGTATCATTCTTTGGCCTCGCTTTCAGCGGTTCAGGGAAACGCAGGCGGCATGTTACAATGCGACTGCGAACTGTGTCAAAGCCGCCGCATGATCCGGGATCGGTTTCTGAGGAATCTGGTTTGTTGGGTTCAAAGTCGCCGGACACAATCATGGCGATTTCATCCCCCGCCGGGGTCGGGGAGCGGGCGATACTGCGCCTGAGCGGTCCGCAAGCCCTGAGCGTTGCGCGGGATATGTTCGCTCCGGGCGACATTGGCAACTGCGCGCGGCTCACAAGCGGTCCCCCATCAGCCAATACTGATCCGCCTTCTCCCTCGGACTTGTTTAGCGCCCAGGATTCAGTTAATGCTGATCGCATGAATGCCTTCCTTCTCCTTGGGGAGAAGGCGGCCGCGCCGCTTGCGGCGCGCCGGATGAGGGGGGGGAGAAATTGTCCAAACGCTTCATGCGCAACTTCTTCTGAGGACGCTTCTTTCCGCCCGGACCAGGAACCGAAATTCGGAACCTACCGCGCCTATATCGGCGAACTAAGCTCGGGCGAGGACCTGCCGCCCATTCCGTGCATGTTGTTCGTCATGCGCAAGCCGCGATCGTACACGCGGGAGGACGTCGTCGAATTTCACCTCCTTTCCAGCCCCCCCCTGCTTGAAATCATCATGGAAGACGTCCTGCGCGGGCCGCGCAGAGTCAGGCTCGCGGAGCCGGGCGAATTCACGAGGCGGGCATTCCTGAACGGGCGCATTGACCTCGTCCAGGCGGAGGCGGTCATGGCGGCCATCAGCGCGCGCAACGAAGCGGAGCTTCGCCGCTCGGTCGAGTCCCTGTCCGGCGGAATTTCCCGCCGGATAAGGCAGGCGCGGGAGGCGCTGATCGAGATTCTTGCGGAGATCGAGGCCGGGCTGGACTTCTCCGATCAGGACGTCGAACCCGCATCGCTCGACGGACTGCATTCCCGAATGGAGCAACTCAAGACGGAGCTTCGCCGCCTTGCGTCGGACGGCGCGACCGACGACGCAAAGCGGAACGAACCGACGGTCGTCCTCTGCGGCCCGCCCAACGCCGGGAAATCCAGCCTCTTCAACGCGCTTGTCGGACGTGACGCGGCCATTGTGACTGACATTGCCGGAACGACGCGCGACGCGACGCATTCCGCGCTCAAACTTGACGGCGCGGAAATCCGACTCGTTGATTCCGCGGGGTTGAGTTCGTCATATGCCGCAGGACCGGACGCGGACGCCGTAGCCGGGGCGAAGCGATGGATCGCGGCGGCGGACCTGGTGGTCTTCGTCCTTGACAGGTCGCTCCCGCTGAAAGAGCCTGACTTGGAAGCCCTGCTCTCCCTCGGCGCAAGGCGCGTAATTCTGATTCTTAACAAGAGCGATCTACCGCCGGCATTCGGGCCGGAGGACGTATCCCGATTCGGCGTCGGCTTTCCAATCTTCGAGGCTTCAAGTGTGACGGGCCTCGGCCTGGACGGCGTAAGAGCGGCCATGCGCGAATGCGTGATCGGGGGGGGGGTTGACGCATCGGGATGGTCATGCGTCATGAACCTTCGCCAGCGCGAGGCCGCGCGCGGCGCGGTTGCCTCCCTGGATGACGCAATTGCGGTGGTTCGCGCCGGGGAGCCGCTGGAGTTCGCCGCTCTTGGACTCCGGGAGGCGGCGCTGCGACTGGCCTCGCTCACCGGAGAGATTTCAGCGGATAATGTTCTTGACGCGATCTTCTCACAGTTCTGCATAGGAAAGTAGTCACAAGTCTTGCGGCGTAGCCGCATGGAGGAAGGCATGAAACAATCACTCATTCCGGGAACAAGGATTTCTGCGGCCGCGCCGGCCGCGTGTCTCGCGCTGCTGCTCCTGCAGGCGTGCGGAAGCGCGCAGAAAACAGGGGGGGAGGCAGAGAAACCCCGCTTCTGCCGCGTGGAGGGCGGGCGGCTGCTTGACGGCGACGGGCGAGATCTGATCCTTCGCGGGATAAACGTCTCCGGCTCCTCGAAAGCCCCGCCCTTCCTGCCGTGGGCGAAGAAGGAGGACGTCCAACTGTTGCGCAAGTGGGGCTTCAACCACGTCCGTTACCTGATTGTCTGGGAGGCCGTCGAGCCGCAGCCGGGCGTCTATGACGACGCGTACCTGGATCAGGTCGCGGAGCGTCTCGCGTGGTGCAGGGAGGCGGGACTGAAGGTCGTGCTGGACATGCACCAGGACCTTTACGCGCGCAAATACGGCGGGGACGGCGCGCCGGAATGGGCTTGCCTTGAGGACGGCCTGCCCAACCCGACGCTCAGCACGGACATGTGGTTCGTGAACTACCTCAAACCCGTCGTCAACCGCTGCTTCGACAACTTCTGGGCGAACAAGCCCGGCCCCGGCGGCGTCGGGCTTCAGGACCGGTACGCCGCGATGTGGCAGCATGTCGCCCGGCGGTTCCGCGACGACACGAACATCGTCGGCTACGACCTGATGAACGAGCCGCACTATGGCTCCGCGATCTACAACATCATTCAGAACGGCATCGTCCTGATGAACAAGCACCTGAGCATGAAATCGAAGCTCGCGGCGCTCCAACTGGCGCAGAAGCAGAACGTGGAGGCCAATCAGGCGATTGAGATCGTCAAGGAGCTTATGCGCAAGGACGTGCTGCTGAAGCTCTTCGACGAGGGGAATCCCATCCCGCAGGGCTTCGAGAAGAAACATCTCCAGCCCTTCACCGACAGGATCGCCCAGGCGATACGCGAGGTTGACGCGAATCACGTCATCTTCTTCGAGCCGGCCGCGGGGCCGACCTCCAGCACGCGATTCACAACGGGGATGGACGTCCCGAAGGATAAAGCCGGACAGCCGATGAGCAACGTCGTCTTCGCGCCGCACCATTACGATTTCGCGGCGGACCTTGGCAGCGCCGAGGTCTACGGAGGGCCGGAGTTCGTGAAGCGCCAGATCGGGCGCGCCATCCAGTCAGCCGAGCGCATGGGCGTTCCGGTCTGGTTCGGCGAGTGGGGTTACTGGACCGGCCCCGCAAACGCCCCGCAAATGACCAGCGACACGCTTGACGCCTTCGACCATTACATGTGCGGCTGGGCTTACTGGGAATACAGCGAGTGGGTGAAGACCTCGTTCGTGCCGGGCATCTGCGGACGGCCCTACCCCGAAGCGGTCGCGGGAAGACCGACGCGGATTTCATGCTCGGAAAAGGAATTCGCCCTGGAGTTCGAGTCGCTGCCCGGCGGCGGGGAGACCGTCATCTGGGTCCCGCCGGAGAGGAGGATTGACGTTGTCATCACGCTGTCTGGCGGCGGGAAGGCGGAATGGGCGAGGACCGGGAGCGGACACGTGAAGGCGATATGCACGGCAGGCGGGGGGAAATGTTCCGTGGTGATTCGGATGCAATAACCCGCCGGACGGTTGCGAATCTGGAAACGCTGTCCGAGCCTCCGCGTTGGCCAGCTTCCGAAAAAACCTGCCGTTACGCTTCGCCGCCGCTTTCGACGATGGCGATCTCCTCGTCCGTCAGGTCATAAAGTTCGTAGACGAGGCGGTCTATTTCGGCGTCGGTGGAGTCAATCTGTCGCTGGATTATTTGTTTTTCAGTAATCGATCTTGTGACTGCGTATTGCTTGTATGTGTTAATGAGTAAACCGACCAGTGCCTCCATTTTATTACGTTTTGCCAAGTCCCTTTTCTTATCCGGGGAGATGCACCTGTAAGGCAATGCAAGACAGTCGCGAATTGTAACTTGAGGGAAATCATCTTTTGCGGCCTGGCTCACCTGAGCAAGGTACAATCTCGAGATCAGTTTAGAATTCAGGAGGCCAAGCACGTAGGCGAGAGACTCGCGCCCTTTCGGTTTAATTACATATAGGTTCTTATTAGTAATGACAGTTTCGTCTATTGGGGCGGCCATCATGCGCTGCTGTCTGTTAACGAGCCGGCGCAGCAGCAAGCGTGGTCCTTGGAACCAATGCAACTCCTTGGGACATTCCTGCATATTTTCTCCGAACTCAATCCAGCGCGGGGCATTGAAGTTGATCCGGTATCTGTATACATCACCTTCGAAATACGGATGTGAATGATCAGATATTCGCTTCTCAGTTAAAAGCGAACTGTCGAATAATACCCCCCTTACCATTGAAACTGCATCTCCAAAGCGATTTGGAATATTCTGTCGCATGTGGCACAGCAGGCTCAGGATACCAGGATTGAGAACGAATTTTCTGTTTTCATGACCCTCCCAATATGCTTGCTTGATATTACTGTCTTTGAAAACCTCCTGGTCTATTAATGTAAGCGCCCCTCTCTTGGGATACTCATGGACGTTGACTTCATGGTTCTTTTCCGGTTGCAACTTCCGTGTTGTCAACAGCACCGTGTCAATATAGGCATCCTTGAATACATCGAATGGCAAAAGGATTACGCTTTCAATAGTGAAGCCAAGGATAAATTCTCGAAGGCTTGTATAGGCCGGACCACCAAGCCAGGCTGATGGAATGATGTACCCAAACCGCCCGCGCTTCCTCAATCGCCCATGTGCCGCCTCCACAAACGCTACATAATAATCTGGAAACGCGCGCATGAGGTTGTACTTGCTCTCCAGATAATCGAGTCTTTCCGGCGAAATGTTCGACCCGTATGGCGGATTTCCGATCACGCAGTCGAAGCCGCCGTCCTTAAACGCGCCGGGGAACTCGCGTTTCCAGTCAAATGGATTGACTCGTTTCATTTCCCCAAGATCGAGGTTTAATTTTCCATGGAAATAATCCGGCCCGATGAGGGAATTGCCGCACTTGATGTTATCCGACAGATTGGGCAGGGCGCGGTTGTGGAACAGTTCCAGTTGTCTCGATATCGAAACGTCGCTCTCGCCCTCCAATGCCTTGAGCAGCAGGGAGAGTTTTGATACCTCGACGGCCTGCGGATCTATGTCAACGCCAAAAATGTGAGTGGTCAGAATGCGTTTCTTTTCCTCGATAGTGAGCCGCCACTGCCCGTTCCGCGGATCTTTATAGACGGCGCTTACATGCCGCTCCGGCTTATGCTCGACGTACCATTTCAGGCAGTGGTCAAGGAGAAGCTGGTACGCGCCTAACAGGAGCGACCCGCTCCCGCAGGCCATATCAAGAACCCGGAAGGTCGCCTTGCCTCTCCCGCCTGCCAGTTGAGCGGGGCTACAGCCCTCGATCTGCCGCCCCACTGTCTGCTTCACGATGTAATCAACAATATATGACGGCGTGTAGTAGACGCCGCCAGCTTTGCGGACTTCCGGCTTTTCCTCAACCTTGGCCCTATGGCCCTCTGTCAGACGGATGACCTTGCCAAGAAACCTCTCATAAACCGTGCCGAGTATCTCGACCGGCATCACGCCGAAATGGTAGGGCGAGCCGTGGATGAAATAAAGGCTTTCAAGAATCAGCTTGAACACCTTGTCGTCAACAACAAGCGTCGGTGTTATGCGATCCGGCGCTTCAGAGATTCCGTCCTCCCTGCGGAAATGAAACAGGCCGGAGTTGTACCTGTCATCTGCCTTGCGGCAAAGAATCTTCATGAAGCGGCTGTATATGTCCGGCTGTTCGCAGAGCTTCAAGAGTTGTTCATATGGCTCGATCCCCCGGTCTTCGGCCATGCGCAAAAACACGACCCGGTCAATCGTTCGGTGAACGGCTGTATTAAGATCGTCGGAAGAAATATCAGGATTCCTGAGCGCAATGTGACGGGCCAGTTCATCGCGCCAGCGTTCAAGTTCCTTGAGGAATTCCTCATCAACTTCAGAAGTGCCGCGCTTCCGCTTGGAGGTTGCGAGTTGATCGAAAGCGCCCGACCAGACAGCTTCTTTTGAAAGAACATTCCACAGTTCTTGCCAGCGTTCGGGATATTCTTCGAAATGGAAGAACATTATCCGCGCCCGGCTTGCCTTGTCCTTGGGCTTTGGTGGAATCGTGCAGTCGTAGACCGCTAGTTGATCGAAATTCGTCAGGACTGACACTGCTAGCTTTCCGTTCCAACCGTATCTTCTCACTTGGTAGGCCGGTTCAGGAGTTGCTTCAATGTCTATGCTGCACTTCTTGGCTTCTGCGTAGAACTTACGCGACTCCCCGACGCGAAATGTGTAGTCCGGCGCCTTGTGATGACCTTCTACGTCGAGACTGTCCTCGGTGACGACGTCCCGATACTGCGGGGCGACCATGGCAGCGTTGCCCACATCCCAGCCAAGCGCCTCGAACAGCGGATCAATAAGGTTCAGGCGAACATGCGCCTCCTTGACGCCCGGCTCCAGAAACTTTTCCCGATTAGTCGAATAATACTGGCAGAGCTTCTCTATCGCCTCCCTGCCCTGCTCAAACGTCTTGCCCATCTGCGGCTCTCCATCTCGCGATCTTGGATACTGACTCCGGGCTGCATCCGGGAACGCCGGATCGTCGGACACGGTCCGGCGACCTCTCCTGCTTCGCGCGATATCTTAATCAATAACGCCTGCGGCTTCAATGCAAGGATAATCACTATTGACGGTCGCCTAAACGTATCCGGCGCAAAAGGCGCGTTTGTTGCGGCGCGGTTCTGCGCCCGCGCAATTCTGCGCGCGTACAGTCGTCCCGGTCGTATTACGCGAATACACTGCCTTCCCCCGCGCCGCGTAGCGGGGGAAGGGGGACCAACCGAAGGTTGGTGGAAGGGGGCAGGAAATGACTGTGGCAGCCATTACCCTCTTCCGTTCTCCGAAGGAAAGTTTGCGCTTTACGCATACCCCGACTGCTGGAAACTGTGCAGTCGAGACGCCTGCGCCACCATTTGCGCCCGTAAGCGATCCGCCACGTCCGCTCATTCCTTTATCTTGACGCCGACGTCGGGCCATTCCGTCTTTCCGGGTGCGCCGCCGGCCTTCTTTGGCGGGGCGGACCGCTTGACGATGTCCCCGCCGTCGTCGGCTTCGTTGGTCCCTACCGAATAAACGGCAAGCAAGCCGTCCTTGCGCTGAACTATGAACTCCTTGTCGCTGTACGGGTCCAGAGGCAACGCCGCGAGGTATTCCGGGACGAGAGCCTTCTGTTCCTTCGCCCAGTCGCCCTTTTCAAGCTTGTAAGTTTTCATCGCGACGGCGATGCGCATGGCCTGAATCTCGCACTCGTGGGACATGGTTGACTCGCGCCACCTTGACAATGCGGGCAGCAGCATTTTGGCCAGGAAATCGGCGATTTTGTTGCGCTCGAAGCCGTCTTCCATCACCTTCACCTGCTCAAGGCTGTCCTTCCAGCTCTTGTGGCAGAGGGGCATGTCCATTATCTCGACCATCCGCCCGCTGTGGCGGATGTAGTTAATGGTCGCCCGGCGCCAGACAGGTCTGCCCAGGTAACCTACGATGTTCGTGTACCAAGGCGCCCGCTTCGCCCACATCGCGTTATATAGCTCCGCCGCATTCTTGCCCCGGGAAAGCTGCAGACCGATGTCCACGCCGAACGCCCTTTCAAGGCGCATGGCGTCGCCCATCGCGACCGCCTTCCCGCTCGGCCTGAGTTCCTTTTCGATCGCCTTCAACTCTTCGGCGGTCGGCTCATACTTGCTTAGCAGGTCCTGGATCACATTAATCATTATCTTCTCGCATGCGATCTTCACGAGGCAGCTTATGACGATCGGCTCGCGTTCCGTGGACCGGGCCGCGGCCATGCCGATCGGAACCCAAGTCAACGCCTCGGAATGCTTCCCGTCAGCCGCCAGCAGCCGCATCTGCAGGGAGACCAGCCGCGTGAGCTGGCGGGCCTTTGCCAAGTGCGGCAGCAACATCGCGAAGCCGTCCTTGTACTTCAGGTCAAACAGGCATTCGGGCTTGCCTGCCGCCTCGCGCAGCAGCTTCAGCGTCTCCTGAACAGGCTCCTTGGCCATGAACTCCCGCGCGAGGGGATCCTGCTCCGGCGTCCAATCGCTCAGCCAGGGAAAACTCCACAGCTTCTCATCCGTATTGTTTCTCAGCCGCTTGCAGAACTCCTCCTCGACCGGGCCGTATATCTCCGACGCCCGCGCGTAGATCGGAGCGGCGTTGTCCTCCGCCCGGGGCAGGTCCGGGATGACCTCCCCGAGGCCAATCGCCTTGCCCCCCTGCTTCTGCAAGGGAGCGACGGCCTTCGCAAGCGCCCGACCCTCCGCGAAGGACCAGACTGCGTGCGCCACTATCAGGAGTATCAGCAGGCCCGCAATGCTCTGGTAGATGAGGATTGCCTTCCTGCCGAGAAACGTCGGGAAATGCGCCTTGATGCCGGTTTGCGCGGGTTTTGTCGTTTCTGTTGTCTCAGCCATTGCTGGCCTCCCTTCTCAGGAGCCGATCGTCGGGAAGATCAACTGTCCCTGCGCCAGGTGAAGGCTGAACGCGGTGACGGCGCGGGACGTCGCGCGCGCGGGGCGCTCGGCCTTCGCCAGCGCCGCCAACTGCCTTCCGGACTGGACGTTCAGCAGGATGCTGAATGCTATCGCCGCGGCGGCCATGCCGATCTTCCACTTCATCAGACGCCGGCTTCTGTCTGTTGCGAGCACTCTATCGAGAAGCTCGCTCTTGAACTCGGTTGGAGGAACCTGCAGCTCGCAGCCCTCAAGCATCGCTTCGAGTTCGTCGGGTTCCATGTTTCACTCCTCCTCGGAAAGGGATTCCCTGAGCTTCTGCGCGGCGTAGCGGTAACGGCTGGCCGCCGTGTTCACGGTGACGCCGGTCACGTCCGCGATCTCCGCGAAACTCATGTTCATGAAGACCTTGAGGTGGATGACCTCCCGCTGCTCTTCCGGCAGGGCGGACACTGCCTCCTGGATTGCCAGCTTCTCCACCTTCGAGATGCGCGCCGGGGCGGCGACATCGAGAAGCTCGAAGCGATCCTCGGCGGGCCGGCGCGACTTCTTCAGTGCGCGGAAGGCCTCGTTGCGGGCAACCTGCATCACGTAAAGCCTGTTGCCCACGGCCTCCGGGTTCTTTCGCGACGCGCCCAGCAATCTCAGGAAAACCTCCTGCATGACGTCCTCCGCAAAATTCCGTCCCGACAGAAGAACCATCAGGTAGCGATAGATGTCCGATCCGTATCGGTCGTAGACCTCGCTCAGCCTCGTCCGGTCCTGTTCCCGGCTTCGAATCAGACCCATCGCATCCTCAGAGCCTGCCCGCTTGATCTCAGAATCTCAAATTTGCGATTTGAGTTCCCGGACGCGGCGGGAATCCCGATTGTGAACGCGCTCGCGAGACGCTTCCAACCCTATAGACCCCGGCGGTCGGCGGTTTTGTCTACCGTCCGGATTTTTTTCGGTTCCGTCCGCAAAGATCGCGCGCGGAGACATGGAACATGTTAGGCAATTGCCGGGGCGGTGGAAAGACGGAAGGGACATATGAATGGCGATTTCCCATGCGGGATTGCGCAAACATGATCTGATATCGTTCGCTTCAGACGTGAGGGCTTATGCCGCCCGTTTTAACGAAAGTAGGGTGAGTTCTTTGAACCCACGCCGACCACTTTTCATACACGCTCTTAGCGACAAAAATCCATCACTCTTTAATCCTTGTCTCTCCGCCGTTCGGGGAGAAGACAACCAGCATCCCGCGCTCGTGCTTGACAGCATATTCCTTCCCAGTGAACGGGTCCATAGGCAGCGCAGGCAGATAATCCGGGACAAGCGTCTTCTGCTCGGCCGGGAGCTTGCCCTTCTCAAGCTTGTGCGCCTTCATCGCTGCGGCGATTCGCGCCGTCTCAGTCCTCGTCCGGGCATTCATGGACTCCTCCCGCCATTTTGTCAGGGCGGGCATGACCGCCGCGCCGAAGAAATTGGCCGCCTTGTCCTTCTGGTATTTCGCGTTCAGTTCATTCATAAGCGCGCGCGACGCCTTAAGCCCGTCGGGGTCGGGCAGCGCCATGACTTCGACCATCCTGGTCGCGTCGCCGATATAATTGGCCGTCGCCCGCATCAGGAGCGGGCGGGCAACCGGCCCGACTGCGCCATACCACGGATAATCGCCTCCGTTTATCATTGATAATAATTCCGGAATACGCCTGCCGTTGAGCTTCACGCAGATTTCTACGGCGAATGCCCGCTCCAAGCGCATGGCGTCGGCCATTGAAACCGTCTTCCCGCTCGGCCTCAACGCCTTCTCCAATTCTTTCAACTGTGCGGCGCTCAGGTTCTGCTTCAACACCAGGTTCTGAACCTCGGCGTGCATGATTTTCTCGCAGGCCATTTTAACAAGGCAGCTTATAACGATCGGCTCGCGCTCCATTGAGCGGCTAATCGCCATGCCGACGCCAACCCATGACACAGCCTCGTCCGGCTTGCCCGCGATGGATGCCAGCCGAACCTTCATGGCCGCGAAGCGCGTCAGGTTGCGCGCGCGGGCCAGGTGCGGCATCGGTAATTCGTAACCCTTAGCGTACTCAAGCTCGAAAAGACTTTCCGGCTTGGTTGCCGCCTCTTTGAGCAGTTCCGCGACGTCCCCGGCGTCCCCCAGGGCCATGAACTTCTCAATCAGGTCCTTCTGGCGCGGCGTCCAGTCCTCATCCTGCATCCATGGAAATGCGTCGCCTTTCTCGACCGAATTTTCCCTCATCCACGCCAGAAAGGAGCTTTCCGCAATGCTGTAGATGACCGACGCGCGGTCGTAGATCGGGGCGGCGTTGTCCTCCGGTTTCACGGGCGCGGGCAGGACTTCCCCGTAACCCACGGCTCCTCCGCCCTGCTCGATCAGCGGCTTGACCGCCTGAGCCAGGGCCGAGGATTCGGAATTCCACCACATTGCATACGCCATTACGAGCGATAGAAACAGTCCCATCTTCGGCCTCCTTTCCACCGGGTTCTCTAAACCAATAGACCCCGGCAGGCGGCGATTTTGTCTAACGTCCGGATTTTTTTCCTGCGGGGGCGGAATACCCGGAAAGAGACAACAGCCTGAGGATTTCGGGATCGGTCGCGCCGCGCGGATCGGCTTCAATGCATCTGAGGCAGACGCCAGCGGCCATCCTTCTGGCGTTCAACTTCAGATAAAGAGAGGCCAGCCCGATGGTCGCCTTGCGGCTTCGTGGATTGATCACGAGCGCCTTGCTGTAGGAGACGATCGCCCCGACGGCGTTGTCCCGCTTCGCCTGCATCTGCGCCAGGACGACAAGCGGGAACTCGACGTCCGGCGCCATCTCGACCGCCTGGCGGGCGATCCGCTCGGCGTAGGCCGGCCGGCCGGCAAGCGCGTCCTGCGCCAGCGCGTAGTTGGCCAGCGCAAGCGGGTTGCGCGGCTCCGCGTCAAGACACTTCCGCCAGAGGGACAGCGAATCGCTCCACGTCCCGCACTGGACGAAGGTCAGCGCGGAGTAGCTCAACGCCATCAGCGCTCCCCCCGCCCGCGGCATCCAACCTTCGCGCCCGGTAATACGACATCTATTCAGCGCAAGGGCGCAGATGAAAGCAAAACCGAAACCCGGAAGGTGAAGGTAACGGTCGGCGACGGGCGTGCTGGTCGGGATTATGTTGGCCGTCGGCAGCATCCCCAGGAAGAGCCACCAGTAGCCGAACGCCCACGCGCGTCGCTCCCTGCGAACAAGCAACCAAACCCCGGCGCCGGCCAGCGTCGCGCATCCCGCAAGCGCGAGCAACACGCGCGGCGCTGCGGGAGAATCCGGGATTTCAGGATGGTAAAGCGCGCCCAGGTTCACGGGCCAGAGCAACAGCTTCAGGCTCCACCACGGCGTTAGCGCGGCAAGCGTCAGTTGCCTTGCCGGATCATATCCGCCGGGCGTCCGGATCGTATCCGACGCCGCGCCCATCAGGAAGTGAACGTAAGCGAACAGCCCGGCGGCGAGAAAAAAGGGCGCGTGCCGCATCGCGCGGTCAAACGGCTTCATGCGCGAGAGCCGGGACTCGAAACAGAAATCCATCAGGACAAGCCAGAGCGGCATTACGACCGCCGTCGCCTTGGACATCAGCGCCAGAACCGCCAGACCGAGCGCTGCGATATGCCACGCGCTGCGCGCGTTCCGCCCGGGGGCTTTGCCCCGCCCCGCGCCCATGCCGGCGGAAACGGCGAAGCATAACGCCGAAGACAGGCAGAACAGCGTTACCAGCACCTCCTTGCGCCCGCTTATCCACGCCACGCCCTCGACGCGCGTCGGGTGCAGGGCGAACAGCGCGCCGGCGGCCAGCGCCGCGCCCCCCCCGGCCAGACGTCGGACAAGCTCATAACAGACCAGCAACCCCAGCAGATGCAGCGCGACGCTGTGAAAGTGGAACCAGAACGGGCGATATCCCCCGGCGACGGTGTAGTCAATCGCGTAGCTGATCGTCCTGACCGGCAGGTACGCGCCGGCGACGGGCGCGGCCAGAACGCGGGACAAGTTCCCGGCGCTCAATGAACGGACCTCGGTGCAGTTCAGAACCAGATCGGCGTCATCCCAACCGACAAAGGCGCAGTTGAGCGACGGGAGGAACGCGACCGCCGCCAGAAGAACCAGCAGCGCAATCCGGACGCCTTCCCCAACACGAGGGCCACGAACGGGATTTTCTTCAAGCGGCGTTTCAGGCCGATCGGACAAGGGCGCGCTCTCCTCGAAAAAGCAACGGGTCTGAAATGTGGCGCTTTCCGGCGTAGTGTAACATACGGATGATTGATTATGCAGGTGAAGCAGAAGGGATTGACGCAAAGCCTTTTGGAGTGCTGGAGCCATGCTCCAGCCTTCACCGCGGGGAGCCTTGCTCCCCGCAGCGCTGCTGCAATCTCAATCCGGAAATCATCAGGAACAAGGCGCAAGCGCCCGCAGCGCCTTCAAGAGTTTATATGCAGGCAATCGCCTCCGCAAGCGGGGGGAGGGGTATGCTTCGGAGAATTGACGATACGAGGAACAAGATTATAATCCCGCTTGATTCGGAGACACTTGCCATGCCCAAGCCCGGCGTTCACAAGGATTTTCACGGCGCGTGGTCCTACTGCCTCAAGCACGTGGCCGACAACCACGGAGACGTGGCGGCGGAGGATTTTCTGCGCGAGATGGCCCCCGTCGTCTTCGCGCCGCTGATCGCCGCGATCCGCGCCGAGGGCCTGCCCGCGCTCAAGCGCCACTGGGAGAAGGTCGCGGCGGACGAGGAGGCGGACTGCGAGATCGCGCTCGGCAAGGGCGAACTCGTCCTGCGCATGAACGTCTGCCCGGCGCTGGAGCATATTCGCTCGCGCGGCTACCCCCTCTGGGAGCGGTTCTGCGAGCACACGCGGATCATCAACGAAGCCGTCTGCCGCGCGGCGGGCGTTTCAGCGCTGACGGATTATGACCAGGAATCCGGCTGCTGCGTCCAGCGTTTCAGAATGGAGACGCGCTGATGCTTTCATGCACTGAGTTCATCTGCGCCTACAATGAGCTGTTCAAGTTCCTGCATCGGCGCTACGGGCGGGAGGCGGTTGACCGGCTGTGGGAGGGCATCTCCGATGAATTCCTGGAGAACCTGCGGGAGCTTGCGGCGCGGGACGGCCTGCGCGGAATGAACGAGTATTGGTCCCGCGCGCTGACCGAGGAGGGCGGGGACTGGGAAATCGAAATGTCCCCGCGCCATTTTGAGATACGCATCCGAGCTTGCCCCTCGGTGGGCAAGCTCCGCCGGGCCGGGCACATCGAGCCTTACGCGGACTATTGCGGGCACTGCGACACGCTCTACCGGCGCGTTCTGGAGCCGCTCGGATACCGCTACGAGATCGAATATATTGACCGGGAAAAGGGCGCGTGCCGCGTCAGGATCAGCTTACCGGAGGAGGAGGCATAAGGATCAGCGAACCCGTCTGCCCGCGCCCCGCGCAGCGCCGGGCTTCTATTGACTTCCCGGGGGGCAACGCATAGCATAGTGCATCAGGAGCGGGGGATGCTCACGGGGATCATCGAGGCAGCGCGCAATGCAGACAAGCGTCGAAGAACGGGACAATGCCGTCATTGTCGCCCTGGCAGGGCGCTTCGACGCCGCCTCGGCCTCGGACGTGAAAAAGCTCCTCAAAGGTCTCATCGCCGACGGCAAGTGCAGGCTGGTGCTTGAGTTATCGCAAGTTGACTTCCTTGACAGTTCCGGGCTGGGCGTTCTGGTGACCTGCAAGCGGCTGGCTGACAACGGCGGCGGAGACCTGCGCCTTGCCGGGGCCGACAGCCGGATCGAAACGATACTGAAAATGACCCGGCTGAACCGGGTGTTTGAGATTGATGCCGACGTCGCCGTTGCAATCTCCCGTCTGCCGGGCGGGAAGACATAAGATTCCCCGACGTGATGTAACGGTCGGGGCCAGCTCATGCCGACGGCGGTGGATCGGATTGTGCGGAGCCGCCGGCAGGACGAAAATCCGGGTAAAGCAGGCGTCTCATACGGGGTGTACATGGACTCGTCCCGCGACAATCAGTCGGTCAGCCTCTGCGTGCCGGCAAGGCTTCGCTACCTCGGGCTGATCTGCGCCTTCGTAGAGTCCTTCTGCAAGTCGCTGGACCGCGAGACGCCGGCCGAGATCGTCGAGATGCTCAAGCTGGCCATTGACGAGGCCTGCTCGAACGTCGTAAGGCACGGCTACGGCGGAGACTGCGATTCGCCGCTCATCGTTGACGCCCTTCACGCGGGCGACGAGTTGATCTTCACGATCATTGACCGAGCGCGGAAGTTCGACCTTGCCAAGGCCCCGGTCAAGATTGACCCGACCCCGAGCGATTCCGGATACGGGATAAGCATCATTCACCAGGCAGTGGACAGGCTGGAACACGAGTGGGACGGATCGCGCAACATTACAAGGTTGACCAAACGCCTCCCCCAGGAAGAACAGAAACCGGGCTGACGAATGGATAACGCAAAAATCCTTGTCGCGGACGACGAACCCTTCAACCTGCGCGCGCTATGCTTCGTGCTGCAGAAGGCCGGGTTCCAGACCATCGAAGCCCGGGACGGCGAGGAGGCGCTGGAGCGCATCCGCAGCGATCGCCCCGCGCTGGTCTTCCTGGACATCATGATGCCGGTCGTGGACGGATACGACGTCTGCGCGCAGGTGCGCGCCAACCCGGAACTGCGCGGGACCAGAATAATTTTTCTCACCTGCAAGGGGCAGGAGGCCGACCGCGACAAGGGCATGAGCCTGGGCGCGGACGCCTACATAACCAAGCCTTTCAGCCCGGCCGAGGCCGTGCGCGTCGCGCGCGAAATGATCGAAGGGGGCCGAAATTGACCCCGGAATCGCAGGAACAAATCCAGGCCGCCGCAGCGATAGTCTCCGAGGAGGCCCGCAACCTCGTCTCGGAAAAACTGCGCGAAGCGGGCATATCCCTGACTCTCTGCGCCGACGCCGCGGACATCTACCGCGTCCTTTCCAAGCGCGTCCCGGACGCGCTGCTGCTTGACGCCGGACTGCTTGCCCAGGATGGAAGCAACATCATTGAGCAGATCAGGCGCGAGGCTCCGGAACTGCCCATCATCACCCTCGACGCCAATCCCGGCTACGAGGAGGCGGTCAAACACGTCAAGGCCGGGGCTTTCGATTACGTGCCCCTTGCCGGCGGGCGGATCGGGAGGGACCTGGTCGGCATAATCCGCAGGGCCTGCGACGAGCATCGCCTGATGGTCGCCGTCAATCAGGTGCAGGACGCCTACCGCAAGCGCGGGGCGTTCGGGCGCATCGTCGGCGTCAGCCCCGCCATGCAGGCCGTCTACCGCATGGTCGAGACCGTAGCCGCGACCAACGCGACGGTCTTCATCACGGGCGAGAGCGGCACGGGCAAGGAGCTTGTCGCGGACGCCATACACGGCCTCAGCCCCCGAAGCGGGCGCTTCGTGCCGGTCAACTGCGCCGCCATTCCGCAGGACCTGCTGGAGAGCGAACTCTTCGGCCACGAGAAAGGCTCATTCACGAGCGCCGTCAACCGCCGCATTGGC
This sequence comes from Planctomycetota bacterium, assembly GCA_022711755.1. Lineage (GTDB taxonomy): Bacteria > Planctomycetota > Brocadiia > SM23-32 > JAKLEA01 > JAKLEA01. The sequence goes on from JAKLEA010000006.1 coordinate 294,165, forward strand.
TGCTGCGAGCAGGCCAGGGACGGGACGATCTTCCTCGACGAAGTCTGCGAAATGCACCCGGCGCTGCAATCGAAATTGCTGCGCTTCCTTCAGGACAAGACCTTCCAGCGCGTCGGCGGGGACGAACTGCTGACGGTTGACGTGCGCGTCATCGCCGCGACTAACCGGGACCCCCTTGAGGAGGTCCGCCGCAACCGCCTGCGCGAGGATCTTTACTATCGTCTCAACGTCGTCCCCATCGAGCTTCCGCCGCTCAGGCAGCGCCCGGAGGACGTGCCCATCCTGGCGCAGCATTTCCTTGAGGTCTACGGCGAGAAGTACAACAAGTATTTCGTGGACTTCTCCCCGGAGGCGATGGACGCGCTGCTGCGCCACGCATGGCCGGGGAACGTGCGGGAACTGGAGCACGTGATCGAGCGCATCGTCGTGCTTGGCAACTCCTCGACCGTCACGCTCGACCTGCTGCCCGCGCAGATACGCGAGACATTCGAGAAGGGGGGGGACAGACCGCGCTTCCTCTCGCAGGGGGCGCCGCAGTCGCCCGGCGCTACGCTCGAAGACGTCGAGCGCGAGCATATCCATCGCTGTCTCGTTCTGGCCGAATGGGACGTCACGAAAGCCGCGCAGCAACTCGGCATAAGCCGCCAGACACTCTACAGGAAGATGGAAAAATACAGCATCAGGGACGGCGATCAGACGCCGCAGGAGACGCCATGATTTCCAAAAAGGACTTCCGGAGCGCGCAGGCGCGGACAACCGCCTGCATGGAGAAGGCCGGCATCGTTCTCACCCCGATGGAGAAAAAGAGCATAGAGGTCGTGGACTTCGGGCTGGGCAGGCTTGAGGAACTCGGGCTGGAGATCGTCGTCTACGTCAATACGCGGCGCTGCTGCGCGAAGGAGCTTGCGCTCTTTCCCGGGCAGATATGCGCCGAGCATCGCCACCCGCCGGTCGAGGGCGAGCCGGGCAAGGAGGAGACGTTCCGGTGCCGATGGGGGGAGGTTTATCTTTATGTTCCCGGCCCCGCGGCGCGGCGCCCGAAGGGGAGGGTTCCCGCCGACAAGAAATCCGCGTTCACGGTGTGGCACGAAGTAATACTGCGCCCCGGGCAGCAATACACTCTCGAACCGGACACGCTGCACTGGTTCCAGGGGGGGCCGGAAGGGGCGATTGTCTCCGAATTCAGCACGAAGAGCCGGGACGAGTCGGACGTATTCACCGATCCGGAAATCAAGCGGGCCACCGTCGTCAAATGACAGGAATTTCCGGAAATCTAAGATTTGAGATTTTCTGCCTTCTTGTGTGGTCAGGACATGGGTAGTATGTGTTCAGCGCATGATAATCCCACGATAGATTTTCCTTCCCCCGCGCGAAGCGCGCAGCGCTCAGCGTGGGGGAAGGTGTCGCCCCGTCTCGCGGGGCGACGGAAGGGGGCCAAACCGCAGGCTATACACATGCAAAAATTGAGATTTCAGTTCCTCAATCCGTAATCACGCTCCCGCCGGCTTGTCGCCGCCCTGTCCTGTGGCTTTCAGGTTCGCCCCGACGCGCCTGAGCAACTGGTCGAGCATCTGGCGCGACGGCGACGCAGATGCCACAAGCCTCCCCCCCGCCGCGAACAGCGCGCAGCAGAACCAGCCCTCGATCATTATCAGCAGTATGTAGAACCCCAGGCCGATTGTATTGCCAAGCTCCAGTTCTGTCCCTTGAACCACGGGAACGACGATGTCCTTGCCGTGTATTATCTCGACCATCTCCTCGACCTGCTTTTTCGAATTGGCCGGCGACGACCTGAGTTCCTCTATCGCCAGGAACAGTCTTATAACAAACACAAGGCCGACGGCTATCAGACCGAGGCCGGCCACGATGACGGCGGCCCGCGCCGCTTCAGCGAGTCCGCCGTGAACCCCGGCGTCCGCGCCTGTTTCCCATTCCCTGTTCTGCATGTTCCGCCTCCCGAGTAAGTTTCGCCCAACACGCCGCTCTCTATGATAACCGTCACGTGATTTAACAGCCAGTAGTTGTTGTGAATGTTCCTGCCCGCTTGTTAGTGTAGTGTATGTGAAATACGTTGTCTGAAATACAGGGCGCCTGTCAGGCGTCACGTTGAGGGATGATGGGCAAGGAGCAGACAAAAGACGTATCAGGCCGTCTCCTGCGCAAGCGGATCGCGCTGGCGATTATCGCGCTGTGCGTCGCGCTGACGATTGCAGAGATGATCTGCCGCCATGTCTTTCCCCCCGTCAGCCCGGATGCCTTCGAGGAATGGGCGAACCGTAGAATTGTCTGCGAATCGCTGGACGAATACCGGACGACGATGACCTTCGGCCCGTACGGCTACCGCAATCCGACACTTCCGCTGGAGCGCAGGGCAGGCGTCGCGCGGATTGTCGCCCTGGGCGACTCGCTGACCGAAGGGGTGGGAACTGACGATGATGGGACATGGCCGCAGGTCTGCGCGCGGCGGCTGAAGGAACTGGGCCATCCCGCAGAAATCGCAAATCTAGGCGAGAACGGCAGCGATCCCGGCGGATATCTCGTTCGTCTGGCGCAGATGGGCGTCGCGCTCAGACCGGACATCGTCATATGCTGCGTTTTTCAGAACGACGTGATGGACCCGACTGAAGCGCTTCAGAAGATGCCGGGTTTCGATCCCGTAGTGAAGCGGGCCATATCCCCCCCCGGGGGGCTTGCGCTGCCGAAACTGTTTGAATCGGTAATCAGAACCGGCAGGCGTCCGCCAAGTCCGCTTTTCCCGCAATCGGCCTTCCCCGCCGTTCCTGACCCTCGAAATCCCTTTTCAACTAAACCGCCGGGACTTGACACGCGATTTCACGAAGCGGCAAAACGTGGCAAATTCAACCCGTGGCTGCTGTCGCTGCCGCGCGATTACTACGACCGTCTCGCCCTTGCCCAGGACAAGAACACACTCGGAGCAATGTGGGCCATGAGAATCGCCCTGGACAGGATGCGTGAAATCTGTAACCGCGAGTCAATCGCTTTCTTTGTGATCTACATACCCGAACAGAGCGCCTTCTCAGAGCAACGCAAAGAGGTTCTTGAGCAACTGGGATTCTCAACAGAACATGTCCCGGCGCCCGTTGACTATGTTCGTGAGAGCATCGAACGCTGGGCTGCTGCAAACTCGGTTCCCTTTCTCGACATGTCCCCGCGGTTGCGCATCGAGCCTGACGCTTACTATCGCTGGGACCTGCACCTGACTCCGAAGGGATATCGCATTGTTGGAGAGGCCGTGGCGGAATGGCTTATCTCGATCCGGCGCCATGAGCCGTAAAATCCGACTTCTCCATGCTTCGTGTTAGAATTTACATCCTGCCGTATGATTTCATATTAAGCCTGTACCGCCCAGGTGTTGGCGCAAATCCAACGCCTGTATCCACCGTCTTCCACGCGCCATCCTCCCATTTCTCAACCTTTGCGCCCTCCCATCCCGGCAGAAGCAATTTGAATGAGTGAGCATTTTCATGCAGTCGTGTCAACGGCTCCTCCGGCGTTCCCTGAAGCGCATATTTCAGCCTTTCGACATCCGGATATATTCGCAGTAATGCCGCATCTCCCTCGATTTTCAGGTCAACAACCCCGCTCCCCTCGTATTCATAGTATCGGCATGAGCCGACGGTCATGATATGCGACGGGTTATCCGGCGCAGGCAGCGGTTCCCAGTCGGTCGCGCGCGCACGCATGTATGCATCCTCCGCGCACAACAGCGCGGCGTTGTGCCGGAAGCTCGCAGCGCCGGGCGCGAAGATCTGATCGTCCTCCGGATTCTGGAACTCCGCCCCGCGAGGAATACGACGGAATACCTCCCCGCCGATGAGGAAGCTGACCATCTTCTCCGGCGTGTGCCACAGATTGAGATAGTGTATGTTCCAGTCCGGGTTGATGTGCGCCAGCGAGCGCGCGTCATACTGGAACTGGCACGCGACCTGGACGCCACGATTGCGCCAGTGGCGCGCCAGCGCGGGATACATGCTCACGCGCGTTATCGTCCCCGGCGCGTCGAACTCGTAGACCAGCCGCGCCTTTCGCTCATATCTCGAATCCATCGGCGCGTTGCCGAGTTGCGAGAGCAGATTCTTATCGTCAGTTATTTCCGTCAGGCCACCGGGGTACGCGCCGAAGGTGATTGCCTCGCAGTCGCTGTCCGCGACGGCCTGCACTATGTCCGTGTCGGATGAATCGAACGTGCTCGACGCGATCGGTTGCGTCGCGCCGGTTGAGCGCACTGCTACGATCATCTCGTTGATGTAACTCCGCAGCGAATCGTACCTGAAACATGCGAAGACCGCCGGGGTTCGCCATTCCTCGGACGGCGCGAAGCGATGCCACGCCGCTCGGACCCCGTCCAGCGCCGCAAGCGAAATTTCATCGCTCAGTCCCGTATTGCCCGGACTCCGGCTTGTCACGTCGCCGTAAGTCCAGTAGACCGGCTCGTTGATGATCTCGAAAAGCGCGAGGCATGGTTCGTCTACAAGCCTTCTCCCGGTATAGGGGTTCTCGTGCGATAGAAATTGCTTCAGGTAGTTCGCCTGCACCGGGCGACGCTCCGGCCAGAGGGCCATCGCCTCCTTCGGCGTATTGCGCGAGAAACTGTCCGGTCTCGCGTTCGGGCTCCACCACCACGCGATCGGCGTCAGCATCAGGTAGATGCCCTTTTTATTGCACTTTGATACAAGGTAATCCAGAACGTCGAGGTGCTTGTTGCGGATGAGATTGCCTTCCCCGTCGCTGATTTCCGTGTCGAAGACGTGGATGCGTATGATCTGTATGCCGGCGTCCGCGAAGTCCTCGAAATCCTCGTCGGTCGAGCGACAATGGTCCACACCGCGCCGGCGCAGGCTCTCGAATTGCGACCAGCTCTGCGGATAATAATTGACGCCCCAGAGCGCGACCTCGCCGCCGTCGGCGTAATAAAGAACCCCGTCGCGGACGATCATCCGCCTGAGCGGCGCTGGATTTCCCAGCGCTCCCGCGATCCGCCTGTCGCCTTCCTTCGCGAGCTTCGCCTGCTCGAAGGGGGAGACCGTCGGCGCCGCGCCTCCCGCAGTTATGCAGATCGGGATTCGATATATCCCCCCCCCGGCGTTGACGTTTTCCACCGCGACGGCTATTTCATTGGCCTGCCCCCACTTCACGGCTTCCGGCGGAAGTTTGTAGTTCCTCCGGACATCCCACCCGTTCGTGCGGCCGATTTCGACACCGTTGAGGAAAGTCGCCTCGTTGTCGTCAACCGCGCCCATCTCAAGACGCAGATCAAGATCGCGCCACGACGCCGGTATTACAAAGAAAGTCCGAACCCACGTAATGCCCAGATCCTGCCAGATTCGCGGGAGCATCGCCTCCTTCCACTCCCCCCCGCCGCCGGGCGCACCCCTCACGTCCGCAAGGCGCGAGTCCTTTCCCTCCCATCGCGACTGCCATTTCAATGCGCAGAGATTGACCCCAATCGGGAGCGCCGTTTTAACCGGTTTGGCGTCAGCCCCCTTCAACGAGAAAACCGCGCCGGCTTCCGCCGGATTCCCGGTCGCCTCCAGATGCGCGAAGAACATTACTGGGCGCGTCCGCGAATTCTCCGCCTCGGCCGGCTGGACGCTCAGAACCTTTGCCGCAGCGCATTCGATGGATAGCGCGGTCTTCACCGTCTCATCGGAGTCCGTCCTGACCAATGCAAGCACGCGCCACTGCGGCGGGTCCGTGCCGATGTCCGGTTCTCCGGGAACGACCATGATGCTCGCTTTCGGCATGGCGTCCAACCCGCGTTCTGAAACGGTTTCCCGCCGCTCCGCGCATCCGCCGAGCGTCAGCAGCGCGACGGCGATTATGATGCCGATGAGGGGCCGGCGTTGCTTCATGACCGCTTCCTCCGCGACTGACCCGCGCATCCACCGAATGCGCGGTCACTTCGGAATCAGGATGTGCTTCACGGAATCAACGTCCGCAAGATTCCTAAGTTCTTTCAGCGCGTCCTCGCTCGGGGCGGTGTCAAGGTTCAGGACCACAAGCGCGCGGCCTCCGCTTTGTTTTCGCCCGAAGGTCATGCGGGCGATGTTGATGCCGCGCGCGCCGAGAACCGTTCCCAGCTTGCCGATCAGCCCGGGCCTGTCCGATGCCTCGACCACAAGCAGGTGCCCCTCGGGCAGCGCCTCGACCTCGAATCCCATCAGGCGCACGATCCGGCCTTCCTTCTTGCTGATCAGCGCCCCGGAAATTTCCACCTCTTTGGCCGCCCCCGTCACCTTTGCCAGGACCATGCTGGCGTAGTCAATCGGCTGATCAACAACGGTCTCGCGCATCTTGATCCCGCGCTCGGACGCTATCACGGAGACGTTGACGAGATTCAGCTCCTCCTCCATCGCGCCGCTCAGGATGCCCATGACCAGATGGCGGCTGACCAGGTTGAAATCGCGCTTTGACACCTCCCCCTCATAAGTCACTTCAATGCTTGAAACCGGCTCGCCGAGAATCTGTGCGGCGAGCAATCCCATGCGCCGCGCAAGAACGCAGTAAGGCTCCAGGACTTCCATCTCCTCCGGGGCCACGGCGCGAAGGTTCACGGCGTTGATGATGCGCTGATTCACTAGCGCCTCGACCATCTGCTCCGCCGCCTGCTGCGCGACGGCCTCCTGCGCCTCAACAGTGCTGGCCCCGAGGTGCGGAGTCGTAACGAGCTTTTCATGCTCGGGCAGGCGCCAGTCCTTCGGCGGTTCCTCGCGGTAGACGTCCAGCGCCGCGCCGGCTATCTGCCCCTTGTTGAGCGCCTCCAGCAGCGCCTCCTCGTCTATAACCCCCCCCCGTGCGCAGTTGACCACGCGGAAGCCGGGCTTCGCCTTCGCGAACTGCTCGCGCCCGATCATCCCATCCGTCTGCTCATTCAGCGGGACGTGCACTGTCATGTAATCGCAGATCGGAAGCAACTCGTCCACCGTCCCAAACAACTCGACCCCGATCTGCTGCGCCTGGGCCTTGCCGATGAGCGGATCGTAACCTATGACCTTCATCTTGAAGGCCTGCGCCCGCGCCGCCACCTCGCGCCCGATGCGCCCCAGGCCGACGACAGCCAGAGTCTTTCCCGCAAGCTGGGTGCCCGTGAACTTCTTCTTCTCCCACTTATGTTCCTTCATGTACTTGTCCGCGGGAGCTATGTTTCTCGACATAGCCAGGATCAGCGCGAAGGCGTGCTCGGCCGTTGAAAGCGTGTTTCCGGCCGGGGTGTTCATAACAATCACACCGCGCTTGGTCGCAGCGGGAACGTCAACGTTGTCAACCCCCACGCCGGCGCGGCAAACGACCTTCAGTCGCTCCGCCTTTTCCAGAACCTCCCCCGTAATCGTCGTCGCGCTTCGCACAATGATCCCCTCGACATCCTTCACCGCGTCAAGCAATTGCTCCTTCGTCATCCCCGGACGATCAACGATCTCTATCCCGGCGCCTTTTAGCACGCCCATTGCGTCCGCTGGAAGTTTGTCTGCAACAAGAACCTTCATGGTTCCCTCCTGTCAGTTCATGGACCTCAACTACACATTGTTCCGCCGCTTCGAAAGAGAGCGGTAATATAGTGTCGCGCCGAATCACTGTCAAACCGGCTTAATGACGCGCGTATCTGACGGTCCGGCGTTACCGTTATGATGTAGATGTTTGACTTTCACATAACCAACCAGAAATCCGCCCAACAGACATGGTCATAAGTAGTTATAATCTGGCATGATATGCCGATGACCTCGAAAACGCCCGTTTTTCTTCAAAAAAGCCTGCCTTCCGACGGCAATCTCACCCATGCAGCGCGATTTTCCAGAGGAGAAAACTTACCTGGAGAGATCAATTACGCACAATTGCAACATAGTATTACTCATAAAATGAGCCTCCGTCAGCGATGCGCTTTGTACTTTTTCCGATCCCATGTTCTTCACTTTCATAATTCCAAGTGGTAACATGTCTTTAAATTTCCATGCCGCCAAAGGTTGAGGCGACGATCTTTGGCAGTTCGCAGAGGAAGTAATCATGATGTCCGCGCATCGGCTAAGCCAGACACCGCTTGAAACAATACGAATCAAGTTTATAAACATATTGTTACTGCCCCTCTATTTCACGATCCTGCTGCGGGATATCCCCGCGCAAGAGCAATTCAGATACGATCCGGGCACAAATCTCACCCAGGTTGTGCGCTGGTCCGACCTGACCATGACCGAAGGCTGGATTCTTGACGCCGTGGGCAATCCGGCCCGTTTGGAGCAGAAACTTTTACAGGGCGGCGAAACCGCCCCCATGCTCGCCGTCACCCCCCTTTCATGGAATCAAGATCACGTGCGCCTTCTGAGGGCTGTTCGTTGGGAATTGAAGGGGATCACTGCCATCACGATTGACGTATATGACGAACTTGGCGACGGCTGGATAGCGCTGGGGTTCAAAAACGAAAGCGAGACGGAATATGCCGAGACCGCCCGCGTTGACCTTGATCAGGGGTGGAACAACGACGTAGCCATCTCCCCAAAATTGATCAACTTCGGCGATGACGGCTCAAAGGCGGCAACCGATAGATCTGCCGGTGAGTTGGGGCGTCTGACACAGCTCTACATTCTGCTCGGACGTGACGGTCAACGCCCCGGACGTTTCGCACTTGCAAACATGCGATTCGTCGGCGCTCCGGCGGAAGCCATTTTCAGCACCACCCCCGAAATTGCATCCGTCACGGCTGATTCGGATTCCGTGCCGGCATACGGACTGCTGGAACTGAGCATGCCCGTAACGGGAAAATTCGCATCTTATTTCGATCCTGCAGCAATGAAGATTGAGGCTGAATTTTCCGGTCCCGGCGGCGGCGCGAAACGCGTCATGGGCTTCCATTCCGGCCTGGCTCGAACGCAAACCGGCGCTGCGGCGACCTGGAAGGTCCGATTCACCCCGACCGAGCCGGGGCAGTGGAGCTATCGCGTCTGGGCGTCATCGCCGGAGGGCAGGTCAAAGGAATTCACCGGGGGATTCCACTGTACGCCTGCAAACAATCCTGCGCGGTTCATCCGCCGCAGCCGCGCAGACCCCGTCTACTTTGAAAAAGATTCCAACGAATTCTTCTTCCCCGTCGGGATGAACGTTTCCTGGGCATCCGATTACGAATATTACTTCGCCAAGATGCATGATTCGGGCATCAACTGGGCGCGCATATGGTTCTGTCCCTGGAATCTATGGCTGGAGCCTAAACTTGGTCAATACGACCTTTCCGTGGCAGACAGATTCGACACGATACTGAGGTTGGCTGACAAATACGACATTTACCTGCAACTGGTATTTGAATATCACGGCATGCTGAGCGCTGAGTCATGGCCGAAGAATCCTTACAATTCCATCAACGAAGGACCATGCGCAACCGAAGGGGATTTTTTCATAAATGCCGACGCGCGAAGAGCTTTCAAAAACCGCGCTAGCTACATTATCTCGCGCTGGGGCCATAGCCCGAGAATCTTCGCCTGGGAACTTTTCAACGAGATTGATCTTGCAAGGTACGATCGTGTGGCCGACCTCGTCGCCTGGCACAACGAATTGGCGTCTTACATCCGCTCCGTTGATCCATACGGACACCTGATCACCACAAGCGGGTATTCCGAAAAAACGCTCGCTGATGTCTGGAAACTCGACGGCATTGATTTTGTTCAGGCGCATGGTTACCTGGACGACATTGACAAGAAGATCGAGGACGTCTACGCCGAGGCGATCAAGTACGGCAAACCGTTTCTGATGTCGGAGTTCGGCAAATCCACGAAAGCCGTCCCAAGCTGGGACGACCGCGACGGGCATCATCTGCACGAGGCGCTCTGGACCGCCTACCTGCTGCCGGCATCCGGCGGGGCAATGCCCTGGTGGTGGGATTCTCTTGTGGATGCCAACAATCTCTATCGCCTGTGGAAAGCGTTCAGCCTCATCGGCTGTGATATTGACCGTCGGAACGGGAAGTGGTACCCGTTGCACATGCCTGTTCCTCTTGGCAACGGACGCGAATTGCGCCTGAAGGCGTTGCTCAGCAATCAGGCGTGTCTAATCTGGATCGGGCCGTCAAACGACGCAAAGGAACAACTCCGTCGAATTCCGCCGGGGCTTCGCCTGCGCTTCTCGAACATGCTTGACGGTCCTTACGAGGCCAAGTGGATAAATCCCTGGAACGGAGAGGTTGTCTCCACCGCAACGGTCTCGGTAGTAAATACCGAACTGCGCCTGGAAATCCCTGCTTCCGATGACAGCATTGTCTGCCGCGTGGTACGTCAGACACAGGCTATTCCTTATGTAAGCCCCGAGGCGACGCCTTGAGTCCCCAGAATATTATTCAACCAACGGTTGAGCAACTGGAGTCGGTCTTCCTTCTTCACAAGGAAGCCCCGGATATGACTGCTTCACGTGTGCTGACCGGCTCTCAGAAGATTTTTCTTTTTCTGATGTGCGCCGCATTAGCCGCAGGGCTTGCGCTGCGCCCGATAGGAACTCTGCTTGTTATAAATGGGCTTTTCCTTTCGTTTTACCTCGTTCTGAGCGCTTATAAGATATTCCTCATTGACGCATCCCTCAGGCATGATCAGGACTTGGATTTCTCCGAAGATGAAATCCGGTCCCTGAAGGATGAAGACCTCCCGATATACACCGTCCTCGTCCCGCTCTACCATGAGGCCGAGACGCTTTCGCGTCTCGTTGACGGCCTTTCCAGACTGGACTATCCGAAGGATAAACTCGATGTCATTCTGCTGCTTGAAGAGGACGATACCGAAACGCGCGAAGCGGCATCCCGAATGGATATGCCCGATTTCATCCGACAGTTGGTCGTCCCGCATGGGCAGCCTAAGACTAAGCCAAAAGCATGCAATCTTGGTCTGGCCTGTGCTCGGGGCGAATATCTTGTCATATACGACGCGGAGGACAGGCCACAGCCTGATCAGTTGAAAAAAGCGGTTTTGGGCTTCCGAAAATCGCCGCCGGAAGTTGTATGCATTCAGGCCAAACTGAATTTCTACAATCAGAAATTTAATCTTCTAACCCATTGGTTCACAATGGATTACAGTGTTTGGTTTGATCTCTATCTTCCAGCTCTGGATCGTCTTTCCGCTCCTATCCCTCTTGGTGGAACCAGCAATCATTTCATTACGCAAAAGCTCCGCGACGTTCGCGGCTGGGATCCATATAACGTTACCGAGGACGCCGACCTTGGTATCAGGCTTGCATCCAATGGGTTCATCACTCGGACACTGAATTCGACAACCTGGGAGGAGGCGTGCAGTCATCTCGGATTCTGGATACGGCAACGCAGCCGATGGACGAAAGGTTATATTCAGACTTACCTTGTCCACATGCGCCATTGGCATAGACTCCTGTCCAACGTCGGTCTCTGGAAGTGGCTAAGTTTTCAGCTAATCGTCGGCGGCACACCGCTATGTCTATTAATTAACCCTATATACTGGCTCCTGACGATCATATGGTTCACTCTCCGTTGGGAATCTGTGAGCCTCCTGTTCCCATTCCCGGTGATTTTATTTGGGCTGCTATGCTTGTTTGTTGGGAATTTCGTCTTTATCTATTCCTCCATGCTGGCTTGTTATCGGCGCGGTTACTATCATGTCGTTCGTTACGGACTGATACTCCCCGTCTACTGGATTGCAATGAGTGTCGGAGCTTGGAAGGGATTCCTTCAGTTGATCACTCGTCCGAGTTACTGGGAGAAGACCAAGCATGGTTTCGACCTTCCTGCTTCCTCGACAGAATCCATCCAGCATGCTGCCGAAGGGACCTGAAATACTGCGCTTTTTTGCGCCACAAGGATCCATAGGTGATTCAGAATAAACTAGTTGCGAGTGTTTTTGCTCCCCTGCGCCTGTTGGCGCTATTGCGCTGGAGACACCTATTTTTCCTGCTTGTTATCGCTCTTTCTCTCCGGTTAGTCATTCCAAAGGCTGACTTCGATGAACACCTGAGCCGTGAGGCAGCCATACGCAGCGGTGTGGCATTCGATGTGGCGCGGAATACAAGCATGGGCCGGATAGGTCTTGTGAGTTCGCTTCAATGGGCGCCATTGCCAACGATTTTGAATCTTTTCGTTGCGCCTTTCAGTTCCGTCGGCTGGCGAGGGTATTCCGCTTGTATCATTGGAGCTTTCTCGCTTGCTGTTCTGACATATGCCACCGGCGAGTGGTTCAGGAACTTGGGATTTCATTCGCTTGTGGCATATGCCGCATCGTGTTCCTATTTTCTAGTCCCGGCGTTCTGCATCCATGCACGGACCGGGACCAGCGCATTATTGTTTATTCTTCTCAGTTTTCTCTCCATAACCCGCCTGTTGTCCTGGTTGCGCTCAAGCCGCATGCAGGACCTTGCGATATGCGGCATTTGCCTTGGTCTGGCCATTTTAACGCGCTATCAATCGGCTATTCTTTTAGTTACGGCAATTTGTATAGTCTCATGGCGTATTCGCGCCAGTCGCACTATCGAGAAATATGCTGAGGCGACTTTTCTCGTTTTTCTGGTTCCGTGCCTGTATGGCGTTGGTCTTTGGTTCTTCGGTAACTGGCTTATCATGAATAATCCCCTTTTCTTCCTGCGCGGCCTGTGGCCGGATGCCAGTCTTGGTTTTGGTCATGGTTTATTGACTTTACTGCGCGAGGGATGCGAGTGGGAGATGTTGCTTGTGCCTGCGGGTCTAATTCTGCCGGCATTACTTGTCCAGCTCATTCCCGATTCAGGAAAGCGCAAGGCATTGCGGGTTGCCAGCGTTCCGGCTGGAGTCGTATTAACTATAATGCTTGGAATCTCAAGACCTGATCTTGGCGGGATGCCTGAGCGGACCAAGGACGTCGCTGGAATAGTGCAATTCCTGGAAAAATCCTTCCCCGGCTCCACGTTTGTGGTCAGCGGCTATCGTGGTTATGAATTTCTTGCCGCCAAACGGTGGGATCGGTCATGCAACTGGGTGCATACTCTCCAGTTGGACTGGAACGCTGTTGTCGAGGACTATAAAGGGAATGACATCTTCATATTAGTCCCAAAGCCTAAAGGCGCTGACCGTTGGGAGGACATTCAATTGTCCTATCCTGCTATATGGCGGCATGTTCCGGGATTTACTCTTTATGAGTACAATTGGGATGAATGGCTTATCTTGGCCAGCATCGAAGCGCACGAGCCGCTACTGAACCAGCAGTGGACATCCAGATAGGCGATTGTATCGCGTTATGCTCTCCAACCGGACGGCATAAGGCGATCCATGAGCGCTTCGAAGGCATCGTTGTCAAAAAAGCTGATTACAAGCTTCCCGCCTTTACGTTTTGTCTGGATAGTTACCTTGGTGCCCAGACATTCAGTCAACCGCGACTCCAAGTCGGCAATGTGTGCTGTTTTTGGAGTGCCACCGGATTTTAATCGGTGTTGAGGCTGATTTTCAGCCAATCTGGCGGCAAGTCGTTCCGTATCGCGGACGGAAAGCCCTTCCTTTACAACTGTTCGGAACAGTTCCTGCATCAATTCAGGCTCTTTTAAGCTCAGAATCGCGCGAGCGTGTCCGGCGCTAAGAGTTCCTTCAGCTATGCGATCCTGCATTTCAGGGGGCAGATCAAGGAGCCGTATGAAGTTTGCCAGGGAAGACCTTTCGATTCCGATTCGCTCGGCTGCTTCCTCCTGTGTGATACCGAGGCGCGATATCATGGATCGAAACCCTTTTGCTTTTTCGATGGGATTCAGGTCTTCTCGTTGGATGTTTTCTATCAGGGCGATTTCCAGCATCTTTTCGTCCGGAAAGTCCTTATAAACAACAGGAACTGTTTTCAATCCTGCTGCAATGGCTGCCCGTAATCTGCGTTCTCCTGCTACTAATTGTATCCCTTGCGTTGATTTTCTGACAACAAGCGGTTGGAGGATGCCGTTTTTGCTGATTGAATCCACAAGGCCCTGGAATGATGCCCCTGCGATAGTTTCACGAGGCTGGTATGGATTTGGCTTGATATCCGCCGGATTCAGTGCTTGGGTTGTCGTTTCCACAATGGTTTGCTGTTGTTGCGGTATTGCCTGCGGTTGTGGGGTGGCTTTCCGCGCCTCAGATACGCCCCCCAACAACGATTCAAGCCCCTTGCCCAGTTTTTCTCTGGTGGACATTATCCATTCCTCCATTCTCTGAAGACGAAAATGTTTCACGTGAAACAATTTCCTGTGTTTTTAATGGAAAAGCCATCAGCCCTCTCCATGACATATGGTCCGTGGCTTTTCCCTGTTGCATTCAACATATCCATCTCGGAAGCACATTTCCAGGAAATTTCCCTCTTATTACAGAAAAAACCCGCCGCATCTGCTCGGTCTGGCAAACGCGGCGGGTAAATTGTTTCACGTGAAACAATTTTTGTCCTCGTGCCGATCTTATCCCAGGATAGCCTTTAAATCTTCCTCCGGGGTGGTTATCGGCTTCAGGCTGAACTTGTCCTGCAATACGGCAACGACGTTAGGCGTCAGGAAAGCGGGCAGGCTCGGCCCTATCCTGATGTTCTTGATTCCAAGATGCAGAAGTGTCAGCAGGATTGCGACTGCTTTCTGCTCATACCATGATAGAACGAGGGTGAGCGGCAGGTCATTCACGCTGCACTTGAACGCTCCCGCCAGCGCAACTGCTATCTGTATGGCGGAATACGCGTTGTTACACTGTCCGATGTCGAGCAGTCTCGGTATTCCGCCGATATCTCCGAAATCCTTGTCGTTGAAGCGATACTTCCCGCATGCCAGCGTCAGGATCACACAGTCCTGAGGAACAATCTCTGCGAGTTGAGTATAGTAGTTCCGTCCCGGCTTTGCGCCGTCACAGCCACCGATCAAGAAGAAATGGCGTATTTTACCGTCTTTGACCGCGCCTATGACCTTATCCGCCAGGCTGAGAACCACGTTATGATGGAATCCCGTCAGCAGCTTCCCGCCAGTGGTTTCCTGCAGCGGCGGACACGCCGTCGCTTTTGCGATCACTGCCGAGAAGTCATGTCCCTTCAAATGTGTCGCGCCGGGAATACCCGCGATGCCGCAGGTGAAAAGCCTGTCGAGGTATGTGTCCTTAGGCGGCTGCTGTATGCAGTTTGTCGTCGCTAGAATCGCACCCGGGAACTGCGCAAATTCCTTCTTCTGGTTCTGCCACGCAGTCCCGTAATTTCCCACAAGATGTTTGTATTTCTTGAGTTCCGGATACGCATGCAGGGGCAGCATCTCTCCGTGCGTATATACGTTCACGCCCTTCCCCTCGCTCTGCTTGAGCAGTTCGCTGAGGTCCAGAAGGTCGTGGCCCGTAACGAGTATGCCCGGCCCAGCCTTTGTCCCCGTCGAAACTTCTACCGGCCCTGGCTGTCCGAACTTTGCCACATGCGCCTTGTCCAGCATTTCCATGCAGCGCAGGTTCATCTCCCCGCAGCGCAGGACAAGCTCCAGCATGCGGTTCAGATCGAAGTCCACGTTTGTGAGAGTGGCGAACAATGCCTCGTGCATGAAAGCGTCAACCTGTTCATCCTTTGCTCCAAGCTGGCGAGCATGATACGCATATGCGGCCACACCCTTCAGCCCGAAGAGCAGCGTGTCCTGCAGCGATGCGATGTCCTCGTTTTTTCCGCAGACGCCGATCTTTGTGCATCCCGTCCCGCCCGCCGTCTGCTCGCACTGATAACAGAACATTGACATTACTTGTCTCCTTTCAACTGATTACAAGAATCCTTCTCGAATTCTCCCAACACATCAAGCAGAGTAGTCTCCCGCAAGAGCCGGAGCAACTCAGCCTGTAACTCACTTAACTTTGCCGAAATACGACATTCTCCCTGCCGAGGGCATATGCCCTCGCCCAGCAGGCAGCGACTTACAGCCACCGGTCCCTGTATCGCTTCGATCACCTGCGCCAGAGTTATTTCCTTCGGTTCCATCGCCAGGCGAAAACCGCCCGTCGCGCCTCGTTTGCAAACAAGCAACCCGGCTTTCTGCATTCGCTTAAGTATCTTGTGCGAATACGGAAGCGGCACATTGGAAATCCTGGCGAGCTCCGAAGCGGTTCTCGTCTGATCTTTACGTTGCGCCATGACAACCAGTATCCGCATCGCGTAATCAGTATCCTGTCTCAGAAGAGTCATTCTTTTCTCCATGAGATGCTAACCATGCCGACTTCATTCTGGACTATTATTATCCAGAATGGATGATGTGTCAAGCACTTTTTCTTTTTCAATCCATTTTTTATGGTGAATCACGCCATAAGAAATCGTCTTGACCTTCAATGCCGCATATACATATCCTTCAGTCCTTTGCGGACACCGGAAGTTTCCTGATTTCAGAGATTACCGCGTAATTCTTGGCTCCATTTTCCAAGCAATGCTTTTGGCGACATTCCAGAACGTCAGCAAATACTACGGCGCTCAGGTCGTCCTGAACGGCGCGTCGTTCCAGATTTATTCCGACACGAAACTCGGTCTGATCGGACCGAACGGCTGCGGCAAGACGACCATTCTCCGCATCCTGCTCGGTCATGAGCCGCCGACGTCCGGGCTGGCCTCCCTGACGAGCGGGACGCGGGTTGGCTACGTCCCGCAACACGTCGAATACGACGAGGGCGAGACGGTGATGGACCATCTGCTGGCCGACCATGCGCGCGTCGCGGAGGAGTTGCGCGCGCAGGAGGACCGCCTCGCCGCGGCGACGGGGGACGCCGTGCAGAAGGCCATGCGGGCGTATCAGCGCGCGCGGGACGTCTTCGAGCGCACGGGGGGGGATCATTTCCCGGAGCGCGCCCGCGCGATGCTTGACGCGCTCGGCCTTGGGGACCGCTGCGAGCAGTTGATCGGCTCGCTCTCCGGAGGGGAGCGCAACATCCTGTCACTCACCCACGCGCTGCTTGCGGAGCCGGACCTGCTTGTGCTCGACGAGCCTGCAAATCACCTTGATTACCTCGGCGTGGCTTGGCTTGAGGATTTTCTGTCCAAGTTCCGGGGCGCGGTTCTCGTTGTTTCGCACAACCGCTACCTTCTTGACCGCGTGGTCGGCGGCATACTTCAACTTCAAAACGGGAAGATAGACGCTTACACGGGTAATTATTCGGAATACCGCGCGACGCGGCTGCGGGAGCTTATGGCCCAGCAGCGCGAATACGAGGCCAACCAGAAGCGCCTTGCGAAGCTGGAGGCGCTCGTCCTAAAGATGCAGAACATCGCGCAGGGGCACGACGACACGACCTGGGGGAAGCGATTGAAGGCGAGGAGGACGCAGCTTGAGCGCGCCCGCGCGGAGGCAGTTGAAAAGCCGCAACTGGAGGAGGACTCGATCAAGGCCCGATTCACAGCCGAGGCCTCGCAGGCGGACATCGCCCTCGACATGCGCGGGTATACAAAGTCATACGGCGATCTCTCGCTGTTCGAAGGCGCCGACCTCCAGATCTCTTGCGGGGAGAGAGTCGCCCTTGTCGGCGTCAACGGTTGCGGCAAAACGAGCCTGCTGCGGGATGTTGTCGAGCGCGGCTCCTGGGAGAATCCCGTCATCCGCGTCGGCCCGACCATGACCATCGGCTACGGCGCGCAGAATCAGGAGATTCTCAACCACGAGGGAACCGTCCTGGACGAGATCATGAACATTGATTACACGTCCTACGGGACGGCGCGAAGCCTGCTGGCGCGGTTCCTGTTCGACGACGACGATATGAAAAAGAAGATATCGTCGCTTTCCGGGGGTGAGCGCAACCGGCTGCAACTAGCGCGGTTGATGTTGCAGAAACCGAATTTTCTGATCCTCGACGAGCCGACCAACCACCTTGATATCCCCGCGCGGGAAGCGATTGAGGAGGCATTGTCGGATTACGAGGGCACGCTGCTGGTCGTCTCGCACGACAGCTATTTTCTGGACAAGATTGTCACGCGCGTGGTGGAGGCGCGGGACCGGAAGCTCGTTTCGTATCCGGGGGATTTCTCAACGTTCCGATACGTAAGCGGGCAGCTTTTCGAGAAAGCCACGGGGCGAATCTCAACCCGGCGCAAGGAGCGGGAGAAGGCCTCCGACTCGAAGCGCATCAGCAAGAATCGGCTTGCGCAACTGGAGATTAGCATCGAGCGAGGGGAGGCGCGCAAGGCGGAGCTTGAGAAACTCGTGATCGAGGCCTACAGCCGCAACGACTACGTGGAGGGCAAGCGGCTCTCTGAGGAATTGAAGAAGGTTGCTGAGTTGCTGGAGTCGCACTACGAGAAGTGGTTCGCGGCGAACGAGTGAGGCCGCGCGTTGCAATGCAGGGCGGGCGACCGCGCCTTCACGGCTCGCCGCGCCGTATGCGGTTGCCCACGCGGACGCTACGCCGGCTGCATCGCGGCGTCAATTTGCTGTTTCTTGGTTATGGAACACGCCTCGCAGCGGAACTCCGGCTTGGGATCGTCGCGCTTGTCGTAGCCCTTTTTGAAGACCAGGCGATAACCGCGCGACTGCTTTCCGCAATCGCAGCAGAGCACGTTCTCGCGGATTTCCCATTCCTCCCGCAGCTTGCCCGTGAAGATCAGCTTGTCAATCCAGAAGAACCCAAGCCCGCCAATCAGATTCGCCATCGCGGTTGACCACGTAGTCGGCCAGTCCTTCAGCCACACGACGCAGACGGCCAGTATGGGCGTGGACAACTGCCAGCGCACGAGATAAAGCACGTATTTCATGATGAACTTCTTCATTCCGACCCTCCTTCGGTCTGATGAATTCCCCTCGGCGCACTCTCCCCTCAAGCGGCAATATGATGGTCTGAGACTCGCAGGTTGTCAATATCGCGCCGGATTGAGCAGGAGCACGTTGCATCCTCATCCTGTTGGTCGCGGGTTAAACGAAACGCGGGCAACGGCTCATGTCCGCTGCCCGCGTCTTGATCCCATCACTTCCCTTTCCCTCGGGAGAGGGCGACGCGCCGGCCAGGAGCGCCGGGCGAGGGGGAATAATCTACTTCTTCCTCTTGTATGCAATCAGGCCGGCAAGACCGACGCCGAGAAGTACGACCGTGCCAGGTTCAGGAACCGGACCGTGGACCGGACCGGAGATCCCGTTCACCGGGCTTGTGCCAACCGGGACAGGCCACATGGCGGTTTGCGGCCCGCCGAGGCTGCCGTCAATGGACGCCCAAAAGTCCACATCTTCCGGTCGGTCAGGCGAAACGAATCCGAAGTTGTAGACACCAGGCGGCGGCGGCGCTCCGGGATTAGACCAAGACACCGAGCCGGCAGTCGCGTGGTCTGGGCCGGGGGACGGTAATCCTATCGGGGTGAAGGCCGACGAGGCCGTAAATATGTTTGATGAAAGCATCCCCGTTCCCCATCCGGCAGTGTCCACTATGCCGAAAATGTTAGAGGAATCCACGCCTACCTCAAACAACAGGAACGCGTCGCCAGGCGCTACGGTAACCTGATACTCGTATGGCGTCCCGAGCACGGGGATCCCGCCACCGCCAATCTGGAACGGGTTGCTGATCTCAATGACTTGGAAAGCGCTCGCAACTCCGGCGAACGCAAGCAACATTAACGCAAGTACGGCGCAGACTTTTCTCATTCGCGGTACCTCCCTAATGCCACCGACGATAGACACACAATTGAACACAATACACATCTATCATGCGCGACGGGTTAAATCAATAGGCATTTCGAGTCTTTTTAATGGACTCTCTATTTTCCACGTATAGTACCGTTGATGTTCCCCGCAGCGGCAAGCAGATGACTCACAAGCCTGGCTATCTCCTCCACCCCCAGCGTCTCAGCCCTTGCGGAGGGATCGAACCCCCATTCCCGCAACATCTCCCGCGCATCCATGTAGGGTGGGTTCTTAGCGAAGCGTGAACCCACCGAATCTTCCGACGGATAAGGGCATGCCGCTGATACTTCAGCGTGGGTGCAAGCACCCACCCTACTTTTTTCCGTGCGGGCGCAGGCACCCTCTCCACAGGATTTCTCCATCATGCGCTTCACGACGTTGCCGAGGGTTTTGCGCCGCGTGGCGAACAGTTCGCCGACAATTATCTCAAACTGCCTATAGGCCGCCTTAGGCTTCGAAGAATCGTTTTCCGGGCCTTGCATCAAGAGATGCGCCGCCCGGTCCCTGTCCACCGCCAGCCTCACCAGGGCCGATTCAACCTCCGGCTTCGGCCAGAAGGCCGACGCAGGCACTTTTCTCACGATTTCCACATCACACCACAACTGGACGCAGATGCTGAGCAGGCCGTATTCTCGCGTTCCCGGCTTCGCCGCGATCCGCTCCGCAACCTCCTTCTGGATCATGAATAACATTCGCTCAAAAGGCGCTTCCGCCCGCAGGATGGCCATTATTATTGCCGTTCCAGAGGAATACGGGAGATTCGAGATGCAGATGCGCTCCGTGCCGCTTTGAGCCGCCCTTTTCCCAACCTCTTCAAAAACAAGGGGTTGCAACTCGCCGTTTTTGGTGAGCGCATCGGCATGAATCAGCGTCAGATTCTGTATGTCGCCCAGTCGTTCCACGCATATCTCGTAAAGCATATCGTCAATTTCAACAGATACGACTCTTCCCGCGTTTTCGCAAAGCGCGCGCGTCATATCCCCAGTGCCGGGGCCGATCTCCAGCGCTATCTCGTTCCCGCTCAATCCAATATCGCTGACAATGGCATTTATCAGGCAGGGATCGAGGAGAAAATTCTGCCCCAGATTCTTGCGCGGTCTGAAGCCGCGTTCTTCAAGAATTCGGCGGGGATTCAGCTTTCGAAGATTGCCGCCGCGTCCCCGTTCAGATTCCATATTTCTTTGTTGTTCGCCCGTTTTGAAATGCGGCAGGTTGGCCCCCGCGCAGTTTCCACCGGGGTTTTTCGTCATGCGAACGGGAAATCCTTCGGAACCACCACAATTCCGCCGGGGCTGACCGTGAATCGCTTGGCGTCCTCCGCCGGGTCAACGCCGATGCGCGTGCCGTTCGGAATCGCCACACGCTTGTCAACGATCGTTTTGCGCAGGACGCAATCGAACCCGACCTGAACGTCGTCAAAAAGAATCGAATCCTCAACGTAGCTGCGGCCCTCGATCTTCACGCCCGGGGAAAGGATGGAACGCTTCACGGTTGCGCCGGAGATGATGCAACCGTCGCACATGAGGCTGTCCAGCGCCTGCGCCCTCCGCCCTCCCGGATGCTCATCGGAAAAAACCGTTTTTGCGGGCGGTTTCTGCGGCTGCCATGTCCTGATCGGCCAGGAGGGATCATAAAGATCAAAGAGGGGGTCAACGGCGCAGAGGTCCATGTTGGCCTCCCAGTACGCCTCAAGCGTCCCGATGTCCCGCCAGTACTTCATCTGTTTCTTGTTTTCATCCCTGAACGAATAGGCGAACACTTTGTCGGAGCGGACCATTTCCGGGATGATGTCTTTGCCGAAATCATGGCTGGAGGCGCGGCGGGAATCCTCGCTGCTCCGCTGCACGAGGATTCTGGTATTGAAGAGATACACGCCCATGTTAATCAGCGCTTTCGTCGGGTCACCCGGAATTGGCGGCGGATTGGCGGGCTTCTCCTTGAAATCCGTAATCCTGAAGTTCGAGTCAACCTGCATTACGCCGAACCGGGAGGCGTCGCCGACGGGGAACTCCATGCAAGCCACGGTCAGATCGGCGTTTTTCTCGATGTGCGCGCTGATCATCTGGCGGTAGTCCATCTTGTAGACGTGGTCGCCGCTGAGGATCAGAACGCGCTCGGGGCGTTCCTGCTCAAGGGTATAAACGTTCTGGAAGATGGCGTCCGCCGTGCCGAGGTACCAGTGCGAGGCCTGGCGCAACTGCGGGGGGACGCTTTCGACGTATTCCCCCAGCTCATGGTTGAAAATTCCCCACGCTTCCCTGAGGTGGCGGTCAAGGGAAATGGACTTGTATTGCGTCAGGACCGCGATTCGCCGCAGTCCGGAATTCAGGCAGTTGCTGAGGCTGAAGTCAATGATGCGGTATTTCCCGCCGAAGGGGACGGCGGGCTTTGCGCGATCCTTCGTGAGGGGGTGGAGCCTTTCGCCCTGCCCGCCCGCCAGGACCATTACCAGTGTTTCCTTGAGCAGTTCCTGTTCGGACTTCATGCGCGAAGATTCCTTCGGAGAAGGTTTCCGGAATTTACGGTTTTGCGGCTCGGGCGCGGCGGCGTCATTGCCGCGCTACGCCTTGCCTACTTTGCCGAGGACACGTTTGACGGTTTCCTTCAACTCCGTCAGGTCCGGGGACTTCACGACGTAAGCGTCAGCAGCCCAGGTCATGAAATTGTTCTTGTAGTTGCGATAGGCGGTGTTCAGGATAATCGGAATCTGGTTGTCCCTGCTGAGCATGCGGCCCATGGCCTCAATGCCGTCCATCTTCGGCATGTTAATATCCATAATGACCAAGTCGGGGCGGTTTTTGTCCACGAAACCAAGCGCTTCCTTGCCGTCGGTGACGTAGTCAACCTTGTAGCCTTCCTGCTCAAGCTCCTGCTGGTAGAGCAGGCACTGGTTTTCGTCGTCTTCGACCAGAAGTATGTGTATCATTGCGATACTCCGCCTGTCAGGAAATCGTGTTCCGCCCGGCAAAAGTCAGCGCAACGGGCGTCATTTTATCAAACCGCTTTCTCCGGCCAGGTCGAGGAATTCATTTTTTTCAAGGTCCGTAATCTTCTTGCCTCGTTTGGCCAGCTTTTCGTTGAACTGGAGCGCGCTTTCCTGCATGTGTCCGTGCGTCTCCTGCGATCCGCCCATCAGCAGGAAGTTCGGGGCGGTCGTGACTCTTTCGTGCCCGTCCTTGCCGTCCAGTCCGACGCCCAGGACGCCGTGCACCTTGAATTCTTCCTTCTCTTTCGCTGGTCTGAACATTAAAGCCGTGTCCCTTTGGAACGCCCGCGCCGGCACAAATCCGGCCGCCGCGGCCATTCCGCGCTTCTCCCATTTTGCATTATTCTAAGAATCCCGGCCTCTTATCGCAAACAAAATCCGAACGGAACGCTCTTCCGCTGTACGGTGATATTCGCCGGAGATTGCCCGCACTTTCAGGCAATACCGTTGACCAAGGCGCGGATTTCGCGTATTCGTTATCCGTCATCGCCCGGCCCTGGCGCAGAAACGGAGGAAACGCCCATGTCGCAGCAACGCCGCGACGCGCTCTTGGACCTTTTCAACAACCGCGCCCCCATCGCCCGCTTCTTCGGCATGAGGCTGTCCTACAACGAGAAGACCGAAGCCGTCCTCGACATGCCTTACAATCCCAACCTCGATCACGCCCTCGGCGGGATTCACGGGGGCGCTTACGCCGCGATGCTCGACAACGCGGGATGGTTCACAGCCGCCGCTGCTCATGACGAATCGTGCTGGGTCGCTACGTCGGAAATCTCAATCCGCTACCTGCGTCCCGCCAAAGGTTGCGCTCTGCGCGCCGTCGGGCACATGCTAAAGAGCGGCAAACGGCAGGACGTCGTCGTCATGGAACTCCGCGACGACAAGGGGAACCTAGTCGGCCACGCCACCGGCACTTTCATCCTGCTCGAAGACGTCGGCCTAGACCGCGCCCTCAAACCGCAACCCGGGCGACCGTCATGAGGGATCCATACCGTTTTTTACTCATGCTTGCGCGGGGGGTAATGTCAGGTTTTCGAGCGTCCCAATCCGGCAGGGAGAAACATACATGAAAGTCCTACTTCTCGGCGGATGTGCGGACATGGCCGTCCCCATGCTCCGCTTCCTCGGCGACGATCCCGCAGTCGAGAGCGTGTTGATAAGCGATCTGAACGCGGAGAGGGCCTCTGCCCTTGCCGCGCAGCTGGGGGGCAAGTTCACATCCGCCGGTTGTGACGCCAACGATCCCGCGCGAGTCGAATCCCTGATGTCCGGCCATGACGTCGCCGTGTGCTACATCGGGCCTTTTTACTTCTTCGAGAGGAAACTCGCGGCCTGCGCCATCCGCGCCGGAATCCCCTATGTTTCCATCGCAGACGACTTCGACGCGTACCTGGACGTGATGAAACTTGACGGCGAGGCCAGCGCCGCCGGAGTCAAAATCCTCACCGGCTTCGGCAATTCTCCGGGCCTTACGCAGATTCTTGCCCGCAAGGGCTACAATGAGGTTCCCAATCCGTTCCGGATCAGCGTGAACTGGTGCGGCGGATCGGATGAGGCGGTCGGCCCGTCGAACCTGACGCACGTTTTCCACATTTTTAACGGCGCCGCTCCTCAATGGATTGAGGGCAGGCGCGTCATGTTGAAGGCAGGAGGGGGAAGAAAACTCGTCGAATTCCCCGCGCCCGTCGGGAAATGCCCGGTTTATCACACCGGCCACGCCGAATCGGTAACGTTGCCGGAGAATCTTGCGGGATTGCGCGAAGTCACCGTCCACGGCGGCACGAGTCCGGCATACATTGTAACACTTATCAAGATGATGAGCGCGCTGGGCCTGTTTCGCTCGCATTCGCGCCGCGTCTCAATGGCGTCGTTCTTTCACCGAATCGAGGGATGGTTCGCCTCCGCGGGGCAGGACAAATCCGTCGGCCGCGTCGAAGTCTACGGAGCTGACGGGGGGGCAGAGGTTTGCCGTTGTTTCACATACGTTGGACATATCGCGGACATTACCTCCGCCCCGGCGTATCTTGCGGCGAAATGGCTTTGCGAAGGCCGGTTCGACGCCAAGCCCGGCGGTGTCTACGCGCCGGAGAGGATACTGGATGCCCCGGATGAATTCATAGAAGACCTGAAGAAACTTGGCGTTCAAATCGCGGAACTGCCGGTTGCCTGAACGCCCTATTTTTGCGTATCCGGCCTTACTGCCCATCGCCGGTTGGCTCCGGTTCCTGTTCGGATTCCTCGTTCTCCTTCTTTTCCCGCGCAGGGCCTGCCGACGCCTGTGTCAGTTCTTCAAGTCTTTTTGCCACCAGATAGTTCACGGTGCCTTCTGGGAATTCTCCCCTTTCGTTCTCTTCCCCGGCTCCCTGTCCGGTCAGAAGCTCAATGCCCTGCTCTACGGTCTCGACTGCCCATATGTGAAATTTTCCCTCGGCAATGGCCGCGCGGACATCGTATCTCAAGGTCAGATTGCGAATATTGGCCGCAGGGATCATTACGCCTTGTGTTCCTGTCAGTCCTCGCGCATTGCATGCGTCAAAGAATCCTTCAACTTTTTCCGTTACGCCGCCTACGGGTTGTATGTTTCCCCGTTGGTCAACGGACCCGGTCACTGCAACGTCTTGCCGCAGAGGCAGTTCGGACAAGGCGCTGATGATCGCGTAAAGCTCCGTGGAGGATGCGCTGTCTCCGTCAACCTCTTCATAGAGTTGTTCAAATGCGATGCTTGTGGAAAATCCCACAGGTTTCCGAGCGGCATACTTCCCGCCCAGATAACCGGTCAGGATCATTATTCCCTTGTTGTGGATACGCCCGCTCATCTTGGCCTCGCGCTCAATGTTGACCACGCCGCCGCGCCCGGCGAAGACACGGGCCGTGATGCGGCTTGGTTTCCCGAAGACGTGATCCGAAAGGCTGATAACTGCCAGACCGTTGACCTGGCCGATTGCTGCGCCGGTCACGTCTATCCTGAGCGTTCCGTCGGTAATAAGCTCCTGGAGTCGTTCTTCTATTCTGTTTGAGCGTTGTTCGGTTTCTGAAAGGGCTTTGCGGACGTCCTCGTAGGATATTGTTTCGCCCCCTCTTTCTCTTGCCCAATAATTAGCCTCTCGTATGACGTCGGCTATGCGGGAGAAGGTGATCGCCAGTTTATTCTGATCAGCAGCCAGGCGGGACGCGTGTTCCACAACGCAGGCCGCGCCGGAGCGATCCATATGGGCCAGATTTTCGTCCCGGCAGAGTTGCCCGATGAACTCGGCGAATTTCCGAACGTTGTCGGGCGTTCGGGGCATCTGGTAATCGAAATCCGCGCGTATCTTGAACAGATTCCTCAGGTCTTCGTCGAGGCTGTTCATCATGTAGTAAACCATTGGACTACCAACTATTATGACTTTTACATCGAGCGGTATCGGTTCCGGTTCGAGCGTTGTTGTGCTTATGATTCTCAGTTGCTCGTTGATTTCCTCGGTCTTTATCCGCCTGTCCTTCAGGGCGCGTTTCAGGGCGTCCCAGGCGAACGGGTGCCGAAGCAGCGGCATTACTTCAATGACGAGGTAGCCGCCGTTGGCGCGGTGGAGCGCCCCGGCCCCTATCATGGTGAAATCCGTCAGAAGCGCGCCCATGACCGCCCGGTGTTCAATGCGTCCAATCAGATTGTTAAAGGTCGGGTTGCTTTCCACGACAACCGGCGCGCCCTTCAAACGGGAATTATCCACAAGAAGGTTCACGGTATAACGGCTGAAATCGGTCTTGTCCTGCATGAACGGCGCCAAGAAGGGATTCTCAGGCGGCGGGGGTTCCTTCCCGGATGCCGCTTCGCGGAACTGCCCGACGTTCCTCAGGATATCCTTTTCCACATCACCAATATATTCAAGGATTTGTGGCAATTCGGCATATCGCTGTCGCAACTCTGTCATTACATGTTCCACGGCGAAGGCCGCGGCATGGTGCGCGAGTTCTTCCAGCTTCTCCTTTGCCTCCTTTTCCATTTTGCGAATCCGCTGCATCACTTCGCCCATATCCGACTTGAATTCGCGCCCCTGCTCCTCGATCCGTTTGCGCGTCGCCTCGTCCAGTCCTCCGAATTCTTCCGGGGACAATGGTTTTCCATCTTTCGTTGGAACCAGCGCGACACCGTTCGGCGCCTGCTGGACTGCGAAGCCGCGTTCCTGGGCGCGTTTTTCCAAGTTAGCCAATTCCGCCGCCCGCGCTATCTGAAAGGCTGTTGAAACCTCCTCGGTCTGCTGGCGGAAGCTCTGGCCCTCGAAGGCGCGGGGGATTTGCGCCCTTGCCGCCTCGATGAAGGCTTCCATATCCCGCTGGAACTGTTTCCCGCGTCCGGACGGAAGGCGGACTGCTCGCGGTTTGTGTTTATCCTCAAAATTCTGAACGTAACACCAGTCGTCCGGTGTCGCCGCTTTGGCGGCTTCCCGCTCCAAAAGGGTTTTTACTGTCGTCATCCTCCCGGTCCCAACAGGGCCGGTCACGAAAATATTGAACCCCTCGGATTCAATCTTAACCCCCAGGTCTACGGCTTTCTGGCCTCGCGGTTGCCCAATTACATTTTTTTCCGTCGGCAGTTCCGCGGTCGTCTCGAAATTAAATACTGCCGGATCGCAGACTGCGGCAGTTTCTTCCGCCCTCAATTCTCTTGCTTTCACTGACACGTTGTTTCCTCCAAGGGGGTTTTTTGCGTTTTTGTCTGGCGCGTGTGCGAATAAGGCAGTGCGTGCTCGTCGCGCCTGTGTGAATCCGGGCGGGAAGTGATATACGGATTTGTTCCGCCGGGGTTCAGAGTGCCAAGCCTTTTCAGCGTCCGGAACTCACACGCTTTGTGTGTCCTCTTGTACCCCGTCCTTACGCTTGCGTCCAGTTTTTTACCCAGTTCCGCGGCGGGTTATTCTTCTTCCTTGCATATCTCTCACAGATTATTGACATTAAAATGCGTTTCTGTTATGTTGTTTCGCCGTCGGGATATTTTCCTTTTTCGCCTGGTTCTGTTTTCATTTTCAGGCGATCCTGAGATGTTGTCCCGATGAAAACTCCGGTGAAAACCGCCTGTTTCCCGGTGATAACCAGGACGATGTAGCGGCGATCTCTGCGGTTGTTGTCTGATGAGAGCGTTCACTTGGCAGGTTTCGTCCTGCTTTTCTTCTTTTTTTTTCAGGCTTTCATCATGGTTATCATCACTCTTTTGCGGTCTTTGGCGTGTTGTAACTCTGTATCATTCGGGGAGTTGCACCGCGGCATTTCTGGTTGTCATCATTTTCGTCACAGGTTGTTAATAGTTTCTGCTACTGATGGTTTAACACTTAATACAATAAGGAAAGAGCCATGAAGCTAACATGTCAACGCAAGGAGTTGAATGAGGCCCTACAGATTTTGGGAACCATCGTTTCACCTGCGGGAACGAGGCCTCTTTACTCAAATGTTCGTCTTGAGGCAACAAAGGAAGCAGTTATAGTCTCTGCGACTGATTTGGAGGTCGGGGCAAAGTTGAAGATTCCGGTAGAGAAGGTCGGCGAGGAGGGTGTGGTGTTGGTGCCGCACTCGCATTTTTCAGCAATTTTGAGGGAGACGACAGCCAGCGATCTGGAGTTCACCGAGGAGAACCTCGTGATGGACGTCCGCGGAGGCACGAGCCACTTCAGGATTCTTTGCGAGGGAGTGGATGAGTTTGAAGACGTCACCGGTTTCGGCGATGGCCCAGCAGTTGAGATAGACAGGGAAGCGCTGGCCGAGATGATTCGGCTGACGGCGTTCGCAATCGCGGGTGAGGAAGGGCCGTTCGCGTTGCGCGGCGTGCTTTTGAGCATCTCTGGGAAGAACATTGAGATGGTAGGAACAGACGGCAGGCGACTTTCGCGCGTGAAGAAGAAGGTGAATAATCCGGAAGATGCGACGATGCAGGGAATAGTGCCGCGCAAGACGCTTGATCTCCTGGCAAAGCTGCCTGGCGATGCGGGAGGGGCGTTGGCGTTGAGAATAGAGGAGAGGCAGATTGCGGGAGCGACCTCAAAGGGAGAGTTGCGGGGTCAACTGATAGAGGGACAGTTCCCGGACTACGAGCGGGTGATACCAAAGAGCGGCAAAATAAAGGTGGATATGCCGGTGGCGCAATTCCTCTCATGTGTTCGACAGGCGGCCTTGATAACAACGGAAGAACAACCGGCGATGCGATTGACGATACAACCCGGCAAGGTTCTTTTCGAGGCGGAATCCGCGGACGTGGGAAGCGCGGACATTGACATGGCCTGCGATTACCAGGGGGAGGAGTGTTCGCTGCTGTTCAATCCGAAGTTTCTAATAGATGTGCTTCGGGCGATAGCGGAGGAGCAGGTGCGCTTCGAAGTGACGGACTCGGAGAACGCTGTAGCGATGCGGGCCGGACATAATTTTGTCCATGTACTGATGCCGATAACAGAGGGGGCCGGATCAGGGCGGTGAAAGATTTGCGAGCGTACGGGATACCCGCCGGAGGCGGCGGGGCGCGCAGGATAGGAGACTTGGCGCGCGATTACCTGGAGGGAGTCGGCAAAGGGCCCCAGAGAAATCTGAACAGGATCAGGAGGGTCTGGGAGAGTCTGACGACGGGTGGCGGCGCCACGTCGGTGAGGTCATTTCAGAAGGGAGTCGCAACGATAGAAGTATCCTCCTCGGCGCTGCTTTACGAACTGGCAAATTACGAGCGCGAACAACTACTGGCCAGCCTTCAGAAGGAGCTGCCGGGATGCCATATAAGGAAGCTTGAGTTCAAGCTTTCGTCCGGAGGGGTTTGATGGAGAAGTACGACGCGAGTTCGATACGCGTACTAGACGGCATAGAGCACGTGCGGAAGCGGCCGGCCATGTATATCGGCGACACCACCACGAGGGGAATGCACCACCTTGTGGAGGAGGTGGTCGCGAACAGCGTGGACGAGGCGATGGCCGGAGTCTGCACGCACATAGAAGCGCGCATCCAGGATGACGGCGCGGTTTCCGTGACCGACGATGGGCGCGGAATACCGGTGGACATACACCAGGAAACGGGCAAGCCCGCGTTGGAGGTAGTGCTCTGCACGCTGAATGCCGGGGGCAAGTTCGACCGGGAAAGCTACAAGATGGCCGCCGGTCTTCACGGCGTGGGCGTGTCGTGCGTGAATGCGCTGAGCGAGTGGATGGAGGCCGAGGTCTGGCGCGACGGGCAGGCCAACTACCAGCGATTCGAACGCGGAGAGCCGGCCAGCGCCCTTGAGAAACGCGGCCGCACGGACAGGCGCGGAACGCGCATAGTCTTCAAGCCCGACCGGGAGATATTCGGAAATCTTCAGTTCGACTACGGCGTAATCGCCTCCAGGCTTCAGGAGCTTGCTTTCCTGAACAAGGGACTAACCATCACGCTCAAGGACGAGCGGGACGGGAAGGAGGCGTCGTTCTGCTACAAGGGCGGCATAAGCGAGTTCATCGCAAAACTAAACGAAGGCAAGGGAACCATCCATCCGGACGTGATTTACTGCGAGAGACTGGAAGGGGACGTGCTGTGCGAATATGGGTTCCAGTACAATTCCGGGTACAGCGAGACTGTGCTCAGCTTCGCGAACAACATACGCACGATCGAGGGCGGAACGCACATGAGCGGGTTCCGCGCGGCGCTGACCCGGACGCTGAACAACTACGCGAAAACCGCCGTCGGCATTAAGGATGACCAGATTCCGCAGGGGGAGGATTACCGCGAAGGGTTGGCGGCGATCATCAGCGTCAAGCTGCCTGAACCACAGTTCGAGGGGCAGACGAAGGCGAAGCTTGGCAATCGCGAGATACAGGGAATAGTCGAGCAGGTTATTAATGACTCTCTTTCGCAGTATTGCGAGGAGAATCCGGCGGCAGCCAAGGCGATTGTGGCAAAGGCGGTAGAGGCCGCCAGGGCGAGGGACGCAGCCCGGCGGGCGCGGGATCTGACGAGGCGAAAAAGCGCGTTGAGCGGCGGAGGGCTGCCGGGCAAGCTCAGCGACTGCTCCAGCCATAACGTCGAGGAGACGGAGGTCTATTTCGTCGAGGGCCAGAGCGCCGGAGGCACGGCGTGCATGGGGCGCGACCGGCGATACCAGGCGATATTGCCACTCAAGGGTGTGATACTGAATGTGGAGAAGGCGCGCGTTGACAAGATGCTGGCCAACGAGGAGATCGGCAACATAATAACCGCGTTGGGCACGGGCATAGGCGCAGACGAATTCGACATAGCAAAGCTGCGATACGGCAAGCTCGTGATCATGACCGACGCGGACGTGGACGGCGCACATATACGAACGCTTCTGCTCACGTTCTTTTTCCGGCATATGCCGAAGCTCATTGAGCAGGGGCGGCTTTTCGTCGCGCAGGCGCCGCTGTACAAAATCCGCAGGCGCAAAATGACGGAGTATCTTTACGATGAGCGGCGACTCCAGGAAGCGCTCATAAAACTAGGCGCGGAGGGAACCGTTCTGCGGGTGAAGCGAAAGAATCCCGACGCCGAGATGTCGCTTGAGGGTGAGAAGCTGATTGAGACGCTCAGGCAGCTGTCGCTCATGGAAGCGCACGCCCAGGTGACCAAGCGGCGAGGCATCGCGTTCGAGAAGTTTATCTGCCTCCGCGGCGGCGAGGGAGGGAAGCTACTTCCGAGAACGCGGTGCATCCACCACGGGTCCGACACGAAAGTGTCTGAAGTTTTTTTCTACGGCGCCGGCGACTACGAAAGTTTCGCGCGCGCGGAGGCGGAAAGGCTTCACGCGGAGCAGAAGGAACTGACGGTTATTGACGAGAGCGACTTCGTGCCGGATCGCTCGAAGCGTTTCCGCAACCTTCTGCGCGTGCAGGAGTTGCATTTTTCAAAAGAGATTGAAGCGACGCTGATCCTGCTGGAGGACTCCGGGCTGGACGTATCGCGCTACTTCCCGAAGGAGGGGCAGGACGACGCCGTGGAGATGTTCATCGAGAACGAAGGCGAGAAAGTCCGCGTTGATTCGATCTCCGAACTGCTCCCGACGGCAAGGCAGTTGGGACGCAAGGGGTTGGATGTGCAGAGGTACAAAGGACTGGGCGAGATGAACGCCGATGAGCTTCGGGAGACGACGATGTTGCCCGGTCAGCGCACGCTGGTGCGCATAACGGTCGGGGACGCCTACAAGGCGGACGAGTACTTCACCACGCTGGCCGGCAAGGACGTGGGACGGCGGCGGCGGTTCATCGAGCAGCACGCCCTGGAAGTCAAGAATCTTGACGTATAGACCCGGCCCTGACGGGAGGGCGGAGGGACGAAGGAGAAGGATCGCAAATGTCGGAAGAAACGCCCAAGAACCAGGAAATAATCCGCGATCTCCACATCGAAGACGAGATGAAGGACTCTTATCTGACGTTCGCGATGAGCGTCATCATAAGCCGCGCCCTGCCGGACGTGCGGGACGGCCTGAAGCCGTCGCAGCGGCGCATCCTCGTCGCGATGAACGATCTGAACCTGACGCCGAGGTCCAAGTTCAGAAAGTGCGCGAAGATATGCGGCGACACCAGCGGCAACTACCACCCCCACGGCCAGGAAGTCGTTTATCCGACACTGTATCGCATGGCGCAGGACTTCAACATGCGTTATCCACTGGTGGACGGCCAGGGGAACTTCGGCAGCATGGATGGCCACCCGCCGGCGGCCATGCGCTACACGGAGGCCAGACTTTCCGCCGTGGCGATGTCCATGCTGGAGGACCTGAAGGAGGACACGGTAGACTTCCAGCCCAATTATGACGAGACGCGGGACGAGCCGGTCGTTCTGCCCGGTGCGTTTCCGAACCTGCTGGCCAACGGCACGTCGGGCATCGCCGTGGGCATGGCCACGAGCATCCCGCCTCACAACCTGCGGGAGATATGCGACGCCATAACGCGCGTGATTGACGAGCCGACGGTTTCGGTCACCGAGCTGGCGCAGATCGTCAAAGGCCCTGATTTCCCCGGGGGGGGGATAATTTGCGGGCGCAGCGGCGTCTTGAGCGGATACAGGTCCGGGCGCGGCATCATCACCGTGCGCGCAAAGCATCATTTTGAGGAAAAGCGCGGGGGGAAGGACAGCATCGTTTTCACGGAGATTCCCTACCAGCTCAGCCGGGACAAGATATGCGAGCGCATAGCGGAGCTGGTCAAATCCGGCGAGCTGGACGACATCGCAAACATAAACAACGAAAGCGACAAGGACGGGACGCGCATCGTCGTCGAGCTGAAGAAAGGCTCCGACAAGGAGATCGTGCTGAACAATCTCTGGGAGCACTCGCAGCTCCAGAGCACGTTCAGCATCATCATGATCGGCATCGTGCGCGGCAGGCCGGACACGGTCAACCTGAAGGACCTGGTAAATCTCTACATCCTTCACCGCCGGGAGGTAATACGAAGGCGCACCCAGTTCCGGCTGGACCGGGCCGAGGCGCGGGCGCACATACTGGAAGGCCTGCGCATCGCGCTGGACAATCTGGACGCGGTCATCGCGTTGATCCGCTCGTCAGCGTCGGCGGACGAGGGGAGGGCGCGGCTCATGGCGCAGTTCGCGCTATCGGAAATACAGGCCAACGCCGTGCTGGGCATGAGGCTGCAGCAGTTGACCGGTCTTGAGCGGGCAAAGATTGACGAGGAGTGGGGCAGGCTTCAGGTGGAAATCGCGGACCTGCGCGCCATCCTTGCGGACGAAAAGCGGCTCATGGCGATCATCCGCGACGACATCGTGAAAATACGCAACGAGTTCGGCGACGAGCGCCGCACACAGATTGACGAGAACGAGCTTGAGTCAATTGACAACGAGGACCTGATCGCGGAAGAGAAGATGGTCGTGACGATCAGCCACGGCGGCTACGTCAAGCGCATGCCGCTGGACCTTTACCGCAGCCAGGGGCGCGGCGGCAAAGGCGTGAAGGTCGCCGGGCTGAAGGAGGACGATTTCCTCGAACACCTGTTCATATGCTCGACGCACGATTATCTGCTGCTCTTCACGAACAAGGGGCGGGCCTACTGGCTGAAGGTCTACGAGCTGCCCTCCATGAGCAGGACGTCCGCCGGGCGCGCGATGGTCAACGTCATCCGGATGAGTTCCGACGAGACCATCACGTCAATTTTCCCCGTGCGCAATTTCGACGACGTCAGACAACTGGTGCTGGCGACGGCGCGCGGGGTCATCAAGAAGACGCCGTTAGGCGCCTACGGCAAGCGCGGACAGGGCGGAATCGTTGCGATTGACCTGGACGAAGGGGACTCGCTCATCGGCGTCCGGTTGACCGACGGAGATGAGGAGCTGATGCTCTGCACCGCCAAGGGTTACGCGGCGCGATTCCATGAGAAGGGCGTGCGCAGCATGGGGCGCTCGGCGCGCGGAGTGCGCGGGTTGAAACTCCGCTCCGGAGACGAGGTAGTCGGCCTGGCGGTTGTTAATGCGGACATGACGCTGCTGACGGTGTGCGAGAAGGGTTACGGGAAGCGCAGCGAATTTACGGAGTATCCGGCGCACCATCGCGGCGGCCAGGGCGTCATTGACATTCAGACGACCAAGCGGAACGGGCCTGTGATAGCGGCGCTGGGCGTTCACAAGGACGACGAGGTGATGCTCATGACGCGGCAGGGCAAGGTTGTGCGCACGGCCGCGAAAAAGATAAGCCGCGTTGGGCGCAACACACAGGGCGTTCGACTGATATCGCTGGACGAACAGGACATCCTTGTCGGCGTCGCAAGGGTTGTGCCGGAGGACGAGGACGAGTCAAGCGCGGAGGTGACGTTGGACGGACCGGCGAACGCTGAGCCGCGCGAGGTCAGACTGCCCGAGGACAACATGGAGGACGGGGAGTTAGACGAGACCGACGCGGAACAAAATGATGAAGACGAGGGCAGCGACTACGACATCGGCTGAGCGCCGGGCGGAAGGACGAATATGATGGACGGTGCGCCGGGCATAAGCCGCCGCAGATTGCTGGCCCGCGCCGCGGGCGCGGCCGCATCGGCGGGGTTTGCGGGGCTGACGGGGGGGAGGGTATTGGCGGAGGGAAGGAAGACAGCGCGCGTGGTCGTCGCGCGGGACGATGCCGTCAGAACGGACGACGCGACTCTCAATCCCGGCGAAATCCGCAAGATGCTTGACGAGGCGGTCAGACGCCTGACGGACGCGAAGGACGCGCGGAGCGCGTGGGGAGCGCTTTTCTCGAAGCACGACGTCGTCGCCGTGAAGGTCAACTGCCTGGGGATGGGGACGAATCCGGCGGTCGCGCTGGCGGTAGCCGAGGGGATTGTGTCGGCGGGCGCGCCGTGGGGCAACATCATCTTTTGGGATCGCAGCGACAGGGAACTGTCTGCCGCGGGGTTCGAGATTCAAACGGGATCGGCGAGGCTGCGCGCGTTCGGAACGGACAATCCTGCGGGGGGGGGCTATGGAAATGAGATAGAGTTCGCCGGGAGCGTCGGGAGCCTGTTCAGCCGGATATTGACCGGCGCGGCGACGGCGGTGGTGAGCGTCCCCGCGCTGAAGGATCACGATCTTGCCGGCGCGAGCCTGGGCATGAAGAACTTCTTCGGGGCGATCCATAATCCGAACAAATACCACGGGAACAACTGCGATCCTTATATCGCTGAGCTTTGCTCGCATCCATGCATAGCAAAGAAATTGCGGCTGGTTGTTGTTGACGGGACGCTGGCCCTGGCCAACGGCGGGCCTGCTCTCAACCGGAAATTCGCGTGGAACTACAACGGGCTGATTGTCGGGAAGGACATGGTTGCCGTTGACCGGGTCGGCGTGGATACCATTGAAGCGCGACGGAAGGAGTTGCAGTTGCCGACGCTGGAGAAGCTGGGCCGAGCGCCGAAATATATTGAAACCGCCGCAAAGCTGGGACTAGGAATCGCCGCAGAGGCGAGCATTGAACGCGTTGAGATATGAACGATTGATGCCGGACGCGGTTAAACGTCACGGGGCGACGCATGACAAATGCGACGCCCCGCAATTCCGTTAGAAAAACGCCTATCCCGAAATTACAGCCCCTTGATGGCCGTGGACTTCGTGCTCTTCTCAATCTCTTTGCCCGTCACCTCGCGGCCCTTGGCCTGGGAGAGATAGATGCCTTCGCTGATCTTCATGGCCGCAAGAGCCAACCCCGTCGTGTCCATCAGCGGAACGCGGTCCTGCAGCGCGGCGATCCAGTGATGCTGCGGGCTGTCGTAGGCGTTCGTGTCGGGTATGCATTGATGCCATCGCCAGTCCGCCGAGCCGAGGTCGAACGTGCCGTTCATCTCCATGTCCTCGATCGTCCTGTGGTAGCTGAACGGGCTGAGCTTCACGCCGCCCTTTGAGCCGAAGATACGGCTGCTGTCTCCGCCGTCCATGTGGACCGCCCAGCTTTCCTCCAGGCAGAGGCTGATGCCGCCGGCGAGGCGGATGAAGCCGAGGGCGAGTTCCTCGACGCTGTACATCCCTTTCTTGCGGCGGTCTTCGTACATGTCCGTCTCCTGATGTGTTGCGCCGGAGACGGAGAGGATTTCCGGGTTGCCCAGCAGGTACATGACCTGCGTAATGTGGTAGACGCCCATATCGAAGAGCGCGCCGCCGGCGGCGACGGGCTTCTGCACGAAGAAGGACGTGCCGTAGCCGTCAACGTAGGGGCGGCCGCGGCGGCGGAATCCCTTGGAATGCGCGGAGTAGATTTTGCCCAGGTGGCCGCCGTCTATCAGGCGTTTTGCGGCCTTCGTCTCCGCCGCGAAGATCGTTGCAAGCTGTATGCTGAGCTTCAGGTTTTTCTTCTGCGCGGTATCAAGCATCTTTTTCGCGTCGGCCAGAGAGCCGGCCATCGGTTTTTCGCAATAGACGTTCTTGCCGGCGTTCAGGGCGGCGATCGTCACCGGCGCGTGAAGGTTATTGTGCAGGCAGACGTCCACGGCCTGGATTTCGTCCAGGTCCAAGAGGTCGTGGAAATTCGTGAAGACCTGCGGTATGTTGTTTTCCGCGGCCACGCGCTTCGCCTCAGGCTCGTCAATGTCCGCCACGGCGACAATTTCCGCGCCGGGGATTTTCTTGTAGTTGCCGACGTGTTGCTTGCCGATCTGACCGACTCCGATGATTCCGATCTTGATTTTGTCCGCCATTGCTTCAGCCTTTCGGGATTTTGGAAATAAGATGCGGTGGAACGGGGAACCGCCCCGATGCGAATGCGCGCAAGGATAATGCGTCCGCCCCGGGCGGACAAGAAATTTCCGCCGCCAATAATCGCCGGCGGTTAAGGAGGCGCAGGTAATGACATCGCGCGAGAGACTTCTGACGGCGTTGCGGCTGGGGCAACCCGACCGCGTCCCTGTCACGCTTTATGAGATGACGGAGTTTTCCGATCACTGGGCGACGAGGGACCCGTCATTTCAGCGCGTCCTGAAACTTCAGACGGAGCTTGGCGACAACGTCGTCTTCTGCGGAGTTGACACCGGAACCGGCGTCGGCGATCCGAACACGGTGACGCAATCTGTCACCAATGAGGGCGAGACGCAGGTTGTGGAGACCACTCTCCAGACTCCGAAGGGGCCTCTGACCTCAATCTATCGCCGCGATCCGGGGCATATGACTTCGTGGGCGATCAAGCGATACATAGAATCGCATGAGGACCTGCGCCGGTATTTATCCATGCCGCTGTCCGGCGGGAAGGCGGACCCAGCGCCGATACTCGCCGCGCAGGATCGCATGGGCGAGCACGGCCTTGTCTTCGTCGGCCCGGGCGACCCCATCGGTCTGGCTGTCGGAATCATGGATTTTGAGTTCTTCGCGGTCGAGGCAAGCCTTGATCCAGCTCCGTTTCGGGAACTTACCGACCGCCTGTTCGAGGCGATGAAGCGCAGTCTCGAGGTCGTCTGCCCGCTGGTGAAGGACGTCTGTTTCCGGTTCTGGGGGCCGGAGTATTGCGGCGCGCCGCTGGTGAATCCGCACAGGCTTTTCCCGGAATTCGTCGTGCGGTATGACAAAGAGTTATGCCGCATCGTGAACGAGTCTGGGAACTACTCCGTCATCCATTGCCACGGACGCCTGCGGGATCTTTGCGACTATCTCATCGAGATCGGGCCGTCCGCGCTGGAGCCGCTGGAGGTCTCACCGAATCGCAACGGGGACGTGACGATGGCGGAGCTGAAGGACAAGATCGGGGCGCGCATGTGCCTCATGGGCGGCATCGAGGGCCAGGACCTGGAACTCGCGCAGGCGGAGCAACTGCGGGAGAGGGTCGCCGAGTGCATTCGGGACGGCGCGCCCGGCGGCGGATACGTCATGCTGCCGACCTCGGCCCCGTTCGTCGCGCCGCTGCCGGAGAAGATCGGCGGCAACATAGCCGTCTATTTCGAGACGGCCAACCGGCTTGGACGCTATCTTCTGGAGAACCGCTGCTGAGGTGACGCGAGCATGGACTTCGAGAAGATTCTGCCGCACGTAGAGATTCCCCCAAACGCGCTGCGCCTTCTGTCTAAACCGGAGCGTGAGCTGCGCGTGAACCTTTCGCTGCTAGCGGACGGGGAGCAGATGATTGAAGCCCCGTGTTACGTTGTATATCACTCCACGTGCCGCGGCCCGGCCAAGGGCGGCATCCGGCTCAGCGCCGGAGTGACGATGGAGGACACGCGGGCGCTGGCGGAGCTGATGACTTGGAAGACGGCGCTGGTCGGCGCGCCGTTCGGCGGGGGCAAGAGCGGGAT
This sequence comes from Planctomycetota bacterium, assembly GCA_022711755.1. GTDB lineage: Bacteria > Planctomycetota > Brocadiia > SM23-32 > JAKLEA01 > JAKLEA01. The sequence goes on from JAKLEA010000006.1 coordinate 332,418, forward strand.
TTGCTGCGATCCGCGCTCCCTGGGCCAGTTCCAGCGCACGGCATTAATTAAGGAATACGTCCACGCGATACGGTCTGAGCTGGATTCCGGAGCGTATGTTCCGGCGCCGGACCTCGGCACTAGGCCGCGCGACATGGCGGTCATCTACGGCGAGACGCACCGGCTGGAAACCGTCACCGGGAAGCCGCCAAGCGTCGGCGGGCTGCCGGGGCGCAACGAGGCGACCGGTTACGGCGTCGCCTTCGCTGCCGGGGCGGCGTGCCGGGAATTCCTCGGCAGGGACATCGCCGGACTGAAGGTCGCCGTGCAGGGCTTCGGAAACGTAGGATCGTGGACGTGCAAGTTCCTTGCTGACGCCGGCGCGCAGATAATTGCCGTCGCGACAAAGCGCGCGGGCGTCCACAACGATGCCGGACTGGACATCAGCGCCATGCGGAAATACGCGGGCGACTCGGGACAGGTGGAGGGGTTCAAGGGCGGCGACGAGATCAGCAACGCGGATCTGCTGGCGATGAAGTGCGACGTCCTGATCCCGGCGGCGATTGAGTGCGCGCTGACGGGCGCGAACGCGGAGAAGGTCCGAGCTAAGATTGTAATCGAGGGCGCGAATGGCCCGGCCACACCGGAGGCCGACGTGATTCTGGATAGGATGGAAATTCGGGTCGTGCCGGACATCTTGGCGAACAGCGGCGGCGTGATCGCGTCATACGTCGAATGGCGCAACGCGAAATCGGGAAGCCTGACGTCCGAGACGGAGACGTACGAGGCAATCCGGGAGAGGATGACGCCTGCATTCGCCCGGATGACTCAACTGGCGGCGGAGCGGCGCATCAGCCTGAGGCTGGCGGCGCGCGCCGTCGCGTGTTCCGAACTGGTGCAGGCGATGCGGGACCGCGCGTGGATTTGAAAGGAGGGAAGCGATGCCGGCCCGGAAAGGGAAACGAAAAAGTGAAATCACGCCTGTTTCAGCAAAAGGCGCGGATATTTCCACGGACCTTGCCGCATTGCAAGAATCGCTGGAGTTTTTCGACGCGGACGCCTCGATCGGCCGGCCCGGCAAGCCAGGCGAGGTCCAACCGGCGAGCGTCGCGGAACTACTGGCGGAGATGAAGCGGCTGGGAATCCGAAAAGCTCTCGTGAAGCACATGTCCTGCTGGGAGTCGGGGCCTTTCCTCGGCAACGAACGGCTGATGAAGGAAATCGCGGGGTATGATAATCTGATACCGGTGTGGTGCCTTGTGCCGGACGGCGCGGGAGAGCTTGGCGATCCGGATGACTTTGTGCAGAACATGGTTTCGGAAGGCGTCCGCGCCGCGTGGGCGACGCCGCAACGGATGGTATGGAGCCTCGCGGAGTGGTGCTGCGGCGGGATGCTCGGCGCGCTGGAGAAGCGCCGCGTTCCACTGATGCTTCAACTGGAGGAAACCACGATCGAGGATTTGCGGAGCGTTCTGAAAAATCATCCCCGCCTGCCCGTGATACTCGTCAGGGTGAGTTACAGGCTGAACCGTCTTCTCTTCCCGTTGCTTGAGCGGCATGAAAACCTGCATCTCTGCGTCGGCCCGCCCTTCTCGGTGCACCTCGGCATCGAAGAGATTTGCCGACGATTCGGCCACGGCAGGCTCGTATATGGAAGCTCCTTCCCCGCAGGGGAAGGCTCGGGAGCGGCGACGCAGGTTAGCTACGCCGAAATTTCCGCCGCTGCCCGGCGCGCCATCGCGTTCGGAAATCTTGACAGGCTTGTAAAGGGGGCGAGGACATGAAGAAGGCGGACAGGTTTGCAACCGCGGCCCGCGCGGGCGCGCGTCTGGAGGGCGCGTTCGTGGTTGACGTCCATGCCCACATGGGGGAATACAACGTATTCCACATGGTCCGAACGGACGCGGCGAGCATGATCCGCGTCATGGACCGCGTCGGCATTGACGTGACGATGCCGGCCTCCCATCACGCCTGCCTGGGCGCGGACGTCAGACGCGGTAATGACGAAGTATTGCAGGCGATGCGCGACTACCCCGGGCGGTTCCTGGGATACGCGTGCCTGAACCCAAACTACCGGGATGAGATCGTTCCGGAGCTTGAGCGCTGCCTTGACGCCGGGATGCCGGGGATAAAGATTCACAGCGGCATGGGCGCTTACGATCTGGACAACTACAGGCTGGCATTCGATTTGGCGCGGGAGCGGGGCGTTCCCATACTTGCGCACGCCTACCCCGGCGACCTGGCGCCTCTGGAGAAGCTTGCGGAAAAATACCCGATGGTTCAATGGATTCTTGGCCACGCCGGGACGCTGGAGAGAACTCGCTACATTGAGCTTGCGAAGCGGCTGCCGAACCTCTGGTTGGAACCGACGGCAAGCCTCTCCCCGCGGGGCGTTCCCGACTGTTTCATCGAAGCCGGGCTGGGCGACAGGCTCATGTGGGGTTCGGACTGCCCCTTCCTTTCCGCGACGCAGCAGATCGGGCGCGTTCTGCTGGCGAGGATGAGCGCGGACTGGAAGCGCAAGGTTCTTGGCGAAACCGCGCGGCGGTTGTTCCCGGCGGTTGAGCGCCTGGCCGCCGCGCGATGAGAGGTATTCCTGGCGACGCGGTGGATGCGCCGGGGGGGATGGGAAGAGAAAGATGAAAGCGACGGATCCGCATAGAGCAATACTCATCGGCGCTGGAAAATCACTGCCTGGGGAGATGCGCGGACGCTTCGAGCCGTGCCGCGGCGAACCGGCCTTCGATCCAGAAGAGGTCGCGCGCATCGCGGATCTGATCCGCATGCCCGAGGACGCGGTTTTCGAGGATCCCTTGCTTGAGCGCGTCGTCCGCAACGGCCTGGCGCACATCGAGACCACCTTCCAGGGCGATCATCCGAAATACGGCGTCGGAACTTATGCCCGGGAGGAACATGACGGATTTCCGCCAACCATTATCTCCGCAGTAGACGCGCTCACGCTCTGGGGCATGACGGCGAAGGCTGAAAGGCTTTTCGGATACTGGCTCGAGAACTTCGTCAGGCCGGACGGGACAATCCGATATTACGGGCCGTCGCTGAGCGAATACGGGCAGTTGCTGACCTCCGGCCTCAGAATGATGGAGCGCGGCTGCGGCGCGGAATGGTTGAAGAAAGCCGCGGGGCCGCTGGGACGCATTGCGGCGCATCTTCAATGCCTCGTCACGAACGGCGGCCGGGCGCAGCTTGCGCCCGGCATTCCGGAGGCGGACGAAAGCGCGGCCGTGGCGACGTATTTCCACAACAACGCCTGGATTGTCAGGGGGCTGAAGGACTGGGCAAACCTGCCGAATGTAATTGGAAGTAATAACGCATCCGGATATAAGCAGTGCGCGGATGCTCTTCGCGAAGTTCTGCTTGAGGCGATTGGTGGAGCCTGGCCCGGCGATCAAGGCGAGTGGTGGCTTCGCCCGACGGTGGAGGCGGCGGCGCGTCCTGAGAACGTTACGGCCTCGCGCCTGGGGAGTTACACGAATTATCGCTACTGGCCGGAGCTGCTTTCAAGCGGAGCGCTGCCTCGCAACTGGATGGAGCGCATTGTCAAAGCGCGTCTCGACTCAGGCGGACAGTTCTGCGGGGTGACGCGGTTCGAGGATCGGCTGGACGACTGGCCGCTGATGAACCACATGGAGGGCCTGCTCGCGCTTGGGATGGCGGACGATTTCCGGCTTTGCCTGTGGGGGCATATTCATCTGCACCAGGCCGAGGGGCATCTGACGGCGTATGAGCAGGTCTCCCTCCCGCCGGGCAGGCGGGCGGCGGATTATTGTCTCCCTTGCCAGTTGACGGCCGCGAGGGCGCTGGGAAGACTCAGAATCTCCGCCTGAACTCCGGGATGCGCCGGAGCGAACGAGTATGGCGACAGGTTCTGACGCGCCTGTCTGCGCGGGGGCGCGGCCTTCCGGATTAATGGGGGGGGGGTTATTGCCCGGGGCTTTTCATCGTAAGAGACACTTGCGCGCGGGAACGAGCCGGAAGCCTGAACTCGATTACGAATACGCGGTCTTCTCCGCGATCGTATGAGTCAATCAGTTTTCCGCCCCTGACGGCGGGGGATCCGCCGCTAAACTCGCGCTTTGGAATTGCGACGCTGACCTGCGCGGCGGGAAACTCCTCGTTCAGTTCATTGCGCGTCTGCACCACTCGCGACTTGTGCTCCCCAAGCGTCTCTATGACGCTCGCGATCTTGATCTTGCCCGCCGGAATAGATTCGGAGAGAACGGTGTCTTCCGCCTTGTCCAGGCGCATGGAGAAGCAGGCGACCTCCTTCGCGGCGATGCGGATCAGGCGATAGGAATAAGCCTTGTGGATCGCGCGGGTTTCGGACGAGGTTGTCGCCGTCTGGACGTGGATCGTCCCGGCGGGTTTCCTGTTCGCGGTGCTGAGGGGACGCTCGTCGTTGCCCATCGCCGCGTCAAGGTGCGTGTGCCCGGCGACGACGAGGGCGACGTTATGCTCCGCGCAAAGCTCCTTGAATTTTTCGCGGTTGAAGGCGATTGACGCGCCGTTGTTGAACTGGCTCACCGCCGGGAAGTGCATGAAGACGATCTTCAGGCTCTCGCCCGCCGACGCCAGCGCGCCGGCCAGCCAAGCCGTCTGCGCGTCGCTCAGGCCCGTGCCGCGCTGGTCGGTGGCCGGGTTGTATCCTCCCTGGGGATTGGCGATGTGATTGGTTCCGGTATCGAGGCCGACGAAGCGGCAGGGGCCGTAATCAACCGTGAAATCGTGATATGGATTGATCGTTTCGAAGAAGGCATCCTGGTCGCCGTGATAGTCCGCGTTGCCGATGACGGCGAAGACCGGGACGCGGAACAGGGACAGGACGCGGACCAGTTCCTTGTATTCCTCCGGATTGCCGGCGTATGTCAGATCGCCGGTGGCGATGACGAAGGCGGGAGCGATGCAGTTGATTTCCGCAATGGCGCGCTCAAGGTTTCTGCTGGGTTCGAGGGGCGCGCCGCGCAGCTCCAGGTCGGTTATCTGAACGACGTCGAAATCGTCCGGGGCTTTGCCGGTCATGAAGACGGCGTTGGGAGCGCGGGCGGCAAGGTCCCCGCACCGGACCACGAGATCGAGGGGCCTTCGCAGCGGGGTCTTTTCCGGCAGCTCCACTTCGGCTTCGATGAGCTTGTCTTTCCCGCTGAAGCAGAGATTTCGGACGCGCGCCTCGCCGGTCGGCCAGCCGGGTTCGAGTGAAACCTTGAGGTCGGCGGACTGAGCGATGTTGGCCCGCAGGAGCATCCGGAATCGGCGGGAAGGCCCGACCAGCGCGGGATTGCCGATTGCGGGATAAACGATTTTGATGCCCGGTTGCGGCATCGGTTTTGACAACAGGGCGTCGTGAATTCGCGGCGGCGGGACGTCCCCGGCGGCGACAGCTCCGACAAGGCAAAGCGAGACGACGGCAAGCGCGTTTGTGAAAGCGCGCGCCGTCCTTTTCGGCATGTTGTGATTCATTTTCAGGTTCCTCCGCCGGACACAGGTCCGGACGGTGAGAGTGTAACCCGGAACGGGGCGGGATTTCCAGCGCGAGCAATGGAACGGTCATGCCCGCGCCGGGATGAAACCGGACAGCGAAGCACTCGTTTGCCGTAGCGCAGTTCTGCGCTCGCGCTGCCGTCCCGGCTGCCGGGAAAGCGAGCAGGCGAGACGCCTGCGTTACAACTCAAGCCCGTCAGTAGCCCATCACCGGGTGCGCCCATTTATCCGGGTGCCTGAATCGTGCGCCTGCGATGATAGCGCTTCCAAATACCCCCCTCCTGCCTCTGGCGAGGCGACCTCCCCCCGCCGCGCGGAGAATCCCGCCGGGATTCTGAAACGTTGCAGCGGTGGGGGGAGGATGTCACGCAAGTGACAGGTGGGGGGCTTGTCTGTTGCGTGATTTCTGAAATGAACGTGCCCGTCTGCGCGGGTGCGCTCCCATCGCCTGCGCGGTCATCTTTTGTTTGCCTTCATGAAACAAGCGGATATAGAGTAGATTTTAGCCGGGGCGATGACGCTCCGCTCTTCGAATTGCAGGACACGGGACCAATCGCAATGAAATCAGCAATCAGCCTGAACATGGCGGTCATTCTGGCCGTTGCCGTTTTTTCGGCGCGTGGGATTTACGGCGCGGATTCTGTCGGCGCGCCCGCCGGAGGAGTCTCCGCCGCCTCCTACGGGTCAATCCAGCAGGCGATTGACGCCAACCCCGGGCGCATGATCCTCATCCCGGACGGAGACCACGTGATAACGAAGAAGCTGCGGATCGCCGGCGACTCGGGCGGGCTTTGCGGCTACGGCCGGATCATCCAGTCCAATCCCGCCGAGACGATTCTTGAAATCGAACACGCCTCCAACGTCCGGGTCACCGGTGTAACCCTCACCCGCGCAGAGGGCCGGATGGACGCAACGGCCCCCGGCGTCTTCTGCTATGACAGCCGCAACGTCGTCCTGGACAGCGTCCGCGTCGTTGACAGCCGCGCCCGAAACGCCGCAATCGAAATCCGCGAATCGCAAAGCTGCACAGTCCGCGACTGCGAAGTCCTCAACTACAAGCGCGTCGCCGTGGACGACCGGACCGACTCCCCCGAACACTACGGCTACGCCTTCATCTGCATTGACGGGACCGGCATCCTCGTCAGCGACAGCGTCGGGACCATGCTCCGCGGCAACCGCGTCGTCGAGCGCAATCTCTTCCCGACCCGCGAGATGAAGGAGACGCACAAGTTGGGAACCCTGACCGAGGGCCGATTCCCTTCGAAGCTGGGCAAGCTCGCGGCGGGCGCGTTCAAGAACAACTACGTCGGCAACTGGCACCAGGGATCGGCCATCGTCGTCACCAGCCCGGAGAAAACGCGCAACACCGTCGTCAGCGGCAATTACATCGAAAACGCCGCGCAGGGCATTGACCTGCACTGCGACAACTGCGTCTGTTCCGACAACGTCGTCGTCTGCGGCATGATGGGCGTCAAAGCGACGCACGGAAGCCGCAACCTCATCATCTCCGGCAACATGCTCACGCGCATTGACCTGTGGGGAATACTTCTTAATCCCGGAACCGCTTCGCATAATGCCGAGGCCCCCGCCGGGGACAAGCCCGCCCGCGAGGCCAATGTTGACGGCGGCATTATCATCGCCAACAACATCATCACGGAATACGGCTGCGGAAACGAATACTGGAACTGGGGAGGCGCGACCGATGACCAGGGCGGCAGCTTCCCCATCACGTTCCGCGGCGGCCAGCTCGAAACCAACCCGCCGCTGACCGACGTCATTATCCAGGGAAACGTCGTCTACGACACGAACCGCGACGGCGTCGTCGTTGACGGCAAAGTCGGCCAACCCAAACCGAAATATCAGTATGCCGTCTTTGTCGGAAGCTGGGGGGCGAAGGACGATCCGACGCTGCCGAGAAACCTGCACTTCATCGGCAACGTCTTCCACCCCGGCTCGCGCGGCGTGTCGAACGTGGAACTCAACCCGTAGCCTTCAAAGTTGTACGGCAGGAGGCTACCCGTCACCCGCCGCTCGCTATCCCGCCATCCGCGTCAATTCGCGTTCATCTGTTCAAACGTGGGTTGAAAGGTCCAACCCTAGTGTGAACCTTACCGCGTTCTCGATGCGCTCGAGATCATCTCTACGTAAGCGTCCTATTGCATGGCCAGTGAAACGCCCTCGTTCTATTGCCCTTATCTGATGGCATTGGAAACAAGTAGGCTTTTTTAGCCTGTTATCTGCGGAAGGGTCAACAATAACTACATTCTCTAGCAGCCTGTTGAAAAAGGGGGCCTTGACACATGTGGTAATATATTATTGAAGAGAGGTTATTTTCCGGTATGGAG
>JAKLEA010000060.1 GCA_022711755.1 Planctomycetota bacterium
TATAAAAGGGGGTGATCTGGAGAATGCCGTGGTGATACTTGAACGCGAGGTGGAACAGGAAGAGATTGACCGTATTGCACAGATGTTCAATAAACCCGGTATTACGGAACACCATGCCGGGGTGCTCAACAATACCAAGCTCAGGTATCCGAATGAGCCGGCGAGGCACAAGCTGCTTGACCTGATAGGCGACCTGTCACTGGTTGGGCAGCCTATAAAGGGAAAGGTTGTGGCAACCCGCCCGGGTCACTACTCCAATACCAGGCTTGCAAGGCTGATCAGACAGCAGATAAAGAGACAGACAACGAAAAAGGAGATCCCCTTGCTTGATACAACCAAGCCGGCGGTGATGGACATAGAGCAGATCAAGAAGCTTCTTCCGCACAGGTTCCCGTTCCTCATGGTTGACAGGATACTTGAGCTCACAGCCAGCCACGTGATAGGCATGAAGAACACCACCTACAACGAAGCCTTCTTCCAGGGTCATTTCGAGCAGGAGCATGTCTTCCCCGGGGTGCTGCTGGTGGAGACAATGGCTCAGGTGGGAGGGATACTGGTGCTTAAGAACGTGGACGAACCTGAAAGGTACTCAACTTATTTCCTGAAGATAGACAGGATGAAGTTCAAGCATAAGGTCATTCCCGGTGACACTATAATTGTCCGGGCCGATATGACTGAACCCATCAGGAGGAACATTGTCATCATGTACTGTCAGGCCTTTGTCGGAGAAAAACTGGTTGCAGAAGGGGAAATGACGGC
>JAKLEA010000061.1:0-272 GCA_022711755.1 Planctomycetota bacterium
CGCGTCGATCCGCGCACCCGGGCGGCCGGCATGCTCGAAGAGTTCATGAAACATTTCGACATCCCCATCGTCGGCTACCTGCGCGCCACGCAAAACTACATCAATGTTGCCGCCGCCGGCCTCACCGTCTTCGATCCGCCACGTGCCCGGCACAAGCGCGACGTGGAGCAATGGGAAAGCCTGCTGGCCTGGCTGGCAAAATAAATGCCAGAATTGCGCCGGAAGGCATTGACAGGGGAAGGTAGGGCATGGATAATGCGCCCCTCTGACGG
>JAKLEA010000061.1:281-756 GCA_022711755.1 Planctomycetota bacterium
CGTCGGGCTCATAACCCGAAGGTCGCAGGTTCAAATCCTGCCCCCGCAACCAAGAAATGCAACGAAGGATCAACAGCTTAGCGGCGTTGGTCCTTTTTTGTTTTTTCTGCTCGATGGGCTATGGCCCACTCATGGCCCATCCGTGGCCCATCCGTGGCCCAAGTGAGTTTTCTCGTTTAGCGCTCACCTGTGATTTCGACCTTATGGCTGTTGCCAGTGAATGGCCCATTGAATCACGACAGCTGAAAAGTCATTAATCCTCCCCGCGTTCTACTTCGATGCTTGGTATGTGGACTGCAAGATCCCCAACCGAGCAACCAAAAAAATCGCAGAGCTTATCCAGGTTATCGGTGACAGTGCTGTATCCCTTGTGATTGATCATTCGAGAGAGTGTCATACGATTTATTCCTGTGGCCTCTGCAACCTCAAGCAGGGTGATTCGGCGCCCCTCTTTGAATTGCTTTTCAGCGATCAA
>JAKLEA010000062.1 GCA_022711755.1 Planctomycetota bacterium
TGTCCGCCAGAATAACCTCTGCCATAGTTTTCTCTCCAGGTTCGACTTTGTGCATGTGCACCTCTTTATCTTGAAAACACAAAAATTAAGGGGTAATCCCGATTCACCTCCGTTCGGGAATTTCGTCAAGCCCAAGCTGACCGCCCGGATTCAGAATGTTGTGCGGATCAAAGTGTTTTTTCAATGTCCGCAACACCATCATTTGTTCCCTGCCCAGATGTGTTTCCATCCAGGGTGCGAGCAGGCGGCCCACACCATGGTGATGGCTTAACGAACCACCGAATTTGTGAATCCGGTCAATGATGCCGCTTTGGAAGGTGACATATTCATCCACATTCATGCGGGCAAAAAAGATGAAGTAGAGATTTGTTCCCTGCGGGTAGAAGTGCGAGGCATGTGTCAGGCACATGGTGTCCGGACGGCTTTTGATGTAAGCGCGAACACCCTCGTGCAAACGGTGAAGATTATCCCAGGTTACACCGGCCTCCAAAGTATCAATCAGGATTCCGTAATCGTTCAGATCCTCGCGCATGTAGGGTTCGGTATAGCGGGTGTGTTCCCATTTGCGTGCGGCATAACCGCCCAGGGAGATGGCGCCATGTTGGCGGGCGATGCGCTTGATTTTTCCGGCCACCAGGCGGGCGTAGTCTTTATCTCCCTCCACATTACCCAGGCATAGGCAGCGCTGCATGGGTTTGAAACCACGGAGACCAAGGAACGTATCCACGATGCCCGGCATGCCATAGAGCTT
>JAKLEA010000063.1 GCA_022711755.1 Planctomycetota bacterium
ACGGTTTCTGGCCAAGGTACCAGGGCATCGCCTCGGCAATCCCTTCGGCCAGCCGGTGCGTGGGCGCGTAGCCCAGCAGGCGTTGCGCCTTGCCTAAATCGGCCAGGCTGTGGCGCACATCGCCGGCGCGGAAGTCGCGGTGCACGGGTTGTACGGTGGATTTCACGCCGTGGGCGGCCAGGTTGTCGCGCAGCAGGCCGAACAGGGTGTTGAGCGTGGTGCGGTCGCCGACGGCCACGTTGTAGACCTGGTTGCGCGCCTCGGCGCTTTCGCTGGTAGCGGCCAGCAGGTTGGCCTGCACGGCGTTGGCGACGTAGAAGTCGCGGCTGGTTTCGCCGTCGCCGTTGATGTAGACGGTATCGCCCTTGAGCAGCGCGGCCGTCCATTTCGGCACCACGGCGGCATAGGCACCCTCGGGGTCCTGCCGCGGGCCGAAGATGTTGAAGTAGCGCAGGCCGATGGTGGCGAAGCCGTAGCTGCGGGCAAACACGTCGGCATACAGCTCGTTGACGTATTTGGTGACGGCGTAAGGGCTGAGCGGCTTGCCGATGGTGTCTTCGACCTTGGGCAGGCCGGGGTGGTCGCCATAGGTGCTGCTGCTGGCGGCGTAGGTGAAGCTGGCGACGCCGGCGTCGCGCGCGGCGACCAGCATGTTGAGGAAGCCGGTGATGTTGGCTTCGTTGGCGGTGATCGGGTCTTCGATACTGCGCGGAACGCTGCCGAGTGCGGCCTGGTGCAGGAC
>JAKLEA010000064.1 GCA_022711755.1 Planctomycetota bacterium
TAGCAACCGGCCAAGTTGGTAAACCACCTCAGCTTCGATATACTCGATTCCGTCTTCCTCATAGGTGATGAGTTCGCCGCTTTCGTCTTCAAAAAAAACAACCTCAGCACTCTTAACCTCAACGGTCATGTGAGGGCGGTCTGTTTCGTAGCCCATGAAGAATTTTATGGTGTCATAATTTTTGGGGCCGATGAGCTTGCCATCAGCCTCGAAATCACAATACCTATTTGCGTTGCGTGGTCGAATTTCACGATGTTCGTCTTTCTTTTCGCCCTGCAGTATTGCATCAAACCATTTCTGCTTAAGTACAAGTGTCAACTCGCTCATATGGTTGGTTTTGTTGGCTTTATAAGTTGCGGGGGCAGGAATTGAACCTGCGACCTCCGGCAAGTCGAACCGGCAAGCTGCCACTGCTCTACCCCGCAGTTGTATCAACAAAGATACAACCGAATGTGTCTAATGTACGCATATTTGTGTTACAATGTTGAAAAGTCATTGAGCCTGTGAGGTGCGCGCCCATCGCTCTTTCATTGTGGTTACCAGGTCATCATTGGCATTCTTGTCAATTATGAAGAAGTACACACCGATTGCCTCACCCAGGCGAATGATCGTATCAAGCGTAGGAGCGTACCGGCCCGAAAACACCCGGCTAATGTTGGCCGGGTGTAGCCCTGTGATGGCTGCGAGCTTATAGGTGCTCAAGCCTTTGCTCTTAGCCGTGTCGGCCAGG
>JAKLEA010000065.1 GCA_022711755.1 Planctomycetota bacterium
GTTGTTGAAGTCGCCTACCAGCGGGATATCGGTCGGGATACCGTACTGGAACCGGCGATCGACAACGATGTTCATGCCGTAGTCCAGGATCCACTTGCCGGACCTGACCACGCCGATGTCTGTGATCCCGTCATTGTTGAAGTCGCCCACGACCGGCTTGTCGTCGAGGGTACCGTAATGGAAGCGGAGGTCGACAACCGTGTCCATGCCGTAATCCAGGATCCACTGGATCCCGTGACCGTTCCGGAAGACCCCGATGTCCGTTGTCCCGTCATTGTTGAAGTCGGCGACGAGCGGAATATCGTTTGCCATACCGTAGCGGAGCCGGCGGTCGACTACCCGGTCCATCCCGTAGTCCAGGATCCACTCGCCATAGCGGAATGCCCCGATGTCTGTGATCCCGTCGTTGTTGAAGTCGCCCACGACCGGCTTGTCGGTCGGAAGACCGTACTGGAGCCGGCGGTCGACTACCCGGTCCATCCCGTAGTCCAGGATCCACTGGCCGGACCGGAACACCCCGATATCCGTGATCCCGTCGTTGTTGAAGTCGCCCACGACCGGCTTGTCGGTCGGGAGACCGTACTGGAAGCGGCGGTCGACTACCCGGTCAATCCCGTAGTCCAGGATCCACTGGCCGGAGCGGAACACCCCGATATCCGTGATCCCGTCGTTGTTGAAGTCGCCCACGACCGGCTTGTCGGTCGGGAGACCGT
>JAKLEA010000066.1 GCA_022711755.1 Planctomycetota bacterium
GATCGCATCCCGATATTGCGTCGAGGCGAGCGAGAAGCCGGCGAGGAAGGCGCCGGCCTCCTTCGAGAACCCCGCCCACTCACCCAGTGCCGCAAGGCCCGTGCCCCAGGCGATGGCGAAAATCAGCAGCAGTTCCTGCGACTGCGCCATGCGGTCGACGACCTTGGGCAGGAGGTAGCGCATCAGCAGATACAGGCCCGCAGCGGCCATGCCGATGCGCCAGGCAAGGGAGCTGGCAAGGGTCAGCAACGAGCCCTCGCCACCATCGCCGCGCAGGGTGCTCATCACCATCATGGCGATCACGACGGCCAAGTCCTGAACGATCAGGAAGCCGACGGCGATGCGCCCGTGCAGTGAGTCGATCTCGCGCTTGTCGGACAACAACTTGACGATGATGATGGTGCTGGAGAAGGTCAGCGCGACTGCGACGTAGAGGGCCTCCATCCAGCCCTTGCCCATCGCCAGGATGATGAGGAAGCCGATGACGATGGTGAAGGTCAGTTGCCCCAGCCCGGTGGCGAGCGCCACGAGACCGATATGGCGGATGTGCTGCAAATCGAGCTTGAGGCCGACGACGAACAGCAGCACTGTCACGCCGACCTGGGCCAGCAGGTCGATCTGGTCGTGTGCCGTGACGACGCCAAGCACCGCTGGGCCGGCGACGATACCGATGACGATATAGGCGATCAGCACAGGCTGGCGCAGCCACAG
>JAKLEA010000067.1 GCA_022711755.1 Planctomycetota bacterium
AGGCCGTCCGCGCCGGCCGGATTGATCGAGGTCGTGGCGAACAGGCCCGTGGCCAGGGCTCCGACGATCCCGCCGACCCCGTGCACCCCGAAAACGTCCAGCGAATCATCGTACCCGAACCACGCCTTCACCTTCGTCACGAAGAAGAAACACGCCACGCTGGCGATCGCGCCTATGAGCAGGGCGGAAAGCGGGGTGACGTATCCCGCGGCCGGTGTCACGGCGACGAGACCCGCGACGAGCCCTGTCGCCACTCCGAGCATGGTGGGGACCCTGTTGATGGCCCAGTCGAGCATCATCCATGTGACGCCCGCCGCCGCGGCGGCCGTATTGGTATTGACGAATGCCGAAACCGCGAGTGGCCCGGCAGAGCCCGCGCTGCCGGCGTTGAATCCAAACCATCCGAACCAGAGGAAGCCCGCTCCAAGCACGGCGAAGGGAAGGTTGTGGGGCGCCCTGCTGTGGTCGAGCCCCGTCCGCTTGCCGAGAAGCAGCACGAATACCAGGGCGGCGATGCCGGCGTTGACGTGTATAACGGTGCCGCCGGCGAAGTCCAGCGCTCCCATGGAAGCGAGCCAGCCGTCCTTCGCCCATACCCAGTGCGCCATCGGGTCGTACACCAGGGTGGCCCAGAGAAACGTGAACAGCAGAAAGCCTGAAAACCTGATGCGCTCGGCGAACGCTCCCACGATAA
>JAKLEA010000068.1 GCA_022711755.1 Planctomycetota bacterium
TTCTGGCCGACGCGGCGGCGCTCGAATCATTCATCCGTCAGGCGTTCGTGTCCGAGTTCGGATTTTTAATTGATGACGCCATCATCAACGGGACCGGCGCAGGCCAGCCTTTGGGAATTTTGAATGCCGGCTGCCTGGTCAGCGTTGCCAAGGAACAGGGTCAAAAAGCGGCCACGGTCGTCTTTGAAAACGTCGTCAAAATGTACTCCAGGATGTTCCCGCAGTCGCTCCAGAACGCGAACTGGTACATCAATCAGAACATCCAGCCGCAGCTTTTCAGCATGAGCATGTCGGTCGGAACGGGCGGCGTCCCGGTCTACATGCCCGCGGGCGGCGTGAGTGGCCAGCCCTATGGCACGCTGTTCGGCAGGCCGGTCATCCCGATTGAGCAGGCGGCCACGCTCGGAACGGTCGGCGACATCATCTTCGCGGACCTCGGCGGCTACATCCTGGCCGAGAAGGGCGGCATCCAGAGCGACATGAGCATCCACGTTCAGTTCCTCTACGATGAGTCGATCTTTAGATTTGTACTTCGTCTTGATGGCCAGCCCGAACGGGCATCCGCGCTGACTCCCTACAAGGGCAGCGATACGCTGTCGCATTTCGTGGCATTGGCGACCAGATCATAAGGAGGTGTGTGATGTTGCTTACCGAGAATTACAAGTTCGTCCCGGTCGCCA
>JAKLEA010000007.1 GCA_022711755.1 Planctomycetota bacterium
AACATCAACCCAACCCGATACCCGCTCACCCGCAGCCCGCTCACGTCCACCCGCTCTATGTCCCCAGTCAACGGAGCCACGCCTACGCCAAATCCAAGACTCTCGGCCCAGTCCCCGTCCAGTATCGCGTCCGTCAAAGGATCCCCGGGCAGGTCCGGATCCCCTGCCCCCGCCCCCTCTATCGCCAGACTCTTGTCAAGCACCGTCACGTTCTCCTGATACAACCCCGCAAGCACGTGCACCGTGTTGCCCACACCCCCATCTATCGCCACCACCCCGTCGCTGACCCTGTAAAACGCGTCATATCCCATCGCTGTCGCTGGCCCCGACCCGTCAGGATCATCGCCCATCGCCACTCCCGACCAGTCATCATCCACCCATACCTCCGTCGGAACCCCTATGTCCCCTATGTCAACCTCCCCATAAGCCCCCTCCTCATTGTCATGAATCATCGCGTCCACCACGTTCCTGGACATCCCACCCCAGTCGTTCCCACGCGCCGCTATCCCGTATCCCGTCTCGTTATACACCAGCCATCCAGCATTGGGATACAATACGTTCCCCCCTGCGCTCGTCCCCAAACTCACACCCTCCCCAGTCCCGCTCCCCAAAACCGCCTTCGCCCCGTCCGTCACCGCAACTCCCGCCGCGTTCCCCGTCACCTCCGAACCCTCCATCAACAGCTCGCTGCCCGCCCCCGTCACCAGCACTCCTGCCACGCTCGCTCCGCTGATCTCGTTGCCCAAACCCACTATCGCGCCTGAACCACTGGTAACCTGCACCCCTGTCCATACACCTCCACTTATTGAGTTGTTTGTCAACGTCGCCACTGCGCCATACCACAACCCTATCCCTATGCCTTGTATGTCCGTTATCGCATTACCATCTACCTCAACCGTACCCCCCATCACCCCTCCCAACGCTATCGCTCCATACCCGTCCCTGTATGACGTGTCCAAAACGTGACTGATGCTGTTACCAGTCACCTGTGTCACACCAAGGAATCCCGGTTCCGTCCCCATATTCATAAGCCCTATGCCTTCAAACACAGTATCAGATATCGCATTCCCGCTAATCACTAAATCGGTAAACGTCTTTTCAGCCGTTGAGGGCACAGGCAACGACGGGCTTGCCAAATTCGAAACGGCGTACACAACTATCCCAGGCTCAAGAGTCATATAAGTGTCATGTTTGACAATATTTCCACTGATCACATTGTTTGTGCCTCCGCCTACCAACATCACGCCTGCCTTGCTGTTTCCGGCGAACGTATTCCCGGTCACCTGTGTCCCGGGAGCGTCGGCAAGTATCATCCCGTAACGCCCATCGCGCGCATAGTTTCCGTCAAATACTGCTCCGGGCACATTCACACCGCCCACCGCGCCACTGAATAAATCCCATGGATAATCGTCATTGCCTGGTCTCGTGTCTGTATTTCCAACAAATACGTTATCCTCAACCACCGCAGATGACACAGACATGTCGCTCGTTGCCACGCCAAACGGATCCATCCCCGCAGGATCGCCTTCATAACGACCAAACAACAATAATCCCGCGCGGTAGTTCTCAATCCGCATCCCGCTCATCTCAAACCCAGCAATGTCGCCCGTCAACGGCACTACCGCGACGCCATATCCCTCGCCGCCCCAACTGCCGTCAAGCACCGTCTGCGTCGCCGTATTGCGCGGAAGGTCGGGATTTCCAGCCCCGACGCCCGACAATGTCAAAGCCTTGTCATGAACCGACACATTTTCCTGGTATAACCCACGCGCGATGTGAACCGTATTGCCCGCGCCATCGGCAATAGCATTCACGCCGTCCTGAATAAGCGCGAAAGCGTCGTAGCCGAATGCCGTCGCGCCGCCAGGACCGTCTGGATCCATGCCCGGCATCAGCCCGGACCATGATCCGTTAACCCAGACCTGGGTCGGCTGCGATGCATAATCCCAACCCCACCACGGAGAATAATCCACATAATTGCTGACCGTGTCGCCGCTGCCCATCGGGTTGCCGGAATGCGTCGGGCCGCTCCAACTCCCCCACCAGTTGCGTGAACCATCCAGCAGGATCGTCTGCGTATTGACCAAACCCGCCGTGTTGCCTGAAATTGAGTTTTCGTTAACATGCACCCCGATCAAACCTGGTCCGGGCATGAACGCCGTATCAACGTTGACGCCAATTGCATTTGCCGTCAGGACATTATCCCGAACCTGGACAGCCGCCTGCATCGCTCCGCCGACAAGGGCAATTCCCGCAGTCGCGCTGCCAGTAACAGTATTTCCGGTGACTTCAACCAATCCGCCTGAGAACTGACCTCGTATAACGATGCCGCCTTCCGCGCTTCCCGCGCCGACGGAATCATCCTGTGACGTTACGTGAATCTCATTGTTGTAGACGCGAGTATGCCCGACGAAAGATGAACCTGAACTGTCGCTTGCAAGGAGAATCGCCTCGTTGTCGGTATTCCATATCACGTTGTCGTGAACCTGGAGATCGGTGAAATAGTCAACGAATGTCCCCGTATCAGCAAATGTGCCCTTAACGCCAATAAACTGTATCGCCCTGTCATGCACCGCGCTGGTTGAAGGGAAAACATTTCCCGCCACTTCAACATTCGACGCGCCAACGGCAACCGTTATTCCGAAATACTGATTTTCAACGAACGTGTTGTTGCTAATGATGGTGTTATCGAGCGTGCCCATCGTCATCCCGCGCTCGTTGTATTGAATCCAGTTATTATCCTGCTCGAAGTTCTCCAGCCTTATCTGGTTGGTAGCTCCGCCATACATCAGACCCAGCGGGAATTCCGGATCTGACGGCAGAACGAAAGTACTGTCGCAATCCTCGATCAGGTTGTCATTGAAGAATCCGCTCTTGATCAAGGTGTCGAAATTAGAATCGCCAAATGGATCCACTGCGACCGGCGTTTCATCCCATCTTCCCATCATGACAACGCCGGTATACTGGTTTTGAATGCGGAAGCCGCTGATCTCGAGATTCCCGATGTCACCGGTGATGGCGGCGACGGCAAAGCCGACGCCCATGCTGTCAACGAAGTTCCCGTCAATGATTGTGTCAGTCGCGGGATTGCCGGCCCCGTGGGTTGTCGAACCGCGCCCGGCTCCCACCAACTTGACTGATCGGTCATCGCTCTTTGTCAGCGGGTTGTAGTAGAGAGGATTGGCTGGATCGGGATCGCCAGGCTCGTGGTTCAGGATGAGGACGTTCTCCTGATAGAACCCGGCGGCAACGTTGACGGTCCCGCCGTTGTCAACGCTATCCACGCCGTCCTGGATGGTGGCAAAGGCATCAGTGCCGAAAGAAGTCGCCGGACCAGGCGGGTCCCACCCGATGGGCTGGCCTGCCCAATCGTCATCAACCCATACTGTAGGCGCCAGCAGCACCCTGGATTCTAGCTTTTCCACCGAGGGCAGAACATTCGCCTTCGGGGCGAAGGGCTTGACATTGCGGGAAAGCACAAACGACTTCCGTTGCCTGCGGGAAGACTTCCTTGTCGCCATCACTGACTCTCCTGAAACAGCAAACAATACCGGCAAGACCGGCTGTGATTATGCAAAATGTCCGCTACTGACGTTTAAAACATAATATCCGCAAGTGTACGGATTATCCTCGCGTTCGAGCGGATTATGCTTTAAACAGTCACCGCCAGCCATCAACACCTTCTCACTCAGGCCGGTTGGTCGCCGATAAAAAACCGGCAAACACCGGCCTCTCCCATGACACTTCGCCTTGAACAACCTATCTGACACCCTGAATTCACCCATCGCCAAAAGCGGCGAACGATCAGAATGTACAGTACATAAGGACAAAGAGATACCAGCCGTTGCGCACTGTGTCAAGCATGTATACTAAAAAAAAAGAAAAAAATCCCCGCTTCATCCGGCATTCACAAAGTTCAAATTATTGGCCTAATATATAATAACTATCCACCCCGCTATTATCATATATGCGAGCGTATTACTTAACATAGCCTTCCTGCGAACAAATGCTCCGGCAATAGGCCAGTTCAGCCCCGCCAATCTTCCTTCGCATGAAACGAATGCATCTATACCGATAATCATAATTGGGATTACCGCCTATCTGACATGCATAGGACACGTTAATCCAGGTCTCTCCATTCTCATGGGTTACGAATGCCTGAGGGACATGCGTTGCGGGCGCATCGCCATCAGGCTCAACATAGCCAAGAACCACCCAATCCAATCCGTTCACAGACACCGCCTCGGTCAGCATCCGCCTTTTCCAGGGATGATCTCCGGCAACTCCCGGATCGGCATAAGCGAAATATACATCTCCTACCTTAATAATATCCGGATTCGGAAATTCGAAAAGGCAGGGATCATCATCCGCCCGGATAACCCGCCAATCCTCATGATTCAGGAATTCTCCGCTATTCTCCGCATATCCCATTGACAGCCCCTTGTCCGTCCAATAGTCAAACCAGAGTTTGAACTTTCCATCCTCATGAAGGAGCGCAGGCCGATGGTAGATTCCATTCATATGCGCATCGCCCTGCGGAACCGTCCCGGCCCCAACATCCTCTTTATGTATCAATATGGGAAATTCAGACTTATGCCAATTGATCTCGTCTTCGGACACTGCGCCCATGATGCAACAGAGGCTGCCGTCCCGGTCTCCCGGCTCGCCATAGTGCTTCCCGTCCTTATTCTTCCCTGTCGAGCTGTACGCCATGTAATATTTGCCGCCGAGCTTTACGACCGATGGATCGCCGTTATGCCATTCATCAAAGAACTTGTCCCGCGCCGTCACCACCGGTTTCCATGTTTCCGGCTTCATCTGCGAATCCCATTTCCCTTCCCCTGCGAATATTTCCCACGGCCCGCCAAGCGCCTTCGCCCGCGCCGCGCATATCGCATCGCATCCCGGGAACCCGGGATTTCCATCCTCGACCATCCACCCGAAGAACCATCCTTTGAATGGATATGCCACATCATCCGGATCGTCAACCACCTCCAGTTGATACATGTTCCGGAAGCCGTATATCACATTCTTCCCGTTGCGTTCCCAAATTGAAGTTCGGTTGACTTTCCGCCCATATTCGACCATATAAGTACCGCCATCGCCCAGGCTTTCTCCGCCCTTTCCGGCGACGCATCCGGACGTCAAATGAATCACAGAAACGATCAAGGCGAATAATATGAATCGGAGGCTTGCCGAAGGCATGAACCAGTTCTCCCTTCAAGAAACCATCAGAAAGAAATCCGGACCTGGGCGCAGTGAAAATCGTCGGCCAAATGCTGATTGGCGCAGAACCACGATGCAATGAGGGTCATTTTATCGCGCCTGCCGTCAAACCCTTGATGAACCGCCTCTGCATCAACAGGTAAAGAACCGTTATCGGCGCCGACAGCACAACAACGCCCGCAAAGATGTAATTCCAGTTCTTGACATACTGGTCCGACAGGAATTTCCACAATTGCACAAAGGCCAACTGGCCCTGGGACGTCCCCATGATGATGAACGCCTGCATGAAGTCGTTCCATATCCACAACCCCCAGAAAATGATGATCGTCACCGTGCATGGCGTCAGCAGCGGAAACATCACCCGCCAGAACGTCCCAACCGGCCCGCAACCGTCAATCGCCGCCGCCTCCTCAAGCTCCTTAGGTATCGTGGACATAAAACCACTGTAAATAAAAATGCAGAGAGGCAGTCCCCAGGAAACGTAGTGCAGCAGGAGCGCGAAATACGTCACGTGAATCCCGATCAGGCGAAACTCCTTGAGCAGGGGAATCATGATGATCTGAAACGGAATAGTTATCCCGGCAAGGAAATAAAGCCGGAGAAATCGCCCGCTCCTCATCGGGCGGCGCATGATCGAATAGGCCGCCATCGGCCCGATCGTGACCAGGCACGCAATCACCGCGACACACATGAGGAAGCTGTTGACCATCGGACGCGCCAGCTTCACGCCGGTAAATACGTATTCATAGTTGTCCAGACTCAACTGTTGCGGTGGCGCAAGGGGCGACTGCGTAATCTCCGGAAGCGTTTTGAAGGAATTCAGAACAGCCAGAAAGCACGGCGACACGAATAACAGCCCCGCTGTCAACATTGCGAACTCCAGCGCGGGAAGCTGGCGCTTTTTTCTTTTCATGGCGCGGGGAGCGGTAGTTTCGTGTTCCATCGTCACAGTCTCACGTCCCTCCGCCTGATGAGAGCGATCTGAACACCGGCGATGCCCACCAGCGCCATGAACATCACGAACGAAACCGCCGTCGCGTAACCCTGCCTGTTGTTCAGGACGCCAAGCCAGTAGATGTAATACCCGACCGTAAATGTCCTGTAACCCGGCCCGCCCTGGGTGGTTACGACTATGTGCGAAAAAAGGTTGATTCCCGTTATGAGCGCCAGCACGGAGTTGACCGTCAGCGCCGGGATGAGCATCGGAAATTGAATGTTCGTAAAGACGGAAACCGGACCGGCCCCGTCAATCTCCGCCGCCTCGTAAAGCTCGACGGGGATCGTCTGCAGGTTGGCAAGATAAAGCGTCGTGAAGAAACCCGTTCCGCTCCACGCCACGAGCGCGAAGATGAAGAATGGAACCAGGCTAGGATCGCCCATCCAATCCCGGCAAAGGCTTTCAAGCCCCGCCCCGCGCAGCATGACGTTTATCGCCCCTGTCCGCGTATTGGCCATGTAGGTGAACAACAGTGCGCTGATAAGCACACTTAACACATAAGGATAGAAGAACAGACCCCGTATCAAACCCTTCCACATCCTGAGACGATCCAGCAGCACCGCCAGAATCATCGCTGCGAAGGTGAAGAAGATGACTATCAGCAGCGTCTCGAACAGCGTGAATTTGACTGCGTCCAGAAGCGGCCCGTCGCGCAATATCTCCCGGTAATTCTCAAGCCCTACGAAATTAGCCTTGTTGACCCATCCGCCCCAGTCCGTGAAGCTGTAGGCAAAACCGAGAACAGCAGGCAGGACCACAAACGCGCTGTAAAGAAAAACCGCCGGCCCGCAAAGCGCAAGGGACGCGAGGCATTTACCGACAATCGTCCTCTTCCTGACGCTATGCATTTCCTCGCGGTTCCTATGCCGGCGCTCTATCTGGCCTTCTGGGCGCTCTCCCAGCCGTAATCGAGTTTTTTGAGCAGATCGTCAACGTCCTTGTTGCCGGCTAGGATTTCCTGCATGACGCGGGCGGCTGCCATTTCCCCCCCGTGCGGCGGCTGATCGTCAAGCCCAATGAACGCGCCGGTGGCCGTTCCATATTTCGCAAGGTTCTCCGCCATGCTGTCGTAAAGCTGCTGCGCGGGCTTCCAGTCGCTCTGCGGCCCCTTGATCGGAACCTTCTCGGCGATCTTGAACATCGCCTCGCCATTCAGAAACAGTTGGTGAACCTGCGGATCGTAGAACGCTTCAAGCGCCGACATCGCCTTTTCCAGCTTCGGACCCGTCGCGCTGACGGTCGCCGCCCAACCATTCTGAATGGTCGAATTGCTGAAAAACTTCGGCGGTTTTCCGGTCATGGAGGGCATCGGCCAGTAGGCCATCTCGAAATCCACCTTGTTCGGCTCTATGTCGCCCCCCACCCAGCAGCCCATGATCCAGGTTGCGCCCTTGCCCCCGTAAAAGTCCCTCTGCTCCTCGTTATATCCGTCGCTCAATGCGCCCTTCTCAACGAAATGATCAAGCAGGTAAATCATCTTCTCAATGATCATGCGCGCAATGGGATCCTTTGCAAAGCTGACTTTCCCTTCAATCTTCAGCTTATTCCACGACGGTTTGGTCAAATCCGGCTCGTAATCATAGAGGTTCATGTGAAGCGAGCACATCAGCGGCATGTGGGCGGACCATTCGCGCCCGCCGTAGACCAGCGGCCTGTATCCCTTGTCCTTGAGCTTCTGCAAGCCGGCAATGAATTCATCCCAGCTCTGCGGCGGTTCGGTTATCCCAACGTCCGCCCACATCTTTTTATTTACTATGATGCCCTGAATCTGCCTGCCTCCCTGCGAGGTGTAACGCTTGCCCTTGTATGGAGTCGGTAGCGGAATGCCGAACTTCTCGTAGTAGCAGTCCGGCAGCGGAATCAGGTTCCCTCCGTCGGCCAGGAAGTCCGCCATTGACCACGTCATCACCACTTCGGGCAGATCGCCTGTCGCAATCCGGGACTTGTAGAACTGCGCGCCGTCCGCGTTTCCCAGGTCAATCAACTCGAGCTTCCAGCCGGGATTGTTGCGCTCAAAACACGCCTTCCACGCCTCCCAGTGCGTCCTGAAGCCCTCGCGCCCGCCGATGTTGCGGGTCACTCGGATGACCTTCTCCTCCGTCGGCGCCCGCCGGCAGCCCACGCATGCGAATGCCGCCCCAAGCACAAGCGTCAGAAGAAGAATCCTTATGCGACAGCCGTTCCTCGATTCACACATTGGCTATCTCCCGTTCTGTTCACATCCGATCAAATCCGACCGGTCATTTCGCTATCGTCCGCATGTCCTTCCCGATCGCCTTCAACTGCGAAACAAACGGAAGCGGAATCAGGCCGTTGCTCTGGATCGGAACATCCCACGTCACAACGCCGCCGTTGTCAACAACGCGCCGCGTCAGTTCGATGGCCCTGATATTATCGAAGCGCGGCGGGGATTGGCACCATGACGGGCCGAGGTAGCTCAGCATGTGGAATTGCGCGCCCTTCACCCAGCGCCCGTTGCATTCCACCCGGTCAGGCTCGTTGATCTCGCCGGCGGTGTAATCTTCTTCAGGGGTCAGATTGATTATCGGATAAAGGACGCCGGGATTGAATGCCACGATGCTGTCCGGATTGCCGGCTCGGGCAGCCGAAGCAAAACTGGCGAAGTTCGGTTCATCCGGATGCTTGTACATCGCGTCGGAGAAGTAACACCCGTCGAACCACCACCCCGACACCTTGCCGCCCCAGCGCTTCGACCAGTCGCTGATGACCGCCTCCCACATCTTCTGAAACGCCTCCAGCCTTTCGCCGGTTTCATCTCCGCCGCCCTGCGGCCAGCCGCCCGTCGTCCCCCAGCGCCATTCCAGTTTCTCGCTGGCGGCCTTGTCCGCGGCCGGGCCGCCGCTGGGCAGGTAGACCAGAAGCCTGATGCCTTTCGGCGCGATTGCCTTGTGAATATCGCTGATCAGATCGCGACGGGAGCACTTGCTCGGTTTGATTCCGACGAATTCGTCGTAGGTTTCATTCGGCGCGCAGTAATGGCCGGAGTTCTGACCTATTGTTATGAAGTAATATGGCGCGCCGATCTCGGCCAGTTGATCCGCAAGGCCCTTGACGTCAAAGGCGTCCACGCGGGCGTTCCATTGCTCGGCGGTCTCCCCCCCCGCGCCCAGGTAGTGCGTGAAAACGCCCCATTTCGCGTCTTTGAACCAATCAGCCCGTCCGGTCTTCCCTTCTGCTCCCGCCATCTTCGCATCCTCCGCGCTGACCGCGCCGGCAGTGATTGCCATGCTCGACACAATGAGAACGCCCGCCATCGCCCATGTTTTCGACTTCCTCATTCGCATTCCTCCCGCTGTTTCACAGATTAACTATGCGCTGCTTTCTCTCCCGAGCATTGACTCCCCTTTGCTCCGGTCATGCTGGCAATCCAGGCAACAATGTAAATGACCAGCGCAATCAGCCAGACAGCTTTCATTCCTACCATCATTGACGAATACTCGATGAATCCGCCTGCCATCGCCCCGATCAGATTCACGCCAAGGGCGTAGCCGGTGGTCTTCTGCGCCTCGAAAAGCCTGCTGAAGCAGATTGCCGCAAAGAAAACCGGCGTGCCTATCAGAATCCCGCACGCAACAATCCTGACGGGCGTAGGAATTTCGAACAGAATCGGTATCGGGAAGAAGAAGTTCACCAGAATTGATGCGCATAGTCCGATCCAGGAGATTCGCAGGCCCGGCGCCTTGTTCTTCATGACCGCCAGGTTGGCCAGAAATATCTCAAGCAGTACCAGCGAGAACACCACGGCGTTGACCACCCATGTGTTGCCGAACACAAGCGATAGACGCACGACTGCGCTGGCCTCCATCAGAGTGAATCCAAGCCCCAGGAAAAGAAAGTCAACGTGAAGTCCGGTCGCTGCCTGCGTCCTTCGCAAAACCAAGAAAGCAAGCGCAACGAGACCAATAATGACAATAAACAAACTCTTGTAGACGTTTGCCAGAGACTTGCTTTCCAGATACAGGTACGGCCAGTCATCCACGCAGGGGATTCCGTCCCCGTATTCAGCGATATTCTCCGGCGTATCCCTGAATCCTTCAATCCCCTTCGCCCCGACCATCAGGAAGTTGAAAAGGTTCTTCTTCTCATGCTTCAGGAATGGCTGCACGCTGTCCCCGAAGGCGGCGCTCAGTGTCGCGTATATCCTCTTGTAGAGCCAGGGCTTGAATACGCTGTAGTAGATGCCGACCATGCCGCCGTCATTCAGAAGCGCCCGCGCGTCCTCAAGGGATTCGCGCGTATAAACATAATTCTCAAGACGAAGGTTAGCGTTCCCTGATAACAGGACCTGAGAGTCGAGATATCCGAATACGATCAGATCGAACTTTTCGTTCGTGGTGTGAAGGTAATGCCTGGCGTCGTCAACCACTGCCGTAACCCGCGGATCGTCGTAAGGTTTTGTCGTATTCTTGTTCTTGCCAAGCCAGAGAATGGTCGGATCAATCTCGACCGCTACAATCTTTGACGCATCGTGCCGCCGCGCTATTTCAACGTCGTTGCCGGTTCCGGCGCCGAGGATGAGAACGCTTTGCGGATTCTTCCCATCGTGCCATTTGCGATAAACTTCGTAGAGCTTCTCCCACTCAAGTGAGGCCTTGCGGCACATCTCCGCCGCTTCGGGTGATTCTGCTTGGAAGTCGAACGCAAATTGGTGGTAACTCGAATTCACCCAGACCATCAGACCTGCCGGATGCCGCTGATACTGAATAAAGTAGTAGGGACTCCACTTCCAGTCATGCGGACTGTGCGCAAGCGTGAGAAAGGACAATCCGGCCGCGACATAAATGACTCGCATCATCTTCTTCCTGATGAATATCGCGCCCCAGATAATCGCAACCAGCGGGGGCCATATCCACGGCGGCAACCCAAAGAATGATGACAACGCAAACATGAGCGTCCCGGCCAGCGATCCGACTATGTTCCATGAATATGCAATCAGGCGAGGGAACCGGTCCATCGTCACCGCCAGTTGCTGCCCCAGCGTCACAAAAGGCACGGCGCACGCTATAAAGGCCACAACCGCCGCCGGGAACAAAGGAACCGGTATCGCCACCCCGTAAATGGTCGTCTGATCAACGAACCAGTAATGGACCGACTCCTCGTTTTCGTAGATTGTTATCCCACCGCCGATCTGCACAAAGCTCAGGATCATCACCATCCCGAGCGGTATCAGCCAGGGGCGAACCTTCCCATTCTGAAGGATGCACCCCAATCCCATCCCGAAGAAGGACGACATGAGCAGCAGATTCGTGAAATACGATATGGCCTTGACCTGCGACGGAACCAGACGGATAAACGCAAGTTCCAGTATCAGGATGGCTGCCGATATCAGCGCGATATGCCATCGCTCCATCGGTGTCCCGGGCGTGACTTCAACAGGCGGCGCAACGGTATCGGCCATACATCTCCTCCGATGAAGGCGTTAATTCAATTCTATCGCCGCTGGCGCGTCCATCCGGTCTCGAACCGTCGCCAAAGGACGGTTAGACATCAAGGGCGGCGTCTGCGATAATCAGGACCGGCGTAAGATTACCAGAAAAGGCAGCGCCGGGGCAATCTCCGATCCCCGCCCGTCAGTCCTGGTTCATTCATGCCAGTCCTTTTCCGATGCGATTACTGCGGGGAAAAGATCAGCTTCCCCGGCTCCGCCCGCGGCACGCGGCAGCAATGCCCCCAGTGCGGCGGCAAAATCTCCGTGCCGTGGGCTGTGGGCGTAGAGTGCCTGAACTGCGGCAGGCGCAACGTCGTTGAGGCCGTCCGCGAAGCCGGCTCCCTGGAATGCCGCTGCGGCATGATGCTGACCATCCCGTCGCTGGAGAATGCCAGGTCTTCCCCCGCGCCGCAGGAACCGGACGACCCGGAACATCCCGACGAAATCCCCCGCTCGGACGATCAGTGCGGCCTCAAACCGGGGCAGAAAATCGGGCGCTACTCGCTCATCCGCCCCCTCGGCGGCGGCGGATTCGGGGAGGTCTGGCTGGCCCGTCAGGAGCAGCCCGCCCGCGACGTCGCGCTCAAGATCTTCATGCCCCGGGGCAAGAGTCAGGCCAAGGTCGCCCGGGGGCGCAGGCGATTCCTCCGCGAAGCCGATGCCGCCGCCCAACTGCGCCACCCCGGAATCGTGCAGGTCTACGAATCGGGTGAGCACGAGGGCCTTCTCTTCTTCAGCATGGAATACGTGGACGGCATCATCCTGAAGAAATACGTCAAACCCGGCCCGGACATGCGCGTGAAGGTTGAGCTTATGCGCCAGGTCGCCGACGCCGTCGGATTCGCCCATCGCCACGGGATCATACATCGAGACCTGAAGCCGAAAAACATATTGATTACCGAAGGCCGGAGCGGACCCGAAATCCGCCTTTTCGACTTCGGCCTGGCCAAGATATTGAGAACCGACGGGGAAGTCGTGAACGAGCCTGACAGCGATTCCGAAGATTCAACCGAATCCGGAAGCGACGATGCCCAGCGCGAAGACACAACCGGCGAAGGAGTGACACTCGGAACGCTTCACTACATGGCCCCGGAGCATTATTTGCGAAAACCGGACGAGGTGGACGCGCGCACTGACGTCTACGCCGTCGGCGTCATGCTCTACGAACTCCTCACCGGCAGGCGTCCGCACAATACCAGGCACATGAAGCGCTCCGAAGCCCTCCACCTGATCGCGACAGAACAGATCAAGCCGCCCCGGAAGATCAATCCGCGCATTGACCCGGGACTGAACGCAATCATCATGAAGGCGTTATCCTGGGACAAGAATCGCCGGTACCCCTCCGGCGCGGAGCTTGCCGCCGATCTTGAGGTCTTCCTTTCAGGCGGGATTGTTGACGCGCCGGGCGCCGGATCGGCTTACCAGATCAGCATGTTCGTGCGGAAACGCTCCAGAGGCGCGCTCATCCTCGGCCTTGCCTGCATGGCGACCGGTATTTGCGCGTGGCTGCTTTCCGGCAGAATCTCCGCCGCGCTCGGTCTTTCCGACGGCGACGCGGAACGCGCCCGCAGGGCAGAGCATTCCCTCGCCGAAGAAAAGGCCTTGCGCGAACGCGCCGAGGGCGAATTGCAGCAAATCCGCCAGGAGCTGAGCAGAAATCGCAAACCAAAGTAAAAGCTGTTCCAGGGCGATGCCGCATGAAGGCATCTCGACTCCCCCATCCGCGCAGGTGTAGAATACGCCCATGTCGTGTCCGGTGCGATAAACTGGAAAAGCGTTTTTTCGGGAGCAACTGTAATGAATCGGAATCCGGCCTTGCTCGCGGCAATCGCGATCTTGTCGGCATGGTGCGCGTCCGCCACCGGCGGCGATGTCACGTGGTATCAGCCGCTCGACACAAAAGCCCGAATCCTCGAGGAACAGGTTCTCAAGTGGCACTGGATTGACGGTCTCTACCCTTCACAGGTTGAAGTCCCCCCCGACGGCGGCGCGCCTGACCACTCCACCAACGGCGTCTCCAACGTCATGCACATGGTCTGCTGGACCGCAAACCACTGGGCGGGGGAATCCTACCGGTACGCATACCTCAAGGAACACGGAACTCCCGAGGAAATCGAAGCCGTCCGCCGTCACGTCAACGAGATGTTCGATGGCATGTACCGCTGCCAGAAAGTGACCGGCATCAAGGGATTCCAGGCGCGGGGCTATCTCTACGGCCACGGCCCCACCTACGAAGAACGCACCAACTCCGACAAGGCGGATTACTGGTACCAGGGCGCGGGCGAATACAAGGACCTTCGCTGGCGCGGCTCCCCAAGCCATCACAACTACAGCGACTCCATACACGGTTACGGCGTCTACTACAGACTCGCCGCCGAAGGCGAATACAAGGACAAATGCCGCCAGGCGATTGACGACCTTGTCAGCATCTGGGCGGATAACGACTGGATGATCCCGACCAAGGATGCCACGGATGAGAAATTCAGCATATTAGGCATCACGGACGGCAAGAATCCGAACCTCCGAATCGTCATGGCCGCCGCCGGCCTCAAGGTCGCCCACCACGCCACCGGCAAGGAGAAGTTCGCTAAAGAATATGAGAAACTCGTCACTCAGTTCAGCTTCCGCGAAAGAACGACCTTCCCGCGAACCGGCCACTTGGACACCGACGACGGCGAGCACGTTTTCTGCCACCTGGACAACCTGCTGCGCATCGAGGAAGACCCGCAGCTTCTGCGCTTCTACCGCGCCGTGCTTGACGCGCTCTGGGACTCGCACAAAAACAGCAAATGCCCGCTCTTCAACTACATCTACGCCAGCCTGACTCCCGACGCGCCCGACCGCGAAAAAGCCCTCGCTGACGCGCTCTGGACCCTTCAGAGCCACCCGACCAACATGTTCTTCCAGCCCCGCATGAACAGCATCCGGGACGATATCAAGAAAAGCGGCGGCGACTCCGTCGAGCCGATGGCCGTCTTCGAGGCGGCCTGGGATAACGAATATCTCTGGAAGGGACACCTTTATCAATTGGACGGCTGGCTCTCCCGCCCCATCACTGCGATGGATACCGCAAAGGACGACCCCGACATTCTCTACGCCGCCGACTCGAATAACGACATCTACCGTTCCGTTGACGGAGCGAAAACCTGGACGTGGGTCTGCGCAAGCCCCGGCGGGAAGGTCGAGAAACTCTTCTGCGGCACCAAAAGGCGCTTCGTCTTCATCGTGACAAGGTCGGGCGCTTTCAGGAGCACGACCGGAGCGGAGACATGGGCGCGCCTCCCCGTCCCGACGGAGAACGGCGCAGCCGTTGACCTGCAACTCGACGCCTCAAATCCGAACCGGCTTTATGCCGTCACAGCCGGCGCCGTCTATCGCAGCCTGGACTTCGGCGAGGAATGGTTCGGGGAGCGATGGGAATGCGTTACCCCGCTCGTCCCCCCCGCCCGGTCGCTTAGGCTTTTCCTGGCCCAGGGCGAGCCGACAATGGTCTACGGCTTCTTCGATGAAACCTTCCGCGGCATGCAGTTGGGCGGCGGGGAGTGGAGCAAGCCCGTCCAGTTGAACTACGAAGGCTATCTCAAAATGTACCCCTGGCTGCTGGTTGATCCGGGCAATCCGAAGAGCATTGCCGTAGGTTACAAGTTCGAATACCGCAACATCCAGGCCGAAGGCCTCTACTCCGGCGACGTCGTCGGGACTCTGATGTCGAAAAGCGAGGACGGCGGCATCACGTGGTCATGGGGCAAGGACACCGTCATCGAAGGATTCAAAAAGAAGGGCGCGCCCGCGCTCATCATGAAGGCCATGGCGGAACTGTATCCGAAGTTTTTGGAGATTGTCGCTCCTGACCCCCGCGCGGCGAAAACTTTCTATGCCTCCACCGGACGGGGTTTCAGCATCAACACGAATCGCGGTCATCCCGGCGCGTGGCGGGACGTTTCGAAGGGACTTGACATCCCCGTCGTCAGGGCGATCTTCGTCCCCGGCGGCGGTGACCGCGTCTACGTTGACACCCCGGCCGGACTTTATGTCCTGAATAAGGACGCGGCGGAATGGCAATTCGCCGGCCTCAGGCTGCAATTCCACCGCAATACAAGGGTTGACCTCGGCGGCGCGGCCTACCTGGACGCCTACTGGATGGGGCGGTATTTCGGCTTCATCACCGACGAGCTTGCTACACAGCCCCCGACGGAATGGAAAGTCCCGGAGAGATACCAAAGCTGGATTCCCAAACAGTAGGGCGGGTTCTCTGAACCCACGCGGAATCTTTCGCCCCCCCCCCAACTTTCCCTCTCCCGCCGGGAGAGGGTGGCGTTGCGAAGCAACGACGGGTGAGGGCGAAAACGGTCACCCCTGTTTCGCAATTCGCGGTCCGTCGCTTTCCCCCTCATCCACCGCTTCGCGGTCCCCCTTCTCCTGGGAGGAGAAGGAAACGGAAAAGGCGCGCGCGTCCTGGCCTGCGTCGGCTATTTTGGACTGCGGTTTGCCTTGGACTGCGGTCGCTTGAGACCGCTTTGAAGGCCGAGGCTTGACTCGGCCTGTGCCGTTTCCCGCCGACCTCGCAGATGCCGTCTTCGAGAAGCGCGTAGGGTGGGTCGTTAGCATCGCGCAAGCGATGCGTTGACCCACCGAAAGAGGCCCGCGTGGGTTCAAAGAACCCACCCTACAACTGGATTCCCAAACTGTAGGGCGGGTTCTCGCTTGCGTCGCACCGCGTCATTTCAGCGCTTTTCGGCGATGCCGAATTCATTCTCCCCGCTCAAGTTTACAAACGTGTAATCCTCCACCACCAAATACCTTTCTCAAGTTCCCACCTGTGTCTCCTGCAATTCCACCGATAAATATAATATCGGGTGAAGCTCATAGGAACACGATGCGTCACCATGACAAAGCAGTCCATAGAAAATGGGGGATCCAGCACGAACACTGCGTCAGACTCCTCCAATAGACTAAAGGAACTGTGATCTGAATCCACCACCGCGATACGGTAACCTGAAGCGTGGCATGTTGCGATGAACCCCTCTACATCTTCAGCGCGCCGCGGATAGCAGTTGTTGTGAGTTCTGGCATAGGTTTCAACAAGTTGAACCATGGGATCACAAAACCTGCGACATTGCCAGAGCTTGGCCAAGAACCCGCCGTAGCCTCCTGCAAACGATGTGGATAAGAGAATGACAACAGCACAGAGACACTTGACAAATGATCGCTTCGGCGCTGTAACGTGCAAGGCCAGCAATAGATCGAAGACCATAATTACTGGGCAGGAATAGTATATATGCACACCATAACCACTGAAGACCGTACCAAAGAGGACGGAACTCACCGCAAAGGAACTTAATGCCACCTTATGCCTTCTCAAAACCGGTATTACCGGCAAAAAAAAGATAAGTATCAACACGAAAGGCCACGCCATCAAAAAAGGACGGGCAAAAGTACACAACATTACGAAGAGACCGGCAAAAATAGTGAGTGCGGAGATGTTGCGGTCGAGATTAGACTTCTTGCATTTTACACCAGTGACAACCTTATTGCTCTCACCTTCCAGCATCTGCATATCAATTTAATATAGCGGCCAACCCCCAGGAGAGTCAAATGTTGAAAATCTGGGGAAATGGGTGAACAGAGCCATATCGCTATCGCTCCGCCATGAATGCGTCCAGCGCTTGCTTGCTCTTCTCGCTTGCGCCGAAGGGAACGGGGTGTTCCCAGACGTCCACGTCCAGCCACCCCGCGTAACCGCCGTCGAGCAGCGTCCGAGAACCTTCCACCAATCCATCGTCCACTCGCCCAGCGGCATGTGCTTCGAGCCGCGCGATTCATGGCGCGTACATTTGCCGTCGTTGTCGCATAGGTACCTATGGCCTACATACGGCAGCAGGCGGTTGAGGAGGCGCAGCGGCTGTTGCCCGCCCAGGACGTTCAGATGGCCAAAATTGTAGATTGCCGTTATGTAGGGCGATTCGACCACTTGAGTTTCTTGAACCAGACTTCCGAATTCTGGTGACGCCTTACTTATCTTTCTCCGCCTGATGGAGTGGTACGGCAAAAGCTGCATGGTCTATTTTCTCCATCGAAATTCCCCCTTGGTACCCCCTTTTGGGCCATTTTCGAGCCGTGAACACCCGGTTTTCGGACTCTTTTCCAGATTTCAAAAAATATTTTGCGTGCGTAACCCCCCTCCTGCCAAGGGATTATAACTATTTTTCAAAAAATCTTTGGTCTCCCCCCTCGATTAAGCGTTTTTAAGGAGATGGGGAAAAACGATGTACACGGGCGCGCCACGCCCCCGCTTTTCCTCGAAGCTTTCAGCCTCAAAAGAGAGACGTAAAACAATGGCCGCACCAGAATGTAGGGCGGGTACCGTCTCGCTTCGAGACGCTTCGCACCCACGCGGAGCCGGTAGTGTGGGCGTCGTCTCGTCCCGAGACGCCCGCGCGGAGTCCAGTCCCATCCCCCGTCTGGCAAACCGGAAGGAAATAGAGGCCGTCACAGATACCCCCCTATTATGGGACTATCCACCCTCCAGGTTGGGGAACATGGCGTGTCCTCGCCGCTCCAAAAATGCGAAACAAAGCCAAAGAAAAGCCAATCAGACCCATTCTTTTCGGCACATCCACCCCGTTTATATACTCCATTTACGATATGGCCATGCCCCTCCCGCCGCGAAAAACCTTTTTTTACGGAACAGAGCCATTCGCCCCTCCCCGGCAGGGAACGTTCCCGTCGGGGACATGGCGTGTCCCCGACGATCCCACTGTCTACTCATCCCCAATCCGGCCTTGAAGCGGGCAAACAAATCCTGCTATCCTTGAACAGCATTAACAGTGTGCCGTCGCAGATTGATCTCAACCGTCGGAAACGGAAAGGCGCGCAGAGATAATGACAAAATGCCGTAATCATCAGGGGCATGAGATTCGAACCGGAGAACAGCGTCCGTCGGGATTCTTGTTTGTCTCCATATTGTGGGCATTGTCTGCCACGCTTATTTGCGGATGCCGCAGCGCGGGACAAAACCCCACAGTATCGGACTTGAAGCCCACGC
Source organism: Planctomycetota bacterium (assembly GCA_022711755.1). Taxonomy (GTDB): domain Bacteria; phylum Planctomycetota; class Brocadiia; order SM23-32; family JAKLEA01; genus JAKLEA01. The sequence goes on from JAKLEA010000007.1 coordinate 18,718, forward strand.
TGAATTCTACCCCTGCAACTGAATCGCAAGCTGAGACGTCCGACATCGTCGCTGAACCAGACGCGAAACTGGAGGCTACGGGCTTCTTCAGAGTCGTCTCCGATTCGGGAAGATGGTGGCTCGTAACCCCTGCAGGCGAGCGGCTTTACTCCATCGGCACAACCTGCGTCCAACCCGCCGGCGACCACGCCCCGACCCTGGGCCGCAATCCCTATCACATCAACATCATGGAGAAATACGGCAGCGAGGAGGCATGGACCGCAAAGACCGCGTCCCGGCTGCAAGACTGGGGATTCAACACGAAAGGCGCATGGTGCAGCGGGCACGTCAAACTGCCGGAGTTCCAGATTCTGAACTTCTGCGGCGGGCACTGGCTCAAAGGCGTTCTCCCGGACTTCTTCACCCCGGAGTTTGCAGATAACGCCGACAAGCTGGCCAGTCAGGGCGTCCGGCCTGATGACCCGATGCTTGTGGCCTATTTCCTCGACAATGAAATGCAGTGGGAGACCGACTGGCGGCTCGGCAAGCCGATTTTCGATCAATACGCATCGCTCCCCCCCGACGCTCCGGGCAAGCAGGCTATGGTCTCCTTCTTCCAATCGCGTTACCCGTCCGCTTCCGACATGGGCGCGGTCTGGCGTCCCGCTTTCAAAAGCTGGGAGGGACTGGCGGAGGCAAAGGAGTTGAAGGCAAGACCCGGCGCAGAAGCCCGCGCCGCCCAAGACCGCGAGGCGTTCACGCTGCTCGCAGCAAGGCAGTATTTCAAGATTACAACCGAAGCGATCCGCCGCCACGACCCCAACCACATGATCGCGGGCTGCCGTTTCGTAAGCTGGGCGACGCCGATCGCGGTAATTGCCGCATGTGGCGAGTACTGCGACATCGTGTCGCTGAACCATTATGAACTCGGCCCCCTCGGCGAAGGCGCATACCTTGCGAAGAAGCATTCCGTGCAGCTCGCGGGCGGGGAACTGGGATTCGCAAACGTCTACCAGGCAACCCGCCGCCCGCTCCTGATAACCGAATTCAGCTTCAGGGCAATGGACAGTGGAATGCCCAACACGCATCCCCCGGCGATGTTCGTGCAGCCGACCGTCCCAGACCAGGCGGCGAGGGCGGCCAAATACAAGTCATTCGTCGAGACATGGGCGGGAAAACCATATTTTGTCGGGCATCACTGGTTCCGCTATATGGATGAGCCGAAGGAGGGAAGGTTCGACGGCGAGAACGGAAACTACGGGCTGGTCAACATCATGGATGAACCATACGAGGTTTTCGTAACGTCAGTGCGAGAGACCAATTTACGCCTGCCGACGCTGCACAGGGAAGCCAGTCAGAACAGCCTGCTGGACGCCGCGCTGCGCGGGATGCGCGGAATTATCAACTCGGATCGCGACGCTCTGATCGCCATAATGGCAACCGCGAAGCAGAAGGATGCCAAAGCAGCCTACGTCTCCGCCGCCCTAGCGCTTGCGTCGGCGGAAGATGCGGCGCTGGTAATGAAGAATTCAACCGGGGGTCCGACCATCTCCCTGCGAACAGCCGGCGGCGATAAAATTTTGCCGGACGCTCCCGCAGGCATCGCGGAAAGATTGATGACAGAGACCGCCGGGATCGCTGATTCCGGCTTTGCGGTTGTCGGCGCGGGAATCCCCGGAATGATCTTCGAGGCAAAGAGGGGAAGCTCCGAAGGCGAGATGCTTTTGTTGAAATACAGGTAACCGCTCAAAGCAATGGGTAGAGGGAGAAGCAAGGCATGAGGACATTGCGCATAATCGCCCCGTCGGTCGCCATGGATGCGGAACTGAACGATTCCGACACGGCAAACCTGCTCTGGGAGGCGTTGCCCATCGAATCATCGGCCAATCCATGGGGGCAGGAAGTCTACTTCGACATCCCTGTGAAGGCTCCATCCGACAACGCCCAATCCACCGTGCCAAGCGGAACGATAGCCTTCTGGCCGGTCGGATGTTGCTTCTGTATCTTTTTTGGTCAGAAACCGTACAGCCCGGTCAACGTTCTCGGCGCGCTGAAAGGCGATGCCAATCAATTCGCCAAGGTCAAGGAAGGCGAGACAATCCGCCTTGAACGCGGACAATAACGGGGGACTTACTCGACGCAAACCGATATGGACCATCGGAGCGTTCGCCCAGGTTCGATTCTCACTTCCGTCTTTTTCGCAATAGCCTCCGCAAGATTCTCGGTCGGCGACGTGGTCGGCTCTATCGCCGCCACTGAGACGGGACTTTCAGGCGGATAGGCGTTCATGTTCGTCCAGACCCCGATGGACGACAGTTCCTGGGCATTGAACCTGATCATCAGGCGCCCGCCGGAATCAATATCGCGCAGACCGACCTCGGCATCCTCGAAATCGCTCACGAACAACTTGTCGGTCTTGCCCCGGGTCTCAGCATCCACCAGCGATGCGTCAATCTGCTCCCCTTTTACGACACAATCCGGCCATGGGAAACGCGCGCCCGGCTTGCCCAGCCGCCCGTCCTGGCTTTCATAAACGACCGTCCTGGCCCCGTTCGAGATCAGAATCTGCGCCTTGCCCTGCACGGATAGCACGGGATGTCCCGCGAACATGAACGGGAACGCCTTGCTCCCGGTGTTCGTCAATGCGTAATCCAGGCGCAGCGTCCTCCCGGAAAGCCTGCACGTCCGCTCCAGCGTGTAAGGGAAAATCTCCCCATTCACGCTCAACTGAACCCCGTCCGGCAGGTCCTTTGCCTTCCACGGCCTGTTCCACAATTCTCCGTGATCCGGGACACTGACTTTGCCCCATTCGGCGTCTTCAAACTCGCAAGGCCCCACTGATGGGAACATGTCTTCCCAGCCGCCGGTCATCAGGTACGTCTTCGGATTCTCCGCAATGACCTTCAGTCTCAATTCAACCGACTGCCAAAGCCACTCCCGGCCCGCCTTCTTGTCCAGGATTGAAACGATTGCGCCGCCCTGCCCCGGGAGTATGACAACCTGCATCCTCTCCGATTCCAGGAGTTTCGCGGCGAAGCCTCCCCACGATGCGTCGCGCGGCGGAACCCCGCCCGCGCAGCCCGTAAGAAATGCCGCGCCCAGAAGAAGACAGAAATCAGCAGCCCCGATTGCGCCCTTCATTGATTGCTCCTTGCGCCTGTCCGGTCACTTTGAGAGGATTTCTCCGCGGAAGTAATACGCCCATGCGTTCCCGTTGGTAAGGACTTTGAGCATTATCGCGTTGTCGCCGTCAACCAGCGGAAGCTCCAGATCCTTTTCACGCGGGGGATTGCGTTGGTCAACCGGTTCCCTGGCGACTTCCACCCCGTTGAAAAAGACCTTTGCGCTTCCCAGCGAGCCTATGGAAACGTGCAGCGTTTCCTCCTTGCGCCCTTTGAAAACGTACCGGACGTATGCGCAACGTCCGCGATCCTTGTCCAGAAAAGTGTTAAGGTTAACCTCGCCCATGGTTACTGGTTTTAACCCGGCTCGCCAGTCAATCCCTTCTGTCTTGGTCTCAGGATCGAACTTGAAGTCGAGCAATTCCGCGTCAACCGCATGATACGGCCCGGTAGTCAGCCATTCAGGAACGTCAAGCGCGCGGCTGGGAACAATCTCGAACTTCACCGGCTTGGGTTTGGCGGCCTTCCACTGAAGGCTCTGGATGTAGTCGTAAAGCTTCGCTGATGCCGCCCGGAAGGCCTCAATATCTTCAGCCGGCGGGGCCTCGTCGAACAACCCACCGGTCCGAATCTCGCGCCATTCGAGGAAATGCAGGCGGAATTTTTGAAGCGACAGTCTGCGCAGCTTTTCCCCCGCCGTCGCCCACGGCCCCCTGAATCGCTCGGTCAAATTTACGCCGTTTGCAAACTCGCCGGTGGTGAATCCACCGACGAACATACCGTCAGCAAGCACGCCGTAGCGTTCTCCTGATAATCCCGTTACGCGCAAACCCAGGTTGTTTATATCCTTGTTGAACGGGATATCTTCGTCAATCTTGCGCTCAAGTCCCGGATACAGATAAAGGGGAATTCCCATATCCTCGCGGGTGAACGTGATCCGCTCCGGGGAGACTTCAAGCCCCTCTACCTTGCAACCCTCACACTGAACAACCTTGCCCGTGTCTGCGGCAATTTCGCATTGCGACTTAAACCCGAGGCCAAGGTCCTTCAGCGCAAAATACGTCGTCCAGAGATGGCCGCGCGCGTTAGGATGCACCCCGTCCGGAATCAAGGATGTTCCGATTACCTGGGCTTTCCTGTGCTTCTGCAACTGAAGAAACTTCTGGAACTGGTCAACAACCACTATACCGCGCTGCCGCCCGATGTCATTCACGAACTCGGAAAACAGACTAAGCGCGGTGTCGTTGTATTTGTTGAGCGGGGGGTTGGTATCCGAATCAACCGGGGTGGTCGTCATCAGCACGATTTTCGCCTGCGTCTCCTTCTGCAGCCTGTCAACCAGGGCCGTCATGTTCTTTCTATAGTCCTGGTAAGCCTGGTCGTTGAAGTTGACGTAATGTCCGTCATTCATGCCGAAGTTGACGAAGACAATCGTCGGCTTGTTCGGCAGAACGTCACGGTCAAAACGAGCCAGCGCGTCGGAAGCCTGATTGCCGCCCCACCCCATGTTTATGAAATGAAGGTCCAATCCGGGATTCGCGCCGTTCAGCAGGCACTCCAGATACATCGTATACAGGTTCTGCTGCGTGATGCTGTCTCCGTAGAACAGAATCCTGTCGCCCTGTTTAAACTCAAATCGGGATTCGGCCCGAAGCGGGAAACACAGCAGACAGACCATCACGACGACCGCCCGCAGCGCGGACGGCCTTCCAGCGCGCCTTGCGTATGTCATGAGACCCCCTTATTTGAGGACTTTCGCGACAAGCGGCTTCACCGCCTTCTCTGCATCGGCTTCGGTCTTGATATCGGCAACGCCGCCGAAGAGGAACCAGTTCTCGACGTGCGTAAAGGTCTTGCCAGGCTCAAGGACAGCCAGCGGCGCGAGGCTCTCTAGCTCAAGCATGTCTTCGTTCGTAAAGGTCTCGAAGTTGCAGCCCCTGTCAGGATAGTTCGCCCCTTCGATGCAATCGAAAGTCTTGACGAACAATGAGCCTTTGTAGGAATAGGCCGCCCAACGCTGGCCGGAAAGTCCGATCTTCTGAGGCGCGGCAATGTTGCGCTGGCTCAGGAGAATGTACTTCTGACCCCATGTCCAGCGCTCGTCGGTGAAATCAGTATACCCCCATAGGATCATCCCCTGCATTGGAAGCAGGTATTCCGTATGCTTGCGCTTCGCCGGAAGCGGTATGATCGCCGTGCCACCCGGAGCCATGACGCTCAATGCCCACGGCGCAAGCTCGATCGGCCACTGCCCGATGTTCGTCAGTCGGTGCGTGACGACGACCTTGTTGTTCTGATTGGAAAGTTGCAGATCAATCTGCTTCTGGATGCCGCATTCCGTCTCAGCCGGCGGGGTCAACCGGACGCCGTTCTCCCCTAGCTTCTCAAAGGCCACGGGAGTATTGTCGAGGGCATAGGTCCTCGGCTTGATCTCCGGGGCGTGCCAGAGGCGGTGTCCGCCGCGAATCTGCCATTCTTTTTCCCCTGTCTTGCCCATCTGATCGGCGTATTGCTTGAAGACGTTCTCCCCGTCCTTCAGCCCGTAGAAAATCACCCTTGGCCCCACGTCCAGCGTAGCGATCAGCTTCGCCTTCGAGTTTTCCAACTGCACCGCGTTTTTCCAACCGCCGTATGCGATCTTTTCCATCTTGACACCTCCGGCGTCATCGCCTGTTGAAGCCCCGTCGCCTACCTTGTCGGCGGCGGATGATGAATCCGTCAAAACGCACCCGCAAAGCAGAACCGGCACAATCAACATCCTCGCGTATTTTGACATGACGGTCTCCCGCAAAAGCCGTTCTAAGTCCTCAACTGCCCATTCCCGAAGACAACAAATTTGTATGACGTAAGCTCCGGCAGGGCCATCGGCCCTCGCGCATGGAGCTTGTCCGTGCTGATGCCGATCTCCGCCCCCATGCCGAATTGGGCGCCATCAGTGAACCGAGTCGAGGCGTTAACGTAGACCGCTGCGGAATCCACTTCGTTCAGGAACTTCTGCGCCGCTTCGTAGTCCTCTGTCACAATCGCGTCGCTGTGATGGCTGCCGTAGGTCTCAATATGCTCAATCGCTTCCTCGATGGAATCCACGACGCGCACATTAAGAATCAGGTCGAGATACTCCGTCGTCCACGCGTCCGACTTTGCCGGTTTGATTCCAGGAACGAGTGTTCTCGCCGCCTTGCAACCGTAGAGCGTCGTCCCTGCCTTTGCAAAGGCCTTTGCCATCTTCGGCAGGAATCGCCGCGCCATGTCCTTGTGAACGAGCATCGTCTCCATCGCATTGCACGTTGCCGGACGCTGACACTTGGCGTTCAGGCAGATTTCCTGGGCCATCGTAAGCGACGCCCGCTTATCAACGTAGACGTGGCAGACTCCCTTGTAGTGCTTCACAACCGGGATCGTACTCTGCTCCGCCACCCGCCTGATCAGACTCTCGCCCCCGCGCGGGATGACAACGTCAATCATGTCATTGCGCTTGAGAATCTCGCCGACCACGCTGCGCGCGGTTCGCCCGACCACCTGAACGGCTTTCGGATCAAGTCCGACGGACTCCAGCGCGGCGGAGAGTTGCTTCGCGATCGCCATGTTTGAGTTGACCGCGTCGCTTCCGCCCCTCAGTATGCAGGCGTTCCCGGCCTTCAGGCACAGCGACGCCGCGTCCGCCGTCACGTTCGGTCTTGATTCGTAGATGATGAGTATCACGCCCAGCGGCACGCGGACTTTGCGGATCTGTAACCCGTTGGGCCGGTTCCAACCACCGATTAACTCCCCGACGGGATCGGGCAACGTGGCCACCTGGCGCAGGCCGTCAACCATTTCGGCAATCCGTTTGTCCGTAAGCGTAAGCCGATCAATGTATGCGGCATTTCGCCCGTCAGCCCTGGCGGAAGCGATATCCTCTGCGTTCGCGGCCTTAAGTTCGCCGGCCGCGGCGGTCAGGTTCTCCGCCATCAGCAGCAGCGCGCGGTTCTTGGTTGCGGAATCCGCTCCGGCAATCCCGCGAGCGGCCGATTTCGCGCCCTTGCATAGGTCCTGAACGTAATCCTTGACGCTTGCCATTTACCTTCTCCGAACACACCGCCTTATCCGGAGAAACCGGTCAGGCGTTATGCCACATCTGTGGATTATAGAATTGCCATCACGGATAGACAATCAGATTATGCATTCGGTAATAGGTCGTCAATGAATGACATGTGACCTGAAAATAGGATGCGTAGGCTTGATGACACACATTGAAGCCTGCCCACCTGGGTAGTAGCATTATTGGCATGGGCTGGCTTTCTCGAATGCTTGGATTCGTACCGAAGTCGGAGCGCGCCGGAATCAGAATGAACGGTCCGCGTTATCGCGTTGAGACCGTGCGCGACCCGGCCTGCTTCCTGCGCGCCTTGCCGATACTTGTCCCTACCGACGCAGTTCTTTATCTTGAGGACGGATGTCATCCACCTGAAATCCGCGAATTCCTGACTTCGAGACAATCAGCAAATCCTATCAAGGTCGAAATGGGAACCATCTGGCCCCGCCCGCTATGCTTTCACCTGCCAGCAACACCTGAAAATATCGGAAGACTGGCTGAGCTTGCGCAAAACCGCTCAGGTCCGGAGATAGCCATACACGTCATCGTCTATCGCAATCACGAAGTAATCCTGGAATGGTATGACGCTTTCGACGCCCCGATGTATATCGCCAAGTCGCTTGGTAAAGAAAAGATTGAAGCGTTCTGCAAAGAGCTTAACGCCAATTGGGCTGACGATGACCCAGTGTGATTGATTCTACTCCAGCGTCATCGCCACGGGGCAGTGATCCGATCCCATGACGTCGGAAAGAATCGTCGCAGTCGAAAGTCTCGGCCTGAGCGCTGGGGAGATGCAGAAGTAGTCTATCCTCCAGCCGACGTTCCTGGCTCGCGCGTCGGTCTGATAGCTCCACCACGTGTAATGCCCGCCATCTTTCGTGAATTCGCGGAACGTGTCAATAAAGCCGCCGGCGATGATGTTGTCGAAACCGGCCCGTTCCTCTATCGTGAAACCGGGATTCCGCTCGTTCTCCTTCGGGCGGGCAAGGTCAATCTCCTTGTGCGCCACATTAAGGTCCCCGCAGAAAACGACGGGCTTGGACCGTTCCACGCTTTTCAAATACGACAAGAAATCCCTGTCCCACTCCTGCCGGTACGGCAGCCTTACAAGGCCGTCCCGGGCATTCGGCGTGTATACGTTGACCAGGCAGAAATCAGAATATTCCGCCGTTATGATCCTTCCTTCCCCGTCATGGCGCGGAATGCCAATCCCCAAAGAAATCTTCAGGGGGGCCTTGCGCGCGAATATCGCAGTCCCGGAATATCCCGGCCTCTCGGCGGGATTCCAGAACGCATGATATCCCGGCATCCGCAATCCCACCTGATCGGGAAAAGCCCTGACCTCCTGAAGGCATATCACGTCCGCGTCCGCGCGCTTCACAAAATCCTGAAATCCCTTTTTCAGGACGGACCTGATGCCGTTCACATTCCATGACACGAATCGCATGGTTTATCCGGTTTTCTTCCGTCAGATGAAGCGCTTTGGATTGATCGGATACACCCCCCACTTGTCGCGGCAGCGCTTCATCTCAAGAATGTTCTCCTTCTTCGCGTCCACCGCCAGGGAATGGGTTGACCCCATGATAAAGCCTCCGCCCGGAGCGGCGTGCTCGAAGGCGTATCGGGCGTCGTTGCGGATATCCTCGACATTACCGAGGATGATGTGTTCATGCCAGATTCCTCCCCAGAGGCAAAGCCTGTCGCCCACACGCTCCTTCAACCTCTTGATATCCATGCCCGCGCTGGCCTGGATGGCCTCGTAGGCGTCGTAGACCTCGGCCAGTTCGTCAATGATGGGCCACGTGTGGCCGCAACAGTGCTTGAGAATCTTCAGCCCGTGCTTGTGCGCCTCGGCTGCATGGGCCTTGTGCCACGGATAAACCATGTCGCGGTATATATCAGGGCTGGCCATCAGGGCCGTGCTGCTGCCCAGATCGCCGCACGGCATGATCCCGTCAACGCCAAGTTGCGCGTAAAGCTTCACGCTGCGGACCATCCTCCGCCCCTGCAACTCGGCGAGTTTCCGGCATATCTCCGGCTCAAGCACAAGGTTCATCCATCCATCCTCCTCGGTTGCGCCGAAGGTCGGGAAAGAAAGGTCGCCGCACGTCACCATGATGAAATGCGTAGCCTTCATCTCCTTGACGGCGTGGCGGACAAGCTCCCAGCCGGAATCGTTCGGATCGCCGATCGGCTCCTGGTCAACCTTGTCAATCGCCTCCTGAATCCCCTCAAGCGTCGGCGGACGGTAGTTCTCCGTCTTCCGCTTGTATGGCATCAGGTCGTGCGTGGTGGCGGAGACGTGATAGAGGTTTCCGCCGTCGTCCTCATATGTGATATCGTCGAGCTTCTTGAGGGGTTTAGGCTGGTATCCCTTGCCCGGAACGCCGCCGACGAAAACGATGTCCATTTCGAGAGCCTTGACCAGGTCAAGCCTGTCGCGTTTGTAGGACTCCACGACCTCTTCGCGCCGCCCGTCCCAGAGCGCCTGGGTTTCCTTCATCTTTGCCTGGACGAACGTCTCCCGTCCGAGGATGTCCTCGTAGACGTTGTAGTCAATCGAGTGTTCGCCCCACGGGATTCTGTCCGGTTCACGATGTTCAAGTGCGGCAAAGACGCGTTGGCGCGGAAGCATTCTTTCTCTCCCATGCAGATGTCGAAGACAAGTGTTTCACGACTCACAAACGCCGACAGCATAACGAACTTCAAGGCTGTTTGGGAATCCACTTCACGTTGCGGAATTTCGCCCCGGCGCAACCCCATGCGTAAAACGCGAACGTCCCTTTCGATGCCGTCACGCCGGTTGCGACAAGGTCCTCTTCCCCGTCAATGAAGACGGTCGCCTTGCCGCCCTCGATCCGGATGCGGAGCGAATACCACCGGTTCTGCTCGTAGCCGTCCTTGTTGACGGCCAGAACGCGATAGGCGTTGCCGTCTTTGCGCGCGAGTATGTGGAATCCGCGCTGCCTGTCCATCGCCCACAGGTGGAAGCGCTTCTCCGATTCATAACCGAACGCAACGCCAAGCGTATCGTCATCGCTTGACGCGATCTCAAGACACAATTCCCCTTCGCCGAGATTCTGCCCAGCCTTGTAAATCCGGAACGTCCCCTCGCGTTCCGCTGCCGGATCGGGATTCTCAGGGCTGCCTTTGCAGATGTTTGAAAGCTCGGTGACGACGCCCTCCTTCTCAGCCCAGTTGCTCGCGGGGGGATTTGCGCCGGGAGTGTCGAAAACGGACCAGTCCGGCCCGGCCATCGGAAGTAACGACGGGTCAATCGTGAAGACTGCCTGCGCGGGAATGCTTGTTTCAAAGAACTGAGGAGCGACTGTATGGGCTTTGACCGTTGCGCTCTTTTTCAACTTGAACGGTTGTTTGTATTCACGCTCCTGTGACCAAACATTCTCGGATGCGCTGAAAGAGTAATATATCGGCCCATCGCCTTTGATGGCTACGACAACCGGTTCCCGATATGATCCGCCCGACGGCGTTATCACGGGCGGCCTGACGCCGTGACGCTGCAGTGCCATCGAGGTCTTGACGAGATAACTGCATATGCACCTGTCCGTCGCGTCGGGCATGATGGCCAACCCGCCTGCTGGAATCGTGTTAATCCAGCAGCCCGGGCGCGCCGGGCCATAGTTCTCATTCCCATAGCTCCCCATCAGATCAGTGTAACCCATCGTGGCGGAGCGATAGAGCAGCATATTCCGCGAGCCTGACACCGTACCGCAACCGTATGAGCGGGAGAATGCGAAATCCTTCTTCTCTCCCGTCAGGAGATTCCACGCGCCCGGCTCCGAGTAAATCGTAGCTCCGTTCAGAACCGGACGCGAGCGATACGCGGCCTGAACATCCCAGAGCCTCGTCCCGGCGGACGCCTTTAATCCCGCCATCCTGCCGCCCAGTTCCGAACGCAGCTTGAACCGCGTGTCCTGATAGCACATGAGCAGAACATCGTGTTCCTCGCTCAACGCCAGCATTGTGCCGTAGATATCGTCGGAGTTCTGCCATGACGGTTTCCCCGTCGCCGCATCGAGCGCAATCAACTTCCCGCGCGGGAAATCCTGAGCGTCCGTCTTCCCGCCCTTGCCGGCAGTCTTCGGGTCGAGACGATCAAAGAGCGCCATCTCGCGGTCAATCAGGAATACCCTCCTCGCGCCTATGGTTATCGTGTTATTGCGGATGGAGCGTTCCGGCTTGAAGGTCCACTTCACCTCCCCGGTCTTCGCATCCATGGCAAAGAGCAGGACGGATTCCGTGTATTGGGTATCCATCACGGCGCGCAGGTAGCGGTATTCGACAATGTGTTCCGTATTCGAGAGCGTCCCATAAAGCAAGCCGTCCTTGTACGCAATGTAACCCCAAACGCCCTTCTTCCCGTCGGGTTGCGGCGGCGCTTCAAACGTCGCAATCAGCTTGCCTGTCACTCTGTCAATTTTCAGGCATTTGTCGTCGCCGGGTCTGAGGTAGATGCCGTCATCCGCGATGCAGAAATTGCTGCCCGTGCCGGCGGTTCCCATCAGGTGATCCTGATCGTATTCCTGGAGGATGTTCGGCAGCGGATATTCCCATAGTTTACGCCCGTTGTAGGGATTCACACACAGCAGCGCGTTCATGCCCTCGACGTAAAGACGTCCGTCCAAAAACAGCGGCGCAGGTCCGCGCCCGTGCCTGCTGGGCATCTGGAAGTTCCAGTCGGTGAACCACAGCACGCCCAGCGGCCCTTGAAGAACAGTATCTTCGGAGCAATTCGTGTTTGCCGGATCGCGGTACTGGTGCGTCCACGTCCCAGCCCCTTCGAGGGGGCCGCGAATGACGCGCTTCATCATCCCCGGCATGCCCAGACAGGCAACGCCTCCAAACGGACGCAGGCAGTGATTCAACGCTCTCGAGCTGGAAACATCGCTTTCGGCGTCTTCGTCCCACTTATCCCATTTATCAAACTTCAGACCTTGTAAGACCGACATGCCGGATACGGCAAGATCAGCGAAATAATCCGGAAAAAACACATCAGAAGCATACGCGCGACCGGAGCTGGACAATATGAAATCCGGCTCGTGTATCGTGACTCGCGCACCATACAACCCCGCATAGTCCAGACGCTTGCGTGTTTCGGCGGCCTCTTTCGGATCGTCGGCAAAACCGCATATTTTCAGATTGGTCCTTTTGGCAAGTTCGTATGAGAGCGATCCGTCTCCACAAAACAGGTCAAGGCAATATCCGTCGGTAACACCGCTCAGTTTGATGATCTCTTCCGCCGCCGCTTCGAACCGCGGATCAGGGGGATACGCATCGGGCTTCGGCTTCCGCTCAACAATTTTCGGTTCTCCCGAACCGCCCGCCCCAAAGCAGTAAATCCAACCTTTCGTCGTGCTGACCAGCAACCTGCCGTTTGAAACCGCCAGCCCCAGCGGATCGCCTTCCACGGGAAACGCCCACAACTGTTTCTGCGACTCCGCATCCACGGCGCAAACGCCGAATCCGTTCGCTCCTTTCCCGGCGGCAATAAACGTCTTGTCCGCCATCACAAGCGCGCTTCCACCGAAGGCGACCGGCGCTGACCACGATTCCTGAAGAACCCGCATCGGTGTCTGCCTGCCCTTCCGGTCGGGCTTCATCACGTCCTTCCAGAGAAAACACTCAACCTTCTCCCCCCGGCACGTAGCCATTCCGCCAGGGAATGACGCACTGATAGTCGGCATCATGGGGCGGACACCCTCTTTCAGCAGGCCCGTGAGCAGGTCGAACGCCCCGCCGCGATTGAATACAACGTCCCCTACGGCCATCGTCTCCGCCCCGCCGCGATGGGTGTTGGCCTGAAGCTGGAAGTGCAGGAATCGCCCGCCCTTGCGGTCAAAAACCGCCGGAACTCCGCGCCCGTTTGGGACAACCAGTTTATCCCCGGCTACCACAAGATATCCCTGCGGAGAGACCCCGCTGTTGGCGCTTGCGGTGGGATGCGGCTGGGACATGTTCATGGAACCGGCTGTGTCGTTGCGCCAGAAGAAATCCCCGCTCTCGGCCGGGGCCGCAGAAATGGCTATGTCTTCGGCCGTCCAAATCCCCTCCGCCCAGTACACAATGCCGTCTGCAATCACCGGGCCTCCCCTGACCGGAGAGCGCGCCATCATCCGGTCATTACCCAGAATCATGCTGCCGGGGGATAGCCGGATGGAATTGCGTCCCCACTGCTCTGAACCATCCTTCTGCGAAAGGCAATACAGGCGACCGTCGTCGCTTCCGACAATAAGCCTGTCCTTCCACAGTGCCGGTGCGAAGCGAACCGGGGCGTCGGTGAAGAACGTCCAGACCTCGTCCCCGGTCCTGGCGTCGAGGCAATAGACCTTGCAGTCCGCCGAACTGCCGAAGAAAACGCGGTCGCCTGACGCTACCGTGTGATACACCTGATCGAAGGGCATCCGCGTGTCCCGCCCGGACCATGCGGGCTGCGGCGCGTGCGGCGATTTGTATATCCACTGCGGGGAAATCCTGGCGGGCAGCGTCTCTGAGGAATATCCGCTTCGCGAGGCGTCGCCCATGTACATCGGCCAGTCCGCGTTTGCCGCGTTCCGGCAGACTGCAACAGCGATCATAAAAAACGCAAACGCCAGGCCGGACAACCCGATACGGCGCATCCTGCATCCATCATTCGATTCAAGCGTGTCCATCATTCCTCCCGTGATTATCACAACCAGTTCCAGGTGGAATCCTGTTCCGGGAATTCATTATCCATCATAACGCCGGCGCGCAAAAACCGACGCGCCTTTCCGCCTGCATGTTGACACGGAATTTTAGTTCAGCCATCATTTACAGTATGAGGAATACAATTTCGACACAACTCTTTCATAACCGTTTGCGCAGCCGAATGAACAGCATCACATTGGCGTTCTCATGCGTTCTCTGCGTCCTGACTCTCGCGGCATCGCCGGCATATTGCGCCGATTCCGGCGTTCCGGCAGCCCGGTTGATTACGTCAACAGAACCCGGCTGGCCGCAGTTCCGCGGACCGCGCCGGGACGGAATCTGTGACGAAACCGGGCTTCTGCCCGACTGGCCGGGGGACGGCCCGAAACTGCTCTGGAAGGTTGACGGGGTCGGCCACGGGTACTCCTCCCCCACGGTTGTCGGAGAGCGGATATTCATTACAGGAGACGTTGGCAAGGAACTGCGTATTTTTGCGCTGGACCTTCAGGGCAAGCATGTCTGGCAGGCGGCCAACGGCGGATACTGGAAAGACCCATACCCCGGATCGCGCTCGACCGTCGCCTTCAGCGCCGGACGCGTCTACAACCTGAACGCACACGGTCGCATGGCGTGTTTTGACGCCGAAACGGGCAAGGAAGTCTGGGCGCTAAATATCCTCGAACGCTTTGGCGGGAAGAATATCGGCTGGGGTATAAGCGAATGCCTGCTGGTTGACGAAAAAAACGTCTATGCGACAGCCGGTGGTTCCGAAGCGCTTCTGGTCGCACTGGACAAGGCAACCGGGGAACTGCGATGGAAGAGCGAACCTTTGAACGACACGGAGGGCGAACGGGACTTGGAAAGCGCCAGCTACGTCGCCCCCATCCTCGTCGAGTTCGCCGGGCGGAGGCTCCTTATCGGCTGCTCTGTCCGGCATCTCGTGTGCGCGGACGCCGACACGGGCAAAATCCAATGGGTTAGGCGCGTGCCGACCACCTACCTGACCTTGACGGCCATGCCGGCTCTTGTCGGCAGCGACCGCATATTCATCACCGGCCCGCAGGGCAAGGGCGGCAAGCTCTTCCAACTGATCCCGCCAGACGGGAAGGCCGGACTTGTCGGAGCAAAGGAACTATGGAAAACAAAGCTCGATTCGGCACAGGGCTGCGTAATCAGCGCAAACGGACGAATCTACGGAGCGTTCTATCCCGAACACAAAGGATGGGCGGCCGTGGACGCGAAGACGGGCGAGGTCCTTTTCCAGAACACAGAACTGATCAAAGGTTCCTTCATCCTTGCCGACGCGCGGATGTACGCCCTCTGCGAGGATGGGCTGATGACGCTGCTTGAGCCTGCGGAAAAGACATTTGTCACGCACGGCAGCTTCCGCCTGATAAAGGACAAAACGCGCGACGTCTGGGCGCACCCCGTCATCCTGAACGGGCGGCTCTATCTACGATATCATGACACCCTGTACTGCTATGATGTCAGGTCAGGATAGAGATACAGTCGGCGGCAATAGGCAAGCCAACCCCTAGCGGCTGATATTTATGACACGCACTTGCCGATACTTCAGAACAATGAACACTTGATTCCACATCGGCCTTCTCGGAAGAATCCAGAAAGGAGAAATCTGCGTTGACAGTCCCCCTTGCTTGACGTAGCCTTCAAATATGATGTATGTGTCACAGAACTTTATTGGTTATGGATTTCAGGCTCTCGAATGCCCCAAGGTAATAATGGAACACATGTCATATGATGACTGACAAGAAGAAACTGGCTTTTCGTCTAAGCGCATTCTGTTTATCATTGATCATCATCCTTTTGGCGCTGGAGTCAGCCAGTCGCTTTATGAATGGTTTTTCATTGACCAGGCCGATTTTACGGCGCAAGTGGCATCGAACAAAGAATCCGAATTTTTGGGACTTGGATCCATATAAATATTGGAGTTCAACATACTTGCAGGCAGTTTCAGCCAGCGATTCGTCCCAATTTGCCGACTGGCCCTGCCCGCTGGTAATGTACCTGAATCCGAAGGTTAATCCCAAATTCATATATGCGCCGAATTCCGGAGTGGTTATATCAATGCTTAAAGGATTCCGAGAGTGTCGCGCCGGTGAAATGCCATACTGGTCCACAAACTCGTGGGGATTCAGAGGCGATGAATTCAATCCGATCCCGCCTGCCGGCACATTCCGCATCGTATGTATAGGCGCCAGCACAACAGAAGGCCTTAGTTCCGGCCCAAACAATGCAACATATCCTTATTTACTCGGAATTGAACTCAATAAAATCATGCCTGGAATCAATTTTGAAGTCATCAATGCAGGACACAGCGGTTATAACCTTGCCGATATTGAAGGAATCTGCCGCTTGCCCGAAAAGCCCGGCATAAACCTGCTTCATCCTGACCTGGTAATCTTCTACGAATTGGTGAACAACATTGATTTTCAAAAATGGACTGACGCGAGGGTAGGCGAAGTTCCGAATAAATCCATCGCCCGAAGGCTGGAAGAACATTCCGCTCTTTACTGGGTGCTATCCGCATGGTTCGACTGGGGGGTTATCCCCAAAGCGGATCATGCGTTCTTCCAATCCCCCCCTGATGAAATGGCGCGGTTTGAGAAGGAACTGAGAAAGATTCCGCGGGCTGTGAAGGAATTCGGATCTAAGTCGCTTATGATGACTTTCTGCACAACAATCAAACCAGATTTGCGCATGCCGATACGACATTATTATGTTTATGCCGATCAGATGGAACACAAATGGCATCCATTCACCCGGGAAGAACTGATTTCGATCTTCGCCGCTTATAACGATCGCATCCGTAGAGTCGCAGAGGAAGAATCGGACTACTTTCTTGATCTTGCCGCCGTCTATCCAAAGGATGAATCACTTTTCACCGATCCATTCCATTTCACCAGGAAGGGCAATCAGCTTATCGCCGAAATCGTAAGCAAACACATCGCGGAGAAAGCGCTGATCAAAGAAATGCCCGGCATTACAAAAAAGTCCGGTATAAAGGTTGATGAATAGGCTCATCCCCCCTAATGTCATGTCCCAGAAATAACATTGCAAAGTCTGGAGACCTTTTCCAGGATTGAATCGGCCGTGGCCGTCCATGTGAACGGCGCGCAGTCCGTATTGTATCCGGCAACGTAGCTCTCGATGTTGTCTATGAGCTGTCTGACGCTTCTGAACGATCCCCGGCGTATCGCCCGCTGCGTTATCAGGTTGAACCATATCTCAACCTGGTTGAGCCATGAGCTATACGTCGGCGTGTAGTGCACGTGCCAACCGGCATGCTCCGCAATCCAGCGCTTCACCCTGGCATGCTTGTGCGTGCTGTAGTTGTCCACAATCAGATGAACGTCCAGATCATCCGGCACATTTGCTTCAATGCGCCTCAGGAAGTCCAGGTATTCCTGGTGTCTGTGACGGCGTCTGCACTTTGTGACAACCTTGCCGGTTGCTATGTCAAGGGCGGCGAACAACGTCGTAGTGCCGTGGCGATAGTAGTCGTGCGTGACACCCTCGGCCCAACCCAGCCCCATCGGCAGAACGGGCTGGGTGCGTTCCAGCGCCTGTATCTGGCTCTTCTCGTCCACGCACAACACGAGAGCGTTGTCCGGGGGATTGAGATAAAGCCCTACTATGTCGCGCACCTTCTCGACAAAGAACGGATCTGTTGAGATCTTGAAATGCCGCTGCCTGTGCGGATGGATCTCAAACGCGCTCCAGATTCTGTGAACTGTGGACTTGGACAGCCCCGTCTTATCGGCCATGCTGCGGCAACTCCACTGCGTGGTGTTCTTCGGCTTGCTGTCCAGGGTCTTCCTGATCAGGCCGGCCACCTGTTCGTCCTTGATTGAGCGCGGTCGGCCCGATCGAAGCTCGTCGTAAAGCCCCTGTATGCCCCCGCTCAGAAACCTCCTGCGCCACTTGCCGACGCTTGCCGCCGAAAGGCCAACCTTCTGTCCAATCTCCTTGTTTGTCATCCCCACGGCGGACATCAGCACAATGTTCGCGCGACTGACCAGACTGTGCGGCAGGCTTCGGGATGAAGCAAAGGATTCCAGTTGCCGTGTCTCATCTTCGGACAGACATATGGGCTGCTTGGGGCGTCCGCTTCTCATTGGCATTCTCCTTGTCTCAGTATGGAACACTTCTTGGCCTCTATCCATACTGCAGCAAGTATTATGCCAGTTATTTATGGGACATGACACTAAATAGAACCTTCGATATCAACCGTCAGGATTCCTGCCATGCTCAGCTTCACGCCCATAACGACGTTCTCCATGTCAACGTTCTCGAAGGTATCGGTCTCCAGATGGTAGTTCGGGTCGGAATAGGGGAACGATCCCAGGTTCATGATCGCGTTCAGATATCCGGCATTGATGTATGACCCGTCGTCATCCCCCGGATGCTTGCGCTGAACAATGCTCTGCGCGAGACCGATGCCGTATTCCTCGTTGAGCCTGCTTGTCATCTCGGCAAGCCTCCTGCCCTCCGGCACGGTGTAAAGAGTGACGTTCGTCTTGCGCCCCGCCGCAAGGTCTTCTGCCGATTTCCCGCCCAGCGAGTCAATATTTAAGATCGCGATCAGGTTCTCCCCGCTCTCGCGCGACTTGCGAGCCGCCGTCACGCTAGTCCACGGCGTATGTTCCTCGTTACAGAAGATGAAGCGGATCGCGCGCTTAGATTCGTATTCGCTCAGTATCCGGGCAATCTCGATGACGGCGACCGTGCCGACGCCGTTGTCATACGCGCCGGGGGAGTCAATCCAGCTCTGCGAGTCCTTGTGAGCGATGGCAACGATGATCTCGTCCGGCTTTTCCGAACCTTGTTTCTCGGTATATACATTGTAGGCCGTATACCACGGGTCGGCTGGATCGGGCGCGCCGTACCAGTGATGATAAGGCTTAGTGCGATCACAACGGAAAGCCTGTACGCGCGTCCCCTCTCGCCCGACTGCGTAACCATACTCCTGTAGTCTGGACTCGATGTAGTCGTCCGCCTCGTAGAGCGAGTTCTTCTCCGCGCCGGGTCGTGTCCAGTTGAGCTTGCGGAACGGCAGCGGGTACTTCGTGAGGTACCGAAGATCATTCGACATTCTTTCCGCGTTGACCCTGGAAATCAGGTTTCTGATTTTTTCGTGTGTCATGTGCGCCGTCACTCCCGGTAATGGTTATTTCTCCAGCATTATCTGCGGCCTTGTCCAGTTGGCCCAGTCGTGCTTCTCGTTGCCCAGCGCGTCAACGCGCAGTGTCAGCGCGATCTTCTTCCCGGCCATTTTCGTCAGGTCAAGTTCGTGGGCGATGGGCGGTTGCTCCTTCTGAGTATGCTCCCACTCTTGCCGCCCGTCAATGAGAATGGCGAACCGAGCGCCGTCGTCGGTGGGACCGGTGAATCCCGTGCCGAATCTCAGTATGATCTTCGCGCTATGCTCGACCTTCGGAAGCTCAATCTCAAACGTCGCGTCGGCGGGCGACCCGGCCTTCGGGTGGTGGAAGATGCTCAGGAGGGTCTTATCCCCGCTGCGGATCGTTTCCGGACGCCAATCCATACAGTTTTCAAGCTTCGCTCGTCCAAGGTTCATGTAGAGATCGAGGATCAGGGACTCCGGTGCGTCTGCGAACTTCGCCTCCATCTGCGTCAGCCACCCGGCCATGCCGGCTCCGCCTTCGCAGACGTGCGTGATGCCGCATGATTCCACGATCCGCCGGAAGTCCGCCAGAATGGTTCCGGCATCCTTCGGGTCAAGCCCGTAGTCTGCGGGATATGTCAGTTGCATGTACCACAGCGGGAGGAGCAGTCTGCCGACACGGTTTGCGGTCTCGGAATCCTTCGCGCGAGTTCTTGCCCGTGTCAGGATTTCCAGTCCGTCATGGACCAGCCGCTGCGGGACCGTGTTCTTTGGGTCCCACGCGCCGAATGCGTGAACCTCCGGCTCCTTCGCGCAATCATCAAGCAGGCTGAGGTAGTCGAGGACGTCATTCGCCGAGGCGCCGTAGTAACCGTTGCAGAACTCCAGCCGGATCATCCCCGGATCGCGCTCCGGATTCCACATGAGCTGGGATGCGAGATACTGCCTCAACTCGGCCAACTCTCCGCCGGGCCCCTGGTAGTTGCCCTGAATCATCAGCCCGTTCACGCCGTGGGCCGCGTAATACTTGATATCCCGCGCAAGGGCGTCAAGGTTCTGGTTCGGCGCGATGTAGTGCGCGAAATTCGTGGCGTAGTGCCAGATGAATATGCGCCGCGTCAGCCCGCTCCACTCGGCGATGTACTGTGTCAGGTTTGCGCCAAGCCCGCACTTCTCGAATCCGTGGAAGTAGCATCCCGCGTGGCAGAGGCGGATGATGACGTTCTTGCGCGGACGGGTCTTCGCGGGCGGTTTCATCGCGTAGGCGTAGGCCAGCGTCTCGACCCATTTATCCGGATACTTCTCCTCAACCTTTTCAGCAATCGCGTTGACGAATCGCAGTATCGGCCCGTGCTGGGAACCCTCCTCGCCGACAATCGCCATGCACTTGTCGCATTCGCAGGACCCATTGCCGTCGTTCTGCGAAACGTCGAAGATCGGCACGCCGGGATTCTCCTCGATCCACTTCATGACCTGTTCAGTCGCAATGCTAAGAACATCGGGATTGGAAAGGCAAAGCTGACCGTGGATCGTTTCCCTTGTGCGCTTGCCGCCAACGAGGCTGAAGTATTCCGGATGCTCGTCGTAATACTTCTCCGGCGGGACGAGTTTGCAGAAGCTGTGAACATAAGGATGGAAGGCGATCTTGCCGCCGGAGGTTTCATCGCATTTCGTGGCGGGACCGTTGAGCCGCTGCCGGGCTGCGATCTCCATCGGGAAACTGTCGAAGTAAAGCGTCTCCCGGTACATGAACGGCGGCGAATATGCGTAATCAATCGTCGGAAGCGCAACTGTCGTTCTCTTTGGAACGATTATGCAGTCCCGCGCCAGGAAGCGCACGCCGAGATATCTTTCCAGCAGGACATAGATGCTGTACAACCTGCCGCGCGCATCCTTTCCGGAAAGGATTACATCCCGTTGTTCCCCGGCTACCTCTATCCAGCTCGTTCGCATCGGATCAGGCCGCGTACGTATCAGAATGCCGTCCTCGCGCAACCCTCCAATCGCCTTCCGGTCATCGTCATTCAGCATGGTGTCGCAGCGCCCAATGATGATTGACGGCGTTCCGCTCCGCGCGCTCCATTCGTCCGTTATCGGAAGCTTCACGCCCGACATCTCTTCGAGGAAATGCTGGAGTTCGCGCGCCGCGTATTCTTCAGACGGCTCCGGCTTGGATGGAATGACAATGCGATAATCGCTAGCGCCGTCCTTGATGATTGTTATTTCTGGAGTAGGATCCGGCGTCGCCTCGATTGACGCCGACGGCAGCGCTTCGTCCCAACTCTTGATGCCGATGACAGGCAGCGCGAACTCGAACGCCTTCTCCCACTCGGGCGTGTCAGCCTTCTTGAACACTTCGTAACTGAGTTTCCTCTCCCCCGGCGAGCATATGCTGTCCTTCGCCCAAGTCCACAGGCCGAGCTTCAGTCCGCCCTCCTGCCTGTGGTCAACGTGGCGATGAAGGATGAAGGAGTCAATCTCAGGGATATTCCGCAGCTTGTGGTAGGCCAGCGCGTATGCAGCCGCCTGAATCTTCTGCCCTTCCGGTCCATCCGGCGTATGGAAGCCTTGTTCCGATAGGATTATCCTTCTCGGTTCCCCGCGATGCAGAAAGGCATCTCGCTTGAGGAAAGCCGGCAAGATTTCGATGTTCTTGAAGGTTATCTTCGGAGTGTCGAAACTCAGTGCGGCCTGCCGATCCCTCCAGAATCGCGGGTCGAACAGATTCTCAGGATAGGGATGGAAGGCGACATGCCACGGAAAATCCCCGCCCCGTTTCGCCCAGGCATTAAGCTTTTCCAGAAACTCCTTTCCCCGAAACGCCGTGAGAGGATCGTCGCGTATCGCCTCATTCCAGTGATGCTCCATCGAAACGTAGGTTCGGATTTTCGAGTGAATGCTTCGCGCCGTCAGGTCCGCGATCCTGAGCGCAGGGCCGTAATGCTCGATGAATTCGTCCAGTGGCATCTTGCCGATGTTATACCACTCCCAATGCGCCTGGACCTCGTTACCGATGATATAGCCTGAGACGTGGCCAAAGACGCAATCGGGGCGGGAATATCTCTCTGCGAGAAATCCCAGCGCGGCGCGGTAGTAGCGAATCCCCTTCGCGCCCGTCATGTTGAATGCGCCGAGGTTGAATGGCGCGTGTTCAAGGTCGGTCGCCGGATGGATGAATGGATTGTTCGGATCGGGCTTTCTCGGGACGCCGTTCAGCAGGATGATCGTGATGTTGATTCCCGCGTTGGTCATCTGCTTGAACGCCTTGTCCAGCCCTCCGATGTAGTTCATGTCAATCGGGATGCGCTCCCCGTCAATCTCCGCGAAAACGTCCGACTTCCCCGACCAGTCAATGACCTGGGAGATCATGACGTTGTAACCGGCGTACTTGACGCCAAGCTCGATGGCGTCGTCAACCATCTGGACCTGAAGCCCTTTGATGCTCTCCGGCCACTTGAAATCAAAGTCGCGGACTGGAATACCGGCGATGTCGCTGACATAACGAGGACACCCTATTGGCGTTCCAGTCGCGGATTCGACAATCTGGAATTTCGAGAACATCCTGTCCCGCTTCCCGTCGAAGCGCGCAATCCTGACGCCTTTCTCCCCGACATCGCCCTGCCAAACAGGCTGCCTCGCGCCAGGGGTGTAATTCTCAAAAGGCTGAAGCTCATAAATGGATATCCTGTCCGCCGGAACATAGAAATAAAACTTAAGGTCTGACGTATCAGCTGTTATCAACCAGACATTGTGTACTTCCCGGCAGAGTTCCGTTCGCATAAGAGCTACCGCAAGGCCCGACTGGTCGCTCTTGTATGAACAGCCTGCCAGAACCATCATCATGGCCGCATTGAGAATGTGCCTCATGAACATGTCTCCTTCCGTGATCGAGCTGTTCGGAGCGGGAGTTGTGGACTGCCAAAAGCGTCCCTCTTATCATATAATCCAATTGTCATCGTTAGAAGTCCGAGAAGGACCATCCCCGCTATCTTGTCCGGTTGCGGCACAGGTTTCTTCACATATTGCTAATGACCGAAACTGCCATGAGACTCAACTGATGGAGAGCCAGAAATGATAACGGTTGAACTCGCCGAAACCCCAAGCTTCTGCGCACACGAACACTGGGGCAGTATTGACTCCATCGGCATGACCCCGGAAGGTTTCAGGGCCGACGTTGTTCCCGGCGCGACGCCGTTACGCCGGACGGGGTTGATGGACATACTGCTCGACCCGTATTTCGGCGGTTCGCTGGGCATGGCGGGGGTGAACGTCAACTCGCTGGCATCGGATTCTGGATTCGCAAACTTCCGGGAGATGGCGCTGAGCGAGCCGGTCCGCGCCATGTCCGCCTTACGCCCCGCTCTGAAGGTTCAGCGCATGACCGGCACGTACCAGTGCATCCGGCGCGGGGTCATGCGTCTTTATGGCATTGACATTGATGTAGAAGGCGATGACGGAATTGCAGAACTCGATTCCCGAATCGGAAACAAATATTCGGCTCCATTCGCGTGGTATCGTGAGGCCATGATCGAGGCAAGGATGAACGGGCTTATCCGCCCTGTCCACCCGGAATTTTATTTTGCCGACACATCATCCGCTGAAGCGTCATCGGAACTCGGTTTCACCAATACTGTCATGCGGATTGATCCCCTCCTCGGCATGTGGCCGACCGATTGCCCCAGACGCGAGAAGCTTGCCGCGCGCCTCGGCGTGGAACCGCGCGACGCGGCGTCATGGCGCCGCTTACTGGAGAAACTTTTCGATAAAGCGGCGAAATCCGGCTCACTAGGGATCAAACAATTGCAGGCCTATTCCCGCTCACTCGATTTCCGCGCCCGGACTGACGCCCAGGTTGCGTGGAAGGGGCCTTCAGACCCGGATCAGGTCCGCGCGTTCCAGGACTGGATCGTCCATGAATGCTGCCGACTGGCGCATGATCGCGGCTGGCCGCACCAGATCCACGTCGGCACGCACAACCTTTCTCATTCCAGCCCTCTCCCGCTGTCAACTCTGGCCGAGAAATACCCAAATATGAAAATTGTTCAGTTGCACTGCTGGCCGTTCCTACGCGAGGCCGGATGGCTAGCGCGTCAGCATCGCAATGTCTTCATTGACACATGCTGGCTCCCAGTCCTGAATCCAAGGTACTATCGAAACGCCGTTGAGGAGTGGATCAACTATGTTCCATTGCACAAGATCATGTGCGCGCATGATTCCACGTCCGTCGAGATGGCGGCGGGATCGCTGGTATTCGTCCGGGAAATCCTTGCCGAAATTCTGTCAACTCAGTCAACAGCGACCGGAATGGGCGAACGCCTGCTTGAACAGACAGCCGCAATGTTCCTCAATGGCAATGCAAACGAAGTCTACCTCGTCCATTAACGACTGCTCAATGATCCTGAGCGGTTAATCATCCGGGACGGAGGTATGTCTCCGGATTATTCCCGTCTGATTATTCCCTCTCTTGCGCGTTCCCAAATTCAATTCTTATCTCAGCCTTCCCATCCCAAGTCTTCTCGATATGCCAGCCGTCGGAAGTTCTTACGGCGATCCGCATGCCCATTCCGCCACGCGAGACCTCAATATCGAAATCCCTTCCAAATGCCTTGATGCTTCTCAGCGCCATGTTGCTCCATCCGGACGGCAGTCTCGGCTCGCAGGTGAACGAATTCAACCCCGTGGGCGTTATTCCGAATAATCCCTCGGTCATAACGCGGCAGTAAAGCGCGCTCTCGGCGGAAAGATGCCGCTGGTTGCCTTCAGGATACGCCTCGACAGGATACGGCACATGCTCGCCGAGCAGCCGCCGATTCGTGTAGGCTGTGAAGTAGCGCAAAGCAAGATCGGTCTCGCCTGAGAAAAAGACCCCACGCAGAGCATAGAGTGTTGATCTGTCCCAAAACGTCTTCTCCCCCGCCTGCGTTGCCAGACCGTCTGCCGTCCAGAGCCGTGGCGAGAACAGGGCGGCAATCGTCCCGGCCTTTCGCTCCATGATGCCCATTGTCAGCGGAAGGCATATCCATGCTCGCAGAACGTCGTTGCCGTCATAATACCTGTAAGTCTCGAACCCCTCGACCTTCGCTCCGAAATAGCGTTCCATCGCAGCCCTCAGCTGCCCCCCCCGTCTGTCGTATTCGGCTGCAACCGATTCCGGCTTGCCCAGCGCCCGCGCAAGGTCAGCAGCCGAACGCAAACCGCCGTATGTCAGAGTTGACGTGCTCAGGTTTGCCTTCCCCGCCGGGAAGCGACCTTCAAGCTCATCGGAATCCGACGCGATCACGCCATCCAGCGTCGTCTTGCGCCGGCAGTATTCGAGACACCATTCTATTGAAGGCCACAATTCCTCGGCGATCTTCCGATCTCCCATCGTCAAGGCGTAACGACTCGCCCCGTATGCGATCATGGCGGCGTCTCCGCGATCCCCCGCGCCGTTCCAGATGTCAATGCCCTCGGCAATGATCGAAGACGGAACAGCCTTGTAGTCCGGCTTCATGAACCGTGCGAAATGGCGATAACAGTTCAGCGTTGACTCGTTTCCGCCCTGATCGCCCAGGAACGGGAAAAAAGGCCCGGAATATTCCGCCTGATCGTTGGCCCAGATCGCGGCATAGTATGCCCCGCCGCCGGGGCCGTGCATCAGCCCCCCCTTCGTGGCAAATATGCTCTCCGCCGCCCGAAGCTTCGCAAGATCGAACGCGCGATTGAGAACCCGATCGGGTGTTTCAAGCTTTAGCGACTCAAACAGCCCGCTGACAAACTCTCGCCTGCTTTGTTCTTCCTCCTCGATTCTTATGTCGAGGGGCTGCTCCCCCGGAAGACGGCCGCTGATGACAACCCCAAATCGGAATTCATCCCCGGGAACAAGCGTCGCTTGTCCATGCCCGACAGTAACGGTCTGAAGCAGGTACGACCCCTGAACGCCTGTCTTGGGATCGGTTGTAATCGAACGCTCCGTCGGGTTCACAGCTATTCGCATCGGCCTGTCTGACTTGTTCCGAAGCGTCCATCTTTCAAGCGCGGCTGGTTTATCGCGCGACGGGAATATGATCCTTTCAATCCCCAGGCCCGCGTCCGTAACACTTGAGACGTTCAGCAGCCCGTCAAGCGATATGCTGACGACCTTCGCTCCAAACACGGCCTTATCGTCCACCCGGATGTCCGGCGCGATCTCCGGCCCGAAATCCTGCGACAGACTGGCGTGGGTGTTGTTGGGAATCGTGCGCAACATGGGCCAGACAACATGACGGGAGATAGATAAATGCCTGTCCGCTCCGACAACGTAGCGAACGATCACTGAAACGCGTCGCCCGCTCATTTCAATATGGTCCGAGTGCGGCAGATTCTGATCGCAGGCCACGTTCCAGACTACGCCAAAACCCTTGCCCAATTCCCATCGCGGCGGCTGCGACTCGCGGCCATCATCGCTCTTCGCCACGGCTCCCAACCCGGTCAGACCGGCGATTCCAACGCAAAGCAGCATGTTCCTCATGATCTCCGCATGTCTCCCTGTTGCCTCAGAAACAAGGCATCATTTGTCAATCCAATGTAAGGTTTGAGTAGCGCAGCCGTAGACACTCGCCGTTGCGATTCTGATTACGTGAAATCTTTGGCTTTACGCATTTTTACTCCATCACGTAAAACGCCATGCGCGAAATACGGCTCCAGTTTCCCGCGCCGTCCTGCGCCTGGGCGCAGATGAACCACAGCCCGTTCTCAAGCGGCGCGTCCGGCGATGCATCCGGGTTGTCGGAAACGTCGGAATCAAGACCAAGCTCGTCGAGCGCCGGATCGGACGTTATCCGCCATCGCCACGCCTTGATTCCTGAGATGTCTCGCGCATCAAGCCTGAAAGTCGGAGTCGCCGCGCCCGACTTCGGAATCACCAGGCTGCTCAGGAAGCACCGCGCGCTCCTGCCCTGCGGGAAACAGACGGAGACTTCGTCCGCAGATTCCGGAGGTTCAATCCCCTTCACCCGCGCCTGTTCAGCAATGCGCTCACGGATGTTGATCCATACAGGATGCCACAGATTGTCCGCCAAAATCGCGCCTGTTTCATTCTCAAGCGCGGTCGGATCGGAAAGCGCGAAAGGAATCGCAAAGGATTCCTCTCCGCTGCGAACCTCAAGATTACACGACGCCCCATCCTTCATGCGCGCTTCGAAGCAGATCACGGGTGTCTCATTCAAATCCAACTTCTGATTGACGATTTTGAACGCCCGGCGCTCGTCGTTGACTGCCATAGTGTAGACAGCCAGGACGTTTTCGGACTTGATCGGGTCCCGGTAGGCCGGGCGGAGCATAAGCCCAGTAGCGCTTTCCCGCATATGCTCCGACAGTTCGGGGGAATCCATCGCGTCGCGCAGGACTTCCTCTCGTCCGCTCGTCCATTCAATTTCCGGCGGCGTGGGCGGGACCGTGTCCCTCGTGAAATCCATCTTCCACTTCCACCGGCAAAGGACGTCCCCATTACCCGCGTTGTCGCGTAACGGACCGAGTGTTACCTCATAATCCTCCACGACGTCTGTTCTCGCCGTGGTCAGTTTCGCGCACCTTACCCTCACCCGTCCGCTCACGCTGTCATAGGTCACATCGCCCGGGGCGCACTCTATGGCCTCGCCGTTGACGCGTAACTCCCACTTCTCCCGGCATACCCCGGAAGAATCGTCCGATATGATCGCCTCAAGCCTTTCGGGAAATGCAGTCTCCCCCTTCCCCGGCTTGAGGTCTGCGATCGCCGGAGGCTCGGAATCAACGAGGAATCTTATGTGCGAAGTCTCCCCCCACTGGCCCGAATTGGCCAGCGCGCGAACATGCAGATAGGCGTCCCCAGAAGGCAACCCCTTTGTGACGACTTCCGGCTTTTTCGTCATCAACTTCTTTGGAGCCTCGGTTTCAGCCTCGGCGTCCCATGTGTATCCGAATCCCTTGATCCCGGAAGGATGCCGCGCCGCGAGCTTGACGGCGCACCCGTCCGCCGGAACCAGGGGGACAAGCCGGATGTTGTCAATCCAGTATCGCGTCCCGGTCGGGGCGCCTTGCCAGCCCATGTCGCCGATGACGAGTTTATCAATGACGCTGTTGCCGACGGATTTCCATGCGCTGCCGCTGAAACCGCGCAGCAGGTTAACCTCAGCGCTGTGCCACTCGTCGTCATCTTTCACGTCTGCGATCTCCGCGATCGGGGCCTTGTCCCCCGCGCCCGAATCGCAGAATGCAATCCTCCAATACCTGCCGGCGTTTTTGGCCGCAAGGTCTACGGTCGTGCCCGGCGGAAACCGGTAATCGAACGCCAACATCGGATACTGCCGCAGGTCAATCGGCTTTGCCGTTATGACGCCCCCGCAGTAACTCCCCGCGTCAAGACAGAATACCTCAAGACTGCGCTTGCCTTCCGAAGCGGTTTCCTCTGTGCATTCGGCTCGCGCGTCG
Source organism: Planctomycetota bacterium (assembly GCA_022711755.1). GTDB lineage: Bacteria > Planctomycetota > Brocadiia > SM23-32 > JAKLEA01 > JAKLEA01. Next base: position 47,156 of record JAKLEA010000007.1, read on the forward strand.
TGGCCGATGGGCATGCCGGAAGCGTCAAAAACGGTCTGCATAATCTCCTTGTCCGATGTCGTGAAATCCCCGGGTCCGTCCTCGAAATCGTTCTGCAGCGGCGATTCCGCCAAGCGTACCATGGCCGGAGCGAGCGTGACCTTGCGATACGAGACCTTCAGGGACCAGGCGGCAAGAACATTGCGCCAAGGCATGCGGAGCAGTTGGAAGGGAACCGCCTCCCCGTCCTTGAAAACGGCGTCGCTTTTCGCTACGTCGAAAGCGAGTGCTCCTGCCGAATAATCGCATTCCACCGATCCATCGTTTACAGGGATTTCCCTGCCGTTGACGGTCAAAGTCAGTTCCGATGGACGAAACGCCAGCATGTCATCCGGATTTTCAAATCGGATGACAATCGGCTCGAATCCCCATTCCGCTCCGTCAGCGGGAGTCGCCTCGGCAATTTTAGGAACCGCAGGCGAGATATGAACCGGGCCGGCGGGCAATACCTGATCCCCCACCGACACCTTAAGCAGATATTCCCCCGGCGGCAATTCCACCTTGGAGAAGTGGTATTTCTTAAGCTTTGGCAATGCCGTCTTTGGTTTCACCTCGCCTGTTTTCAAGACTTTTTTATCGGCATCAAGGCGTTCCCATGTCAGAACAGGTTCCACACCGGTTTCGACCGTGCCTGAAATCGGGAAATACATCGAAGGTTTCAGCGTCACATTATCGAGATAATACGCCGTCCCGCCGCGGTTTCCGCCGAAACCGGCCCGCAAATATCCCGGATGAAGATTCCCAAAGGTAAGCTTCCCAATCTGAAGCATTTCTGCCTTCGGAAACATCCTCCGCAGAGCCACTCCCAGCGGGAAACTGGCGGTGTGCCATTCCCCGTCAGCCTGCATGTCCTCTATCGCGCCGATGCAGGTCATCCCCAGATCGCTTGCATCCGGACCGGTCAGGCGAATGAAGAGCGGACGCGACTTCACGTTGAGATAAAGGTTAATCAGGCATCCCGGCTCGATTCGATAGTCAAACGCGAGTTCGCTGCAAAACGCGGAATCCTCATCGTCCGGAGTTTGAACCGAGACGTCAATCTCCCCCCCGCCAAACCTGTTGCGGACCCGAAGACAAAGGTCCGAATCGTCCTCCCCCCGCCTGACGACACACGACTCGGCCCCGCCCTCCGGCGTGCTGCTCCATCCGTCCAGTCCGGCATTGAAATCATACGCGATAATGGGCAGGGAAAGATTGATGATATCCCGTTCCTTTACTTCAGGATAAGCCTCATCGTCCGGCGTATCGGAATCGGTAACTGACGGGGGGCTGCTGCTTGAATATGAAACCTTGACCCTGGCGATCATGATGCTGTTGTCAATCGTCCAAAGGGCTATACGCTTGCCTGTCAGCGGTTCCGGATCTTCAAATTCAAGGATAAGCTCATTGTCGAGGTAGTATTCCAGCCGCGATCCCTGCTTGCGTATCTTGATATAGAACCATCGCCGGTGAAGGTTATCCACACCGGGAAAGTTGTTCCTGAAGGTCGGCACGAGTTCTCTGTCCGTATCGGTGACAATGTCGTCCCCGCGCATTATGCAGGTGCGTGTCGTCCCCCAACCGCCGAGGATGAAGCTGTAACCGCTGGAGAGGTTGCGTCCGTCGCCGCAGATGGTGACGTTCAAGTCCCCGGGGCGTGGATAATATGGCGGGCGCGCAAGAGCCATGCGCATGGCGGCGTAAAACTCCACCGTCAGGTCTCCCTCAAACTCCCGTTTGCTCCACAGGACGGCAGTGTTGCGGCTGGTTCCGTTCATCCATGACCAACGAGGGTCGCACTGGAAGCGATTCGTCACCCTCCAGATTCCCTCCGCGCGCCAGTCGCAGAGCGCCTTGTCGAAAACGTCATCCCATACCCCTTCGCGCAGAATTTCCGTCTTCTCAATGAAGGGTTGGGCATCGCAACCGATGCCCAGCATTGTGCCCCCCGGCGGATCGCTGTCGCGGAATACAATCAGGTCGCGCCTGATAGTATTTTCGCCGTTCTTGAAGGCAATAAAGGAGTTGATGTAACAGCCGTTGCTTTCGACGCCGATGTTCAGGTCAGAAGTCTCCTGCGCGGTCAGCTTCACGCTCTCCTGCGCCGCCCTCTCTGCCCCGCGATAAAGAGATACGTTCAGAGTTCCATCGGTCGTCAGCATCGCGTCAAGCCGATATCCGGTCTGGGGATTGCCAACGGCCCCAGTCGCGTCGGAACAGAAGAACAGCCTCGTGACCGGATTTGCTCGTCGCAGCCGGGTCTGAATCTCGAAACGCCCGAAGAAATCCCCCTTGTGCCAATAAGCGTGTTTGCCCATCACCGGATCAGGTTTCTCGACCTTTACCCACGCCCCGGACGGCGCGGCCCACCCCTCCATGTAGGCATCCCTGCGGAAGATGTCGTTTGCGATCACGTGTTCCTGCTCAACGATCTCCGTTAGGCAGACCGTCGGCGCATCGAAGGCAACCTCTCCCCCGCCCTCTGCCAGGCAACCGATCCTTCCCGTCGGCGTCTCCCCAATCGCAGCCTGAAGGAACAATCGCCCGTCAAGGTAAAGCCGGATCAGGCCTTCGCGGGTCGTATCGAGGCGTAAAATCGCTCCGCCGCCGGTCTCCGGGGCTTCCGCCTCCGCCAGCGTTTCCATTTTCCCCCCCGCGATTCTGCATATCCTGACCGCGCGATCATCGCCTCCACCTGACGCAATCTCAGCCGACAGATAATCCTTCGGCGACTTCCATCCGCAGACCAGGCCCGCTCTCCCCTTTTTCGGAATGCCCGAAATCGCCGTTGACGCGATCATCCGGTCGAAATCAGCCTCGACCGGCAACAGAATCGAAAAACCGCGCCCGGACGGCCTGAATTTCCTGATCGCCGGCGCGTTGATCCCATTCTGCCCGTCGTTCCCATCCTCAACCTTCCATTTCTTCCCGGCTGCGACGTCCGCTATTTCATCAAGGTTAAATTCCTGATTTGATGAAACGAAAACGTCATCGAAGACCGCCTCGCCGCAACCACGCGCCCATAATCCGATTGAGCCGCGATTGGCGTCCGGCGACTCGCATTCCAGGCGCGGAGTTCCATCAATGCAGGCGATCACCTTTCGCCCTTCAAGTCGCACCTCCAGCATATGCCACTGATCGGGGCGGCGCTCCATTCGCGCAGACGCTAGCGTCTCATCATTCCCGCCGGAAATCCGCGCCAGTCTCAGCAGCGATTCGCCGCCGTTCCATTCAAGACGATGGCATTCGTCCTTTCCGACGCATCCGAATGCCAGCCCCATGCTGCCCGCGTCAGACTTTGCCGCAACGCTGAAAACGTAATCATCCCAGAATTCCTGCCCGGCCGTGATGAACGCTTCTCCATCCAGACAGGACGTCGCCAGCGCGAAAGCGTTCGAGCTTCTGGCTACCCCGGCGGGATTGAACGCAACACCCTCGTTCCACTGCTCGATGGTCGAGTGAATCTTCCATTGCCCTGTTGCCGCCTTCCATTGCCCAAGCTCGCCGGACTTGCGGACAAAATCATCCGCGAAGGACACATCGCCGATCTCCCGTAAGGCAGATTCCTCCACGTTCCCGAAGGCGTCCTCTATGATTGCCGCGATTCCTTCCGCCCGGCTGTTCTCAAGCGCGTCAATCACAATGCAGCCATTTATCAGGACGCTCAGGCGATGCCACCTGCGCCGGACAAGCAGTGTCGTCGTTCCGGCCTTCCCGCCGCCTTCCGTAATAAACGCCGGCAGGTCGCTTGACCGCAGCGCTTTCGACGCGCCATTTCCCATCGCTTCAAGAACAGCTTTCCCATCAGAAAAGACGATCCGATACCCGTTCCCGCCTTCATCCGCCGCAATAAGAATTGCCGACGGCAGGTTTCCATCCTTCAGCTTCAGAACGGCGTCATAACATTGCGTGTTGGCTCTGCTCAATACATGATAAACGGTTCCACCGACCCTTATGGTTTCATGCTTTGGTTTTTCTTCCCCAGCATGGATGACCGCGCAAAATGCCATCAACGCAAGAGTGAACACCCGGAACCGGGTTTCGAAAGATATCACAATTCTGCGTCGGCCAATCAAAGCATCACCCGCGGCAAATGTCTCACCGGCATAAGGAATATCCTTTCAGAGCAATTGACACCACGCAAACCTATGATATCATGGTTTTTCCGCGAATCACAGCGGGCGTAAAACGCCAACCAAACGACCACACGGGCGGAGAGGTGTCTGAGTGGCCGAAAGAGCACGCTTGGAAAGCGTGTGCACGGGCAAAACCTGTGCCGCGGGTTCGAATCCCGCCCTCTCCGCCATTCTTATCATTATCTTAATTGCGTCGTTCCGCCCCGACCTGAGATTACAGAGGACGCGCCATGAACGGCTGCCTCAGAGCGTTGACCGTCTTCCACAAGCGCGGCATCCCCGACCGCGTCCCCTGGATGGAACAGGTCGTCTCCTCCGATGTCGCCTCCGCAATCATGGGCCGGGAAATGCACACCGGCGGGATGCCGCTCTGGAAGGCTGAGGCCAACATTTGGATGGACGGCGACGCAGCGCACAGCCAGTGGCTCGACACGGTTCTGCGCGATCTTGTCGAGTTCTGCCGTCACATGGGCATTGACTGCTGCGCCCCGCCGTGGCGGCTGGGGCAGAAACCCTTCGCCAGGATTGACGAAAACACGTTCCTATTCGACAATGGCGCGGTCATGTGGCAATACGACCCCCAGTCCGGGGCCGTGGGATGGAAACGCCTGAAGGGAAAAGAGCCGGTTTTCGACGACATCCCGTCCATTGTCGCTTCCGCCGAACGCTCCGCCGCTGAATCCAGTCCCACGCCTGAAGGATTCCGCGAATATCTGCAAATGCGGGAACTGGCCGGCGAGGACGCGCTCATCGCGGGGCGCAGCTTCCTGAGCGTTCCCATTCAACCACACTTCCTCGAAGCCGTCGCGCTCGCGCCCGACCTGATCGAACGCTGGCTCGACGCCGCCGTCGAAAGCAACATCAAGGAATTCAGACTTCAGAAATCGCTCGGTTTCTCCGTCCTCAACGGCGGCGGGGACCTTGCCGACAACCGCGGAACGGTCTACTCCCCAAAATTCTTCCATGACATCGTCGCCCCCCGTTACGCAAGGAAGGTCAAGGCCGCCCATGACATGGGCTTCTGCTATATCTTCCGAAGCGACGGGAAAATCTGGTCCATCGCCGACGAATTATTCGGCCTGATCGGCTGCGATGCCTTCGGCGAAATTGACATTGACGCCGGGATGGACCTGATCGAACTTCACCGCCGATATCCCGATCTCGTCCTCTGGGGCGGATTGTCCTGCGGCAGGCTTCTGAGACTTGGCAAACCGCAGCAAGTCAAGGACGAGGCGCGACGGCTTATTGATACGATCGGGCGCGACGGACGCCTGGTAATTGGCTCGTCAAACTCTATCATGCCAGGAACCCCCCCGGCTAACATCCTCGCCCTTCGGGACGTTATAATGGAATAACAAGTCTCATGTCGTAATGCATGCGTCTCGCCTGTCGTATCTTTTTCAACAGGATTGCGTGAGACGGACGATGAGTGAAGACCAAACCCATGCCGTCCGTGGCAGGTTCCGGCTTGCCGTCGGCATCCTGATCGTCGCCGGCGGCGTCTGGCTCTTCTACCTGCTTACATATCGCGTCGGCGGAACCACCGCCACACGCGAGGCGTGGACGCTTGCCGGCGGGTTGATGCAGATGCTGATGGCGGCCGTCCTGATCTCCATCGTCGGCATCGGCATCCACATGGCGCTGTTCCCGCGCCGGCTTTGCCCCTGGTGCGGAGCGACGTGGTGGGGAAGGCGCGAAGACTGCCCGGAATGCGACGGACGCCCCCCGCAATCCGCCACCCCGGCCGAAAATGGTGATATAATTGATGTAGGCGCGCCGGAGGAAGTTTTGGATTCGGATCTGCCGCCCGACGCCACTGAATGGAAAGGGGACTGCGATGAGACATAAAAACCTGGCGTTGATCCTTCTCCAACTCGCAACTTCATGGCTTATGGGAACAGGATGCGTTCAATACGACGTCGCGGCCACTACGCGCATCGCCGAGGACGGAACGCTTACCCGCCGATTTGCGCTCACCGGTCCTGATGACAAAGATTCTGAAGACGGCCTATGGAAGTTCTTCGCCAAGCCGGGAGAAGATGGCTGGGACCCGCGCGTCATCACCGACAAACGCATGGAACTCACCGGCGTCTTCGCGCCAAAAACGGCAATTCCAACCCACTTTCGGCTAGCGGACCGTCAGGAACAGGCAGGCAGCGAAAGCAGAATCAAGCTCCAATGCAGGGACTACGTCCTGATCGCGGATTATCGTTTCGAGGAAACAATCACCAACAATGTCCCCTACGCCGACTTCCGGCGCGCCGGGCGCGAACTCGTCTCCCTATATTGGGAACTCGCAAAACAGGCGATGATGGAAGACCTGGGCGAACGCTACGAACTGGAAAAGCTCTTTGCGTTTATCGAAGGCGACCTGGCGAAGCTTGCCGGTGATCTTTCAGAAGCCTATTACTGGGGCGCGGCGCTTCAGAAATCCAAATCTGAGATTGACCGGGAACTGACGGAAATCTGCGCCGCCGCCGGGACGCCCTTCGACTTCACGCAGAAGGATAATCAGATCATGCAGCGCGTATTCCGGCTTAGCCTCAGAAACAACCTGGAGGAATATGTCAAGATGAAGGGCGCGCCCGCCAACACCGCGATATCGCCCGAACAATTGAACCAACTAGTGGCTTACTTCGACTTGTCGCCACAGAATGCCTTCAACCTGGCCCTGTCCATTCAGAGAGTCGCGCTCGCCAGGTACGGCAACGCCGATGAACTGAGCAGGCGAACCGAAAAGCTTCTGAAGGCGTGCCTTGGGGCTTATCATGGCGTCCCCAGGACTCGTTTCGCGTTCAACCTTGAAATGCCGGGCAGAATCATCGCCACGACGGGCCTGATTGAAGAACAGGCGCGAATCGCATGGCGCTTCGAGGGCAACAACACATTCCCCCTCGGCTACCGCATGAGCGCGCGCTCAATCCTTGACCGGCGCGAGATTCAGCAGAAACTGGCGGGCAAGGCCCTCTTCGCATCGTCTGCCGACGCTGTCGCCTTCCTCGAGAAGGGCGAAAGCCTTGACGACGCGGAACTGGGCGAATTCCGAACAGCGATGCAGACGGCGGTTGATACCGGCGACTTCCAGCCCCTGAAAGCTCAGGCAGCTTCAGGAGATAATGAGCTTGCCAAATTCGCGGGCATGGTCCTCCCATTGATGGGGAAATAGCGATGTGGCAATGTAGGGTGTGCGAAACCGAAAGACCGAAGGTCTGAGGTTTTGCGCACACGGACGGACGCCTCTCCATCTCCCCGCGTGTGCAAAAGCCTTGGGGCTTTCGCGCACCCTACGCTTCGCACACCCTATTTTCGCGCCCTCGTCTATCGCTTCGCCATCCGTCTGTACACCCCGACTCCGTATCCGCCAAGCTCCACGCACTCACCCGCCCTGCCGCCGGCAAGGACATCATGATATTCTCCATCGCCAAGCGCAACCTTCACCTGCTCAGCGTTGAAGTTCATGACGAACACGAATTCCCGCTCCCCGTCCCCTCGCTTCTGGACCGAAACGCCGTCCGGCAACCCGCCATCCAGAATCGGTCTGATACCGATCTCCCGCGATACCGCGCCAAGGAAATCGCACAGGAAGTCGTTGCTGTTGCGCGAAGCGACGTAATACGCCCTGCCCTTGCCATATTTGTTCACGGTGACGGCCGGTCTGCCTGCGTAGAAATCTCTGCCGTAAGTCGCCAGAACCTTCGCGCCCTCGGCATGGATCAGCGCGAAAAGCTCCCGCGCCTCATATTCCTCCTTCATGCCATCCGCAGGGCCTTTCCCGAATCTCACACAATTCCTCTCCTCCGGATGTGTCGCGTCCGTCTCCTCGTCCCAAATCCCCAGCACCTTTCTCAATCCCCCTCCCGGCCACCCGCCCAGATAGCACAGATCACTCTCGTCAACAATCCCCGTCCAATACGTCGCAACCCACGTTCCACCTTCCCTGACGAACTTCTCAAGCTTTTCCGCCATGCCGGGTCGGAGCATGTAGAGCATCGGCGTGATGAACAGCTTGTAGCGAGAGATATCGCATGTCTGATCAATCACGTCAACCGGAATGCCCGCCTTCCAGAACGGAGAGTAATGGGCGATGCAGGTCTCGGCATACGTGCCGCGATAGTCGCGCCCAAGCCCCTGGATTTCGTCCATCGCCCAACGGGTTTCCCAGTCGTAGACGATCGCAACCTGCGGGCGCACAGTCGTCCCTATCACCCCGTCCATCTTCTCCAGCGCCATGCCGACTCCGGCCACGTCTCGGAAAACGCGAGTGTTCTCATGCCCAACGTGGTCAACGACTGCGCCGTGGAACTTCTCGCTGCCGCCCCTGCCCTTGCGCCATTGGAAATACTGCACAGTGTCGCTGCCGTGGGCGACGGCATGAAGGCTGCTGAGCAGGTGCATCCCCGGACGTTTCAGCTTGCAGACCGGCGCCCAGTTTGTGACGCTCGGGACGCTCTCCATCAGCATGAACGGCTTGCCGCCCTTCAGACAGCGGTTGATGTCGTGGGTGAAGGCCGTCGCACAGGCTGTCTGAAGCTCGTTGCCCGGCTTGTGCCACCACGGATAGCTGTCCCATGAAACGACGTCAACCTCCCTAGCGAACTTCCAGTAATCGAGTGTCGTCGAAAGTCCCATGAAGTTCGTCGTGATCGGGACCTGTGGCGTGAACTCCCCCAGCGGGGCGATTTCCGCCTTGTAGAAATCAATCGTCTGCTCGGTCAGGAAACGTTTCCAATCCAGCGTCATGCCGTGGACGCTGTAGTCAATCGGTCGAATGTCCTCCCAGTCCGTTATTGTGTGGCTCCAGAATCCTGCCCACCACTTTTGATTCAGTTCGTCAAGGTCGTCGTGGTACCTGATCCTGAGCCAGTTCCTGAAAGCGTTCAGACAGAGGTCGCAGTGGCAGTCTCCGCCGTTGTATTCATTGGAAATGTGCCAGACAAGCAGTGCGGGATGGTCTTTGTATCTCTCGGCAAGTCTCGCGTTGATAATCCGGCATTTTTCCCGATAGACGGGAGATGTTCGGCAATGGTTGTGACGCGTATGGTGAAACTCCCGTCGTCCGTCGCGGTTGACGCGCAGGACTTCGGGGTATTTCCGGCTCATCCACGCCGGGCGCGCGCCGCTGGGCGTCGCCAGCACGGCGAACCCGCCGTGCTCAGCCAGCTTGTCCATGATCGCGTCCAGCCAGCCGAACTCGAAACGCCCCTCCTCCGGCTCAAGAGATGTCCAGGAGAAGATTGCGACGGACATGGCATTGCAATGCGCCAGCTTCATCAGGCGCATGTCCTCGTCCCAGACCTCCGGAGTCGCGCTCCACTGGTCGGGGTTATAATCGCCGCCATGAAGAAAATGGGGGAATTTCGGGTTGATCGGCGGGTAGTGGTCGGGCATGATTCATCTCCATTATCGCGTCAGATTGAAATCCGGGCATTCCTGGAACTGCCGGCGCTTTACTTTACCGCCAGCCTGCTCGACTGTTCCAGTGATAAGAGCAAGTCTCAATACAACGGCCTTCCCGCAAGCGATAACAGCGATTGCGGGAAGGCCGATGTTTCACGTTGCGCCCCAAGCCGGAAGAATTTACCGCCCTTCGATGTCCTTGTGGTACTCCTGCAGGCACTTCAGAGCGCCGCGCGCCATCTTCCGGGCCTCGATTCCCTTGGCAGCCGCCACCGCAGCGGTCATGGTTGTTATATATGGGATTTTGTACCGAATCGCGGTCATCCGGATGTAGGAATCGTTCTCCTTGCCGGCTCTTCCGACAGGCGTGTTGATGACAAGATGAACCTGGCGATTCATGATGTCGTCCACGATGTTCGGACGCGCCTCGGCCACTTTATTCGCCAATTCCGCGTTGACCCCGTTCTTTAGCAGAACGTCCCGCGTCCCAGTTGTGGCCTTTATCTTGAATCCTAACGCCGCGAAGCGCCTTGCCACGTTCACCGCCGCCTGCTTGTCCTTGTCGGCGACCGTCAGCAGAACCGTCCCCTCCAACGGCAGCCTTCCCTGCGCCGCGTCCTGAGCCTTGTAATAGGCCAGCCCGAAGGATTCCGCCATTCCCAGAACCTCCCCGGTCGAGCGCATCTCCGGCCCGAGGATCGGGTCCACCTCCGGATAGAAGTAGAACGGGAAAACCGACTCTTTCACTCCGTAGTGCGGGATGCTCTTGCGCTCAAGCTTCAGGTCCTTCAGCTTTGCGCCAAGCATGACCTGCGTGGCAATGCGCGCCATGGACAGTCCGCAGACCTTGCTGACAAGCGGAACTGTCCGGCTTGCCCTCGGATTCGCCTCTAGCACGTAGACCGTATCATGGCATATTGCGTACTGTATGTTCATCAATCCGACTACGCGGAGTTGAACCGCGATGATCTTCGTGTATTCCTCGATGGTTTCCAGATGCTTTGCCGGGATGCTCACCGGCGGAATTACACAGGCGGAATCGCCGGAGTGGATTCCCGCTTCCTCGATATGCTCCATGACGGCAGGAACAAATGCGTCCACCCCGTCTGATATGGCGTCAGCCTCAGCCTCGATGGCATTCTCAAGGAACTTGTCAATCAGTATGGGACGCTCCGGCGAGACGTCCACCGCCGCCATCATGTAACGCGCCAGCATCCCGTCGTCATGGACCACCTGCATCGCCCGCCCGCCAAGGACGAAGGACGGCCTTACCATCAAGGGGTACCCGATGCGGGCGGCCACGGCACGGGCTTCCTCAAGCGTGCTTGCCATGCCACTCTCCGGCATCGGAATGCCCAGCCGGGCCATGACCTGCCGGAATCTGTCCCTGTCCTCCGCAAGGTCAATCGTCTCGGGCGTCGTTCCGACTATCTTCGCGCCTGCCGCTTCGAGTTCCGCCGCGATGTTCAGGGGCGTCTGCCCGCCAAACTGGCAGATGATGCCATCCGGCTTCTCCTTCTCGTAAATACTCAGCACATCCTCGACAGTCAGAGGCTCGAAGTAGAGCTTGTTGGACGTGTCGTAATCCGTTGAGACGGTCTCCGGATTACAGTTGACCATGATGGACTCGATCCCCGCGTCGCGCAGCGCAAACGCCGCATGGACGCAGCAGTAATCAAACTCGATGCCCTGCCCTATCCTGTTCGGCCCGCCGCCCAGGACCATTATCTTGCGGTTGGGGGAAACCGTTGTCTGATCGGGCACGTTATAAGATGAATAATAGTAGGCCGCGTTCTCGACACCGCTCACCGGAACCGGATGCCAGCCTTCCACAAGTCCCAGCCTCTTGCGCTGTTCGCGTATCTTCGTTTCCGCCGCGCCCAGTAGCTTGGACAAGTAACGGTCGGCAAAACCGTCCTTTTTGGCTCTGACAAGGAGGGAATCCGGCAACTCCCTGCCCTTGTGCTTCAGAATCTCCTCCTCAAGCTCGACCAGTTCCTTCATCTGCTGAATGAAATAGGGCTTGATGTAAGTCTTCTCATACAGTTCCTGAACTCCAGCTCCTTTGCGGATAGCCTCATACATGACGAATTGCCGCTCGCTGGTTGCGTAACTGAGCATCTGCATCAATTCATCCAGGCTCTTCTTGTTGTAGTTCTTTGCAAATCCCAGCCCATATCGCCCGTCCTCCCTGGAACGTATGGACTTCTGGAACGCTTCCTTGTAGGTCTTGCCGATGCTCATGACCTCGCCGACGGCCCGCATCTGAGTCCCAAGCTTATCCTCCAGCCCCTCAAATTTCTCAAAAGCCCAGCGCGAGAACTTCACGACCACGTAATCCCCCGAAGGCGTATACTTCTCCAGCGTTCCGTCCCGCCAGTAGGGTATCTCATCCATCGTCAGCCCGCCGGCAAGCAGGGACGACACATAGGCTATCGGGAATCCCGTCGCCTTCGACGCCAGCGCCGAGGAGCGCGACGTGCGCGGGTTGATCTCAATCACCACTACGCGCCCGGTCTTCGGATCATGCGCGAACTGAATGTTCGTGCCCCCGATGATCTCAATGGCCTCGACTATGTCATACGACCACTTCTGTAGTTTCTTCTGCAGTTCCGGGGCAATCGTCAGCATCGGCGCGGTGCAGTAGCTGTCCCCCGTGTGAACGCCCATCGCGTCCACGTTCTCGATGAAACAGACCGTTATCATCTGGTTCTTGGCGTCGCGAACTACCTCAAGCTCCAACTCCTCCCAGCCAAGAACCGACTCTTCAACCAGAATCTGGCCGACAAGACTTGCCTGAAGCCCCCTGGCCGCTATCGTTCGGAACTCTTCCATGTTGAAGACAAGCCCGCCGCCCGTCCCGCCCATCGTGTAGGCCGGGCGGATGACGCATGGCAGACCGATGTCTGCCACGATCTTTTCAGCTTCCTCAAGCGTGACGGCGATCGCGCTGCGCGGCATGTCAATGCCCAGACTGTTCATTGTGTCCTTGAAAGCCTGCCTGTCCTCGCCGCGCTTGATGGCGTCAACCTGAACGCCGATGACCTTCACGCCGAACTTGGACAAAACGCCCGCCCGCGCAAGCTCCGAGGAGAGATTCAACCCCGACTGCCCGCCCAGGTTCGGCAGCAGCGCGTCTGGCCTCTCCCTCTCGATGATCTCCGCCATCGCCTCAAGCGTCAGAGGCTCGATATACGTTCTGTCTGCCATGCCGGGGTCGGTCATGATCGTCGCGGGATTGGAATTTGCCAAGATGATCTCATATCCCAATTGTCTGAGGGCCTTGCACGCCTGAGTGCCGGAGTAATCGAACTCGCAGGCCTGCCCGATGACAATGGGACCGGACCCGATGATCATGACTCTCTTAATGTCGTCGCGCTTCGGCATTTTCTCTGTCGCCTTTCTGAGCAGCGGCTTGTCTGAATCGGTTTGGGAAAAGTAATTTCCGCTGTCAGCCGTGATGGAGAAACGCGCGCGACTTTCCGGTAGGCGGATACAGAGCAATATGCGCCCGCTGAGAGGCGAGCGTTGGGAACCCGCCGCCGTGACTCAGGTGGCGTTGTTGGAGTTTGCCGCCTGCGGAGCAAGCGGCATCGCATTGCCGGGTGTGGTCGCTTGTCATTTCCTTTTCTCGGTGCCAGCGAGAAACGTAAATGCCGCTAATACTACGCCAGATTATCCGGCGGTCAAGCTTTGTTTGGAAATGCCGGAGCTATCCATACCGAGAAATCATGCGGCAGGAACACCGCGCCATTGCCTAACTAAAACTCGCTGCCGAATAATCCCGCGGCGACTGACAGGACTATCTGCTGACAAAAGATCATGGCGGCAAGAACCGAACTTGATCACATTAAACCAATCGGCCCCGGTCATTTAGTGATCGGGGCCGATCTGAATTGCGAAGAAGAACCGGGCGGGACTACGCCATCTTCTTCACGTCCTTGGCGCGGGGGCCTTTCGGGCTTTGCTCGATCTCGAACTCAACCTCCTGGCCTTCGCTGAGCGTTTTGAATCCCGTTCCCAGAATGCTTGCGTGATGAACGAACACGTCCGGGCCGTTGTCCTGCTCGATGAACCCGAAGCCCTTCTGATCACTGAACCACTTTACTCGTCCTTTTGCCATCTAAGACAACCTCTCAAAAACGGCGGCAGCCATTCTCAAAGGGGATGAGACGCAACAAATCGCGCTCAGTCAGTCGAGGGCAGAACCCCCGTTTCTGCTACAGAATCCCCGCAATGAGATAGACCACCGCAAAGAGCCGGGGCGACATGACGGGCATCAACCCGCCGCCCCGACAAGCGAAATATCATACCCGAAATGTTTCAAAACGCAATGCAATAATCGGACTACAAAATCATTTTTCTTCCTCCCCGGAATGCGCGTCCCTCCCCCGCTTGATTCCTGAGGCCCGACCGGTTACAAACCAATTCGCAGTCTTTGGCGTAATCATGCGGCGCGTATGCGCATCCACGGTGACAAATGCGCCGCAGTCAATCATAAGCAACCAGGACGACAAAGGGCAAACGATGATGAATCCGGCCTTGATCGCGGCTTTGGCCCTCGGGATTGCCGGTTGCGCCGCAGGAAACAAGCCTGCCGTCCCAGGGCAGGAACAAACAAGCGTCACCAGGAGTAATGAAATGGTATTCCTGCACGAACTGATCTCACATCCGACCGAAAGATTCCCCTCCTGCCACTGTTCCAGCATCGTCGAGCTGCCCGGCGGCGACCTGATGGCCTGCTGGTACTCCGGCAGCGGGGAAGCCCGGCCCGACGTCGCTGTCGTCGCCTCCCGCAAGCCAAAGGACGCCGCCAAGTGGTCCGAGCCGGTCGTCCTTGCCGACGAGCCGGGCAAGCCCGAGGGCAACTGCATATTCTTCATCATGCCTGACGGCGTTCTCTGGCTCATCTACGGCACGATGATGGGCAAGCTGGACGGCCCGGCCGGCCCCGGCGTACGATGGGAAACCTGCGACCTTCGCTACAGGACCTCAACCGACTGCGGGATCACGTGGTCCGAAATCCGCTGGCTGGACAGGGAACTCGGCAACGTCGTGAGGACCAAGCCCATCGTGATGGACAACGGGGAGGTCATTTTCGGCGTCGAATACAAGGACAGCCACAGCCGCTTCTGGATAACGCCCGACTGCGGAAAAACCTGGCAGCGGACGGGGCCGCTGATGGGCATCCTGAATGAGCAACCCAGCATCATCCAGCGCGGCGACGGATCCCTCTTCGCCATGGTCAGGCCAAGTTTCGATTCCTTCATCCTTCAGACGGAATCGAAGGATCGCGGCAGGACGTGGAGCTTCGCGGGGTTCACCGGCCTGCCGAACCCGTATGTCTCCATTGACATGGTAAAGCTGCGCGACGGGCGCGTCGTTCTGGCCTTCAATAACTCCCCCAAGGAGCGCTCGCCCTTCACCCTCGCGCTGAGCGAGGACGAGGGGCGCACATGGCCGTGGAAGCGCGACCTGATAACCGAACCCGGCGAGTTTTCGTACCCAGCAATAATCCAGGCGTCGGACGGAACCGTCCACGTCACCTACACCCACCTGCGGAAATCCATCGGACATTTCCAGCTTTCGCCGGATTGGGTGAAGGGGAGAAAGTAATCGTGAGAAAGATTTTCTGATGACTCGCTATAGAAAACGAGTAGTGCTTACAGGCAGGTTGTCGGCTTCTGTCTTGGTTATTCTCGCGATACTGGCTATTGAGTTAAATGCGTTAGCCGACGCCCCGCCAAAGGCTTCCGAGATCGCAAGGCAGTTCGACGAAATGTGGAAGGAAAAGAAATTCAAGGAGATGGTGGCATATTTCTCTGAACTTGAGTCGAAGTATCCGCGGTACATACCGGCCATTGTCGCTAACTACGGCCTCTCATACTGCGACGGCCACATGTTTGAGGCAGGCGAAAAGATGCAGAGGGTCGGCGTTCTCTGCCGCTTGACAAGAGGAGAGATGGATCGGTTTATGATCGGAACCTCTTGGCTGTTCACATGTGACTTCTCACTCATAGAATATAAAATCAAAATAGAAAAAGCGATAACATTGCACCGCGCAACAGATGAGGAATGGGAGAAGATTTGGCACATAGAATGGCCATCAGGATTACATCCTATCCCAGGCGCCGGAGTGATCGCATATGCGCCGGAGGAGATGCTTGGTCCGATGTCGAGCCAGCAACTCAATCTACTGATTGGGGAGATAAATCCCGACCTGCTGAAAAGAGAGAAGATTGACTACGAAGATATCGTCAGAATTTTTGAAGAGTCCGGACGAAAGGCAGAACTTGGCAAGTTGATAGTGAAGGCAAAATACGACCTTTTCCAAGAAGATAGCCTGATCGCGAATGACGGCATAAGGCTATTCGCTGATTTGGGAAGCGTGGAATTGTTGAAATTCGCTGTTGAACGGGCTTGGTGGAGCAGGAAGCGATATTCACTGAAACAGATCGAAAGCCTCCCGGAGAGAGAGCGGATCAGAATGTGTTCGGAATTGCTGAGCAGCGACCACTTCTACTACCTATGGGCTGAGTCGCCGAGGAAGATGCCTGGGAACAGATTAAGAGAGGAGGAACGCCACGAGGCGCTTTTCCGACTCGAATTCCAGGGATTCCTGAATGAGTGCTTTGAGGCGAGAGGCCAGAAAGCCCCCAAGCTGGAAGAGTTGCAGAGCCCCGAATCCAGGAAAGCATATGCAGCGGGACTGACAGCGACCGGAAAGTAACGGTTCTCCCTGTGGTTTTCATAGGGCGCGAAGTGCATTGGGACGCGCATGGTCCGACTTCTACTCATGCCGCATTCACTTCAGCTTGTCCAATTCCTCTGTTCGCCCTTGCGCTTCGAGAATGTCAGCCAATAGTCTTTTCGCCGCATTAACATCTATCTCGTGACCCGATTCGATCAGTTCTCGGGCGAGTTTCTCTGCCTTGTCAAACTGGCGGCCCTCCACATATTGCTTGGCTGCTATCAGCAATAACCTGCCCTTCCCCCCTTCTTTGTCGTCAGTCATGTCGGCAGCTTTCATGTAGGCTTGAGCCGCATCAAGAGGCTTGCGACAGTCGGACAGAATTTTGCCGCCGCCGATTATCATGTTTATATCCTCTCCGGCTTCTCGCAGAAGTCTCCTTCCGCACTCAGATGCCTCTTCTCTCATCCCCATCTGCTGGTAAGCCACAGACATGCGCCATACCCAGTGTTCCTTCTGGCCCGGATTCGCTCTAAGCAGTTCCTCATAGATCCTGATTGCAGGTTCTATCCGGCCAGAAGACACATATGCTTGCGCAAGGTTCGATTTGAGGTGGGAGTCATCTGGCGATGAGGCTGTCAGACGCTCCAACAGCGGTACAGCCTTTGAACTCTCCTCCTTGCGCATGTACAAGTCAGCAAGCATATGAATCGCCTCCATATCGTCCTTATTCTTCGACAGACGGTCCTCGTATGTCTTGATGGCCTGCGGAATCCGATTGTGCATGATGTATGTATTAAATAAAGAATTACGGCGGCGATCTTTCTCCAAGGATGTCGTGGCCTTCTCAATATCCAACTGTAGCAAAGGTTCGGCATCGTCGTAACGTTTTGCGCGCAGATAAACGCTTGCAAGCTGTTGGCACGCCATCTCTTGTAATCGGGCATCCGGCGAATCGCAAAGCTTCTTGAGTATCTCAATTGTCTCCTCGATCTTCCCCTGCTTTTCTATCGCTTCGGCAAGGGACAGAAGTAGTTTGTCCCTGTTCTGCGGATCGCTGGAACTCTCCAAACCCATGCGCACCCACCGCTCCGCTTCCCCCGGTTCCTTGTGGCGGATGAAGACATCTGCTATGGAAGAGTAAAAGCCACACGGTTTGCCGGGAAAAGACTTAGCATACCCCTGTTGCGGTTTCGTGGATTCACCTTGCGTTTCCACTTGAGCAGGGACATTGCTGCCGAATACCACCGATACAACGAGAATCGTCATTACAAAGTACTTTGCGTTCTTCATCATCACTCTTCACCTCCTGCTTACCGGACATCGGATTGAATGGTCGCACAACCCGGCAATCCCATCTCCCGCTGCGTCCGATCCAGTAGATCCTCCAGTCCCCCCTCCATGAGGTAGACCTTGCCTCTCAGGTGAACCCGCTTCCCCGGCGGGCAGTTTATCGCGTCGGGATCGGCGTGGATGCACGGCGAGAGGGCGTTGCTCAGAATCGAACGCGCATTGGGCCATGCAATTGCAAAGATGTATTTCCCATCCTCCGAGATAACCGCCGGAAGGCCGACGTCCGCAACCTCCTTCGACCCGCCCCATTCCATCCCGTCGTTCACCGGCGGGCCGCCGAATATCGGGTAGTGGCAAAGCTCGTGCCTGCCGCTTCCCCGTTCGGTTTCCGACATCCTTTTCCATGCCCCGCCGATGTGTACCCACGTCCGCTCCAGCGTCCTGTCGTCGAAAAGCGTATTCGTTAGAATCGGGCAGAACTGCAACGACATTTTCACCGGTTCCGAACGGTTGTTCTGGAGCCAGAACTCCAGGTCAACGTCGTCCTCGTTGGGCGAAAGACGCCCGCCGGCAACCTGGTTGTCGAATTCCCACTCAAACCAGATCGAGCCGCCCTCGCTCTCCTGCCAGACCTGCGCAAGCGGCGCAGATGGGACACGCGGTGGCATGTCGTCGCGATGATGGTCAATGAAGTCGAGCTTGTCCGTCTGCAGCGTTTCCGGGAAGCGAAGTTGTATCGGAGTCTTCATCCAGTGCGCCTGTATGAGGGCGATGTGCGCAACGCCGTCCGGACCGACCTGGAGCGGCTTTACGCTGATGCGCGGCAGCGTCTGATGCGATTGTCCGGCCGTGACCTTAAACCTCTGGGGCGAATTGTCCGATGGAACGAGGAAGACCGCGCCGAAGCTGCCGTCCGGTTCAGCGAAAACCTGCGTTCCGTCATTGTCACTCACGCGCCCATGCGAAAGCATCCGCCACCCGCGCGATTCCCTGCGCCAGATTCTGGGCCAGCGGTAGTCCGTCAGACCGGTGATGATGACTGGGATCAGGTCGCGTCCGCCCTCAAGGACAAATTCCGCCTCGTTGGAATCCGCTGAGACAATCGTCGGGAAGTCGCAGACCTTCGCGCCGCGCGACATGGCCGTCACGCGCGGGGCGTTGGCGCCGAAAACATCGCTTTCCCGACCGGGCGTCTTCGCCCCGGCAACCTCGCCGTAGGGAAGCCAGAACGCGTCGAAGTAGAAGTAATCCCCCGGTTTCAACTCCAACGTCTCCGCATCAGGGACGAGCAACATCCGAAGATTGCCCTTCTTCTCGCACAAGACGCTCGCCGCAGGGCCCATGTCCTTCCCGCCGACCTTCGCATCCCACGACCTCAGGACGATTGCATTGGAGCCTTTCTCCTCGCCATAAACGGCAATGAACGAGTCCTCCGGGGGAATCCCCTGTCCCCGGACGCTGAAGTTGTCCTTCGTGAAATCCAGATCGGCGTCCGGGATTCCCGTCGCGGCGAATCGCTTGTACCTCAGGCTCTGCACCCACGTCGCCACGGTAAGCAGGCGGAAGTTCTCCTTCGCGTTCTCAATCGTGACAGGCTCCTGAACGTCGTATCTGACGCGGATGAAGTTACGAAGCTCGTCGGCCTGGGGGAGTTCGAACGTGCGGACGGTCGCCTTGATCTTCCCGTCGGTCGAGAAGTAGTCCAGCCCGATGTCCATCCAGTTAGGCCCCGTGCTGTGATATGTCGTCCCGCCGTATTCGAGGTAGGTCCAGGCGTCTCCGGCCTTGTATGAGAGGAAGCTGTGCCCCGCGACGTTGTCGTGCTGCGGCTGCCCGCTCCAGAAGGAGTCCTGGCTCATTGCGCGGAAGTCTGCGATATCAACCCCCGGAAGCCCGGCAAATTTGAACGGGACATAGCAGGTCGTTTCAGTTACGCCGGTCGAACTGTGGAAGTAGTCCATCCACGCCCCCAGGGAGGAGAACTGCTTGACCATGTGGCGTCCCCAGTTCTGGTAGAGCTTCAGGGACGTTATTGTTCTCTTCTCTCCGGTTTCAAGGTAAAGCGGAAAATAAGTCTCGCTGAATGGCGTGTCGTCGGGGTTGTAGAATTTCTCCTCCTTCTCCCCGGCGAAGTTCTTGGATATCTGGACTACGATCGGAAGCGGGTGTCCATCCGCGTCTAACAGGATCCCGCCCTCGACCGACCCCTTGTCCCCGCCGATATTTTCATGGCAAACGTAGATTTTGCGTGGCTCAGCCGGATTTATGACCGTGAATCGCGCGGTCTCGTAGCGGTTGGGATGATGGTAGAAATGACCCTGGAAGCCGCCCTCGCTCAGGGAACCGATTGTGTAGCATCCCCGTACCGCGTCGTAGCGCATCGGAACCTTCGCCTCATGGTTCACGAATGCCGAATCCGGTAGCGGCGGCGTCTCTCCGAAAATCGGGAAAGAGAAGCATTGCTTCGTCCCTTTTTTGAATTGTTCCGGGATGAACCGGTTCTCCGCGATGCCTTCAATCCGGACGGATTTCGCGTCAAAATTCCCGATCGCGTGCCACGTTATCGAGGCCAGTATCTTCTCCGGGTAGCAGTAGAGCGCGAGGTCGCCCTTCAAGGGCGCGAGCTTCCCATCGGCGTCGGCGACTTGATAATCAAGCCAGTGAATCTCGCAGAAATACGGCCCCCGGCGATAAAGGTTGATGCGAGACGGAGCTTCGCAGTTCTTTGAGGAATAGACCTTGCCGGCGGCGTCCTCGACGGATATGGAGAGCCATTCCGTTCCCGTCGCTGAGTCAAACAGGCGGTGCGGCTTGCGCATTTCGCCGGTCAGGCGATAGGCCTCGGCGATGATCAGAAAGGCGCTGCGGGAACCGTCAACGTAACGGACTTCCAGCTTCGGTCTCTTCTCGACCGGCTGGTTTGCGAAATCGGCATCGTATGCCAGCGCCGCGACAGGCGCGCTCATCAGCAGCGGGAGAATCAGAAAACGCATGAGATCGGCTCCTGAACCATATGCTATGTGACAACTGTTTTTATGGAATCTCCGCAATCAAGCGCGTCCGCAACGGACGAGCGCGCTCCAAGGTCCAGCCCCGGCGCGCAACGCCCGGCTCAACAAAGCAAATTGCGCAGGATGTCGTCAGTCGGGTAGGCGTGGCCTTTGTGCTTCCTGAAGCCCTCTCCGAACGCGAATCCGGCCTCCCCGCCGCGTTTCTGGGACCACGCCTTCATCATGCGCACGTATTCGTCCATGCCGTGGTGCGCGCGCAGCCATTCGCGCTGGCTGGCGTGGCAGCAGAGCATCCGCTCCTTCGCGTCAATCTCTCCGGAGATGTCAACGATCAGGTCCGGCTTGATCTCATTGCCGAAGATGTCGTGCCCCTCCATCGGATCGGCATAATAGAGATGCGGGATGTGCGCCAGCGGCGGCGCGGGGCTTGGCGCTTCGGTCGGAAAATTCGGGATCGGCGCCCCGAACGTCGCCGCGCGGACAAGCGTGCTCGTAACCTCGTGGTCGAGCATGTAGTCCTGCGGACTGTGCGTTATGACGATGTCCGGCTTGACTTCCCGGATGATCTCCGTCACGCGCATCATGTGCAGGCGGTCATAGAAGATGAATAGGTCCTGCGATCCCGCGCAGAAATAGCGGCCATCAAGGATTTCCACTGCCTTTCGAGCCTCCGCCGTGCGGATGCGGGAAATCTCCTGCGGCCTGTCCGTTGCCGATCCGCAGTCGCCGGGGGTCATCGTAGCCACCGCAACCTGCCAGCCGTGTTCCTTGTGCAGCCTTGCCATGGTTCCGGCGCACGTGAACTCCGCGTCATCCGGGTGCGCCATGATCGAGAGTACCGTCTTTGTTTTCTTGCCCATCAGATTCTCCATCGTTAGTTGCCACGTTCTTGCTTTATGCGTCATGACCGCAGGAGCGGGTTAAAACCCGCCTCTACAGTGCGCATGTGCGGTGTCAGAACATCCGCTTGTATCTCTCCCTGTCCGGAGGCGGGCCGTGCGGCTCCCAGTATGTGCCCTCCGGATTATGCGTGAACTTGCGCTTCATCGCGTCCCGTCCGATGAGCCGGAAGAAGATCGCCACCGGCGTGAAGACAAAGAGGTAGGCAACGGTCATGGCCGTCCGCGCCAGGACCATGCCGATGAACCATCCCTGCGCGGTGAAAATCCGGTAGACGATGAGTCCGATCTTCGGCGTCAGGTGTGTCGTCAGGAATCCGAACGCCGCGACTGACGCGAAAACCATCGCCAGCATCTGGCGCCAGTGCCCGGTATGTTCCCATGCCGTCCACCAGTGTCCGGCAAAGGGATGATGCGGCAATCCCTCCTGCACGGCCCCGGCCTTCCAGAGATAAAAGGCCGCGATCAGGAATACGATCGGCATCCGGCGTCCGAACTTGAGCAGCTCCGCGAGATCAGGATTCCAGTTGACCTTCTCCAGCATGGAGGCTCCGCAGGATCAGAAGATGGGGTAGATGTAGGTCGGCCCCGCGCCTGACCCCAGGATGATCAGAAGCGCCATGAATAGCAGCACCACCACGATGGGAATGAGCCACCACTTCTTGTTCTCTTTCAGAAAATCCCAGAAGTCTCTTGTCAACGATGGCTTGGGCATTGTCAGGTTCCCCCCGGGGAACGATCCGTCGTGAACAGGACGCTACCGTCGCGGGCGCGGCTTGCTCCTGCGCCCCGATCTGCTCCATGAATTTACAACGAAACGTGATTATCTGGCAAGCCGATTGATCGGATATTGGATAGTTCGCTTGGCCAATCCGTATACCCCCGCCTCACGCCTCCCAGACCCGCACACCATATCGGCTCAGATAGATCGGGATGTTTCTGAAAATCGGGTTTGACGCCTCGATGGCCTTTATCATGCTGCGCTTCTGACTCAGGTCCGGGCCGCAAAGCAACGTAACCGAACCGCCCTCCCCGCCCGCGCCATTGATCTTCCACCCTATTGCGCCGTGCCCCTTCGCTATCTCTATGATCGCCGCCGCGTCGTCGCTGACGAGCTTCGGGTGCAGCCGCTTCTGCGCCGCCGCGTTGTCAATCATGGCACGGCCGAGCGCAATGAAATCCCCGGCGTAGACAGCGTTCTTGGAACGTTCGGCGGTTCCCCTCAAGTCCTCAAGCTTCGCGCAGTCCGGCCCGGCGCCCTCCAGGTCCTTGATTACCATTTCATGTACGGACGACGAACTGTGCGTCTGGCCCAGAAATATCAGCGCAAGACGTCTTTCCAACTCCCACCATATGTTGTTCGACACCTGAATCTGGCTGACAACGGCCTGCGGATAGGACGGCATTTCGATGTAGTTGATCCCGCCGTATGCTGAACAGAACTGGTCCTGAATGCCGCACTGCTGCTTGAGCATGTCCGTCTCGATGGCGTGCGCCGTGCGGGCGATCTCGTGCGGCGTCATCCGGCCTGGCGTGAGCGTATCCAGCGCGCCTACCAGCGCGACCGTCACCGCCGCCGACGTTCCGGTCGAGCAGCCGCTTGGGGCTTCCGAGTAGATATTCACCTCGAAGGCGACGTTATCCGGCACGCGCATGTATTCGATGGCCGCCTCAAGCAAGGGATGCTTGTCATAGCTTCCGGCCTGCGGATTGACGACGTAGCGTTCGCCGTAGTTCTCGGCATGGATGATGATGCGGTCCTTCTGACCGGTGTATTCCATCACGTGCATCTGGACCTCGGCGTATGGGTAGACGCCGATGTTGAAAATCTTGCCGTGGCCGGAAAACCATGTGTCGGTCCAGCCCCCGTTGTCGCAGATGCGTATCGGGGCGACGCTGTTGATCGTTTTCAGGACTTTCGCCTTTCTCATTTTTCGTTCCTCCGTCCGGCGGGGCGCGTCCGCCGGTCATTCGTTCTTGATTACGGGATAGAAGTAATAACTCTCAAGGCACAATGCGCCCAGCGCTGTGTTCATCACGCGCCCGCCGCGCTTCACCCAGCCGTCGCCGGGATGGTAGATGCTCCCCCGCTCGCAATCCGTGCGGGTCGGCATGAGTTTGCGCGCGTCAACGTCGGCCATGTCCGCCATCGCCCGGACAAGCGCCTCGTTCCAGAGCGCCCAATGCGCCCCGCCGACCTGAAACATCGCCTGCGAACCGTAAAGCCATGCATAGACGTTCGGACTGCCGAAGCTGGGAAGATTCTGGGGTCTTACGACGTAAGCCGACCCGGCAAGAATGAGCCTGTCCTTCGGCGTCGCGCCCTGGAAAATCCTGACCAGCACGGCTGCCGCCGTATTGGCCGGGGTTCCGGAGGGATTTTTCCTCTGTCCGTTCTCCATCTCGTCGCTGTAGTAGACCTCCCCGTATTCCTTCGCCTCGACATCCTGCTCCCGCCTTCTGCGCTTCTCTGCTGCCGCGGCGGGCATGTCGTCCTTCTTCACGATGTACTGCGTTATATCCTCCGCCTTCATATATGCCGTCTGGAAATCAATCCAACGCTTGGCCCATATGAGGTTTTGCGCGGGGACAACCAGGGCGGCGCGATGGGCGGACTGAAGCGCCATGCACTGCCATGAGGTCACGGACATATCGCTCACTGGCGAGCGCGGCTCGTATCGCCATGCCGCGTCCGGCTGCTGCGCCCAGCATATGAAATTGACGCTCTTCTGCGCCACCCTGCCGATCGCGGGATCGCGCGTAAGCCCGTAAGCCTCTATCAGCGCGTGCGTTGCGATACCCTGATGATACATCCCGCCGGGAAACCGCCCGTCCTCCCCCTGCGAACGCATGAGGTAGTCCAAACCCTTTCTGATGACCTCTTTCGAATCGCCGTGCCTGTGCGTGCGACCGTCCCCCAGAAAAGCCATCAAAGCCAGCCCCGTGACGCCAATATCATAGTCCCCATCCGAGCATCCCCACGGATTCTCGTTTGAGCCGGTCGCCCATTTCGGGTCAATGATTGGCGCATCCCCCTCGCCCGGATGCGTCGGGCAATGCTTGTGAAAATCCTTCGCGGACCATCGCCCGTCATCGTCCTGATGCCTTGCCAGCCAGTCCAGCGCATTGTTCTTGATGGCCTCGGTAAATTCGTTTCCACCAAAATTCTTGAGGAGGGCCTTCTTCTTCGTTGCGTTTGAGCGCCCCTCGAAATGGAAGTCCATCGTTATAGGATATTCAACGTCGGCGGACGCGGAAATCGCGGATGCGGATGGTTCACCGATCTTATCTTTGTTCGCCTTCCACCACTGCTCCCACGCCTTGCGATCCCGCCCGAAGTCAGCCCCGGTCGTATTGACCAGCGCCTCGCATATGTAAGTCTCTATCTCTCGATTCCTTGGATTCAGGGCTTCAATCAGCGGAGCCACGGCCTCTTTGACCTTCAGCATTCCCAGCGCGGCGGCGCATGCGGCGGTCACGTCGGAATTCTTCCCGCCAAGCTCCTTTATCAACGCTGGAGCGGCGACCGGATTTCCGATCCTGCCCAGCGACTCGGCGCAAGCGCGCTTGACCACCGGGTTCTGGCTTTTCCCAAGCTCGGCGGCAATCGCTTTCACGCAGTCCGGATTTTTCATCCCGCTGAGTATTTCCGCAGCCGCAAGCCTGATTATGAAATCGGAGCGTTTCCGGGCCGGTTCCAGACAGTTTGCGCATAGGAAAGAAACAATCGCAGGATCGTCGCGTCCGGCGAGTTTCAGGATGATCTGCGCCTCGCTGTATGGATCTTTTAATTGAGTGCCTGCCTGGCTGATCTCCTTCATTAGCGCGGCCAGTTCAGCGCCGGGCGGCGGTGTCTTCTCCTGCGCATCAACGCCAATCGTGATAAGCAATGCGCATATGAGCAGGATTGGCAAAGGCGCAGTTATTCTCATGTCGCTCGCTCCTGATAAACAACAGGTTCATGGTTGCATTGAAGTTCTGTCTCCGGTTCTTTTCTAACTTAAAGCGGCGACTGGTTCAATATCGCCATTGCGAAGCCGCTCAGATTATGCCGCAAATATAACAGATGAACGGCGCGCCATGCACTGCGAATTCATGGTCAGACGCCAAACCGCATTCCGAGGCGTAATTGTTTAAACAGAAAAACCCCTCGGACTCGCCCGTGTCGAATCCCCGGGGTGTAACACAACTTCCGCGCGGTCAGGGCCGATACGGGCAGGCGATCGCATTTTTGCGACCGCCTGCCCGTCGTTTTCTGGCTTAAGAGGTCCGCTTACCAGCGGTCCCTGCGCTCGCGTCCGCCGCGATCTCCGCCGCGTCCGCCGCCGCCACCACCGCGGGGGCCGCCCCTGCCGCCGCCGCCACCGCCGCGCCTGTCGCCGTCCTGGCGTTCCCTGGCTTCATTGACGGTCAGCGCGCGACCCTGGAAATCAGTGCCGTTAAGCGCCTGAATGGCCGCCTGCGCTTCGGCGTTGGTTGCCATTGTGACAAAGCCGAACCCGCGGCTGCGGCCCGTGTCGCGGTCTGACAGAACGATGGCGTCCACAACCTCGCCATGCTGCACGAAAAGCTCCCTGAGCTGCTCCGTTGTTACCTGAAAACTCAGGTTGCCGACGTAAAGTTTCGAACCCACTGTCTATTCCTTTGCTAATGTGGGGTCTCGAAGCAAGGGATCACCCGGTACCCCCTTGCATGGATCGAATCTTCGTGCGGACCTTACCGGACGAGACCGGGTGAATCGCTGAAAACACTTTATTTGAACACTTGCAAGACGTGTCGAATGCTCCAACCATGTCCCACACTATTATCTTTTGCCAGAATCCGCCCCGGACTTCAAGCGATATTCCTGACAATATGCGCTTTTTTCTTCCAGAGACTCGGCGGGTTTCCAACAGCCGCCATGTCGCGTTTAACGCCAGATTTACAGCCTCCACGGGCTGCGCATCGAATCCTCAAGCAGTCTGTTGGCGTGTTCGTCCCCGATGAAGACCTCCTTGTCGGGGTCCCACTTCAGCGGACGTTTCAGCCAATACGCCCAATTACCCAGATGGCAGATGGACACCGACCGGCAGCCGATCTCCTCATGGCAGAGCGGGCGCGAACGTTTCCTGATGCAGTCTATCCAGTCCCTGAGGTGGTTATCGCTCTTGTAAAGATGGACCTCGTCAGGTCGAGTTTCTTCTTTCATTATCTCCGGCGGATCGGTGCTCAGTTCCCCGCGATTTACCATGACCCTGCCCTTCGGGCCTATGAAATCAATTCCGGAACGGCCTCCACCGTGGTAAAGGATTGTTCCATCCGCGTAGATATAGGTCAGGAGTTTCACGTCCTTGCCGTTCGGGGGGATGATCTCGACCGGCCCCGTCAATTCGGTGCCCATTCCCCACTGCGCGATGTCGAAGTGGTGCGCGCCGATGTCAGTCATGCCGCCGCCGTCGTAATCACGGTAATTGCGCCACTGCGGCCATCCGCCTTCGGTGTCCGGCGGGCAGATTATGTCATTGTATGGGCGCCACGGGCAAGGCCCAAGCCACATGTCCCAGTCAAGCCCCTCCGGAGTCGGCTGCGGGGGCAGGTCGCAGACCACGGACGGCCCGCCGACGTTGACATGAACCGTATGAACCCGGCCAACCCGTCCGCTGCGGACCATCTCACACGCGAACCTGAAGTTGTAATCAGCTCGCTGCCAGGTATTCGTCTGCAAGACACGCCCGTGTCTCCGCACCGCGTTCACTATCGCCCTTGCCTGGGGTATTGTCCGGGCAAGCGGCTTCTCGCAGAAAATGTCCTTGCCGTGCTGCGCCGCGCTGATCGCCTGCAGAGCGTGCCAGTGCGGCGGCGAGCAGATCATGACGGCGTCAATGTCTTCGCGAGTCGTAATGTCGCGAAAGTCGCCGTACATATCGCATCCGCGATAACTCCCCTTGCTCATCAGGTCGGCGTAATGGCTCTCGGCATGCTCTTTGCCCCATTCCTGGCGAACCTTCCAGACGTCGCAGACGGCGACTATCTGCGTGTCCGGCTGGCCGAGCGCGTTGCCCATCACGCCCTTGCCCATCTTGCCCACGCCGATGAAGCCTATGACCAGCCGGTCGCTGGCCGGAGCGCGCCCCGGCGCGCCCAGCGCGTTGGAACTGATGAAATACGGCGCGCCGGCAAACGCCGCCGCCGATTTCAGAAATCCCCGCCGCGTTATCGCTTTGCGTTCCTGCATCATGAAATCTCCGGTTACTTCACAGGAGGAGAGTTTAGGCCAATCACGGAAGAAAGGCAATCTCCGAATTGTCCGTCCGCCGTCCTTTGCTGTCGCAAAAGAATTGGAGGCGGGAAATGATTGCGTGTGGTTTTAACCCTTGTCATCTCTGCCAGGCAATTCCTTCAGGGCGCGGCTCGCTTCCTCAAGCCGGGGCGTGGTAAGTTGTCCGCGCACGGACGGCAGTTCAGACGCTATCCTCGGCAACTGGACAACGTCGCTCAGGCATGCCTGAACGCGGGTCTCCGTCCGCTCTCGAAATATCGGACGCATTTCATCCAGCTCCAGTCCGAGAATGACACCGCGCTCAATGCCCAGCCACTCCTGAAGAGATGCGCTCCATACCCCTTCCGCCGCAAGCGCGGCAAGATTCGCCTCCAGCAACGACAGCGCGGCGGCGTTCAGTTCCCTTCGCCATTCCGCTATCAGCGCCCCGCACCCCGCAATAGAAATCGCCCAGCAGAGCGCGGCCTCGGCGGTGACGTCGTAAAGAAGGGGTCTTCCCGGCCAGGGCAGCACGTTAAACCTCAGCTTGATCTCCTGCGGCATCGCCAGCTTGAGGGCGAAAAGAATGCCCGCCGTCGCCAGCGCCGCCCAGAATCCCGAACGTCCACCCGTCTTCCCCCCCGGCCTGCCGGATCGCAGCGCGAGCAGCAGTAGCAGCGCCTCGATCAGCCCCGCAAATCCCTGAAGGAGCGCCGCGTTAATCGCCCCCGCCAATCCCAGAAAAATGCATCCCCGGCACAGGTTCTCCAGCGCGCTCAGCCGCAATCGAACAACAATCAATCTCTGTTCTGCGGCCCCCGCCGCAATTACAAAAGCCACAACAACGGCAACCGCCGCCGTCGCCGTCGGACGGAACAAAAGTTCCGACGCCGAATCCAAGTCCGCAAGCCCCAGCAGGCACACAACCAACCCGACGCCGGAAAACGTGAGGCATTTTGCCGCGCTGATGTGCGCTCCGGCGGGTTCACCTGATTTCATGCTCATATCCCGGAACCTCTCGAGGGTTGAATACTCGCAGTTTGGACATTGCATGCTCCAATTCCTGCCGGAACTGCTCCAGCCATCCCTTCAACTCGTTGCTCCGGGCCAGCGCGCTCCGCTTGGAGTCAAGTGATTTCACACCGGCCCTTTCAGCCCCCCCTTCATTCAACAATTCCTTCGTCTCGGCCAGCAAGGCTCTGAATTGCTCCTTAGGGTTAACAAGCTCCGCGCTGAGTTCATATCCTCGCAGCCTGAGATAATTACAATAGAATCGCATGTACTCGTCGTCAATCGCTGCCGGGGCGTCCTCGGTGGAGATGATGACAGTTCTAGCCCATCCCTGATACATCCGCGCGGAATCCCCATATGGTTTGAACGTGCCGCTGCATATTTCTTTCATAGCGGCATGGCGATAGAGAAAACGCAGCCATGCCGCTGTCGCGCCGCAAAGCTTCGGGTGCTTCCTTGCCTCAGGCGGCAGACCGCCATAAAGCGACTCGAAATTGAGCGCCATTCCTCCCGTCGGGTCTTTCAACAAATATGTCGCCAGATCGCGCGTTTGACCGTCGGAGCATTTCGACTCAAGGAAGACGACGCCTCGCGTGATCCCCGAAAGGTAATCATAAGCCTCCTTCTCATCCTTCAACGGCTCAAGCATTGCCCTGGCTCGCGCGGTATCCCGCTTCTCGGTCAGAACCCGCAGCCAGTCCGCCAGATCGAAGCGATCAAGAGGCGCGCGCGACAGCGCCCCGCTTATCGCGCCGGGAGATGGAATTTTATGATTGCCGGCCAGCGTTTTGATGAACAGCCATAACGCCGCGGCGAAGAACAGCGACGCCAGAGCGATCTTTAAAGGTGATGATATCCGCGTATTTGTCCGCATGGATTCATCATGGCCGGATTTTCCGTCCTGCATTTGTGTCATTCCCAGAGAGTGATTTTTCAGCTCCGCTTGCCGTCTCCGCCCCCCCCGGGCGGCTCATCATTCAGACGCGGAGTATTTTCCGAGGCGTTTCTTACACTTACCACCGTCGCATTCTTTATCCTCCGTTTCACGCTCCAGTACCTGACCAGACTGAATGCGAACGTCAGCGCCAAGATAAGAAGGTCGTCAATCGGTGTGGGAAAATCAACCGGCCATATCAGGTAGAACAAACCGACCAGAAGAGGTAAAAAAGCCCGGCGGACTGCCATTCTGGCATCTTCCTCAGACATTTTTAACGGCGGAGGAAAGACACGATTGCCGTTTTCATCCCCCTTCTGATCCATGTTCACTTCCCTCCGGCGGTATCCGGCTCAGGATGAGCCGCGTAAACCGAATCGCAACGGCGTTTCCCGCCGTCGGCGCATCGCCCCGCGATGAAGACCGTTCCTGGACAGAACCGGCCTACGCCAACGCGCTGAGAATTGTCTTGCAGACGAACTCCTGCTCCTGCTCCGTCAGTTCCGGGAATACCGGCAGCGCAAGCACCTCCTCAGCCGCCTTTTCCGCCACCGGAAGGTCTCCCGGCATGTAACCGAGTCCTTTGAAACATTCCTGAAGATGAAGAGGCACCGGGTAGTATACAGAATGGCCGATATCCGCCTCCTTCAGTTTCGCCTTAACCGCCTCGCGCGCGCCCTCAATCCGGATGACGTACTGATGATATATGTGGGTCGAGAAATCAGAACGGGCCGGAACGGTGATCCTCTGATGATCGAGAGCCTGATCGTAATAGGCCGCCTTGACCGCTCGCGCCGCGCACCACTCGTCCAGATGCGCCAGCTTAACCGTCAACGCTGCGGCCTGAATCGCGTCCAGCCGGCTGTTCAGCCCGACCGCCGCATGGACGTACTGCCCGGCCACCTGCCCGTGCACGCGCAGACTCCTGAGCCGGCCCGCGATCGCGTCGTCGTTGGTGACTATCATTCCACCGTCGCCGAATCCGCCCAGGTTCTTGCTGGGGAAGAACGAGTAGCAACCCGTCGTCCCGATCGTTCCTGCCATCCTTCCAAGGTACTTCGCGCCGAGGGCCTGGGCCGCGTCCTCAATGACACTCAGACCGTTATCCTCAGCAGTATTCATGATGGCTTCCATGTCCGCGCATTGGCCGTATAGATGCACGGGCATGATTGCCTTCGTGGCGGGAGTCACCGCGACAGCGGCAAGCTCAGGGTCAATGTTGAAGCTGTCCGGCAGAATGTCAACAAATACGGGTTTTGCGCCGGCCCTGTGTATGGCCCCCGCAGTCGCGAAGAATGTGAACGGCGTCGTGATCACCTCATCCCCCGGGCCGATCCCTAACGCCATTAGGCTCAGCAGCAGCGCGTCCGTGCCGCTGGCGCAACTGACGGCATGAGAGGCGGCTGTGTATTGCTTTACCGTTTCCTCGAAATCAGCCACCGTCCTGCCAAGGATGAATAACTGGCTCTCAACCACCTTTGCGATGGCGGAGTCAATTTCGTCTTTTATCGTCCGGTACTGGCGGGTCAGATCAAGAAGCGGGACTTTCATCTGTTTCCTCTGCCGGCGGCTTTTTCGGATCAAGATACTTCCGGGTTGAAAGGTCTTCCAGGATCGTCGAACTGCTGTCAATTTCAGCAGCGTGGTTTGAAGCGGCGAATCCGGCAAGCTTGCCGGATGAATCCAGATCCAGGAACGCCGCCACAACCTGAGGATCGAAGTGTGTCTCCGCCGAGCGCCTTACCTCGCGCACAGCTTCCTCCACGCTTATGGGATCTTTGTAAGGTCTTGACGCCACAAGCGAGTCAAAAGCGTCCGCCACAGCTAGAATTCTTGCCGCAAGGGGTATGTTCTGCCCCGCAAGACGGTCGGGATAGCCTGTCCCGTCCCATCGCTCGTGGTGGTGGCGCACAGCCTGCGCAATCTCTGCCGCATGTGGAATCTTATCAATGATCTTTGCGCCCAGCGCGGCATGTTCCTTTACGTTGTCGTATTCCTCCGGGCTGAGACTGGAGGGCTTGTTGAGAATCTCCAGCGTGACACCCAGCTTGCCCAGATCGTGCAGTATCGCGGCCAGTTGCACCGTTCTGAATTCCGCAGGTGTCAGAGCCATTTTGTGCGCGATCAATCCGGCAACCTCGGCCACCCTCTGCGCGTGCCCCATCGTGGCCGGATCGCGCGTTTCCAGTGTGGAAATCAGGACCTTGATGAAGTCGTAGAACATCCGCTCCATCTCTTCCTTCATCTGCGCGCGGCGAACGGCCACCCCCGCCTGATTGCCGATTGCCGTAAGTATCTCCAGATCGTGCTTCGTGAACCTGCGGCTGCCAAGCACGCTGTCCGCGTATATGACGCCAAGCACTTCCTTGCCGGCCTGAAGCGGAACACAGACTATCGAGCGGATGTTCTGGGCGCCCACGCTCTCCGAAACAGAAATCTGATCGTCCTTGCTTGTGTCCGCGCACACAATCGAATAACCCTCCTCGAAACACTGCTTCACGACCGTCGTGCTGTATGCGCTGCGCATGTCCGAGGGAACCGTCCGCCTGTGCCGGCTCACCCGCTGCCTGAGTTCTCTCGTTTCACGCTCCGCCAGCAGGAGATCGCCGCGATCAGCCTTGATGACCTCCATTACGGCGTCCATTATCAACTCCAGCAGCGCGTCCAGGTCCTCCTCCGCGTTGACAAGGTTGCCTACGCGATAGATTGTGCTGAGGTTTTCCTGCAACCGGCGAAAGTTCTCGTCCGTGCGCTCGGTCGGGGCGAGGTAAAGAATTTCATCAGTCGGGAGCTTGATCCTCTCGTCAACCGCCGGTTCTTGATCGTCCTGCATCTCAACCAGTTTCGTCGGCGGTTCGTGGTCCGTCTCGAAACGCAGTTCCTGCTCGCCGAGGCAAATGGTGTCATAATGTGAAAGCCTGACTCGCGCGATCTTTTTCCCGTTGACCCAGGTCCCGTTGCGGCTGCCCATGTCCTCTACGGTCGGCACGCCCTTGTCAATCTCGATAATCGCGTGCATTCTTGATATCCCCGTGTCAGGCAGGCGTAATGTGGCGTTCTCGCCCCTACCGATAATCAGGGGTTTTCCCTCCTCAAGAGGGATGTTCTTGTTGGACATTACGCCCTTGAGACCGAATAGCGATGCGCGCATGTGGCGTCCTTATCGAGTCAGTCCCTGCCGCATGTAGGGTGCGTTCAAAGCGAAACGTGAACGCGCCGAATCATCATTAAAATGCCCGGTACGCCTTACGAACAACGCAACGTTGCGCATCAAGCGCGCGCGTTGCAACTCCGGCAACCTTGCCATCTTCCATTGAATTATAGTAATGACGCTCCGCGCGGCGTCAAGACAATTTGCAGGACGGCGGCTGGGCGCCTTAAAGCGCCGGCATGAAAACCTGCCCTATTCATAAACCTCCAGTTCCGAAACGGCCATCTGTATCCCGGGTTGTCCCGGGCCGTCCGGCTTTATGGAAAGAACGCGCACATACCGAGTCGGCATTGCATCAAACTGCGCTTCAAACGGCTTGCCGTCATGGTTATCCGCCGCCGCTACCGTCTTCCATTCCTTCCCGTCTGCCGACAGACGTATTTCAAGCCTGGTCGGATATCCCGAACTGAAGGTTGCCTTCACGCGCCGCGCCTTGACCGTATCAAGAAGATCAACCTCATACGTCCACGGCCATTCCTCCGCCCCCTGCGCGACGGTATCCATGCGCCCGTCCACGCCGTTGCGGGCGAAATGAACCCCGCTGTTGACGACCAGTTCATGCGTGCAATCGAGGCTCAGAAGTTTCGCGGGTTTTCTGAAAGCGACGTTCCCGGGCGGAATCGGATCGCGGTTGCGTCCGTTCTCGCGTTCCGACTTCACGGCCTTCAACAATTCCAACTGCGAACGATCCAGGCTTCCGTCGCGATAAAGCATAACATCAATCGAAACCACCCCGCCGCGCCTGTTGACGTCGAAGACGTATTCCCCGATCTCGCGCTTGGCGTACTTGCATCCCGGCGCCCCCCACCACGTCCCCAGGTAGGACAGGATATGCCACTGTTCGCCCTTGATGAATCGAGCGACCGGCATGTCATGAAAGACATTCTGCTCTCCGCACGTGTAATCCTCATGCTTCGAGTAGGCGCTCACTTTTGCCTCTACGCCGGGGTTGAGCGCGACAATCCGGTTGGGATTGCCGGCACGCAACGCATTGGCCATGATCCCAAGTTTCTCGTCGTCGTACCCGATGAAAGGGTACGAGCCGTCAACCCACCACCCGCAAACCTTCTCTCCGTATCGCTCGCCGTATTCACGCGCGACGCTTGCCCATTTTGTGACGAATTCCTTTGTGACCGGCTCCTTCCAACTGAATGCCGGACCGGCCTTCGCGTCCCCGCGGGGGCCGTCTCCAGTCCAATAGAGCATCAGTCGGATGTCGCGCCTTGCGAGGGAGTCGTAAAGGTCGGAGATCAGATCGCGCGTGGCGCACGCCTCGCCCGGCTTATATCCGGAGATTCGGTCGAAGGTCGCATTCGGGGCGATCATGAAACGCGATATCTGCATGACCGTGAAAATGACGTATCGCGCCCCGGCCTCCTCCATCTGCCGCGCGAAAAGCTCCGTGTCGAATTCCCGGACGCATTCGTCCCACGAGGTTTCGCGCCCCAGGCTGTTCAACTGTTCCCGATTGTTCTGCAATCCCGCCAGATAATGCACAAAAACGCCGTATCCGGCCTCCCGGAACCAGTCGGTTCTGGGATTCTCCGATTCGGCGGCGGAAATCACCGATGGAATCAACATCGCGGCAATCGCCGCCGCGGCTCCGGTTCTTAACGTCATGGCAGGCATCGCATCAACCTCCATTCGAGTTACACGTAATGCAAACAGACTTCGGAAGTAACCGAAGTGATGATACGCCGCAGGCCGACCTGAAGAAAGCCCCGTATTGCACGGTAGATTCTCATTCATTACTCCTTCAACGCGCCCGCCGTCATGCCGGCCACGAAATATCGTTGCAAGAGCAGGAAAACGCCCACTACCGGCAGCGTTATCAGGAATGAGCCAGCCATCTGAATGCCCTGGACGAGGTCACCGCGCGGAACACTGATCTTCGCCAGCCCGACCGGCAGCGTGAAAACGGATTCTTCGTTGAAGTAGATGAACGGGCCGAAGAAATCGTTCCACGCGCCCAGGAACGTGATGATGCCCAGCGCCCCGAGCACAGGCGTGGCCAGCGGCAGAACGATCCTCCAGAAAACATAGGTTTCCGAGGCTCCATCAATCCGCGCCGCCTCAAGAATGTCATCCGGAATGCCAAGCATGTACTGCCGCGCCAGGAAGATGCTGAATGCGTCTGCCGCGTTCGGCACAATCAGCGCCCAGTATGTGTTCGTCCAACCCAGGCGCGACATGATGATAAAATTCGGGATGATGGACACCCCGGCAGGAATCATCATCGTGACCAGCAGGACAAGGAAAAGACCGTCCCGCCCCGGAAAGCGATGTTTCGCAAAGGCATAACCCGCCAGCGAGCACAGTATCAGCTTCACGGCAACGGTACTCAGCGTGACGATTACGCTGTTCTTGAAATACGTCGCTATCGGAACCATCGCCCAGAGCTTGCCGTACTGCTCCATGACGATATTTTTCGGTAGCAGGTTAGGAGTGTTCAGCTCCGACATTGGCTTGAGGGATGCTCCGACCATCCACAAGTAGGGATAAAGCATCGTGAACGCCCCGGCCAGAAGCAGCGTCCATGCCAGCCCACGGAATGGAAGCGGGGTATCCTTCTTCATCCCGGCCTCCTTTTTCCAGGCGAGTATTGCCTGATTGTGCGGACGGTCAGATACAGCGTCAATCCCAGCGTGATGAAGAACATCGCGAAGCTCACGGATGAAGCATAACCCATCCGCAGATGCACGAATCCCTGACGGTATAGGTAGAAGTATGCCGTCTGCGCCGCCTGTTCCGGGCCTCCCGTTCCGCCGGTAACCAGCCATATCTCGGAGAAAACGTTGAAAGCGCCGAGCGAACTGGTCGTCACAACGAAAAGCGTTATCGGCGTCAGCATTGGAACAGTAACGTAGCGGAAACGCTGCCAGAAATTCGCGCCGTCAACATAGGCCGCTTCGTACAGCGTCTCCGGAATGCTCTGAAGCCCGGCCAGGTAGAATATGCTTGACCACCCCACGCTGGCCCAGACCGTCATGCCAAGCACTGCCCAAAGCACAGTGTCGCGATCCTGCAGCCATTCAGGCGGATTGCGGACTCCAATCCATCGCAGAAACTGATTGATAGTCCCGAAATCCGGATTGTACAACTGCTGAAAAACGAAGACGATAGCCACGATTGTCGTCAGCGAAGGCAGGTAGAAAAACAGCCTGAAGAACCCCCTGGCAGGAATTTTCTGATTCAGCGCGACTGCCAGAAGCAATCCGGTTGACGTCGAAGCGCTGACAAACACAACCGTATATTTCAAAGTCGTGATGATAGACGTGGCGAACTCAGTATCGCTGAGAAGTTCCCGATAGTTGCCCAGCCCGATGAAACGCATGCCAGATATGCCGTTCCAGTCGCAGAGGCTGAGATATGCCGAAAAGACGTGGGTGAATACGCCGAAAACCAGAAAAATGATGTAGAAGGGAGCGACATAGAGATAGGAAATCCTGGCTCGCCAGACCCGCTGCGCCGGGGCAATCCCGGCCCGCGCCAATCCCCAGACGCATATCGCCGCAAAGCCCAGAAAGGCAAAAACACCCGCGATGTAGTTCCATCCGTAGCCGGGCATCCGCCCGGTCTCCGTCGCCTGGTCCCCGGCGCGCTCATCGCGACGCATCATCTCTTCGGCTTCCTTCACCGCCTTGTCAAGAGCCTGATCAGGCGTATAGCCGGAATCCGGATTGCAGGATCGGGAGAGCGCTCGGCCAAGAATTTCAAACAGTCCCTCCATCCTGGGGCAGAACTCGCTGGGCGTTGTATATTCCGCCCCGTCGGCGTATGCCCGGTATATTGTCTGACCGCCGAAATACGAAATCGGACGATCAAGAAACAGATCCGGCCAGCTTGCCGGATCGGATGTGAAATTCACACTGCACGTGTAATGCCGCAGAAGACTTTCAGAAAAAAAGTACTTTATGAATGCCTTCGCCCCCTGCGGATTCGGGGCCATGCTGGGAATCACAGTGCAGAAACCGCCCATGCTGTTGAGAGATGGCTTCCCCTTCGGGTTGAAAGGATTGCGGTTGAAAATAGCCCACCTCCCGCTCAATCCCGGCGCAGTTATACGCAAATCATTTGCCCACCAAATACCGTCGTGTCGCATGGCGAAGAAGCCTTCCCTGTAGGCCTCGATATCGTTGTTGCCGCGCTGCCCGCGGAACTGGCAGGCGACCTTATAATCCCTGATCATTGCGACGTAGCGATGAAACGCCTCGCGCGCCGGAGATTCGCCGAACGTGATCTTCGAGTAATCCTCGCTCATCAGTCGCCCGCCCGCCGGAAGAACCCAGTGATAAACGAACGACTCGGAACTGTCCTCGGCCAGCTCCATCGCATAACGTGTCGTTTCTCCACTCTCGTCCCGTACGGAAACCTCGCGGCATAGCGCCACGAAATCTTCATAGTTGTCGGGGAATTGCGCCATTCCGAGTTTCGTCAGAGCCGGTTCGACAATATCCCTTCGATAGAACATTACGCTGTAATCTGTCTCGAAAGGTATAGCAAACAGCTTCCCCTTGAATGTGAACGTCTTCCGGCACACCGGCAGGAAACGCGAGAGGAACTGTTCGTCAAAATCATTGTCCAGATATCTGATGCCACCCGCGTGCAAGATGCGTCCCACCCAGTAACGATCCGCCATTACAACATCTGGAACGCCGCTCCGGGCGGCCATTGCGGTCAGCAGTTTGTAATCAAATTGACCCCAGGGAATGTATTCATCCCTCACGCGCAATCCGGGATGAAGCTTCTCGAACCGTCGGCAATAAAGAGAAAAAACATCTTCCATTCCCGTCTGTGACCAGAATACGACCTCTCCATCCGCTTTGGCGCGGCACGGAGTAAGCAGGATACACAACGCCAAGACCAGCAGGTAGAATGTCGCTATCCGACTTAGCATGAGTGACCAAAGCCATCAATGTGTGATGCCCGGAATGAATCAGTAATGCAGCCTGAGACAATATCATACGGTCTTATCCGCTTTCAAGGAATTGACATTCGGCAGTCCCGCGCCGTACAGTGCCGGCGTGAAATCACCTCATAACCATAGTCAGGGAGAACTCAAATGATCAAAGGCTTTGCTCACATCTGTTTTCGTGTAAGAAACCTTGACTCAGCAATCGCATTTTACTGCGATAAACTCGGACTGAAACCTGCCTTCGACTTTATAAATGAGAATGGCGAGCGCTTTGGAATCTACATCCGATTCGGCGGGCGAAACTTCCTGGAACTCTTTAAAGCGCCCCCCCAAAAGCCAGGCGAAACCGCCGCTGGAAATGAGGCCGGGTACCAACACATGTGCCTTGAGGTTGACGATCTCCCGGCCACGGTGGCCGCCCTCAGAGCCAACGGTGTACAGGTCAGCGAGCCGACGCTGGGAAAGGACCAATCCTGGCAAGCCTGGCTATCCGATCCGGAGGGCAACCGAATCGAGCTTCACTCATACACGGCGAGTAGCTGGCAGGCGCCATGGTTAAGGTAACTCAGGATAGCGCCGCCCGCCCGCTTTTAATGCGGCCGGGACGACTGCGGCGCAGCAAGCACGCCGGCTACGGATTACTCGCCTCGAAACGGGAAATCGAAGCAGAAAATTTGCTTGACGCCCTTAGAAGGCGCGTTAGTATTATTTACAGAGGTAAGTGGAATGCCTGTTTTCGTCAGACGCGCCAGCCTTTTGCGCCTTAGCCGGGGACTACTGCTCCTATCAGGGGCAGTCGGTCAGGGCTAGGTCTTTAAGCGCGTTTTACGAAAATCAGATGACCCGGCCCTGAATCGAAAGGTTCAGGGCTTTTTTTGTTGGTGGATTGATTCCAATGAGCATGAAAGCATTTCAAAACGGAAATTCCAGTCGCGCATCGCGCGGAGGAAGTCGAACGGCGGGCGGGATCGGCAGTCCAGCGCCCGCCAGGATGCTGGTTGATTTCTGAGCATGGCGGTCGCCTTCCACTTTCCCGATCTTCGCGTCGGAAACTCAACCAGCATTCCTGACATACTTAAATCCGGAGAATAGACAATGCCGCAAGACAGGATTGTAATTTTTGATACAACGCTCCGAGACGGGGAGCAAAGCCCGGGCTGCAGCATGACCCAGACAGAAAAGCTCCACGTCGCCCGCCAACTCCAGGCCATGCGCGTGGACGTGATCGAAGCCGGCTTCCCCATCGCATCCCCCGGAGACTTTGAAGCAGTGAAAGCCGTTGCCGAGGAGATCAAGGATGTCCGCGTGGCCGGCCTTGCCCGCGCGCTGAAGGAAGACATTGACTGCGCGGCAGCGGCGCTGAAAAACTGCGCCAAACCCCGCATCCACGTTTTCCTTGCCACCAGCGAAATCCATCGCCAGTTCAAACTAAAGAAGGCCCAGGACGAAATCCTGAAGCAGGCCGCCGAGATGGTCGTTTATGCGCGGACACTCTGCGAGGACATCGAATTCTCGCCGGAAGACGCATCACGAACCGAGCCGGATTTCCTCGCCCGCGTTGTGGAGGCCGTCATCGCCGCCGGCGCGTCAACCGTCAACATCCCGGACACCGTGGGCTATTCCGTGCCGGACGAATTCGGCAGGCTGATCGCCGGGCTTTTCCGGGATGTGCCTAACATTGAAAAGGCGATAATCAGCGTCCATTGCCACAATGACCTCGGACTAGCCGTGGCCAACAGCCTCGCGGCCGTGCGCTCCGGCGCGCGCCAGGTGGAATGCACCGTCAACGGCATCGGTGAGCGGGCGGGAAATTGCTCCATGGAGGAGGTCGTGATGGCTCTCCACACCCGCCGCGACTCATTCGGCATAACGACCGGCATTGAAACGCGCCAGATCGTCCCGGCCAGCCGCCTCGTCAGCGGAATTACCGGCTCAGCCGTCCAGCGCAATAAGGCCATCGTCGGGGAAAACGCCTTCTCGCACGAGGCTGGCATTCATCAGGACGGCATCCTCAAGGAACGCAGCACCTACGAGATCATGAAGCCGGAGGACGTCGGATGGGATCGCTCGCGCCTCGTCCTGGGCAAACACTCCGGCAAACATGCCTTCCGAACGCGATGCGAACAGCTTGGCTTCACGATGGATAATGAAAAAGTCCTCGTGGCGTTCAAGCGTTTCAAGGAACTCGCCGACAGAAAGAAGAACGTATGGGACGAAGACATTGAGGCAATCCTCTGGGAGATTGACGCATCAATTCCGCGCCTCTACGCGCTGAAGAGCTACAACACCGTCAGCGGGACCGGTGTAATCCCGACAGCCGCTGTCCGCATCCGCGATCAGGAAGGCAAGGAAAGAATCGGCACGGCCACCGGCGACGGCCCCGTGGACGCGCTCTACCAGGCGATTGACCGAGTCCTGGAACTGAACGCCACGTTGAAGGATTACGGCATCCGCGCAGTCACCAGCGGCAAAGACGCGCTTGGCGAAGTCATCGTCGAACTTCAGACTAACGGATTCATTGAACGCGGCAAGGCCAGCAGTCCGGACATCATCGAAGCCAGCGCCAACGCCTACATGCACGCCGCTAATAAGCTGGTCTCCCGTATGCGCCAGAGGGAACGCGAACCATCCGAACCGATTCTGGCGCAGGGATGACATGAATCGCTGAATGGAAGGAATTGGGCCATGCCGGTCAGGCGCTGATCCGCTGAAAGCGTCTCGTGATTGCGCTTAGTCTTCCCCCCGTTTTTCGTTGTTCCCGAATAACGGGGGGAAGTGTTACATTATAAGATCATGAATGAATAGCTGTTCTCCCTGCGGCAGCGCCTGGCACACCCAGCTTCCCTCCGGATTAATAACCCCTGACGGGCATGAGCATGGCAGCTCCATGGGATGGCAATTATCCGCTACGACGACCCAGACGCGCCCCGCATTAGCCCGCATCCGAAGATTGGACTCATGGTAGTTCCATGCGACCTTGCTCCACTCGCCCGGCCCGCGCCCGCCGTTGACAGCCTGGAAAATGACGCGCGCGCCCATGCGCGAAAGATGCTGGCTCAGGTGCGGATCGGGAACCGGCGTACAACCGGGATTCGCCCACATATCGTTGCAGATAAGCCCCCCGACTTTGACGCCGCATAAATCGAAGGTTCGCAATGGAACAACCGCATAATCGTTTATCTCGCCCTTCGGCGGCTCGTCCATGCTACCGCAGCGCAGAATCTTGCTGTGGAACCCAAGGAAGGTCCCATCCGGGTCATAAAAGCGTATCTGGTTGTAGCACTTGCCGTCTGATTCGACGAAACACGTCCCTAGCGCCAGCCCGATGCTTTTGTCCGCTGCGCAGCCGGTGACCACGTCAAGCGCTTCCGCCACCGCATTATGATCAAAAAGCGCAGTATATCCGCTCAACGATCCCTCCGGCGTCAGAAGGACGTCGGCATCCTGGTCAACCGCAAAATCCACCGCACGAAGGATCGCTTCGAGATTTGCGTCAATATCCGTCGTGACCGGCAGTTGCGCTCCGGCAATTCTCAGTTTCAAGGCATGCGCCCCTTTCGAATCAGGAACCGAAATGTCTGACTCTTACAAGTCTACGCGAAAATTCCGGTTTGAACAATCTGTTGGAACCGTTTCATGACTGGGTGCGCCAATTTATCCGGGCATGAAAGAAGCCCATTTTCAGGTGGCAACCGGGCAATATGTTGACATGCCTTCGGATGTCTTTAGCGTGTCGTTTTCCCAGCCCGAAGGGCATTTTAAGGTGGCCTCGCGGCGCAAGCCCGTGGAAAAAATCAAGCGTATTTCCAAAGCCCCGACAGGGGCGATTGACTGTATGAATGCCTTCAGTCGCCCGTTTCACGTGCTTGTTGGTTGTAAACGGCTTAGTCCGCGGGTTGCACCCGAGGCTACCGCCAGACGCCGCAAGCGGCTAATACTGCACATTCAGAGGGAGAGTCTATAAACGCATGTAACAGAGTATCGGGAACTGGAACCATACCCGTCTACGTTGCCACACCCTTCATGACATTGGGATGCGGAATGCGATTGACTGCATCCGGAGCATTTTGTACAAGGGCTGAAGCTGCCGGACGTTTGCGTCACTCATGTAATGCATTCTCGGGGCAGTCAGGACCATGGAGCGGATTCATGGGAAATAGCATGTTCAATGCCATATGCCTTGGGGGAGCGATTGCGTTCGGAACCGCGCTCTCCGCGCAGGATGCCGCAGCGCAGGTGAAGCCGGCCCAAACAATTCGTATCGCGCCGGCGGACGCGAATCCGATGCTCCAGCGCGTTGCATCCATCTTCGAGCGGCAGTTGCGGAAACGTTGCGACGCTCGGTTCATAACAGAAGGCGACGCCGACTTTACGCTTGAACTCGCCATAACCCCCGGCCCCGGGCGACAGGGGTTTGAAATCAGCAATGCGCCCGGCGGAGTCAGAATAACGGGAGGTGATGGGTTGGGATTGTTATACGGTGTCGGAAAATTCCTCCGCTCGGGGCGTTATGACCGCGGCGGATTCATGCCGGGCGCATGGCGGGGGATTGATGCGCCGGAGAAGGAATTCCGTGCCATCTACTTCGCCACTCATTTCCACAACTTCTACCACGACGCGCCGGTGGAGGAGATCGAGCAATACGTCGAGGAACTTGCCCTGTGGGGTTATAACGCCGTCATCGTGTGGTTCGACATGCACCACTTCAACGGATTCGCCGATCCCGAAGCGCAGAAAATGGTGAAACGGCTCCGCTCGATTCTTGGAGCGGCGAAGCGCGTGGGAATGGGCGTAGGGTTGACTCTGCTGGCCAACGAGGGTTACGCCAACAGTCCTGCCGAACTCCGCATCACCCCGCCGACACAGATTAAAATCCGGGGAATGTACGGCGTGGAGCTTTGTCCGAGCAAGCCCGGCGCGAAGGAAGTCGTTCTGCATAACTTTGAGGCGGTCTTCGGCGCGTTCTCGGACATCGGGCTGGACTACCTGTCCATCTGGCCCTACGATCAGGGCGGTTGCGGCTGCGCGAAGTGTCGTCCATGGGGTTGCAACGGATTTCTGATGATGGCGCAGCCGGTTGCGGAACTTGGCAAACGCATGTTCCCAGGTATCAGGATAGTCCTTTCAACCTGGCTTTTCGACCCCGTCGAGAACGAAGGCGAATGGGAGGGACTGGCTCGCGCCTTTGAAAAGCGCCCTGAATGGGTGGATTACATCCTTGCCGATTCGCACACAACCTTCCCATCCTACCTGCTGAAAAACCCCGCCCCCGGCGGCCTTCCGCTTGTGAACTTCCCGGAGATAAGCATGTGGGGCATGGGACCGTGGGGCGGCTACGGAGCCAACCCCCTTCCACAAAGATTCCAGGCGCTCTGGGATTCCGCAGGCTGCAAACTGTCAGGCGGATTCCCGTATTCGGAGGGGATTTTCGAGGACATCAACAAGGCCGTCTACAGCCAGTTCTATTGGCGCTCGGGAAAAAAGGCGTCGGAAACACTGCGTGAATATGCGTCATATGAATATTCGCCCGACGCGGCGGACGACGTCCTGAGGATGATCGAGATTCTCGAAAAGAACCACACCAGACCATCACAGGATTCAGGCTCCCAAGCCGCATTCGATCTGGCGCAAAAGGTGGATGCCGGATTGACCCGGCAGGCCAGAACCGCGTGGCGATGGCGCATTCTCTATCTCCGCGCGCTTCTTGACCGCGAACATTACGCCCGCCCCGATCAAAAATCCGATGAG
Source organism: Planctomycetota bacterium (assembly GCA_022711755.1). Classification (GTDB taxonomy): domain Bacteria; phylum Planctomycetota; class Brocadiia; order SM23-32; family JAKLEA01; genus JAKLEA01. The sequence continues at coordinate 90,658 of JAKLEA010000007.1, forward strand.
GCGCGAAAAGCGCTGGCGGAGCTTGTTGAGATTTATCACGCACAGAACGCCGAACCGCCAGTCCGTCCGCCGCTGTGATGCTTGAATGATTTCCCCCCCGCCAAACGCGCTTCAGCTATTGGCTTCCATCATTCGGGATGATACTCTTATTATGTGTAGTTCGCTGAAAATCGAACCCTTTTCTCGGAGATGATAAACATGCGCCTTCAGACCGGCCTGCTCGTCAGCATGTGCGCCGTTCTCTTCTCATGCGCCGAAGCGCAACAGGCTCAACCCCCGGACAAGCCGGCTCAAGCCAATAATGCCGGCGCAGCCACGCTGCAACCTGCGCCCAAACCCGCCAACCTCCTGGAACTCAACGTCATGGACTTCGGAGCGGTCGGCGACGGCAAGACCGACGACACCGCGGCATTCCAGAAAGCCCTCGACGAGGCCGGAAAGCCCGCCGCCGGAACCGTGAAGGTCCCGAACGGCAACTTCCTAATAAAGACCCACCTTGTCATCCCGGCCAACGTAACGCTGGAAGGCGTCTGGCGCATTCCAACGGCATGGACGCAGAACAAAGGCTCCACGCTCCTGGCCGTTGAAGGCCAAGGCAAAGAAGACGGCCCGCCTTTCATCATGCTCAATCCCAACTCCGTCGTTAAAGGGTTGACGATCTTCTACCCCGATCAAAAAGCGGAAGCCATCAAAGCATACCCGCCATGCGTCGCCGGCGCGGGCGGGGACAACTGCTCCATCGTGGACTGCCTGCTCGTGAACCCCTACTACGCGGTTGACTTCGGCACGCGCCCGTCCGGACGGCACTACATCCGCAACCTCTACGGCCAGCCCCTCAAGCGCGGCATCTTCATTGACAAGTGCTACGACGTTGGCCGCATCGAGAACGTCCACTTCTGGCCGTTCTGGCAGTGGGACGAAAAATCCGGGATTCAGAAGTGGATTTGGGATAACGGCGAGGCGTTCGTCTTCGCCCGCACGGACTGGGAGTACGTCTGCAACACGTTCGTCTTCGGCTATAAGATCGGTTATCGCTTCATCGAGTCAAAGGACGGCGCGTGCAACGGCAACTTCCTTGGCATCGGGTCGGACGCCTCCGGTAATGCCGTCGTTGTGGACCAGTGCTGGCCATACGGACTGCTGATAACGAACGGCGAATTCGTGGCATTTGCGGGCAAGGACCCGGTCTCGATCGTCGTCGGTCCGAACAACAAAGGCACGATGCAGTTGCAGAACTGCGCCTTCTGGGGACCGTCGCAGCAGATCGCCCGCATCGAAGGGCGAGGCAACGTCACATTCCAGAATTGCAACTTCATGGATTACGACTGCGCGAAAACCGGACGCCCCGCGTTGGAGCTGCTGGGCGGGAACCTTATCGTCTCCGCGTCGCAGTTCAACCGTATCGCCCCGCAACTGGTCTGCGGCCCCGAAGCTGGATCGGCAATCATGACCGGCAACCGATTCTCAGGCCCGCAGGACATACGCTGGCCGTCGGGTGTTGACGTGCAGGTCGGCTTCAACGTCGTCAACAGCGTCGCGCGGCAGACAGCCCGGCGGATGAAGCATCCTCAGGACATGGACGCCATAGTCGTCACAACCCGCAGCAAGGACGGCTTCGAGACTACGGGAGAATGGACCCGCACTACAGCCGGGGAGGATTATATTGATGACAGTCTCTTCGCGCTGAAGGGCGACGGGAATTGCTCGGCGACCTTCCGCCCCGAACTGCCTAAGGCCGGAAAATACGCGGTCTATATCTGGTTCGGACTCGACCCGAACAACGACCACGCGCCGAACGGACCAGTCACGGTCATCCACGCCGACGGAGAATCCAAACACACGGTGAAGCTGAAGGAGGACCACGGCATGTGGGTAAAGCTTGGCGAATTCAACTTCCCGGCAGGACGCAAAGGCGCGGTGGTGGTCACAAACTGCCCGGAAGGCAACGTGCTGGCGGACGCAGTGAAGTTTGTGGCAGTTGGTAAATAGCGGCGGTGGTCCGCAGTGAAACCGGCGCAATATTATCAGTCTTCACCCGCTCCCGATAATCGCCCGTATTTCATCGGCCGTCACAACTCCCTGCCTCACGATTTCCCATCCTTCACCGGCTGGGTTTCGCGCTTTTTCTATGTTGGAATAACCTTCATCCCACAACCTGACGACCGTCGAGGCCTGCCCGATCTGCGACGGCCCCCCGTCGAGCACTACCGCGATCTCCCCCGCGAATTCATCATAAATCTCCTGAGCGCGCTTCGCAGGCTCCTTCCCGGAACGGTTCGCGCTTGGCGCTGAAATGCCGACACCTGCGACGCGAAGCAACTCCAGCGCAACCGGATGCGCCGGGCATCTCATGCCGATGGTCCCGCCCTTGCCGTCCGGAACAACGATCGTGAGCGGCCCCGGCCAGAATCTCGCGGCAAGCCTCTCGAATCGCTCCGAAATCCTTCCGACAAGCCGCCCGGCCTCATTCACAGAAGGAACAAGGATTGCAAACGGCTTCCCCTCCGGCCTCCCCTTGATTCTTTTCAGAAGTTCAACGGCTTCCTGAGAATCAGCCCGCGCCCCCAACCCGTATACCGTCTCCGTCGGGAACGCAATAACCTGCCCCTCAAGCAGCGACATCGCTGCGGCTCGTATGTTTTCCGCGTCACGCTGGACATTGTGGGCTGTAAGCAGTTGCGTTTCCATGGTGTCCGGGAGCACGATCTCATTTTAGCAAGAGCGTAAAATGAGCATGTCCCCGCCGGCACAGATTTCAATCAAGGAAGATCGTCTCGCGCACGGACATGATCTGGACGTTCGCGTCAGGGCAGGCCGTCCTTATCTCCCCCGCAATGTAGTTCGGGTCCATGTTGCAAAGGAACTTGCCGGGCCGAAACTGGCCGTAGTGCATCAGAACAATGCGCGCCGGGCGCAGCCAGCGAGTCACGTCAATGACCTTTGAGGGCCAGAGCATCGCGATATCCGTCTTTCCGATCAGAGGCTCCCACGTCGGCGACGGGCCGTGCGAATCCCCGCCGTGGAAGATCACGTGATCGCCGCAGCGGATAGAGTAGCTGAACCTGTTGCAGGGCTGCGCGTTCTCGCTGTCCCGGTTGGGCCATGCCGTCACTTTCATCGGCCCGAAATCAAACTCCTGCCCGGATGACGCCGTAATCAGGCGTTCTCCGGGAACCCCTCGCCCCGCCAGGTCCGCGATCACGTCCGGCGGACCGAGAACCTTCGAACCGTGATCCCGCGCAAGATGCGATACCGTCGTTGCCTCGTAATGGTCGCCGTGCGCGTGAGTGACCAGTACCGCGTCACACTTCTCGATCAAAGGCAACTGGAACGCCGGGGGATCGAGCCGCTTTTCCCGCGCGCCCTCCCATTCAAATCCGCCGTCAAGCATGGGATCAATGAATAGAACCGTCCCGTCCGGCGCCGTGACGCGGAAACACACGTGTCCGACGTAATAAAGTTCCCACTTTCCGCTTCTTGTTTGCTGCGTCAAGTCTGTTCTCCCGGCCCGACCATCTCCGCATCCTCAGGTCCGGACGTCGTCTGAGACTCCCGAACGTAGAGCATTCTCAGCTCGAAGAGTGTTTCTTCAAGAAATTTCTGCTCCTCCGGGGTCAGGTTGCCCCTGGTTTTATCCTGCAACATTCCCAGCAGGTCAATTATGTATTTTGCCTCGAAGAGGTCCTTCCCCGATTTACCGGTCGCAGGATGCGTCAGCATTCCGAGATAAACGAGAACCTGCGTGGACAATCCCGCGACAAAGGTGGGGAAGGTGGGAGGGGGTGGCGGAGAGCGCCGGGCGTCATTCCGCCCTCCGCCGGCTTCGCGTTCCTTTTCTCTGGCAACCGCATCCTTCCAGCTTTCGTCCTCTGCGGGTCTGCTCGTATCAGTTTCCTTCTGCTGTGCTTCCGGTTTGTCTTCAGTCATGGCTCATTCCTCTCAAGTTCACTTCTCCTCTCCGGATGCGCCATCACTGCGCGTTATGCAATGAAAGGCGGCTCTCCGCAAATGCCGTCAAGCAGCGCCTCCGCCGCTTCAATCTGCCCCCGCTCGCCGATCAGCGCCAGGCGTATCGAGCCTTCAGCCCCGTTGATGCCGCCCGCCCCGCACGGCAGCGCCCTTACCCCCGCCAGCAACCGCAACGCCTCGATCTCCGTCACAATGATTCCGTTGACCGGCCAGAGCGTCGCGCCCCTGCCGTCAGGCCCCGCAGCCGCAATCTCAGCGGACGCGGCATTTATGTCCACAGGCACGCTCTTCTCAAGCCCGACCGGTATCACAAGGTGTATCCGCCGGGCGACGCACGTCCCTATCGCCGCGCCGATGGTCCCCCCCGTCGGATGGCCTATCAGTATCCCGGCCTGGTTCCTCTCGTAGTTGAGGGCATTCGCTCCCTTTATAAAGACGTCCCCGGCCTTCATCTTTGCAAGATATTCGACTGCCGTCTCGCCTTCTGTCTTTTTCCCCTTGACCAGAACCAGATCGGGAAGCTTGTTTGCAGTTCCTGCCGGTTTGGACGGTTTCTTGGGATTGGTCGTGCCGGTGCAGTAAAGCCTCCGGTCAATCGTCTCGCCCGTGAATTCCTCAACAAGATAAGCGTTCGTCGTGCCCTTGGCGACGGCCACAACGCCGCCTTCCAGCGCGGCCTTCACCTGCGGCAACTCCCTGACGCCTTTTGCTATCAACCTTTTCGACTCGGAAACCGTAAGCACAATGTCAGTCTGCATTATTTTTCTCCTCTGATTCCGGTTGTAGAACGTTTTGAGTCTTTTGCCTGCTCAACGCCGCCCGCCAGCCTCGGAATAGTTGGGCCATGTAATCCCAGTAAAATTCCTGGCTGACGGGGCGTATCAGCGCCGTCTCCCGGTTCAGCGAATAATAAGCCGCCGTGGCTGAGGAGCCGACCGTCGGTAGCCAGCCGTGTCTCCTGCCGATCGGCATCGTGTCCGGAAGCCTGGCCGCCAATGTCGCAAACGACGCCGCGTCGAATGCGGGGCAAAGCGCGGCAAATTGCGCAGATGTTGCCACGTCTTTATCCAACGCCTTTCTGTCCAGGCTGAAAACACTCCCCTGAATTGAACCGTAAGCGAACCAATGCTTCCTGTATGAGGCGAAGTAGTCGGCCTCCGTCCAGGCGATCCAGACCTTGCCGTGCCCGCACCCGATGAAACCGGGAACCTCGGAATCCCCATCCTCCACCAGAGGACAGCATGGGGAATACCGGTTGCTCCGGATTTCAATCTGCCTGCAATAACACTTCAATCCTGAAGCTGCGGCGACGTCCGCCCCAATTCCGCGGATGTAAAGCCGGACTTTCGGCCATCCGCGAACCGCATGAATAAGATCCGCCAATGTCTGCGCGTCGTCCTTGTAGAAGATTGTCCGGTAAAAGAAGTTGCCCTCGTCGTCAAGCATCTTCTGGAGGGTTGGATTCCGGGATGCCACCTCCAGAGCCTCAGGCATCTTCCTTGCCCGTTTATCGGGAAATTCCAGAACGGCGTACCATCCGCGTTCAATGTACGCCGGTTCGCTCCTGTTTGCGGTCGTTTCGCTCATGGCAGCCCCTCGATCCTCGCGCCGGCACAAACTTTACCGGATTCAACCGGCTTGTTTCAAGTAATGGCGCGACTCATTCCAACGAAGGCCCCGCGCTCGCCGCAGATGACGCGACCGCTTCCGGAATGTTGCTAAATGCCGCCTACGCTTGACAGAACGCCCCCGTCCTGTCATCCTTGACATGGAAGCAAAAATAAAACTCCAGCCAGTAAAGAAGGTGGATAATGCTCGTATCGGACTGGATGACACGCGAACTCGTCACCGTCGCCCCGGAGACCGAGGTCAGCGAGGCGCTTGAACTTATGCTCTACAAGGGCATACGGCGCCTCCCCGTCGTAAGGGACCGGGAGTTACTCGGCTTCATAACGCTTGGGGACATACGGGAGGCAGAGGGCGGCAAATCGTCATTCGTGGACTGGGACTCAATGGATGAAACGGCCACGATGCCCGTCAGCCGCATAATGTCAAGCAAACCATATCAGATATCCCCGGACGCTACGCTTGAGGATGCGGCGCAGATGATGCGGGAAACCAAGGTCGGCAGCCTTCCCGTGGTGGATTCCTTCGGCAACCTGGTCGGGATAATAACGCAGGCGGATATGATGCTCGCCTTCTGCCGGATGCTTGGAAGCGGCGTCCCCGGCAAACGTTTGACGCTCACCGTGGAATCCGGAGAGGACATCCCCCGGTTGCTCCACGTCATCGAAAGCCATGGGGCGATCACAAACAGTCTGGCCGCAGCAGTCCCCGTGACAGGCGCGGAGAACCGCATATCAGTTGTTCTGCGAATTGAGACAGGCGATATGGATGACCTGCTCGGCAAGCTTGAAGAATGCGGCTGCCGGATTGTGGATGTCAGATAAAAAATAACAGCCCCCGCCCGAAGTAATAAACACAGGGGGAGTACGCCGACTCAGAATCAACCTTGCTATTGCCTATTTCCGCCCGCGCCTGCGCAAAACAACCGTCGCGGCCAGCCCGCATAGTATCAGTCCTGCCGTTCCCGGTTCAGGCGTGTAGAACCAGTTGATTGTGTCGTTGAAGATGATGTTCGAATAACCAAGCGTCGCGTGTTGATTCAGTATCAGCCATCCAGCATTGCTCTGCGTTGCCGCAAAACCTGTCGCGTTGTCGAAGTAAAGGAAAATGTCAACGTCGTCAACCGCCCGCTCCCCCATCCATGTCAGCGTCCAATTATAATCGTCCGCCGTGCCGGCTGTCCTGTCCAGACCGGACTGAGCGTAACGCACCCCCGCCACGTCGTCCGCCGTAAGCGTCCTCTGTATCTCGCCGAAGTAGGCTAACTGAGTCATTACAGATTCCGTGCTGTTTACGCCGTAGCCAAGGGCGGCGGCGGATTCGCGGGTGGCGGAATTCGGGAAGCTTCCGGGCAGGGAGAAGGTTGTGCTGTCAATCGTCGCCGGATTGGCGTCAAACGGGTTGTCGTCGCCAATTTCCTTCCAGAAGAAGTTCACGTCATCCCCGCGAACGTCGTCGTTCGTGCCTGGGATGCCGTCCGCGCCCAGCCCTGTTTCAAATACATTATTAGCGCCATTGCCGCTGAAAGTGTATCTTGGTCCGGCGGGGTAACTGTCGCCGAGGTTCGAGTGGCCCAACCCCAAGGCGTGGCCAAGCTCATGAAGAACTGTGGACTGGAAGTCCGCCTGTGTGGGTAAAATGCCGAACATGTCAATATTTCCTGTCGTGGTAATCTGATTATTCCACGTGTTCAGAGCAATCTGGATATCTCCCAAAGCTTGATACGTAAAATCCCCTTGAAGAGCGCCAACCGTAATAGAGATCGGACCGGTCTGGCCAAGATAACTTGTCGGATGGGTGACTGCTGTAGGATACGCGTCGTCCACAATCCGGTATGTGAAAGCCTGAACCATCCCGGCTATCGCGAGACACAGAAAAAACGCTATCAATGACACAGTCTTATTCATTTCGTGAGCCTTCCAGAACTGATGAATCGAAACCATTTCGTTTCAGTATAGTCGTCATTATGTGATAATGTCAATCGAATTTGATTCATTATACTGACTGCGCACTCCGGACAAGTAGTTCAACATATACACTCTCATAACCAGAAAAATTGTTGCAACCCTTGCGGACGGCATAATCTTCCTTGTCCCGTGTCCAGTGCGATACGGCGCTCGCGCCTGATCTGGAATACGCATGGCTACCCTACCGGGCGCTGCGGCTTGGGACGATGGTTTACGGAATCAACATGATTTCTCCATGTTGTGGCGATCTGCATATGATCCCGTGCCAGACTCCATTATATGTTGCGCACCGGGCAAACGATCATTCTGAAGTTGCCTGGAGTATTGCCGCCGCGATACAATGAAATTTAATAGAGACCGGCCGGCAAGCCGGATGCCCGGAAGAACAACATTCCATGCGACGCCGACGCTTTGCGCAATGACAAAACGCCCCCAGATAATCTGGACGCTCGGTCTGCTATGGATTTCGATCCTCGCGCTGATCGCCCTGCTCTTTTCCGGTTATGCGCTGACGCGGGCAACCGCGGCGCAACGCCTTGCCGAAGGCGGGCGCGAGCACCGCAACATCCATAAAAAGTCCGCCGATGAACCGCCCACTGAGGCAGGCGCCGCACCGTCAGAATTCATCCCGTCCGATGACATCATAGGCAGGCTTGATGCAATCGAATCGCGCCTGGCCGACCTTGAGTCGGAAATGCGCCTTGCCGTCGCGTCCAACCGCGAAGACCTTGACCAAAGAATTCACGATGCCATCAACATGGCCATCCCCCAGTCCCGCCGGATCGAGCAGCAGCGAATGGTCGAGGAGGCGTTTGACGCCATCCGCAAAGGCGACAAGGGCTATCTGGGCGTAAGCGCTGCAAACATGGAGCCTGACGTGGCTGTGGCTTTGCAGGGACCGGAACTGGTCGGAGCGCTTGTCCTGGACGTTGAGGAAGGCTCACCCGCCGAAAAAGCCGGATTTCAGAAGGGAGACATCATTCTAAAGGTTGGCGGCAGGCTGATACCGGATTCGCCGGGACTTGAGCGCGCCGTTGCTGAAATCAAACCGGACACGGACGTAGAGATAGAATACCTTCGATACGGAACGCCTATGAAGGCACAGGTAGTCATTGCAGGCATCAGGCAACGCTATTCCGAGGCCGCGCGGCGGCGGATCGAACACTTCGCCATGCGTGAAAGCGTCGAAATGCTGCGCGCCGAGGTGAATGCGCTGCGAAGCCAGGTCAAGGCGTTGTCCCGACAGAAGGCGGCACACAAGAATCAGGAACAGGGCGACGAGTGAACTCCCGCCGGCATGCTCCGGATTGCGCATTCGATTTGCGCGTTTTGTATGAAACAGACTCAACATGCAAACTTATGGTTAGCATTCAAAGGCAGGATTCTGCTGTTGCGCTGTGTGATGGCATGGGCAACGGGAGCCTTTGCGCTTCTCTGCTATCCCGCGGTTCGCATCAGCGCCGCCGAACCACCGAGTCCGGTAGACGCCGCAGATGCCGTCAAGCATGCGCCGTCAAACCCGGAACCGTTCAGGGAACACATTATCGAATACCGTATAAAGTCTAAGCCCGATGATTCAACGTCAGTATGCGTTTTTTTCGATCGTATCGGGGAAACTGAATTTTCGACGCTTATTCTCAAACCCGGCACGATATCGCTGACTTGTCCCGGCTTTGACGATGTTCTCAACGCCAACGACAAAGAATATGAGGAACCCCTGAAAAAGGAAGGAGTATATCTGCGGGCGCTCCCTGAATGGAAAAGCGGCGATGCACTCAGCATTCGGGAAGACCTTGGGCTTCTCAGAGTTTTTTTGAATCAGACCTGCATGGCGAGAATCCGCGTATCCGGCAAAGCAGGATTGATGACTGAGATTACTTCGGATGGTTTATCGCTGGAAATCGCGCGGCGAATCAGCCTTGACATTATTCAAAACGATGATGATTTCGCAGCCGCGCCGACGCCGTCTCAATGGACATTCCATGGAAATTCATGGTGGTTCGCATCCAGAAGCGACGAGAACCGCGCAATCAATCCCGGAATGCTCTGCGCGGCCGGGAAACCGCAAGAACCTGCCCCGGCAGGCATGAGGCGTGTTGCGATAGACTCATTCGGGCTTGGCGTCAACTTCAGTTTCATGACTGCCCGGCCCGTCGTGCTGCGCGTCTCCGGCGACTGCCCCGCCGCGTCAGCAGGCATTCGAGTGGGAGACATACTTACAACGGTCAATGGCAAGAGCGTTCTTTCCGCAGATTCAGATTATGACCTGAGGACCATAATCCCGCGCCCGCCCGCTAAACTTGACCTGTCGCTGCACCGTCCTTCCACGGGCAAGACGATCCGCGTCAAACTGAATTCCAGACCCGGTTTATGGGCCGATCCGGCAAACCTTGCTTCCTGTTCCCGACTGCCATCTCTTTCCGAGCATGGAGACCTCCGCATGGCGCTCACGGGTCGCGATTATATGGCAGACTATCGTGTTGACGTGTCAACGCGCATTGACAGCGGCGCTGCCGGCGGTCTGGTCTTCTACGCAAAAGGCCCGAAAGACTACCATGCCCTCCGCTGGGATTCGGACTCCAATTCCCCGTCACTGAGATTGATTAAAGTCACTTCGGGAATCGAAAGCTCCCTGGGGAGTTACGAATTGCCGCCCCTTCCCGGACAGTATTATCGGCTTGGCGCGGCGATCCTTGGCTCGCGCATTACGGCATCGCTCGACGGGCATGAGATCATGTCGGTCGAAGATGTTGACGCATTCGCCGGCATGGCAGGCCTTCTGGCGGCGGGTGACGGCGAAGTTTGCTTCGACGACTTCACCATGCGCGACGCCTTTATCGAGGATATCCCGATAGAAACCGCCGGATCGTCATTCCGCGATGATTCGCGGATGGGAGAATGGGCCGGAACTGTATCATCCCCGCCGGATGATCTGAACTGCGCGGCATCAGTTTTCAACCGCGTTCCCGTTGATTGGTGGACATTCGGAGCGCCGTGGGAACTGACAAATCGCTGGATATGCGATCCAAGCTGGTCCCATCTCGGCTCGATATCAGGAGCGATTACATCAATCTGGCATAAAGACATCTGGAGCGGCGACGGCGAGGCATCATTCCACCTTGCGCCGATGATGACCGACGTTCTCCCGCCCTTTGAGAAAATGCAGGACATCGCGCTAATCATGCCGAATGACATGGCTGCCCCGCTGGACGGATACATGGTCGTCTATCGTCCGGATGGAAGGAGGGTTGTGGAACTTTGGCGAAAGGGCGTATGTGTTGCGGCAGGCCGCGATGACCGGGCCTTCTTCCCGCCATCCTCCCCCTCAAGCCAGTACATTCATCGTTCATGGCAGAAGTTCACGATGGCGCGAAAAGAGGGGGATATCACATTTTCGGTCAATGACGCGCCATGCATGGTCTACCACGATCCTGATCCTGTTCCGACCGCGCGCGTCGGGCTTGCGGCGTTCAACAACGGACTTCTCCTTGCCCGCGCCGACCTTCGTTTCTCCAAGCGCGGAATCGGACCTCAACGATTGCTTGTCCTGAAGCGTTTTGCCGATTCCACTCTATCCAATTTCGTCGAAGGAGCCATCTCATCACGCGTTGAAGAAATCGGCAAGGGATATTACCGCATTATGAATATGGATATGGCAGGCGGAACCATGTCCGTCAGGCTTCGCCCGGATATCTTCAGCGCGGAGATAAGGCGCTTCCTGACCATGAGATTCCGCGCCTCGGACAGCGCCAGGATTGATATCTACTTCAACAGTTTCGGGCGGTCTTTCCGAATCAGGCTGACCGGCCCTGAGGCCCCCCCCCCTGGCGTGAGCGATCTCAGAACCGCTGCAATCATTAGTGAATCCGAAGGCTGGAAGAACATATCCGTTGACCTTCTGCAATCGTTGAAGACCGCCATTCCCGGAATCAAACATCCGTTTGTCAGCGATATGATGCTTGGCAACCTGTCAAATACGGGCTGGTTGTTGCTGGGCGGCGGGGGAAATGGAACCGATGCCTGGTATGAAATCGGCGATATTCAAATACGATAGCGTTGTTGATGTTCAATCAGGACAACCAAGCCTCATTCTGTGCGAATCCAGGCGTCAAGCTGATCTGAAAGATTCGTTAACGCGCATGAATCGGTATCAATAATAACATGATCTGAAGTAAGGCGCCTTTCAAGCTCGGACTGAGTCTTGTCGAGAAGGTCCGCCACCTCAGGGATGAAAACCACGGGCAGCGAAGGATCTTCCCGCGACGGGGGATAATCAAATCTGCGGACAAGCTCGGCGCGGAGGACATCAAGCCCGAACCCGATTTTCGCGGAAATCTCTATCACGGGATAATCAGGATGCAGAGAAGCTGAACCTGCCTGTGAAGCGCTTCCTTGACATATAACTCGCGACAGATCGCATTTGTTCAGAAGAATGATTGCTCGACCCCGCCGGCATGAACAAAGAATCTCCAGATCGTCATTAGTCAACGGAATCGAAGCATCCAGAACCACCAATGCCAGATCGCAATTTGCTATTACGCGCCTGCTCCGCCGGACTCCTTCCGCCTCCGCCCGGTGATCGGTATGGCGGATTCCAGCCGTATCCATAAGGCGCAGCGGAATCCCCTCCACGTCAAGCAATTCCTCAATTATATCCCTGGTTGTGCCCGGTTCGTGATGGACAATGATCCTTTCCCACCCCAGGAGGGCATTCAGGAGTGTTGATTTCCCGACATTGACCCGGCCAACAATGGCTACCGTCCGTGGCGAACATAACGAAATACCGAATGGAGCCGTCCGCAATAACTTCTCCACGGATTTCCTTAAGTCTATGATTTCAGGCTGTTTCTGCCCTATCTCAGTCGAACATCGCCGTAATCCATCGGCGATTACTGCCAATTCGCGGCCCAATGCCCCGCGCCACTGATAAGCCAGAACTCGAGCGGCATGGCGGGTTCCGGCTGACATCAAAGCCTTCCGGGCTTCAGTCTCCAGTCTGGAAGGCATCCTCCCGCATGACGCCACTTTATTGAAATATTCAGGCTCGACTTCCTTCACGCCCAATTCCGCAAGGCGCATGACCACATTTCTGACCGCTGTTGATCCGCCGTGGCAATGCAGCTCAGCCCTATCCGGCCTCCCGCCCAACCGGACAAGCAGCGCCTCGTCCAGCCGGTCGTTGCCTCTTACGACGAAACCGTATTGAATCCGACCTGTTCCATCCCCGCCAACCATGCCCCCGCCGTCCGCCGGCAGAAAAACTTTTCCCAACAGAACATCCAGGTCCCCGGCCAGCGCCACAACGCCAATGCCTCCCTGCCCCGCCGGGGTAAGAACACAAGCAATGATGATTTTATCGGCTTGACGACCCATGACCGCGCAATTATAATCCGCGTCCCTGCTTTCAATAAAGACAGGAACTTTTCGATAAACGAAGACCCCGCTTTGGGGAGGAATGCCCAGACGTCCCGCCTTCAGATGGTAGCCAACCTGAGACGGTCTTGTCTGTCTCTCATCCACACTTTTTGCGACACACGGATTCCCCTTTCATCAAATGCGCCGCCGACGCTACCGTACGGCGGAGCGCAGGTAGGCCAAAATGCTTGAAAAGATCATCGAGCAGATCGCGCAGGAAACATCCCTGCAAGCCGCGCAAATCGGCGCCGTCCTTGAAATGCTGGAGAAAGGCTCCACGCCCCCCTTCATCGCCCGTTATCGAAGGGACCAGACAGGCGGAATAACTGAAGATCAAATTGCCGGAATCAGGCAGAAGCTGGAGTCATGCCAGGCGCTGGCTGAGCGCAAGCAGACCGTCCTGGACCGGCTCAAGGAGCAGAATATCGCCGCGCCGGAGCTGGAAGCCCAGATACAGGCCGCCACCGTAGCCAAGGTTGTTGATGATCTTTACCTGCCATACAGACCGAAGCGCCGCACCCAGGCCACGCAGGCCAAGAATATCGGGCTTGATCCTCTCGCTGTTAAGATCATGGCTCGCCCTCCTGAAGTCTCAGATCCCGCTGTCGCAGCGCAGGAATTCGTCAATCCTGAAAAGGAAGTCAAAGACGTTGACGACGCGATTGCCGGCGCAAGGCACATAGTCGCAGAGCAGATAGCGGAATCAGTCCCGGTGAGGGAACGCGTCCGCAACCTGATCAGACGCGAAGGCCGGATTGTCAGTTCGCGCAATCCCAGCGGCGGATCATCCGACTCGGTCAGGGATTTCAGTCCGTACTTCGATTTTTCACAGCAGGTCAAGTCCATTTCGCACCACCAGGTTCTCGCCCTGAATCGAGGCGAAAGGACCAAAATACTAAGGGTTCGCATCGAATTGCCGCTCCTTGAGCTGGCCAGGCAGATAGGCGAGCTTTATCTCTCCGCCGAAGACCTTGACGCCGCGATCAAATCCGTCCCGCCCGATCTGATGGCGACGGATGGGACGAAGAAAGAGGGAACCGAGGAACTTGCCCCATTCCGTCCGCGCACCGTTTTCGAATTCATGGTATCAGCTATTTACGATTCCATACGCAGGTTGCTGCTGCCGCCGCTGGCCCGTGAAATCCGCCGCGACCTGACCAACGATGCCGAAGCGCACGCGCTTGAACTATCCTGCCGCAACGTCCGTTCAATGCTCATGGGCGCCCCGACGAAAGGCAAGGCGGTCATGGCCATAAGCTCGGGTTATCGTCAGGGGTGCAAGATTGTGGTTCTGTCAGCGGAAGGCTCAGTGCTTGAAAGCGCAATAGTTTATCCGCATGAACCGCTCCTGCAGGTTGACGAAGCGAAGAAAATCCTCAAGGATCTTTTTGTGAAAAATGATGTCAAGCTCGTCGTCATAGGCGATGCCACGGCGGCGCGTGAGACTGAGGGGCTGATCGCAAAGATGATCGAGGAGGGTTGCGAAGGGCTGGAATATTGCGTGACCAGTTCAGCCGGAGCCAACGCCTACTCCACCAGCAAACTGGCAAAAGAAGAATTGCCCGGCAAGGACACTGCGCTGCGCGCCACGATAAGCCTTGGGCGGCGGGTTCAGGATCCTCTTAAAGAACTTGTTAAAATAGATCCGAAAAGTCTGGACACGCGTTCGAACACGCACGACATACCCCCGAAAAAGCTCCGGGAGGCCCTGCGCGAAGTCGTTGAATCATGCGTAAATCAAGTTGGCGTTGATGTCAACACCGCTTCATCATCGCTCCTGCGCTACGTTTCCGGCCTGAACATGACGACATCCAAGAGCATCGCCCAGAGACGGCAGGAGATAGGAAAATTCACCAGCCGGGATCAGCTCAAGGAAGTCCCCGGCATAGGCGATGACATACTCGCTCAATGCTCCGGTTTCCTGCGTATCTACGGCGGGACCAACCCGCTGGACGCCACGGGAATCCATCCTCAGAACTATGACGCTGCGCGCGCCTGCCTTGAAGAAATCGGCTTCACGCCTGAAGATGTGCTGAACGACGAGAAGCGCCCTGCACTGATCGAAAAGATCAAGAGCGCAGACCTTGACAAACTTGCCGCCAAGTCCGGCGTCGGCGCTCTGACTCTTCAGAGCATATTGGAAGACCTCAAAAACCCGTCTGCCGACCCAAGAGATAACCTGCCAAAACCGATCTTCCGCAACAAGCTTCTGAAGATTGAGGACCTGCACACCGGCGATACGTGCATGGGTACGGTCCGCAACGTCGTAGACTACGGCGCCTTCGTTGACATAGGGGTGGAAGAGGACGGATTTGTCCACGTCAGCGAACTCTCCGATGGTTACGTTCGTTCGGCCCTTGACGTCGTGACCATAGGCGAGGTTGTTGAGGTTCGAATCATCAGAATTGACACGGACAGAAACCGAATCGCTCTGAGCATGAGGAAACCCGCCCCGAAGAAACCCCGGCGCGGACGCCCATTCAGGCGAGATCAACAGGATAGGGAATCTGATCCGCAAGCTGAAAAACAGGCAACGCCGGCATCCCCTGAAAAGTCCGCCAATCCCGAATCGGACGCTTCGAAGGAGCAACCCGCGTATCAGCGCCCCCAAAGCACTCTCGGAACAGGCAGCCGGCGCGTTCAAAGAGCCGCGTTGATGCGCCCCTTAAGCAAGACAGATCAGACCATCCTCATGTCCAAACCCGATGTGCAGGAAACAGAGAACAAGGACGACCAGCAGAGGGACAAGGATGGGCTTAAAGGCGTCCTGGGCAAGCTGAAGCTGGGATCCGTCGAGAAACGCGGAGAGCAGAAATAGTATTCGTTTCAACCGTAAGGCGTCGTCCGCCGCGCTGAGCGGGAGGAAGACATGAGCTATGCCCACGGGATGATGGCGATAAGACTGCAAGCCCCGCCCGTCATCCCGCGGACTGAATATTGCTCCCATCGCGCCTTTACGCTGCGAGTAACCGGAATTGACCCCGAGGATCCTGAGCGCGGCCATCTCTGCGGCCCCGAACTCGCCCGCCTGCTTGATTATGGACTGATCTGGAGCGTGTTCGAATATCCCTTCCGCGGACGGCGAACCAACATGGGACATGCCTCCTGGTATGACCGTGAGTGGCGCCCCGACGAGCGCTTCTGCCCATTCAAAAGCGAAGAAGATGTCCTGAACTTCGACCCCGCGGCCGAGTTCGGAATAGCATCGTATGCAGAGATGACCGCGTATTTTGAGCGCGCTTATCAGAACTCCCAGGCCGCTTACCCGCACAGCGTATTCACAGGCGGACGATACCACACATTGATCAGCGCCTGCATTGACGCATTCGGATGGGAGATGTTCCTGTCCGCGCTCGGCTCCGACCCGAAGCGATTTGAAAGAGTACTTGACGGGTTCTTTGAGCGCTCAATGGCAGATATCCGCGCTCAGGCCCGAACAAGCATACCGGCCTTTATCTGTCATGACGACATGGTCTGGAGCAGCGGCGCCATATTCCATCCCGACTGGTACCGCCGGAACGTCTTCCCCCGATTCAGGAAACTCTGGGAACCGTTGCACGAGGCCGGCATCCCAGTTCTTTTCTGTTCGGACGGCAATTTCACGGAATTCGTGGACGACCTTGCCGAAGCAGGGGCGGATGGTTTCATCTTTGAACCTTTAACCGATCTTGAATATATATGCAAACGCTACGGAAAAACGAAGGTCATTATCGGCAACGCAGATTGCCGCATACTGACGTTCGGGGACAGAGAGGACATCCGCCGGGAAGTTGAACGATGCTTTAACCTGGGACGGAATTGTCCCGGTTTCATGATGGCGACGGGCAATCACATACCGCCGAACATTCCACTGGACAATATTATGTATTATGACGAGATAGTGCAGAAAATGCGCATGAAACGCTGAATGCGCCACGTTTACCGCGCTTCGGCTTGCGAAGCGCGCATAACACCCGAGTCAAGCCTGGCCGCCGAATCAGAATTCGCGGCGAATCCGAATCCCCCCTGACAAAGCCTTGCCGTCGCGTCCGAAGAGCGGACGGAAGCGCAATCAAATAAGCGAAGACTGCGACGCATTCAACATCATCATTACCCCTCGTGAAAAGGGGTTTGACATTTAAGCCGCGCCGAATATGATATGTGAGTCTCTGCTAGCGTAGCTCAACGGCAGAGCACCGGTTTTGTAAACCGGTGGTTAGGGGTTCAAGTCCCCTCGCTAGCTCCAGACGAAGCGAAAGCGCACAAGATCGCGCCGTGGGTAGGTGCCCGAGCGGCCAAAGGGAGCAGACTGTAAATCTGCCGGCTATTTGCCTACAGAGGTTCGAATCCTCTCCTGCCCACCACCGCATTCCGCAGCGCAGGCGCCCGGGTTGACGGAGGGTCCGCCAGGGTGTTTCAGGTCGGCGGCGCAAGGAAGCGGGCGTTGCTCAATGGTAGAGCTCCAGCCTTCCAAGCTGGCAGTGTGGGTTCGATTCCCATCGCCCGCTCCATGTTCGCAGTGTTTTTCTAAAATATTGCTTGACATCGTTGCGCCACCTTCGCTATATTTTGTTCCTTCCAGCGAAATCTCCGCCCGTTCTCACCGGTCAGCCGCGCGCCGCAACCGCGAAGCGTGGGGATTCTGTTGGAAGATTTCGTCTGAACAACAAGGCGCAGCCGGCGCGGATGCCGCGTTGCGCGGCGCTGCAGTAGCTCAGCCGGCAGAGCGCGTCCTTGGTAAGGACGAGGTCATGGGTTCAAATCCCATCTGCAGCTCCATTTTGAGGGCTTTTCCAGCCAATGATGATGTTCATTCAGAGCGTCGAATCGAAGAAAAAAGATTCTGACAAAGGAGGTCGGAGGTAACCGATGGCTAAGGAAGTATTCCAGAGAACCAAACCTCATGTAAACGTTGGAACGATCGGGCACGTTGACCACGGCAAGACTACGCTGACAGCGGCCATTACCTACCGTATGGCGCACAAAGGTCTTGCAAGCATCCACGAATACGCTGATATCGCAAAAGGCGGCACCGTTCGCGATTCCAGCAAGATCGTCACGATCGCCGTAGCGCACGTCGAATACTCTACGGACACCAGGCACTACGCGCACATTGACTGCCCCGGCCACCAGGACTATATCAAGAACATGATCATCGGCGCCGCGCAGATGGACGGCGCGATCCTCGTCGTCGGAGCCGACGACGGCCCGATGCTTCAGACCCGCGAACACATCCTACTGGCCAGGCAGGTCAACGTTCCGGCAGTTGTCGTGTTCCTCAACAAGGCCGATCTCGTTGACGACCCCGACCTGCTGGAAGTCAGCGAGCTTGAAATCCGCGAACTCCTGGACAAGTACGAATTCCCGGGCGAAAAGACCCCCATCATCCGTGGAAGCGCGCTGAAGGCGATGCAAAGCCTCGGCAAGGATGACGAGGCATGCAAATGCATTGATGAGCTGATGGCCGCCGTTGACAGCTTCATCCCAACCCCCGCCCGCGAAGAGGACAAGCCCTTCCTGATGAGCATCGAAGACGTATTCTCAATCAAGGGGCGCGGCACGGTCGGAACCGGGCGCGTCGAGCGCGGAACCATCCGCGTCGGGGACGAGTGCGAGATCATCGGCCTGTCCCGTGAGACCCGCAAGACGGTCTGCACGGGCGTCGAAATGTTCAACAAGACGCTGGATTCAGGGCGCGCCGGCGACAACATCGGCATCCTGCTCCGTGGCGTTGACAAGGACGAACTCAGCCGCGGGCAGGTCGTCGCCGCCCCCGGCAGCATCACCCCGCACACGAAGTTCGAAGCGGAAGTCTACGTGCTGAACAAAGAGGAAGGCGGACGTCACACCCCGTTCTTCCCCGGCTACAGACCGCAGTTCTACCTCAGGACGACCGATGTCACCGGAACGGTCTCCCCGACGACCGACAGGCCGTGGGAAATGATAATGCCCGGCGACAACGTCAAGATTCAGGGCGAGTTGATCTATCCGGTCGCCATGGAAGAAGAACTGCGCTTCGCCATCCGCGAGGGCGGCAAGACGGTCGGCGCCGGCGTCGTAAGCAAGATTCTCGAGTAAAGGAAGGCGGCTCAAATGCGCGAGTGGGTACACCTTGTCTGTTCGGATTGCTCGAACCAGAATTACCGAATCAGCCGGGACACCCGAGGCACTGAAAAGCTGTCTCTGAAGAAATACTGTCGCGCCTGCCGCAAGCACACCGTTCACAAAGAGAAACGGAAGTAACGGCAGGCCGGACGGGGATTCTGATTAACCCCCGGCGGAGCGGACCGGGGTAAGGAAATCAGAAGGGCCGTAGCTCAATTTGGCAGAGCACCGGTTTCCAAAACCGGCTGTTGGGGGTTCGAGTCCCTCCGGCCCTGCCAGAACCCGGCGGGTGTAAAAGCGGCCGGATCAGACGGACAAACGCAGCGAGTTCAATGAAATTCGAGATCTACCGGCCCGGTCAGGGCGTAGCAGGTCGAACTGTAGCAGCAACGGCGCTTGGGATACTTGCGCTCTTTGCGGCAGTGAGAACTTACAATAACGGGCTTCTGTCCAACGAGGCGTGGCGCGATCTTGGAGGGCTGAACATTACCCCCGCCCTCTGCGGCGCGGTGGCATGCTTGTTGATCCTCGGATTCGTGGTCGCCCTCTTCTGCTGTGGCTGGACAACCGGCATAGGGGCGATTGACAAAAGAACAAGGGCTTTTAATGATCTGATGGTGGATACCCAGGCCGAGATGCAGAAAGTGGCCTGGCCCTCGCGGGAAGAGCTTTACTCCTCCACGGCGGTGGTTGTCGCATTCATGCTCATTCTTGGCGTGTTCATCGCCTCCGCCGACATTACGATATCCGCCATTATGAGATTAACGGGAGTCCTGCCCGGCTGACCGGGCGCGAAGCCGTTTGTTGATGGACGGGGCCGCATGATGAGGCCTGAAATCGGGTAATTCTCGGAGTCAGCAACAGTGTCCCTAAGCTGGTTTGCACTGAGAGTCCAGAGCAATCGCGAGGAGCAGGTCCGCGACGCCCTAGTCAGGCACTTGCGGGCGGAAAGCAAAGAGAGCCTCATGCCCGAGGTTCTCGTGCCAACCGAACCCGTCACTGAAATCAAGGGCGGCAAGCGGAAAGTCACGGAAAAGAAGCTTTTCCCCGGCTACATCTTCTGCCAGGTCGAAACTGATGAAGTTGGAAAGATTCCGGACGGCATCTGGTTTCTGATCCGGGAAACCTCCGGAGTAGGCGACTTCATTGGACCGCACCAAAAACCCTGGCCGATACCGGAAGCTGAAGTCCTCCGCATTAAGGGACATGAGGAAAAGCAGAAGGATGAGCGCCCGAGGCTTGACATTCAGTTTGCCGAGGGCGACCGGGTGCGGATAAAGGACGGCACGCTTGAAAACCGCGAAGGCGTGGTCGAAGAAGTCCAGCACGCCACGGGACGAGTGAAGGTGATTGTCACCCTGTTCAGTCGCGCAGTGCCCGTTGATGTTGAATACTGGCAGTTGGAAAAGGTCTGATTTCACAATAACAACAAAGACCGGAATCGGAAATGGCTAAGAGCAAAGAAGTAGTCGCCAAGGTTAAGCTTCAATGCCCGGGCGGACAGGCTACCGCCGCCCCGCCCGTTGGGCCGGCGCTAAGCCCCCACGGAGTCAACATAGGGCAGTTCATCCAGGAATTCAACTCCAAGACGGCTGACGCCCAGGGAATCATAACTCCCTGCATAGTAACTGTTTACGGCGACAGGCGTTTTGAGATCACGTTGAAAAGCCCTCCTGCCTCAGTTCTCCTGAAGCAGGCTGCTGGAGTCGCCGCCGGAGCAGCCACGCCCGGCAAGGAAATGGTCGGAACGGTCACCCGCGCGCAAGTCAGGGAGATCGCTCAGAAAAAAATCAAAGACCTCAACGCCGACAACGTTGATCACGCAATGAGAATCATCGAAGGCACCGCCAGGTCCATCGGAATTACGGTTACCGATTAAAACCTGCCGTTCAGCCTGAATGCCCTCGCAGCAGAGGACGACAAGATGGCCAAACACAGCAAACGATACGAAACAGCGCTAAGTCTGATTGACAGGGAAAAGCGCTACACCATAGTCGAGGCTATTGAGATCATCCAGAAGCTCCCCAAGGCTAAGTTCGAGGAGAGCCTGGAGGTATCCATGAAGCTCGGCATTGACCCGAAGCAC
Organism: Planctomycetota bacterium; assembly: GCA_022711755.1. GTDB lineage: Bacteria > Planctomycetota > Brocadiia > SM23-32 > JAKLEA01 > JAKLEA01. The sequence continues at coordinate 111,805 of JAKLEA010000007.1, forward strand.
TCGGAACAGCAGATCCGCGGCTCCGTTGCGCTGCCAAACTCGCTAGGCAAGACCAAGCGCGTCATTGCCTTCGCGGAAGGCCAGGCGGCGGATGACGCAAAAGCCGCAGGCGCGATTGAAGTCGGCGGGCAGGACCTTGTTGAGAAAATACAGGCCGGCTGGACAGACTTCGACGTGGCAGTGGCAAGCCCTGACATGATGCGCTTTGTGGGCCGCCTCGGGCGCGTCCTCGGCCCGCAGGGAAAAATGCCGTCTCCCAAGAGCGGAACGGTCAATGAAAACGTCGCCAGAGCGGTCAAGGAATTCTCCGCCGGGCGCATCGAATACCGCAATGACAACGGCGGGAACCTGCACGCAATCGTCGGCAAGATATCCCAGCCGCTTGAGAAACTTCAAGAAAACGTCGAAGCCTTCATCAACCACATTAGGGCCAGCCAGCCCCCCGGAGCCAAAGGCACTTTCATACAGAAAATTGTTCTGTCATCCTCCATGGGGCCAGGGCTGATTCTTGCCGTCTGATGCGGAGCGTTAAAACATGCCCAGTAAACTCAATGAACTCATAGTCAGCGAACTTGCGGATCAGTTGAAGGATGTGCCCGCCCGCGGATGCGTCGTGATCAGTTACCAGGAGTTGGACGGCGAGGGAAACGTCGCGCTACGCAGGGAACTGCGCCGCCAGGGCCTGAAGCTGAAAGTCATACGCAAGAACCTTGCGGGCATCGCCCTGAAGCAACTTGGCGCGGAAGAGGTAAGCGAACTTTTCGAAGGACCTGCCGCTGTGCTTCTAGGCAGCGATGAGGCCCCGACGGTTGCCAGAACGGTCAAGGAACTGACGAAAAAGCACGAACGGCTCAAGGTCTACGGCGCCTACATGGAAGGCGCTCTCTTCCGCGCAGGCGAGTTTGATCGTCTAGCTGCAATGCCCGGCAAGAAGGAGTTAATCACCCAGATTGGAATCGGGATTAACGGTCCGGCGCGGGGCATAGCAACGGCGATGAGATGCGTCATTCAGAAAATCGCCATTGGGATTAATGCCTGGAATGATAAGCGCCAACCTGCGCCTGAGACGGCGCCGGCATAGGCGTTTTTTTCTTTTTTGCTCCGGGCCGGTTGCGTCTCGCCCGGAGGCGGCCAAACGCCTTATCGCCTCTCGAAAAGGCCGTTTCGCCGATGCGGAGCGCTTCTCTCCGCGCGGAGATGCTGACGACCAGGCGGCCTTTTACAGGCCCCGATTTTTCCAGGCCCGCAAGGGCTGCCGACAACAGTAAAGACTGAGAAAATTCAAGGAGCACAAAGATGGACCAACTCTCCCCCAAGGTAGCGGAAATACTCGAGAAGATAAAAGAGCTGACTCTGATGGAAGCCAGCCAGCTCGTCAAGGCGATGGAAGAGACTTTCGGCGTCAGCACGGCGATCGTTGCCGCCGGCCCCGCTGCGGCCGCCGGAGCACCTGCTGCGGCGGCGGCTGAGGCTGCCCCCGCCGAGGCTTCGACCTTTGACGTGATCCTGAAGACCGCCGGTAACGCGAAGATACCGGTAATCAAGGTCGTCCGCGCAGAGACCGGTCTCGGGCTAAAGGAAGCCAAGGCCCTCGTTGACAGCGCCCCACAGCCCGTGAAGGAAGACCTCTCCAAGGAAGACGCTGAAAAGCTTGCCGCAGCGCTGAAAGAAGCCGGCGGCGAAGTCGAACTGAAGCCCAGGTAGCGGCCGCATATGCGGAACGCGGTTTTTCTGAAGAGCGTTCTGCGCAGTTACGCCCGGTATCGGCCGCCGCAGATGCAAGTCCGCATGCGCCGGGCGCAGTCCGCGTGAGACGCGATTTGCGCGTACCCGGCTGCGCATCTTGTCTTCCGGACGATCCTTTCATACAGGACCTGAAGATGGAACTAAAGAGCTACAGCAGGGTCGGCGAACAAATGCCCATTCCCGACCTTGTGGCGATTCAAAGGGTTTCCTACGAGGCATTCCTTCAGACGGACGTCGCGCCCGGCAAACGCAAGTCTGAAGGACTTCAGGCAATTCTGGAAGAAACTTTCCCGATCAACAGCCCACAGGGTGAACTAAAGCTTGAGTTCATCCGGTATGAACTTGGAAAACCGCGCTACTCCCCCGACAAGTGCAGGCAATTGCGCCTGACCTATGGTCGGCCTTTCAGAGTCTACCTTAGGCTCTTCAAAGACCAGCCGGTCGAGGAGGATGTCTATCTCGGCGACCTCCCGATAATGATGGGAGGCGGCGAGTTCATAATCAACGGCGCGGAGCGCGTCATTGTAACGCAGCTTCACCGCAGCCCCGGCGTGGACTTCATTGAAGAAGCGCATTCCGCAGACCGCAGACTCCACTCCTGCCGGATCATTCCGGAACGTGGAAGCTGGATCGAGATGAACGTCAACAAGCGCGACGTCCTCACCGTGCGCATTGACCAGAGCGGCAAAATTGTCGCTACACAGTTCATCCGGGCGCTGGCGAAGGAATACTCAAGCAACGCTTCGATTCTGCGCCTGTTCTACGAGACCGAGCAGGTTAAAATCTCCGCGGCAACCGCAGAAGCGCGACTGCGAGACTGCTTCCTAGTCGAACCGATCGTTGACAAGGGAACCGAAAAGACGCTTGTTGATTCGGGAGTTCGCATTACGCCGGAGGTTGCCAGGACCATCGCTGACGCGGATGTGAAGGAAGTCGAGGTCATAAGGAAACCGGACGATCTTCTTGTGCTGAACACTCTGGCCGAAGACCGCAGCGCAACGCATCCTGAAGCGTTGATGAGGCTTTATGCCAGGCTGCGCCCAGGCAACCCGCAGGACCTCGATCGCGCCCGCCAGCTGTTCAAAGAAAAATTCTTTGATCCAAGCAGGTATCGCCTGGGAACGGTTGGGAGATTCCGGCTGAATCGAAAATTCGAACAAGATATCCCGATGGACGAGATGACGCTGCGCCCGGAAGACGTCGTCAACTGCGTGCGTTACCTTGTTAAACTGCGCAAGGGAGATGGCCAGCTTGACGACATTGACCACCTGGGCAACAGGCGACTGCGCACAATAGGAGAACTGGCGTCGGAAGAACTTCGCAAAGGCTTCCTGAAGTTGAAGCGCACCGTTCAGGAACGCATGAGCCTGAAAGACCCGGAACAAGCCACGCCACGCACGCTGGTCAATTCCAAGACCATCAGCAGCGCCGTGGACTACTTCTTTGGACGAGGCGAGTTGTCCCAGGTTGTTGACCAGACCAACCCCCTTTCGCAATTGACTCATGAACGGCGGCTGAGCGCCCTCGGACCTGGCGGCCTGAACCGAAAGCGCGCCGGATTCGAAGTTCGCGACGTTCACATTTCGCACTACGGACGCATCTGCCCCATCGAGACGCCAGAAGGAACCAACATCGGCTTGATCGCATCGCTGGGCATTTACTCGGCGGTTGACCAGTATGGCTTCCTCACAACGCCATACATGGAAATGAAGGGCGGCAAAGCGTCCGGCAAGGTCAAGTATCTCCGCGCGGATGAAGAGGACAACCACTTCATCATGCCTGCAGACGCGGCCATTTCGCGCGGCGAAGGCAAGGCCCAGGTTCTGGCCCGCAAGAACGGCGAGTTCTTCGAGATTGATCCGAAGGAAGTCGAGTATATGGACATCGCCCCGAAGCAGATCGTCGGGGTCAGCGCCAGCCTTATCCCCTTCCTGGAGCATTCGGACGCCAACCGCGCATTGATGGGTTCAAACATGCAGCGTCAGGCCGTGCCGCTGCTGCGCACCGAAACCCCCGTCGTCCTGACAGGCATGGAGCAGGCCGTTGCAGAAAACTCCAGCATGGTCGCCAAAGCAGAAGCCGACGGCACGGTGAGTTTCGTTGATGCCGTCACGATCCGCATAAAAGAACACGGCGGCGCGGGAGAACGGGAATATAAACTCAGGAAGTTCGCGTCGCTGAATGAAGGAACATGCCTGAATCAACATCCCATAGTTTCCGTTGGTCAGAAGGTAAAACGCGGCCAGATCATTGCCGACGGCGCCGGAACCCATATGGGCCGGCTGGCGCTGGGGCGAAACGCGCTTGTCGCCTTCATGACCTGGGACGGTTACAACTATGAGGACGCGATAGTAGTCAGCGAGAAGCTTGTCCGCGAGGACCGCTATACGTCAATCCATATTGACGTTTTCGACGCGGAGGTGCGCGAGACAAAGCTGGGGCGCGAAGAACTGACCCGCGACATCCCGAACGTCTCAGAAAAGATGCTGCGGCATCTCGACGAGAGCGGAGTGATCCTAGTCGGAACTCACGTCAAGCCTGACGACATTCTTGTCGGGAAAGTATCCCCAAAGAGCAGAACCGAACTCTCACCGGAAGAGAAGCTGCTTTATGCCATCTTCGGCAAAGCCGGCGAGGACGTAAAAAACGACTCACTGACCGTTCCGAGCGGCGTGGAGGGAGTAGTAATCGGCGTTCAACGCTTCGCCCGGCGCTCTCAGTTAGGCGAAGACAAGCGCAAGGAGCTGAATCGCCAGACGGAAGGGATTGAAGCCGAATTCGACACTCGGATAGCAGAAATCTTCAAGTCCGCGCTGCTGGAATTGGAAAAGATCAATCGCGGCCCCATCACCGACCCACAGACAGGCGAGGTTTTCCACGTCATAGAAGCCATGACCGTGAAGGAACTTGCCGAGATGGAAAGCCGCTTCCAGTTCGACAACTTCGAATTCAGCATCAAGAAACGCGAGGAACAGGCTGCGGAAATCTACTCCAAGGCATATCGCGACATTCAAACTCTGAAAGAGGAGCGCGAACAACGCTTGAACGATCTGCGCCTGGGCGACGAACTCCCGAGCGGAGTCCTGGAGCTGGTGAAAGTCTACATTGCCACCAAGCGCGTCCTCTCCGTAGGCGACAAGATGGCCGGACGGCATGGAAACAAGGGCGTAATAGCGCGGATCGTGCCGGAGGAGGACATGCCCTTCCTGCCCGACGGGACAACCGTCGAGATCGTCCTGAATCCCCTGGGCGTGCCATCCAGAATGAATATCGGCCAGATAATGGAAACGCACCTGGGCTGGGCGGCCAGCAAGCAGGACTTCATAGCTGTGACGCCTGTTTTTGACGGCGCGACTGAAACCGAGATTCGGGGCGCCCTGAAAAACGCCGGTTTGCCGGACAGCGGCAAGACGGCGCTACTTGACGGGCGAACCGGCGAGCCGTTCGAGCAGGAAGTTACGGTAGGCTACATGTACATGATGAAACTCCATCACCTGGTGGAGGACAAGGTACACGCGCGCGCCACCGGCCCATACAGCCTGATAACGCAGCAACCCTTGGGCGGGAAGGCCCGATTCGGCGGCCAGAGGTTCGGCGAAATGGAGGTCTGGGCGCTGGAGGCATACGGCGCGGCCTACGTCCTGCAGGAACTGCTCACCGTAAAGAGCGACGACGTAGAGGGCAGAAACAAGATTTATGAATCCATGATTAAGGGGGAAAACGCGCTGGACGCCTGCACGCCCGTTTCCTTCGAAGTGCTCTGCAGCGAAATCCGCGGGCTCGGGTTGAACATCGAGCCGATCAAGCGCAAACTCTAAAATGCGCAATTGATGGAGCCGGCGGGCATGCCCTAGCCGGTTCAATGTTCCGAAACGTCTGGAGAACATGCAAATGGCGGATATCACAGAACGGATCAATGATTACAACAGCGTTCGCATCGCGCTTGCCTCCCCGGATGACATCAGAAGCTGGTCCTACGGAGAGGTCAAGAAGCCCGAAACCATAAACTACCGGACCTACAAACCGGAAAAGGACGGGTTGTTCTGCGAGCGCATCTTCGGCCCTGAAAAGGACTGGGAGTGCTCCTGCGGCAAATACAAAGGCATGAAGCACAAGGGCATCGTGTGCGATCGCTGCGGAGTCAAGGTCGCGCACAGCCGCGCCCGGCGCAAGCGCATGGGCCACATAAATCTCGCCGCGCCTGTCGTCCACATCTGGTTCTTCAAAGCCATGCCTTCCCGCCTCGGAACGCTTCTGGGCATGAAGGTGTCGGACCTTGAGCGGGTTATTTACTTCCAGGATTACGTTGTATATGACCCGAAGGACACCCCGCTGAAACAGCGCCAGGTCCTGTCCGAAGAGCAGTTTCGCGCCGCGCTGGAACAATACGGCGAACACGGATTCCAGGCAGGCATGGGCGCGGAAGCCGTCAAGGAACTGCTCCGGCGCATGAACCTCGAAGAAATTACCGTTAACCTCCGCGAGGAACTGCGCTCCAGCAGATCCATGCAGCGGAAGAAGGAACTCTGCAAACAGATTGAGCTTGCCGAGGCAATTCGCGACTCCGGCAACAATCCCGAATGGATCGTTCTTGATGCGATACCCGTCATTCCGCCGGACCTGCGCCCGCTGATCCTGCTGGATTCCGGCAACTTCGCCACCAGCGATTTGAATGATCTCTATCGCCGCATCATCAACCGCAACAACCGACTGAAGAAACTCATCGAGTTGAACGCGCCAGAGGTCATCATCCGCAATGAAAAGCGCATGCTCCAGCAGAGCGTTGACGCCTTGTTTGACAACGCCCGCTGCAAGCGGCCGGTTCTGGGCAGCGGCAACCGTCCGTTGAAATCACTGACGGACATGATCAAGGGCAAGCAGGGGCGCTTCCGCGAAAACCTGCTGGGCAAGCGCGTTGACTACTCGGCTCGTTCGGTCATCGTCGTAGGCCCCGAACTTGAGCTTCACGAATGCGGACTTCCCAAGAGCATCGCTCTTGAGCTTTATCAACCGTTCATCATCAGGCGGCTGCGCGAACGCGGCCTGGCTGACAGCATCAAAAGCGCCAAGCGGATGCTCGAGCGCAAGGACGAGGAAGTCTGGGACATCCTCGAGGAGGTCATCAGCAACCATCCCGTCCTGCTCAACCGCGCCCCCACCCTTCACAGGATGGGCATCCAGGCCTTTGATCCGATTCTTGTCGAAGGCAACGCAATCAGGCTGCATCCGCTGGTGTGCAAAGGCTTCAACGCCGACTTCGACGGAGACCAGATGGCCGTCCATCTGCCGCTCTCCGTCGAGGCGCAGATTGAAGCCAAGACGCTGATGCTGGCGCCGCACAATATTTTCAGCCCGCAATCCGGAGACCCGATTATCACCCCGTCCCAGGACATCGTTCTTGGATGTTACTACCTTTCCGCCGTTCTCAATCCTGAGCCGAAGGATGAGGCAGAGATACGAAAGCTGCCCGCCTTCTCCAACGTAACCGAAATCTTCATGGCCCAGTCGCACGGATTCCTTAAGACACACGACTGGCTCCTGCTCAGAACGCTGCGGAAGGAAGTCGTCGAGGACCTCAAGGGAGAGATCAAACCGGCGCCCCGCATGCTGAAGACAACGCTGGGGCGGATCATCTTCCATGAAATCATCCCGACCGAACTGCCATTCTACAACTTCCCCCTGAATCAGAAGGCGTTGAATCGCATTATCGCCGAATCGTTCGCGCGACTCGGAAGGCAGGCCACGATCAACCTTCTGGACTCGATGAAAGCGACCGGATTCAAATACTCGACACGCGCCGGGCTTTCCTTCTCGCTGGTTGACCTCAGAACGCCTGAAAAGAAAGTCGGCATTCTTGAAAAGACGCAGGCGACGGTTGACAAGATTCAGCGCAATTTCAAGCGCGGCGCGATCACGGAAGGCGAGCGTTACAACCGCGTCATTGATGAGTGGAACAGCGCCAGCGAACAGGTAGCAAAAGAAATGCTTGAGGCTTTGCGCAGCCACCGCATCAATGACAAGCCTTACCTGAATCCCGTGTTCCTGATGATGGAGAGCGGCGCGCGCGGAAGCTCCCAGCAGATTCGCCAGTTGGCCGGCATGCGCGGCCTGATGGCAAAGCCCAGCGGGCGCATCATCGAAACGCCGATCAGAAGCAACTTCCGCGAGGGGCTAAACGTGCTGGAGTATTTCTCCTCAACGCACGGAGCGCGCAAGGGTCTGGCCGATACGGCGCTAAAGACGGCAGACTCGGGATACCTGACGCGTAAACTGGCCGACGTGGCGCAGAATGTCGTCATCTGCGAGGATGACTGCGGCACGACAAACGGCGTGACAAAAGGCCCGATAATCCGCGGCGACAAGATTGAAGTGCCACTCTCGCGAATCATTGTCGGACGAATCGCAAGAGACAATATTGTCCGCTTGATTGATGACGAAGTCATCGTCCGCGAAAACGAACTCATAACGCCCAAAAAGGCGGCCGCCATTGAGGAAATGGACCCCCTCATGAAAATGAGGGTTCGCAGCCCCCTGACATGCGAAAGCAGGACCGGCCTCTGCGCCAAGTGCTACGGAATGGACCTCGCGACGAAGAGAGATGTCGAGGAAGGCCTCGCAGTGGGCATTGTCGCCGCGCAGAGCATTGGCGAGCCGGGCACGCAATTGACGATGCGCACGTTCCACATAGGCGGCGTGGGCCGGTTGAGCGCCGAAGAGGCGGCAATCGTCACCCGACGCGCGGGCACCGTCAAATTCCTTGACCTGAAGGTCGTGGAAAATGACGACGGCGAAGCCATCGCGCTGAAACGCAACGGCGAAGTGGCCCTGGTGGATGACAGGGGGCGCGAAATTGACAAATACCAAGTCCCGCTGGGCGCCATCGTCCGCGTGAAGGAAGGCGCCAAGACTGAAGCCGGCCAGGTCATCGCGGACTGGGACCCGCACGTTACGCCCATCATCTCCGAAGTCGGCGGGCGCGTGCGCTACGAGGACATCGTCGAAGGCAAGACGATGCGCCTTGAGACTGACCAGACCGGAACCACGCGCAAAACCATCATTGAACACAAGGGCGACATGCATCCGCAGATCATCCTTGAGGACAATGATGGAAACATCCTGGCCATTTACCCCGTTCCTGAAAAAGCTCACATCCAAGTTGAGGAAGGCCAGAAAGTCAAGGCCGGAGCTCACCTTGCCAGGACGCCGATGGAAGTCCGCCGCACACAGGACATCACGGGCGGGCTGCCCCGCGTGACGGAAATCTTCGAGGCGCGAAAGCCAAAGGATCCAGCCGTTATGAGCGAGTTGGACGGTAGAATTTCCGCCATCGAGAAGAGGCGCGGCAGGATGCGCATTCTCGTCAAAAGCGACACGGGAATCGAACAGGAGCACATGGTCCCGTCCGGAAAGCATCTGCTGGTAAAGCTTGGCGATTACGTTCGCGCGGGCGAAGCACTGGTTGAGGGGCCACTTGTGCCCCAGGACATCCTGCGAATCAGCGGCGAAGAAGAGCTTCAGCAGTACATGCTCCGTGAAGTCCAGAACGTCTACCGCAGCCAGAACGTCCATATTGACGACAAGCACATTGAGATAATCATCTCGCGCATGACGCGCAAGGTGGAAGTCGAAGACCCCGGCGACACAAACCTGCTGCCGGGCCAGCTCATAGACAAATTCAAATTCCGTGACACCAACGAGGCCATCATAGCCCAGGGCGGGCGTCCGGCAACCGGCAGACCGACCCTTCAGGGCATAACGAAAGCGGCATTGCAGTCAGACAGCTTCATTTCAGCGGCGTCCTTCCAGGAAACCACGAAGGTCTTGACTCAGGCGGCTCTCGCAGGTAAGATTGATGGTCTTGAAGGTCTCAAGGAAAATGTGATCCTCGGGCATTTGGTTCCAGCCGGAACGGGATTTAGACTTTACTATTCGGCGGAATTGAAGCATAAGCAGCTTACGAACACCGAGGGAGAAGAGACCGCCGCAAAAAAGGAATTGCCGGTTTGATTTCAATGGAACCGGGATAAGTCTTTTTGGAGAAGTAGATGCCGACGATCAATCAGTTGGTCCGCAAGGGACGCCAGAAGGTTAAGAACCGCTCGAAGCGCCCCGATCTGGAATCGTGCCCGCAGAAGCGCGGCGTTTGCGTGCAGGTAATGACGCGCACGCCCAAGAAGCCGAACTCCGCCCTGCGCAAGGTCGCAAGGGTGAGGTTGTCCAACGGTAAGGTTGTGACTGCGTACATCCCCGGCGAAGGGCACAACCTGCAGGAACCGAGCGTGGTCCTCGTGCGCGGGGGCCGTGTCAGAGACCTGCCGGGAGTCCGGTATCATATCATCCGCGGCAAGCTTGACGCTGCCGGGGTTGAAGGCAGGCACCGCAGCCGTTCCAAGTACGGAACGAAGTCCCCGAAGGCGTAATTGAAGGAACCATAACGCAAATGGCGCTCAAGTTCAGAAGCACTAACGTATTCCTCAAGCCGGACGTGAGCTTCAAGAGCCGACTTGTTTCGAAGTTCATCAACTACATAATGGTTCAGGGCAAGAAGAGCGTCGCTGAACGCACATTCTATGAAGCCATGGCCATATGCCACGAACGTGAACCGGACGTTGAACCGCTTGAGCTTTTTGAGAAGGCCGTGGACAATGTCCGTCCATCCGTTGAAGTCCGTTCGAAACGTATCGGCGGCGCTACCTACCAGGTACCGACACCAGTCAGGTCGGACCGTCAGACGGCCCTCGCCTTCCGGTGGATTCTGACGGCCACGCGCGGACGCAAGGGACGCCCCTTCCCGCAACGGCTTGCCGATGAATTGATTGACGCCTACAAGAGACAGGGCACCGCGATTACGCAAAAGGAAAATACGCACAAGATGGCGGACGCAAACAAAGCATTCGCCCACTTTGCGCGATAAACCAAGTTTGATCGCCGAACTTTACCGAGTTCGGTAAACAAGAAAACCCGGTATCGCTACCGCGATTCCGGGTTTTTCCTTTGACCGACGGCACGCTTGACATAATGTCGTCCGAATCAGCTCCCCCCCGGGCGACCGCAAATACAGGACCTTGACTTCATGGATTCCCCAAAAGTCCCGCTTGACAGAATCAGAAACATCGGCATCGTCGCCCACATAGACGCCGGCAAGACCACTACGACCGAACGCATCATTTACTACTCCGGCCGTTCGCACAAGCTCGGTGAAGTCCATGAAGGAACCGCCATCATGGACTGGATGCCGCAGGAGCAGGAGCGCGGCATTACGATCACCGCCGCCGCCACAACATGCTACTGGAACGGGCCGGAATCGCGCGAATCCGGAAATCCTGATTTCAAGCACCGCATCAATATCATTGATACGCCCGGCCATGTTGACTTCACCGCCGAAGTGGAGCGCAGTCTGCGGGTACTTGACGGATGCATAGTTGTGTTCTGCGGGGTCGGCGGGGTCGAGGCACAGAGCGAAACGGTATGGCGTCAGGCTGACCGTTACCGGGTCCCCAGAATATGCTTTATAAACAAGCTGGATCGCCCCGGCGCGGACATGTTCCGCGTCGTTGACGATATCTCGAAGAAATTATTGGCGAAGGCTGTGCCAATTCAGATACCGTTCGGCAAAGAGGACGGGTTGATCGGCGTCATAGATATAGTTGAGCAATGCGCTTATCGCTTCGACGAAGACAGTCTCGGAAGCCGGATCGAACGTATTGAAATCCCTCAGGAATGCAGAGAGATGGCCGACCATCAGCGGGAATTGCTCCTGGAGACGCTCGCAGAAGAACTTGACTGGTTTGCAGACGTGTTCCTTGCCGAGAACGGAATTTCAACCGCAGATATCAAGCGCGCCATCAGGGAGGCGACCATCGCCACCGCCATATTTCCCGTTATGTGCGGTTCCGCCTTCAAAAACAAGGGCATACAGAAACTGCTGGATGCTGTGTGCGATTATCTGCCCAGCCCGCTGGATGTTCCACCGGTCGAGGGAATTTCACCGAAAGACCCTGACGCGAAGATCAAGCGCGAAGCATCCCCGGATGAACCGCTGGCAGCGCTTGCCTTCAAAATTCAGGCCGACAAACACGGCGACCTGACATATATCAGGATATACAGCGGCACGATCAAGGCCGGACAACGCGTTTATAACGTTGAAAGAGACAAACCGGAGCTTGTCAGCAGGCTCTTTTTAATGCACGCCAACGGCAGGGACATTGTCGAAACCGCTTCGGCAGGCGAGATAGTCGCCGTCCTGGGTTTCAAATGGACTGTCACCGGCGACACTCTTTGCGAAAAGCATAAACCCATCATCCTTGAGCAGATCCGCTTTCCTGATACGGTCATCAGCATGGCCATCGAGCCGAAGACCCAGGCTGAACGCGAGAAACTGGCGTTGGCGCTTGGTCGTCTTGCCAAGGAGGATCCGACCTTCAAAGTGCTCATCAATCCGGAAACAGGCCAGACAATCGTCTCCGGCATGGGCGAACTGCACCTCGAAATCATCCATGACAGGCTGGTCCGCGAATACAACCTTCAGGCCAATGTCGGAAATCCGCGCGTAGCATATCGCGAGACGGCGAGAGGCGAAGCTACGGTCGAAACCAAGTTCATCAGACAGACCGGCGGACGCGGACAATATGCGCATGTCATTCTTAAGCTCGAACCATTCAAGGGAACCGAACCTGTCACATTTGAAGCATCGCTCAAGGGTGACGATATACCAAGACAATTCATCAAGGTTATCGAGCAGAGCATCAAAGAAACTGCGACTGGCGGGGTGAGCATAGGTTTCCCTTTAATTGACGTCAAGGTTACGCTTCTCGGCGGAAGCGCGCATCCCGTTGACTCCAACGATATAGCATTCAGCTCATGTGCATCACTGGCGTTGAAAGAGGCGGTGGAGGAAGCCGGAAGCGTCATCCTGGAGCCAATAATGCGCCTGGAGGTGGTGACGCCGGAGGAGTATCTGGGCGACGTTCTTGGAAACCTGAATGCGCGCAGGGCATTAATACAGGGGATCGAACATAAAGGTTACCTGCAAACCATCAAGGTCGAGGTTCCCCTGCTCGAAATGTTCGGATACGCAACCGTCCTCCGGAGTCAGACGCAGGGGCGCGGCAGCTTCACGATGGAACCGCTGGCGTATCGCCCCGCCGCTCCAGGGATTATTGACGGGATGCTCTGAGCGCTCCGTCCGTCAATAATAATAAAGAATTTATCGGCAGGCTATTATTCAGCCGGTTTCTCGGCTTCCTTAGCCTTATTCTTGTCTTCAGCAGCCCCGCTCTTGCTCTTTATAGCGGCGGGATTGTGCTTCAATCCCTTGGACAAGGCTCTTTTAGCCATCAAGCCCATTTCCTCGTACTTAAGTTCGCCAGCTTTCATCTTCATAATCTGAGCGCGGGCGCGTGCTCTGCGCCTGCTGTGCATCATTTTGCACTCTTTCTTTCGTCTTCCCATTGATTCTCCTGGAGTCAGTCGCCCCGCAAAGGGAGCTTTCCTTAAAAAACAATTGAAATGTTGCTTGTACACCATCAAACTGGACGTGTCAAGATCGCCTCCACGACATTTCGGGGGAAAATACAACCAATTTCAAGAACATCCGTGGACCACTGACATGCTGACTCCTTCGATTGCAATGCCCGACCCTCGTCGCGCATAATGATTGTTCTTCATGTTCGGCAAATTAACCCGCCCGCGGAAAAGACAACCAATGGAAACAGTCGCCATGCAGACAGCGCGTTTCACGATTCATCCTGTCCGCGCCTTTTTTGTGCGCCTGTCGTTGACTGCGCTCATCCTGTTTTTCATAAGTAAGGTTGCATATGCCCAGAACCAGGCGCCGGCGCCGGATTCGCAGGGCATGATCCTGCTCAAGCGCATAGCGGACGTCTACGGCGCGCTGAATTCCTATTCCGACTTCACTGAACTCTACACTGAAACGAAGCTCCCCTTCGTGACCATTGCCCAAACTTCCACCTGGAAGGTGGCGTTCTCGCGTCCGGACAGGATTTCCGTGACCGGCGGAATAGTCTGGGTCGTCTCCGATTCACAATGGCGCTGGAAGTACATAGCGCCGCTGAATCAGTTCACGAAACAGGATGCCCCTGCCATTCTTGATCCCGGGATGCTGGCGGATATTGATGAGCAGTTTGTCACTTTAAGCGGGGCGGCGAACGTCCCTGTCATGCTTGTTCAGCCCAAACCGCTGGCTTACGTGACGGAAGGCGTCAAGTCCGCTTCCGTCGAGGGCGCGGAGGAAGTCGCCGGCAAAGCCTGTTCCGTACTCCTGATAAACCGCGCTCAGGAAGGCCGGGTTAAGGCATGGGTCGGAACCGAAGACTCGATCATTTACCGCGTCGAACTGGATTTGACCGGCGGTTTGCGAAAAACGATACGGGATGACTCGCTGTTTGAGCTAGCATCGGCGCGGGCGGTCATCACACACAAGAACGTTGAATTGAATCAGGCATTATCTGACGACGCATTCGCATTCAAACCGCTACCTGGAGCGCGGGAAATCAACGACGTCCGCCTTCAGGAGGAACCGTCGCATCAACTGATCGGCAAGCCCGCCCCAAATTTTGAATTAACGGGATTTGACGGCAAGGTCTTCAAACTCTCCGACACAGCCGGAAAACCCCTCGCGATATGCTTCTGGCGCAGCGGAGAACTGCCAAGCGGCAAGGCGCTTGAAACCCTCTCAGGATTGTCAGAACGCTTCCCCCAGGTTGTCTTCATTGGGATCAACAGCGAACCGGCGGAGAAGGCAAAGATCGTTCAGGAAGAGGCGCAAGCAGGCGGATTCCCGACCTTTCCTGATCCTGATCGCAAGGTTCAGATGGCTTATATGACACAGGGACTGCCGACGGTTTTCATCGTTGCCCCTGACGGAGCCATCAAACAGGTTATTCTTGGCTACAGGCGCAACATGTCGGAACTTATCGCGGATACGTTGCGTTCTCTTGTTACAAACAATCCCTGATCCTTGCTGAAAATGAAGCCGACATTATCGCCGGACCGGGATTGCGAGTGATATTCTTCGGCATATAATCACAAAAATGCACATCGCTTACCTGGCAATCCTTTTGTCCGCAACTGCGTGTTCCGCAGCTTTCGCGCTGTTTATACGCCATGCAGCGCCGAAATTCGGCCTGATTGATCAGCCTGCAGGACGCAAGGCGCACAAGAAGCCAACCCCCCTCGGCGGTGGAGTAGCGATTTTCGCCGGCACATGCCTGCCCGTCGCAGCCGGGCTGGCGGCGTGTTTCCTGGCAACAAAAGGATCAATCCTCCCATTCTCCAATGAGGCTTTGCGTCTTCACGCGGGCGGCGTCATGGCCAACGCAGGCAGGCTTGCGTGGATAGGCGGCTGCGGGCTGTTTCTCGCAATCGTCGGCCTTGTTGATGATCGCCTCGACATCGGACCAATGAAGAAACTGGCCGCGCAGATTCTGGCCGGTCTCGTTCTTTTTCTGGGTTGCGGGGTCTCTGTCAGCGTCTTCATGGACAGCCATATCATCCGCCTGTTCCTGACGATCCTCTGGATCGCTTTCATGACCAACTCCTTCAACCTTCTCGACAACATGGACGGCTTGACTGGCGGGATCGCATGCATAACCTCCGCCATGATTTTCGTGGTCGCTTATCAGACCGGCCAGGTTTTCATCTGCGCCCTGCTGTGCGCCTTCATAGGAGCGCTCGCGGGATTCCTGCTCTTCAATTTCCCGCCCGCGAGCATATTCATGGGTGATTGCGGCAGCCTCTTTGTTGGCTACTTTCTTGCCGTTGTAACGGCGCTGACAACATTTCTTGCGATCCCCAGCGGGAGCTTTTCCTCCGGCATTCCCCTGGAGGAATCAGCCGTGGCAAGCCCGATCTTCCCGATAGCCGTCCCGTTATGCATTTTCGCAATCCCGCTGTACGACACGGTAAGCGTGATCCTCATACGCCTCCATCAGAAGCGCCCTGTCTTCAAAGGCGACCGATCGCACTTCTCGCACAGGCTTCTCGCATTGGGGATGACGCCGCGGCAGGTCCTGCTGACAATCTATCTCGCCACTTTCTGCACCGGAGCCGGCGCGACCATCTTTTACCAAAGCAGCCGCTGGAGCCTCCTTGTTGTTCCGGCGCAAGTCATGGCTGTTCTTGGAGTCATCGTCCTTCTTGAACTGGCGGCAAGACTCAGGAACGATCAGGATAATGATCCGCCGTCAGAACAGGCACGGACCTGATAGCCGGCGATTTCTTTCCGGGAAAGCCCGCACAATGCAGGACGCGCAGCATCAAGGAAATTCATGCGATTCACGGCCAGGATTCTTCCCCACGTTGACGCTATGCCTGCTGCTGATCATCCTGCCCGCAACATGCGGCGCGCCTGAGGCCGGACCAGCCTTTCATATTTCACTGTTGCTGACTGCCGCGGCAATCTTTGCGGCTCTTGCGCGGCAATTGCAGACCAACCGGCTTGGCATAACCGTCCGCCCCGGCGACTCTTCTCACCTAGCGTTGCTTGCCGTGATCCTGATATCAATGTCCGCATCGGAAAATGGCCGTCCCGGTATATATGTATTCTGGCTCTTCGCGGCGGCTTTCGCGCTTTATCGCCTTGCTGGAAACATATGCGAAAACAGGCTCGCTTCGCGTTTGCTGATCTCGGCGCTTGCGGCCACCGGCTTGATGATCAGCGCGTTCGGTCTTATTCAATATTTCTTCTATCTGCCCGCAATGAGAGAACTCTTTCGTAACGATCCAAGCGCTCTCCTGACAATCATGAACCTTCCGCCGGAAGCCATCGGCGAACTTAAGGGGCGACTTGACGCCCAACGAACTTTTGCCACCCTGGTTCTGCCCAATACGCTGGCGGGCTATCTCCTCCTGCCCCTGCCGGTCGTCGTGTTTGCGGCATATTCAGCGATCAGGATGCGGCGCGAGAAGAATCCGGCTGTAACCCGCGCAATCGTGTTCGCATCCGTCGCGACTTCCACAATTATTCTTGCCTGCTTCTTACTGACCAGATCAAAAGGAGCATTCGCCTCAACGCTGGCAATAATGGTCGTTGCCGCCGCGTTATCCGGACGCGCATTTATTCGGTTGCACTGGCGTAAGATCGCGATTGTGGGGTTCCTGTTGGCCTTTACGATCTTCGCGGCTCATCCCAAACTGGGCGATTACGCGGGCAGCGGAAGCGTGCGGACCGGTTACTGGCGCGCCACTGTAAGAATGATCCTCGCACATCCGATCCTGGGCGTCGGCCCCGGAAACTTCGGCTCATACTATCCGCAATTCATGCTCCCGCAGGATCAGGAAACCACGATGGCGCACAACTGTTTCCTGCAAATCTGGGCTGAGACCGGACCGGCAGGCGCGCTTGCTTTGCTCGCCGCGTTGTTCGCCGTCGGCACAGCATTGTGGCGAACAGCCAAAAACCCGGCTAAGGTCTTGCCGGAATCAGAATCGGACGTCATTCACAATAAGAACGATGATAACAGTTTGCTCCTCGCCGGGCCGGTGGCCGCAGGAGTTTTCTTCTTCGTTGATATCTTTATTCTCAGAATTTATTATCCGCCTCTTGGTCCCTCGCTTGTGATGCTTAGAAGACTCTACCCCCTTCTTGCAGCCGGGCTGGTTGCCATATGGATTGCCGCTTACTTTGCGGTGAATGCCGTAATCGCAGCGGAGGAAGCACGAAATCTACGCCCTCCCCTGCCCTTTGCGCTCGCTCTTGGCATCGGCATCCTTGGGTTCCTGGTTCACAGCGCCGGGGATTTCGACTTCTATGTTCCAGCCCTGACCTTGACCGCATGGCTGGCGATGGGCGGCATCGTTTCAGCCGGCATCCGGCAGAAACGACTCCTCGATATAAAACTTTCCCAGGGAAAGCGGGCGCTGGTTCTTGTGGCGGCGGGGCTGGGCCTTGTCATGTTCGTTTCTTGGGAGATTGTCCCGCCAATTAGAACCGAGACTGCGATACGAGCGGCAGTTGACGCGCGAAGCGAAGCCGCGTCGCTTGCGCGACATGATCCACAACAGTCTCGCCAGATTCTTCTGGATTCCCTGACTGAACTGGAGGCCGTCCGAACCGTAGCCCCTGAAGACGACCGAATCTATTGCAACAGGGCCGCTATTTATTTCCTCCTCCATTCCTTCGGGGTAAGGCGGCTTGAAGACACGGATACGCTTCCTGCCGTATTGGCAGGCGCGCGGAAGGCAATCCGCCTCAACCCACTTGACGCATCCGCGCGGCAACTTGAGGCCGCCGCGCTCTCGGAATCCGGCGATTTCATTAAAGCGGTCGAGAGCTGCCGGGCGCTGGTTCGTTTACGCCCGGCATCCCCAAAGTCGCACTGGATACTGGGACAGGCTCTGATTCGGGCAGAGCGCGCAATTAGCGTCGAATCGGCCGGTTGCTTCAGCCGCGCGCTCGAACTTGACAAGCTCCAATACAGCGAGCGCAGCCGTCTGACTCCCGAGATGGCCCATTTTGCTCAGGAGGCGATCAGAAACAAAATGCCTGATGCCGATAAAAAGGATGCCAACGCCTCGTAAAATGTCTCCGGCAGTCGCTTCAACAATCCGCTGGACATCCGGCAAGCGCGCTTGTAACCTGAATTCTTGGAGGGTGATACGCCGACGCAAGATCGGCGACGACATATCATCCCAACCGTAACTGAACGGATTCGCGGCGGTGCGCCCCCGCGATCAACAAAATCAGACGGACTTTTCAGGAGGTTGTGCAATGCAGATTGCCACGCAGCTTGGAAT
This sequence comes from Planctomycetota bacterium, assembly GCA_022711755.1. Classification (GTDB taxonomy): domain Bacteria; phylum Planctomycetota; class Brocadiia; order SM23-32; family JAKLEA01; genus JAKLEA01. The sequence goes on from JAKLEA010000007.1 coordinate 130,306, forward strand.
CTTCCTCGAAAACCGCCCCGGAACCCTCGCCAAAGTCTGCAACGAACTGGCCAAAGCGAAAATCAACATCCTGGCCATGTCGGTATCCGACACCGTTGACCATGCGGTCATTCGTCTGGTGGTTGATGAGACGGCAAAAGCCATGCACATACTCGGCGAACGTGGTTTGATCGTGATCGAGCGCGAGGTGATCATAGCGAACATACCAAACAAGCCCGGCATTCTCGGCAAAGTGGCGGACGTTCTCTCCAGGGCGAAAGTCAATATTGAATACGCGTATTGCACCGCCGATTCGGCGCTCAATACGGGAACGCTCATCCTGCGCGTCAGCAACGCCAGGAAAGGTTTGAGCGCGCTCAAGAAAATGAAGCAACTCTAACCTTTCCGGGTAATGCGCAGGCATCCTTTTCGCCGTATGAATGTCACGGGAGGTCGGCGCTGACAGCACATGGCCCCGGAGCACAAATTTGAGTTCTGCGGTTCATGCAGGGCGCTTGTCCTTGCCGACCTACACGGACGCTGCATGAGATGCCGTGCATCGCTTGCACCCGCCGCGCCCGATCCGGTTCCCATGACCGAGGTTACGGAGTGGCTTGACTGGCGAACATCGCTCGTAACGGACGCCAGACCGTGGGCGACACAACATGATGATCTGATTTCATGGCGCGTTCATCCGGCAGCGCGGGATATCCTCTCAGATATCTCAACGGAACATCTGACCGGGTCTCATGATGCCCCCGGAATTCGTCTGCTTAAGCGTTCCGGCGGGAGATATGTGTTCCTTATCAGTAAACGCGCCGAATGGCCGTCAGCGCTTATTGCAAAACAATACCGATTCGGCGGCGCCGCTGACGCGTTTAAACGCGCCGCCGGGGCTGAGAAATCCCAGCGCGAATTCCGCATGTCCGGCCAGTTCCAGAAATCCGGACTCCCTGTGCCCCCCACTCTTGCCTATGGCCTTGTCAATTCGCCGGAATGGGTAGGCTCGATAATTCTTCAGGCGGCTGTCCCAGCAGCCGTCTCACTCAGGCGGCGCGCGGAATTGTGTCGCGCCTCGGCGTCATTTCAATGCTCAGGTCTTCAAAGAATCAGCCTGATCACCCTTCTTGCGCGTGCTCTCTCCCATATGCATGACAGCGGTTACGGCCATGATGATCTGCACGCTGGAAACATTCTCGTTCAACCGGCGCCGGACGGGTCTTCCTTGATCTGGTTGATTGATCTGGATGAGACGTTCTGCTCCATCCCACTTCCCCCCCGTTTTGCCCGACGTTCTCTGGCTCTCCTGCGGGTTTCGCTGGGCGATGCCGGCCTGAGCCGCTTCGATCTGCTGCGCTTCTTGAAAGTCTACCTGGGCCGCGATTACAGGGCGCTTGCCGCCGAAGTCTCCACCGAAATCGCAGAGGCGGCAGATGACATTTGCCAACGCGAATATCGTGCCCGAACCAGACGATCCATGCGTTCCTCGCCATACGCGGCGCTCAAAAACCAATTTGGACGCCGCATACTGATCTCCAGAGACATTCCGGAAGAACTTGTTATGCGGGCGCTTGAAAATCACAAGCAGCTTGTATCAGGTCAAGCTGAGTCTCGTCCCATCTCCCGTATCCTGAAACGGTCTGGCGAAAACGTTGTGACCCTTTATCGCGAGAGTGAAGGATTGGGTCTGTGTGTAAAGCAATATGATTGCTCTAATCCGGTTGATCGCGCCAAACGCGCCGCCCTGTCGTCGCGAGCGCGCCGCTCATGGAAACGATTTCAGGGGCTTTTTCATCGCCATATCCCTGCCGCCCTGCCGGTTGCCATCATCGAGCCGACATCCCCTTCCCTGGCGGAACCGAGTTACCTTGTGACGCGCGAGGTGGCAAATGCGAGGGCTTTTGACCGATACCTTGCCCACAGGTTAATGCCCGAATTCCCGGAATGCTGGCCACCTGCGCAACGCAGAAAGGCCATGATTGAAATCAGCGCAAAACTTGCCGGATTGTTCCTTCTGATGGAACGGAATCATGTTTTCCACAGCGATGCCAAGGCAAGTAATATATTCATTCAGGAAGTGTCTGACGGCATCCGCATGGTTCTGCTTGACGCGGAATCAGTTCGCTTCGGGGTCAACCAGGAGCGAAGACACAGGATAAGGAATCTGGCTCAACTTCATGCCGGAATTCCTTCTGCATGCTCGCCCGTCGAACGTCTGCGTTTCCTGAAAATCCTCCTGGGTCCGAACACGTCATGGAAAGAGCGCAAGAAGTGGGCTTTGGACATTATCGCTGAGTCCGCGAATCGCGATCCTGTCTGGCTCAGAGCCAACCCGCCCGATTATTCAAAGGAATGAGATGCCCCCTAAGGATCGAGTCATTACAGTCGCTCTTGACGCCAGGATGGCCTCTCACACGGGCATCGGACGATACATACGCACCCTTGTGAAAGCTTTTGCCGATAGCGGCGTAAGCGAATTCCGAATGGTCGTCGCTCTGAATCCGGAACAGGATGCGGATTTCATCCCCGAAAGCGACTCCGTATCGGTCTTCCGATACAGACGTCATATTGAAATATATCGCCCAGCAGAGCATATAATCATGCCGGGTGAACTGAAGAGAACCGGCGCGGATATCGTCCATTTTCCCCATTTTGCCGGGCCGTGGACATGCCCGTTGCCTAAGGTTGTGACGATACATGACATCACGTATATCCGTTTCCCTGAAGTTGCTCCCTCGCGCCTGATGGCCATGTATGCCGCTGCGTTATTAGGTCACGCGGCAGGAAGCGCGAAGGTTGTTTTGACAACCACCGATCATGCCACCAATGACGTGATTCAGAATCTTGGTCTCCCGCCCGACAGAATAATCACAAGCCCGCTCACGGTATGCGATTTTCAGGAAATGCTAACCTCGCTCCCGCCTGGAAAACCGCCGCCGCCGTTGGATAAACCGCCCGGTTACATCCTGTATGTCGGCAACCATCTGCCGCATAAGAATCTCCCCCGGCTTATTCGGGCGTTTGCGCTTGTGCGCGATATGCTGCCGGATTGCCGTCTTGCGCTGGTTGGCAGAAAAGGCAGAAACACGCCTGAACTTGAAACTGAGATTTCCCGCGCGGAACTGGGTGATTGCGTCCATATTCTGGGCCATGTATCGGAGGATGAACTGGCGGCATGCTACAGAAACGCCCGGCTTTTCGTCTTTCCCTCCCTCATGGAAGGATTCGGGCTTCCCCTGCTGGAAGCGTTTGCCGCCGGTGTGCCGGTTGCGGCATCCAACGTCGGCCCCCTCCCGGAAGTCGGCGGGGACGCCTTCATCGGCTTCAATCCTGAGTCGGAGCCTGAAATCGCCGGGGCAATCATTGCCGCGTTGAAATCAGAAGATATTCGCAGGCAACTGGTTTCGCGCGGGCGGGCGCGCCTAGAGCAGTTCACACCAAAACGCATGCTTGAAGGAACTCTTCGCGCGTATCGCGCAGCGTGCCGGCGCAGAAATCTTTAATCATAAAAGCGTCCGCATCACATGCCTGCAATCATGTTATTTATGGTTTCTCCACTGAGTTTTCCGTTGACACCAGTCCATTAGGCATGTAGTTTGGATTAGTCTTGGCGCATTGTAATGCGCCGGCCAGAACAGCGAAGCATGAAACGCCGAACCGCATCCACATGGCGGCTTGACGTTTTTTAATGGTTGGTCTTTTGTGAACTGAAGGGAAAAAGGAAATGGCCCTTCCGAAAAGGAAGATATCCTCTTCGCGCGGACGCAAGAGGAGAACGCACCAGAAGTTGCACGTTCGCTCGATCCCGAAGTCTGCCAAAAAGCGCAGCGGAGCGCAGTCCGCCAAGTTCTTCTGCCCGAACTGCAAGCAGGTCAAACCATCTCACGCCATGTGCCCTAACTGTGGTTATTACAGGGGACGTATGGCAGCCACGCTGGAGAAGCGCTAGGGATGCGGATCGCCGTTGACGCGATGGGCGGCGACCGGGCGCCCTGCGAAGTTGTCAAGGGAACCATTGACGCCGCAAAGGTTTATCCACGCGATGAGTTCATTCTCGTCGGAGATGAAACCGCCATCAAATTGGAACTGGGCGCAGCCGGGGCCAGAAAACGCAACCTGAGGATCATACATGCCCCGGAAATGGTGGGCATGGAGGAGTCCCCGGTCAAGGCCCTGCGCAGCAAACAGGGAACCTCCATAGCCGTCGCCATCGAAACCATTGCCAAAGGCGAGGCTGACGCCGTCGTAAGCGCAGGACACACGGGCGCGACAGTCGCCGCAGCCTGTCTGGGATTAAAAAGGCTGAAAGGGTGTGTGCGTCCGGGAATAGCAGTCTGCCTGCCGACGCTCGAAGATCGGTTCATCGTCATCTGTGACGCCGGCGCGAATATCGCCGCCAAGCCGATCCACCTTTTTCAATACGGCGTCATGGCAAGGGTTTTTGCCGCGAATGTCCTGGAGGTGGAAGACCCAAGTATCGGCCTGCTCAATGTTGGAACCGAGGAAGGCAAAGGGACCGATCTCGTCAAGGAAGCCTATAACCTGCTCAAGGATTCATCGCTCAATTTTATCGGGAATATGGAAGGGAGAGATATCGCCACAGGGGCGGCGGATATCTGTGTCTGCGAAGGTTTTGTCGGGAATATTATCCTGAAACTCAGCGAGGGTCTTGCGATGAGCCTTATGAAAACCATCGGCGAGGAATGCACAAAAGGGCCTTGGACGCAACTGGGGCTTGCCCTCAGCAAACCCGCCTTGCGTTCAATAAAGGACCGTATTGACTTTTCTGAATATGGCGGCGCCCCGCTGCTGGGAATTGACGGGGTCATCATCGTCTCCCACGGAAGTTCCAATGCGAAGGCAATCACCAGCGCCATTAGGGAATCGCTGAAGTTCGTCAGTTCAGACGTGAATCGCAAGATCGAGGCGGAACTGGCAAAGCATGCCCGACATCCCGCAACCCACGCGGCCGAGTAATTCGAATCCCATCATCGCTCAGGCATGCTTACACCGCAGTTGCGTTTACGATATTGCCCACGACATTACACACTAGCGCGTGACATCAATGGCTCCTTGCCATATAATTCCTGGTTGTTCCAGGTTGTTCATCCGGATGGCCCCCAAAAAGCCTTTCATTTACCCGGGCAAAGTCCGGAAAATTGTGACAAACACCTGATCCGAGGCGTATCCCTCCTCAATTCATGGAGAGACATAATAATGGCTGGTTCCAATACAAGCAGGCGTGATCTTCTTCGCAGAGCTTTGAGTGTTTGCGGCGGGGCGGCCAGCGCCCAGGTGGCATCCGGAATCGCCGGAGCGTCGCGCGCATTCGCGCAGGAGACGGGAACCGATAAACCCCAGAAAAAGATCCCGGTTGCGGTGCAACTCTACTCCGTCCGCGACGATTGCAGTAAAGACCTGCCTGCCACGTTGAAGGCCATTGCCGCCATGGGTTATGAGGGCGTCGAATTCGCCGGTTACTACATGCGCGGTTCAAGCCAGCTTCGCAAAATGCTGGACGATCTTGGCCTGAAGGTCGCCGGCACGCACACCGGCCTCGGCACAATCATGGGCGACGCTTTGAAGCAGACCATCGAATTCAACAAGAACATCGGAAATAAGTTCCTGATCGTCCCTGGACTTCCATCCAAGAACACTGAATCCCGCAAGTCATGGCAGGAAACCGCCAAACTCTTCAATGAAATCAGCGCCAAAGCAATAGAACAGGGCATGCGCGTGGGTTATCATAATCATTCCATCGAGTTCAAGGCTATTGACGGCGAACTGCCCTGGGATACGTTCTTTGGCGGAACCAACAAGGAAGTCGTCATGCAACTTGACACCGGCAACGCCATTCACGGCGGCGCCGATCCCGTCTCCTTCCTTGAGAAATATCCCGGTCGCTGCGCAACTATCCACCTAAAAGAAGCGTCAAAGACCAATGACAAGGCCGTGCTCGGGGAAGGCGACGTGAACTGGCAGCGCGTCTTTGAATTGTGCGAAACCACCGGCGGAACGGAATGGTACATCGTCGAGCAGGAGAGCTATGCCCATCCCCCGCTGAAGTGCATTGAGATGTGCCTGCAGAACATACGGAAGATGGGACGCTAATCCGTCGGCGTCATTGCGCAGAGATCGGCGCCCTGGATCAGAAGCTCGGCGCTCGGCTCAGGAGTGAAAATCATGCGCGCAATCCTGACGCTGATCGTGTTTATTTGCCTTCTGCCTGTCGCCTCTTTTATCGGGCTGACTTTCATTCTGGGACACGGGAGAGTATTCCCTTATTTCTCCACATGGATTGATCGCATTGCATTCTTAGTTGTAACAATAGGCATTCCAGCCGCCGGAGCCTTCGTCTTTCATCTCAGCATGAGAGGAAAAGGGAATCGGAGTTGACGTTTTCTTGAAATCTATGCAGTCCCTGCGCGGCTGGACAGAACCGATCCTACAACCCCACTCCGCGCGTCATCGGGATCATCCTCCCGTACACAACACCTCGGATGCTTATCAGGCTCTCGCCCAGTTTCTTCACCTTGGATGCGCCGCCGCGGAGAACAATCACCTCAAGGCATAAGTGCTCGTCCATATGAACGTGCATTGTTGATACGATAAGTTTGAAGTTGTCGTGTTGAACGTCCGCCAATCGCTGCGCCAGTTCCATCCCTTCGTGATTGTAGACTACGGTTACAATGGCGGTTATATCCGCAGCGCCAGCCTTCCACTCCTCCTGCACCAGCGCCTCGCGAATCAGATCGCGCACGGCTTCCGACCTGTTTGTGTAACCCTTGGTACCGCTGAGTTCTTCAAACTTCTTCAGCAGGTCCCCCTCCAGCGAGATTGCTATCCGTTCAATCGGCGGCATGACCTTGTTCCTCCTGAATCGTATCCGGTTGGATCGTCCTCCCTGACAACCCTTTCCCGTTCGCCCGACCGCACAACCCACAACCGACACGAAATAGTTTAATACCATCCCATCGGCGCCGCCACAATAATGCCGATTGCGCAACGACTTGCGATTTCAGCCCGTCAACCCGCAAAGCGTCTGCCATTCCTTGACACGGAAACGCGCCATGTGCTAACGTGGCCGCGCATGGACGGACTTGGCTTCCTCTGGAATCACAGGGGCGTCGCCGGATACGCCGCGATCGTATTCTTTGCCGGAATGACGGCGGCTTGGCCCGTTATGAAGTTTCGGGTAAGGTTCCTTTCAACCTTCCCCGTCGCCTTCCTGACGTGGATTCGCGTGGTTCTGGGAAATGATCCGAGCTTGCCGAAGATGGCGTTGTTCATCTTCGGATTCAACAGCGTGGCCATGTTCGTCTACATGTCGGCGGGAATAATCAGGGGACTGCCCTGGATCGTGGCATTCTGGACCGGGCTGAACATCGGCGTCGTGATGGCAAGAGCATCGGACCTTGACGCATTCGCGTATCCCGGCCATCCGGCGGATCACAAGGTTGAGCAGTCCGCCGCAGGCATGGCCATTGCGGTTCTTTGTTTCCTGCTTACGTTGTCGCTTGAGCTGCCCTGCTTCTGGTTCAGCATCGCAATGGGCATCTCTCTGAGCACAGATACATCAGTCGGCAGTCTGACGGATATCTGGTTGGTTCGCGCAAAGGTCTATGCGACGTTCATAGTCCCTGCGCTTTTTATCTCAGCGGTGGCCGAAAGCCGGGCAATAAGCGGCATTCGGTAGCTCGCGAGAGATGCTTTTTCACAAGTCGAAAGAGTCATCAATGCGCGCTCGTCTGGTCCTTCAGGATGGAACAGTCTACGTGGGACGCTCCTTCGGCGCCGAAGGAACGACCGACGGCGAAGTCGTCTTCAACACCTCGATGACCGGCTACCAGGAAATCCTCACGGACCCGTCCTACTGCGGTCAGATCGTCACCATGACCTACCCCCACATCGGGAATTATGGAGTCAACCGGGAGGACATCGAGTCGGCTCGTCCGAATGTTGCCGGTTTCGTCGTGAGGGAATACAGTAAATTGAGCAGCAATTTCCGATCGGAGCAGTCCCTGAACGACTACCTGCGTAACGCGGGCATCATCGGAATTGAGGAGGTGGACACACGGGCGTTGACGCGCAAGATCAGGATAACGGGCGCAATGCCGGGCCTGATAACCACAACCGACGAAAGCGACGCAGAACTGAGGGCAAAGGCGGCATCCCTGCCTGGAATGGGCGGGCAGAACCTTGTCCCCAAGGTCACTTGCAAGAAAAGCTACGAGTGGCGAGCTGGAATGGAATCCGTCTTCTCGCCGCATCCCGTAAAAAAGACCAACGCAATCGTCAAGGTCGTCGTTATTGACTGCGGCGCCAAGCAGAGCATCCTGCGATGGCTGGTTGAATCCGGTTGCGACTTGACGGTAGTCCCAGCCGGGACTACGGCTGAAGAAATCCTGGCCATGAATCCGCATGGCGTTTTCCTGTCCAATGGCCCCGGAGACCCCGCCGTCGTTCATGATGTAATAGCTGCGGTGAAAGGACTGCTCGAGCGCAAACCGATATTCGGTATTTGCCTCGGACATCAGATTCTATCCTTGGCGCTGGGGGCGGAGACTTTCAAGTTGAAATTCGGCCACCGTGGCGGCAACCAACCGGTACAGGACGTTAAGACAAAACACATCGGCATAACTGCGCAGAACCACGGTTTCGCCGTCCGCCCCGAAAGCCTTGAAGGAACAGGATTACGGGTGACGGAGATCAACCTGAACGATCGCACTATCGAAGGTGTCGAACACGAGGAATTGCCGGTATTCGCCGTGCAGTATCATCCCGAAGCCGGCCCGGGACCGCACGATGCCACGCATCTGTTCGCCAGATTCACCGAAATGTTGCGCGTGGCATGAGTTCCAAAACTCATGCGATTTCCCGTGTCACGTCAGACGCAATAAATCGGAGCAGAAACGCCCGATAATGTTCTGTGATTGAGCCGACATATTCAGCGCTTTATACATTAAAGCGTCAATTCGTGATATCGCCGAGGCGGTTTCGCTTGCGGCACATTCTTTTTCAACGCATCGGGCGGCAATTTCCTTCAATTTCATCTTCTCATTTTCCCGTAAAGGGATGATTGGAATCCGGGCGACATAACCCGGCGTTATCATGTTCGTCCTCAGCATTATCCCCCTGACCATGTATGTAACAAGACTGCTATTAAGATAGCCAAGAAGCCACAACAATTCCTCCGAATCCCCAAATATCCCCGCATTTACGCCGAATACTGCCATGGCCGGCTTCAGGCATGCTCCGAACGGAACCCCCATTGACGAGCATATCAGCCCATGCTCGGTTATCAGTTTCTTACTGCGAACGATGAAGTTTGGCATTTCCTCGTCCAACTTCAGATAATCAGTTCTGAGAAATGCGTCCGGCTTGCAATAGAAACGCCTTGAGCCGGGATTCTTATAAAATGGAATCATATGGGTCGGTTTTTTAGTGTCCGACAGGAATTCGCGATCGTTGCCGGTCGAAACGCCTGTAACGCACCGGAACACCTCGCCAAGCCTCCGCCCCTTGAACAGAAGCATGATCTCCCTCGGGCATTCAACTACCAGTTCCGAATAATCGCGGTGATCCGTAAGAACGGTCTCGCTCATTCTTTGCGTATGGAATTTGCCGTCTATAATCGCTCTGTGAAAATCTGGAGTTGATGCGCTGCGATTCATTGCGCGCAAATGCCATTCCTCGCCGCAATATCCCGATCCCTTATTGCTGCCTTTGCGCAGAATCATCACGCAAGTGCGAACATCCGCTCCCTGCGAGTGAAACTGATCGGTCGGACAGAGCGCCAATACGAGCAACGAACATTCATTCAGGATTTTCAGGCGCAGGTTGCAGTGATTGCGCGCCGTCATGAAACTGTCGTTTGTAATAACTCCGATTACAGCCCCCTCCTTTGCCATGTCAATCATGGCATACAGAAACATCGAATACATGTTCCAGACCCCGGTGTCACAAAATACCTTTCTGAGCCGGGCCTTGTTCATCCTGATGTAGTCAACCTCATGGCAGTTGAACGGCGGGTTGGCAACATAGAAATCGTAGTCGGGATGCACAGGTTTTCTCTGTGATTTCCAATCGGCATAATATGACAGGAAATCGCGCTGCTTGAATCGAGCCATCTCATGCTTGCCCCAGTCGCGAATATCAAACCCGTCAATAATCTTCCCCTTCCGCGCAAACGGCGATGACAATTCCTCCCGCCCGACGCATGGGTCAAGAACTGTCCTGCCGCCCGGATTGGCGCGTAGCATCTCGGCAGCAATAAACTCGGCGACGAATTCCGGAGTGGAATAATAGCCGGTTTCTCGACGATCAAATCCATCCGATGTCAAAATTCGCTTGTTATGCCTGCCCATGAATTAATGCGACATGGTCCCGATAAAATTTTCAAACTCAAGCAACACAGGATCTTTGACGTGGATCATCGCAGACCGCATCATCATGCGCATCTCGACAATACGCTCCTCGTGTTCTGGCGAGGCTATCAGGTTCTTCAAAGCAAACGGATCCTGCTCGTAATCGTAGAATTCCTCCTTCACACGGCACAGAAAGAGTTTTATACGCTCCGCGATTTCCTTGTCTGTCTGAGCGGCCCGTTTCATCGCCGAGAAGGAAAGCCCGGATTGTGGCTCGTTCTTGAATACTTCCTTTCCGTCCGACCAAGGATTGTAAATATACATGTATCGCTTGTTTTCGATTGCGCGCATGAAGTAATCACGGTTTGCCGACGTCCTGTAGAATACCGTAAAGACTGAATCCCGCCCGTCCTGTTTCCCCCCCTCCAGAACCGGCAGATACGAACGTCCATCCATATCCTTGACCTGCTTTAGACCAAGCGCGTCAAGAACAGTCGGCATGAAGTCAATCCCGCAAACCATCTGGTCCGATTCGATTCTGCCCGGCTCAATCCGACCGGGCCAGCGGATTATCAGCGGCGTCCGGGTGCTTGCGCGATAGCAATTAGTCTTTGCAAACGGGAAGGACATGCCATTATCGCTCAGGAAAAAGACCAACGTATTGCCTGCAAATCCTGACTCCCCAAGCGCTCTCAAAACCTGCCCGACAGTCTCATCGCACCTGTGCACAGCCGTGAAATACTGGGCGACCTCTTTGCGAACGTCAGGAATATCAGGCAGAAAACCCGGAACTTCCGCTTCAGCCGGTTTGTAGTACCGCGAGGCCTTTGGAAACTTCGCCGATTTCCGCCCATTACTCTCAGCCTCGCGCTCCTGCTCGCTTCCGGGAAACGGACGATGCGGATCATGCGAATTGACCATCAGGAAAAACGGCTTTCCCTCGGTTCTTGCTTTGGAAAGGAAGGCAGTCAGTCCCGCATAGTAGAGCTTTGGATCTCTTCCCTCCCCCAGTTCCGGCGCGTCAATGACAAAATCCCAGCAGAATTTTGATTGCGGACTGCAATGGGCCACCTTGCCCATGATGCCGTTCAGGTAACCGGCTTCGCGTAACTGCTCCTGAAGCGTCGGGCAAGTCGGGTTGATCGGCTCGAATCCCAGGGAACCGTAGTTGTGGGGATACCGCCCGGTCATCAAGCTCTGGCGGCAGGGCTGGCAGACGGCAATCGTTACATGGGCGTGCTCGAATCTCATGCCCTCTGATGCCAGTCTGTCAATATTCGGCGTAATGTCAGGAACCTGGCAACCACAAACACCGACCGAGTTATAATCCATGTCGTCGGCCGTAATGAGAAGCAGATTGGGCTTCTGAACCTGGCCCGGTTCGACAGGGCTGGTTGTTGCCATAGCGGCCGCGCCACCCGCCAGCATGCCCAGGAAATCCCGCCGGTTGAAACTGGTCGCCATGTTAGCTCCAAGCCGGACATCCGGCATCAATTCGAACAACTGAACCTGACCGGTTGCGGCTGATAGCCCATTGTCCAGACAATCGCACCGACTGCAACCCAGAGCATCATGGCCGCAGCCTCGCCGACAATCACGCCAAGCCCGATCATACGCGCCACGCGCGTCATCCGCGTCCCGCCGTATCGCACGCACGCCCATTTAAAAAACCATCCGGCCATGACGCTGGCCCACATTCTCAGACCCGGCCAACTGGCCGCCACAAGCAATCCCACCGGATGCAGCGGCCACCATGGAAAATGCAGGCGCATGAAGGCGAGAAACGCCACCGACAGCCCCGCAATGATGTTACCGATCATGAATCGCAACTGGTTGGTGGAACGCCATGCGTTCAAGGCCTCTCCACCTACAGCCCGCTCCGCCACGGGCGGCCAGTCCCCAAGCGCGCCGATTCCGTACCGATATGTCACCAGAAGTCCGACTGCGCAGGCAACCACGTATGCAACAATCATGGATATACACATGGCGCTGAGCAGTCCGCTTCGCGCTCGTCCATCATCGCCCATGTTAATCCGCATCGAGGAATGCGCCATCATCGGCGCGCTGTCGCGCTCCTCGATTAGGAGCGGCGCAACGGCGGCGCTCGCGGCAAGCGACTGCCGGCTCAGCGCGCCGGGGCCTAACAGTTCCGGCAGATACCCCGCCGGGCGGAAGTCTGCCTGAAGATAGATCAAACCGGCTTCGGCCATCATCCGCGTAAGGGACAGCATGATGAAAACCATTGCGAACATCAGAAGCGCGGCGTACCACAGGGGCAACCCGGCAGCCAACAACCAGGCAAAGAGGATGATGGCGCAGACTGCCGCAGCCCTTGCCAGGCGGCGTTCGCGAGCAAGATCGCGCAACTCGCCCACAAGTTTCCCGAACTTTGCTGCCAGCTTGAATATTCGGATGTAATAACTCCGGCCAATCCAGAGGAAAGCGACACAATAAACAACGTATCCGGCATACGGCACGGCCCATGTCTCCCCCTCGGTCAGCGGAAGCCCGGAGACGCCCATCACGATCCTGAAAATCTGAATCAGAAATACGCATATCCAGATGCTGAACGAAATGTCGAGCGATAGAAAGAGCGTGATTCCAAAGATCGAATACACGAAGTAATTGTGGAATATCAGCGACGTGCAGAAACTGAGCGGATATGTCACCTGGACTCCGTTCAGATGCCATTCTCGCGGGAACTTGGGAACCTGCGGGTAGTAGGCGTTCAGCCCCTCAAGAATCCCTATTCCGAACACCGTCGCCGCCGCAAGCCTGAAGTGGCGACTGCGGAACGTTTCATTCCAGCGACTCCCTTTTCCCGGCTCCTCGAGTATGGCCAGAGGTATTTGCGCAACGGGGAACTGAAGATGCTCGGACACCGCCCATTGCCGCATCACCAGCGATCCTACGCACATGAGCAGCCCATAAAATGCCGCAAAAGCAATCCCCCATTTCACAAGCGGGCCAATCCACGCCATCCAGACATCGGGATGAGTCCACGGCCACCACCATTCGCTCTGCGCCCCAGCCATAAAATCAGAGACGACGCGGCTTTCAAATTCTTTGGTCGGCAGCATCCATTCCGGGATGTTTTTCAAAGGCTCTCCCCATACCGGTTCCATATGAGCGGCGGCATATACCGGCGTTATCAGGCATGGAAGCAGCACCTGCACCGTCGCCCACCCGCCGATTCCGCACCCTGACCAGAATATGGCGACGCAGACAAGCGTCTCCCCCGGATTCAGCCGGGCGGAAGGCATAACCAGTCCCGCGATGACATTGAACATTGCAAGGGCGATCATGAACAGAATGACCGCAGGCCCTAACTGAGTGCCCACGATCGGGCTGTTCTGCATGACGCAGGTGCTTATGTAATGAATTATCGTCAGGAAGACCACGGCAGTCAGCCCCAGTCCGACACTTCTGGCCGTAAAAGCCCTCTCGACACTCGCGCCGGTCATTGACCCGTTATGACCATCCCCCCATCTCAGGGATGGCTCCAAATCGTAGTTGTTCTGTTTGATATCAGACACGGCTTTCAATCTCGCTGTTCTAATGCAGAATCAAATGTCAAAGGGTTTCCAACCGCGCTCTCCAATCAGCAACGTCCAATGATACACGATCACGCCATACCGCGACAGATTTGATAATCCACATGCGACGCAAGATTACATTGGCGCTTGATGCCATTCAGACCGCCAATGCCCGCTTTACGGAATTGCTGGTCACAATCGGCTCAGTCCCCTGGTGCGCACAAGACTGTCACCAGACACCGGAAGCGGCTGCGATTCGACATCCCACAATGTGAACACAGTGAATCGCTGCGCCGCCCATTTGATGTGCTCCGCACAGTCCTTAACCCGTGCTGACCTATTACCGCGATATCACTTTTCAACTTGACATACAGACGGGTTTATTTATCCTTAATGCATCGTTGATTTCGGGGTACTGCAGCGGCTTTATTTCAGCCGTCCGGCGTGATGTCGTTGCGCTTGGCGGCGGGTGAACTTACTGGGAGGTAAATGAGGAAATGTCACGCAAATCCGGAGCATCACGAAAGTCCATTAAGTCAATCGAGCGTTTGGAACAGCGCGTCCTTCTAGGCGCAGGTTCCTGGGATCCGCTCGGAACCTCCGTCGAGGGCGGCGGCATCAGCAACGATGTCAACAACTCATACGTGCCTGACGTGGCTGTGTCAGGCTCGAAGGTCTTCGTCGCATGGAACGACGTTCCGGAGACCGGCGACTCGGAAATATACGTCAAGGTCTGGGATGGAGCGTCATGGGGCGAGCTTGGCGGCTCGGCCACCGGCGGCGGCATCAGCAATGACGATGTCGCATCGGTGCTGCCCAGCATCTGGGTTGACGGCAGCGGCAACCCGTGGGTCACATGGCAGAGCGGCACGATTCAGGAGTCCCGAATCTACGTAAAGTATTGGGACGGCGATTCCTGGGAACAGGCGGCAGGTTCAGCCACCGGCGAAGGCATCAGCCCGATAAGCGGCTTGGGAAAAATTAAATACGCCGAAATGCCGGAGTTCGGCTCCTACAACGGAAAACCGATGGTCGCGTGGGCAAATGTTAATTCCGGCACTCCGACCACGCCATACGAGATATTCGCCAAATACTGGGACGCCGGCTCGTGGAAGGAACTCGGAGGCTCCGCTTCCGGCGGCGGAATTAGCGGCAACCTTGGTACCTCCAGGGCGCCGAGCCTTGCGAAGCTTCCGGACGGCAACCCGGTCGTCGCATGGCAGGACACCTCCGGCGGCTTCCCTGAGGTATATCTGAAGAAGTGGTCCGGAAGCGCATGGGTTGAGATTGCCGGCAGCGCCAGCGGGCGCGGGCTGAGCAGCGCGGGCGGAACGGCTTATCCAAGCGTTGCCGTGGGCAAAACCGCCGATGACATCACAGTCTCGTTCATGGTCCTTGAGGGCGACTTCTTCGCTGTCTACGCAAAATCCCTCTTCAAGGAAGATTCAACTTACTGGTGGGACGGCCTGGCCGACTCCGACGCACTCGGCGGACTGAGCAAGGACGGGCTGGCCGACGCTCTGACTCCATCCACAGGTTATGACAGCGCCGGCAATCCCATAGTCGTCTGGCACCAGGTCGGCAACAACTCGATCTTCGGCAAGGTCTGGGACCCCAGCGCAACGGCTTGGGAGGAACTGGATCAGTCAGCCTCCCCGGGTGGACTGAGCATGACCCCCGGCAAGTTCAGCGCCTTCCCCGCAATGGACATCAAACCGGACGGACAGCCGGTTGTTGCATGGACCAGCAGCCCGGTGGACATTGACGTGAAGGCCATCCTTGCCGAACTCGGCGGCGCGGTCGGCGGCGGCAGCTCGGAAATTGTCCTGGCCGCAGCGGCTGAGGAAGACGCCGAAATCTATCTTCGCGAGTTCAACGCCATCATCAATCATCCCCCCGTCGCCAACGACATGAACGTGACGGTCACGGAAAGCACGAACAAAGAGATCACCCTTGACGCCAGTGACGTTGACCTCGATCCGCTGACCTTCCAGATTCTCGTCGAACCTGAAAACGGCAATCTCATACTCGACAGGCTGGACGAAGGAATTGTGACCTACGATCCGCTGGATCATTACGACGGCCCGGACAGCTTCACCTATCGCGTCACGGACGATGACGGCCTGACCGATGACGCAACCGTCAACATCACCGTCACCGACGTAAATGAAGCGCCGTGGGTTCCGGACGGTCCCATTGGTCGCAGCGTCAATCCCAGCGAAACCGTCCACGTCGTCCTTCCGGCATTCGACGAGGAGTCGGAAGTCATCTTCCTGACCTTCATCATCACCGATCCGCCGGACCTCGGCACTCTGACTCCAGGGCTTCCGGGAGGCGACTTCCTTTATGCCGCCGGAACAACACTCGGTGACGATACATTTAAATACAAGGTCCGCGACCCACAAGGGCTTGAAAGCGCCGAAAAACAGGTTCTTATTCACATCGGCGAGAACCGCCCCCCAGTCGCAACCGACGAGAACGTCACAACCCCCGCCAACACGCCTGTTGGAATCACTCTTGAAGCCGTTGACCTCGATTGGTGGGATGTTCTAACCTTCGGTTCCCCCTCAACGCCCAGTCAGGGTTCGCTTTCAGGAAGCGGCACATCCTACACCTACACCCCGCCGACGGACTGGGAAGGAACTACATCCTTCACCTTCACTGTCAATGACGGTGACGCAACCGACACCGGAACCATCACCATCACGGTCGGCGCCCCGGTCAACCAGGCCCCGAACGGAACGATTGACACCCCCACCGACGGCACAACTATTGATCCCGGCCAGTCCATCAACCTCACCGGAACCGGGACCGACACCGACGGAACGATAGCGGCATGGGCGTGGGCGATCACCGGACCTCAGAATTTCTCATACACCACTGAAGACCCGGGCAATCTTGTCCTCAACACGCCCGGAACATACACCATAACCTTCACTGTCACCGACGATGACGGCGCGCCTGACGCAAGCCCTGACACGGCAACCGTCACCGTGCGCGGCGTAAACAATCCGCCCAACAGCGCCATCAACACCCCGACGGACGGAACTACGATTGACCCGGGTCAGTCAATTAATCTCACCGGAACCGGAACCGACAGTGACGGAACCATCGCCGAATGGGCATGGCTCGTCACCGGCCCCGGCGGTTTCTCACAGGCATACACGGTAGAAGATCCCGGCAACCTGACCCTCAACACGCCGGGAACTTACACCATCACGTTTGTCACGACCGACGACGACGGCGCGGACGACCCCAGCCCGGCAGTCATCAACGTGATCGTGCGCGGCGCAAACAATCCCCCGAACGGCACGATTGACTCCCCGTCCGGCGGCACGACGATTGACCCCGGCCAGGCCATCAACCTCCAGGGAAGCGGAACCGATTCCGACGGAACCATCGTGGCTTGGGCATGGCTTGTGACGGGCCCAAGTGGCTTCAACCAGGTCTACGCGGTCGAGGACCCCGGCAATCTGACCCTCAATACCCCAGGAACCTACACCGTCACTCTCACGGTAACGGATGATGACTTCGCGCCAGATCCGACACCGGCCGTTGCCACAGTAACGGTTAACACCCCCGGCAACCATCCTCCCAACGGCATCATTGACTCCCCTCTAGGCGGCACAACCATTGACCCCGGTCAGGCCATCAACCTCCAGGGAAGTGGAACCGACGATGACGGAACAATCATCGCATGGGCATGGCTCGTTGTAGGTCCGAGCAGTTTCTCTCAGGCCTACGTGGTGCAGGACCCCGGCAACCTGACACTCAACACACCGGGCATCTACACCGTGACGCTCACCGTCACCGATGACGATCTCACGGTTGACCCGACCCCGGCCATCGTCACCGTCACGGTCAACGCCCCCAATACCCCTCCAGTGGCATCCAACGGCAACGCTACCGTCGCCGAGGACGGCACTGTAGTCGTCAATCTCAACGCCACGGATGCCAACGGCGATCCGATGACCTACGCCATCGTCGCCAATCCGGGGCACGGGACGCTTGATCTTGGCTCCCCCGCCAACGACAACACGCTGACGTATATCCCCGCCGCCAACTGGTTCGGAACCGACACCTTCACGTTCAAGGCCAACGACGGCGAGGCAGACAGCAATGTCGCAACGATCACCGTCACTGTGAATCCGGTCAACGACGCGCCTGTGGCAAGCGACGGACTCACGAATACGCCGCTTGACACTGCGGTTGACGTGAATCTCGTTGCTACGGACATTGACAACGCGCCGGGCGACCTGACCTACTCAATCACCATACCCCCCGCCCACGGAACCGTGACGCTTACCGGCAACGTGGCGCACTACACGCCCAATCCGGGCTACACGGGCGCCGACACGTTCACGTTCGGCGCAAGCGACTTGCAGCCGCTGCATGATACGGGCGTCATAACCGTCAGAGTCGGTCAGGCTTGGGACCTGCTCGGCGTGGTCAATACCAGCGCCGGGAATGTCTACATTTACGACACCGACGGCACGACGAACGGAATCCCGATCAACGGCGACTACGACGAAACCGACGGGTCGAAGTATAACCCGTACGACTCGGCCAACGACCTGCTGATCATCGGCACGCCGAACGGCGTCATCATCGTCGCCAATGCCCGTGTGAAGAACGGGACGACGTGGCAACCCGCCGACTTCAGCGCTCTGGGCGTGGTGGTTGACGGAAAGCTGGGCGTCTTCGCAGACCAGAGAATGGGAACCGGCGATATCAGTTTCCTGTCCGCCAAGACCGGCATCGGGACGGCCATCGTCAATTCTCACCTCGCCGGCATGGTCGGCGGGAGCATTGACGTGCCCAACGGGATGGTAATTCCGGAAGGCGCGGCGCTTTACGCCCCCGGACAGAACATCGGCACGGTCATTGTCTACGGCGCGGGCGACTCCATGCCCGGCAACGTCATTGCCAAGGACCTGACCACGTTCATCACCGGCGGAGGATTCAGCGGAGACATAACGCTGACCGGCAAGGCCGGGCTGATCTACACCGGATACAAGGGCGCAGCCTCGCTTGACGGCGACGTGAGCGCGGCGTCCATCGGAACCTTCTACTCGAAAGGGCCTGTTACCGGCGACGTGACGACAACCGGCGGCGCTGAACTTATCTACGCCACCGGCAACATCAGTGGCGACATGGACATCGGCGGCGTGGTGGGACTCTACTACACGACCGCCAATGCCACCGGCGACCTGAATGCGGGCGGCAACATCAAGCTCTACTACGTGGCCGGCAACGCCAGCGGACACGTCGAGAGCGCGAAGGACATCGCCACGCTGTTCACAAAAGGCAGCCTGACGGGAACAGGTTCCGTCATCGCTGGCGGCAACATCGGCACGATGGTTGTCGGCAACGGCATGGACACGAACGTCCAGGCTGCGAAGCTTGGAACTCTCGTAGTTCAGAAGGGCGCTCTGGACGGGCAGCTTGACATCACAGGCGACGCCTCCACCATCATCTCTTCCGCGGGCGACATTCTGGCTACGGTCAACGTCGGCGGAACGCTTGGGATGATCGGCGCGACGAACAACGTCTTCCGCGGCCGCATTGACGCGGTGAAGATCGGAACCTTCATCGCGAAGGGCGTCGGCATGAACGGCGGGCAGCGTTCTCAGATCATCGGAAACGACGGGATTAAGAATCTGTTCGTCATGGGCGACGTGGACGGATGCGATATCGGCGTCGGAGTCAAGAGCCTTGCCGCAGGCAAGACGGTCGAACTTGGCTACGTTTATGTCGCCGGATCGCTCACCCGCAGCAACGTGCTTGCCGGATGTCGCAACGAGCCTAACCCATCAGGTCCGAATGACTACTTCAGCGACGGCGGCGAAGATGCGACTCCTTACATACCGGCCGGCTTTGCCGGCACGGCAAAGATCGTCAACGGCTGGATTGACGACATGACCGGCAGCGTTGGCGCTCCGCCCAACCAATGGGCCATAGCCACGAAGGACAAGGGACTGTGGAGCGCAGATAAGTTCGACCCCGAATACCTCGGGGATGATTACATCATTGACGACGACGTGTAACGATCCTGCGAGAGATAACGAAAATACAGGCGGTTCCGCATCATTGCGGGACCGCCTGTTTCGTTGATGGAAGCAAAATGTAGGGTGTGCGAAACCGAAAGACCGAAGGTCTGAGGCTTTTCTCGCGCGGCGTCTTGCCGTAACAGAAATTCCTGCCGTTCTTTGCGACTTTGAGTCTTTATGGTTCGCTCCCGGATGTTATAAACGCGAAAATGCTTCATCACCCCGGTAACCGCAGCCGGAACGTCGTCCCCTCCCCTGGAGCGCTCTCCACGCGCACCTTGATGGCGTGATTGCGGGCCACCTGCGCCACAATCGCAAGCCCCAGCCCAGTTGACACCTTGTTGTGAGCTACGGCCTCCTCGGTTCGGAAATACTCGTCAAATATCCGAGACAATTTGCCGGTTTGTATCCCGATCCCCGAATCCTTGATCATCGCCTCAACGCCGTCGCCCTCCCGCGCCAGCGCAATCTCCACCCTGCCTCCATCTTTGGAATATATGATCGCGTTTGCGATCAGGTTCGTGAACATCATCCTCAACTGCTCCTCCGCCCCCCGTGTCATCGCGTGTCCAATGCGTTTTTCAACAACCACTTTCTTCTCATCGGCAAGCGGCATCAGGTTTCCGACGCACCACTCGATGACCTCGCCTAGGTCAACATCCTTCTGGTCGCTCTCGTGCTTCGTTACCCGCAGTTGCGCCAACAGGAGCATGTCCTTGATCTGTCCGGCAAGCCGCGTCCCCCTCTCATCCGTGCGCGCCAGAACCTCCCGCGCCTTCGGCGGAAGCTCTCCACAATAACCATTGAGAACCAGTTGGAGATTCGTCTGCAACGCGGCAAGCGGGGCCTTCAGTTCATGCGTCGTGAACGCCATCTGCCGAGCCTTCTCCTCCTGGGAGCGCAGAAGGCGCTCGTTAGCCGCAGCAAGGTCGTTCTCCCGCTGCCTGACTGTCTCGGACAGGCGCGATACCAGGGACCACACCACAAACCATATCCCCAGCGCCGACAGGACTTGCAACGCCAGTTGCCACTCCCTCATCTCCTCGGATCGCGCGTCGTGTCCCAGGAATATCCCATCCGGTTTCAGAATCCCGAAATGCTCCGCCCCGACGCAGGCGCAATACAACCCCGCCGCCACAAGCGTCACGGAAAAGCTGGCCCGCCGCGAGAAGAATATGCACGCCAACGCTATGTGGAACAGATATGCGAATGGAGCGTTCGTCTCGACGCTGCCCATAAAATGCACGACGCACGTCAGGATCACAAGGTCGAATACGATCTGATACCAGAGCATTACCTTCGGACGCCGCGCCCCGGGCGATGTCGCAAGCGACCGGGTCTGGCGGAGAAACACGACATTGGCAAGCGCAAGCAGCGCAGCGACGGCGAACGGCCACGCCAGCCTCGACCTCAACCCGAGTTCCGAAAACAGGGATGGAATATAACTCGCCGCGCCCAGCGCCCATAAGGATATCACGACGAGCGCCCGCAGCCTGCAGAACCACTTTGCGTTCGACACAAGCAGTTCGCGCGACAGAGACAGGCGCTCCTCCGACCCGCCGGGAAAATGCTCCTCCATCGGCAGTTCGTAGACGCCCCTTGCGGCCTTTTCCGTCGTCTCGCCCCCTCTGGCGGCGGACATCGGGACTCCCTTCATTGCTTGTTTGGCGCGCCTATGCCCGGCGCGTCAAAGTCTTCATACATCATAGGCTCCGCCTCATAAGACGGCAACCCCTGATACCGTTCGCATAATGCGGACGCGATATCCATTCCCCCGTTTGCCAGAAAAGAATCGAAGTCAGGATAAGAAGCAGATGCGCTGAAGGCTGAGAGCAGTTCGGCGGTCAGCGCGGGAACATTCCGGGCGGGAACCATTCCGGAAGGCAGCGCGAATGCTGTTCTGCCCTCCCCCTGACGCCCGCCGAGAAGCAGTCTGTAATGCGGAACCTTCCTGCCGTCTATCGTCCTGACGCCGCCGGAGAACCCGATATCAGCAATAAGATGCCGTCCGCAGGCGTTCGGGCATCCGCTTATCCCGATTTGGAGATCACAATTCCCGCTCAGGCCGGGCGCGTCGCCTTTCAGGTGGTCATACATGGCGCGCGCCAGACCGCGGGACGCACAGACGCCCATCCGGCAGGTTGACGCCCCGGCGCATGAAACCATGTTCCGCAACAGCGGGAGAACGCTCCCAGCCAGGCCGATCCCATCAAGCGCCGCGTAAAGCCCCGCAGTTTCTCGCTCCGGAATCCATAACAGCACAAGGTTCTGCTGCGGCGTGACGCGAGCCTCAACCCCCGGAAACGCCTCAATCGCGCCGGCAAGACCGCGTAATGCTTCGGCGCCAATGTCGCCAAGCGGCAGGCTGATGTGCGCCATGCGATAACCGGGCTGTTTCTGCGGCTCGGTTGCGCAAGCGCGCCAAGTTCTGAAATCTGATGGAGTCTTACATCCGGCAGGTACGACGCTGTCTGAACATCCGATTTCGCGCCTTCGCTCCGTGCCTGGACACGGGGCGGCATTTTCGGCTGCGGCAAGCTCGGATTTGTAAAGCGACGCGAATTTGCCGAAACCGATCTTGTCCACAAGAAAACGCAGCCGGGCCTCCTTGCGATTTTCGCGGTTGCCGCGGGCGTGAAACACGGCCCTTACAGCGCGGACGACGCGATAAATGCCGTCAGCCGGAACGAACTCCTCAAGCATTTCAGCAATACGGCTCCTGGCTCCCATCCCGCCACCGGCGCAGACGGCGAAACCCTCGACTCCGTCTCGCGTCTTCGCAATCAAACCAACATCATTTACGCATGCCCCGGCGCAATCCTCGGAGCAACCGGAGAATGCGATCTTGAACTTGCGTGGAAGCTCATAGGACTGCCCGTCTCCGAGAAGCGCCTGTGTCAGATTGCGGCAATGCGGACCGAGGTCGAAACACTCCTTCGGACAGACGCCGGACAGACAGCACGCCGTAATGTTCCTCACCGTGTCCCCGCAGCCGCCCTTTGTGCTGAGACAGCCTTCGAGGAGCGCGCGCAGCGCCGGAGCGATGTTCTCCGCGATTACGCAGTGAATCTGCATGTCCTGGCGCGTGGTCGCATGGGCGGCTCCGGAACCGAATCTTTCCGCCGCAGCGGCTATCGCGCGCATGTGTTTCGCGGCGAGCGCCCCGCCGGGCAGACGAACGCGGAGCATGTAAGTTCCGTCGGTCCGCTGCTCGTATACGCCCATCGGAACACGCGCGCGCCGGAACTCCTCCGCTGAAAGCAGGCCCGACTTGAAACGCTCCGCCGCAAGGCCCAGCTTATCAATGTCGCCGCGTAGTCCCGGCGGCAACGGCAGTTCGCATTCCATCATTCCGCCTTCCATGTTCGTCCATCCAACCCCGCGAATCGCACTCTCATGGCCGTCCGAAACAAGTCACGCGACCGCCCAGCCGAGTTCCGCATAGAACGCCCGCGCATCGTCCGTCGTCAGGAAGTCCATGAATCGCGTCGCGTCCTGGGGATTCTTCGAGAACGACAGCAGGGCAACGCCCGTCCCGCGCCAGACCTCCTGCGATTCGCGCATCCGGACTATCTCGATCCGGCCGGGCGCAAGATGCCCGAACGCCGTCCACCCGAACGCCGCGTCAACCTGCCGGTCCGCAACCGCCTCGACGATGGCGACGCATCCGTTAGCGCGGAACGTGATGTTCCGCCTCACGGCGTCAAGCAGACCCGTCCGCGCCGTGACGTCCTCCCAAAGCCCCTTCAGGCAGTCAATCATTGAGATCGCCACCCTGACGCCCGGGCGCGCGAGGTCCTCAAGACCGGTTATTCTCGCCGGATTACCCGCCGGCACGACGATCGCCGACCTCCGGAACGCAATCGTGCGCCGCTGTCCCTTGCGGACGATGCCGCGCACCTCCCCGTCATCAAGCAGGTACTCCGCGCCTCCGATGGCCAGATCGTGAATCCCGGCGTCGGCGATCTCAAGCAGGAAATCGTCCCCGCCGGTTTCGCCGACGGCCTCCTCGGCAACAGGTTTCGCGCAATGTCTTGCGCAGACGCTGATGTCAACGCGAACGCCCGTCCTCTCCTGGAACAGGCGCGCCGCCTTCTCCAGCGGCGCCGCGCACGCCCGCGCCGAAAAAATCCTTACCACTCTTTCTTCTGATGTGCCCATCTTCTGTTTCCTTTCGACAGCCGCGCGCAGACGCGGCTCAACCGTCCCGCCGATAGATTAAATCTGGTAGTCGGTTTTCAGTGGTCTGGTGTGTATCCCGCACTCCCCGCCGCACTTGCTGGTCCCGATCCATCTGCCGGCCCTTTCGTCAGCGCCGAGGCTGATCTTTGTGCATGGAGCGCAGCCTAGCGAGCGATACCCCTCGGCGTAAAGAGGATTCACGGGAACGCCGAAAACAGCCAGATATTGCCATATCTCCCTTTCGTGCCAGATCAGGATGGGATTGAGCTTCAACAGACCCTTGTCCCGCTCCTCAAGCTCCTGGAAGTCGGTCCTGGTCCGGCCTTCGGTGCAACGCAGACCGGTCACCCAGCAAGCCACATTCATCTCCCTGACCGCCCTCCGGGTCGGCTCGACCTTAAGTATGTCGCAGCAGCGATCCGGCTCGGTAAGGTACAACTCATCCGGTATCTCCGCGTCGTTGTTGAAAATCCTCAATTCGGGGTATCGGGCGACAGTCTTCCTCATGAACTCCCTGGTCTCAACCGGCTTGTAGCGGGTCGTGACGATGAAACCGCGAATATCCGGGCTTACACGCTTGGCCAGGTCCCAGACCACGCAGGAATCCTTCCCGAGGCTGTGCGCCACAACGAGAAAATCGCCATAGAGACGATGAGCCTCGCGGATTAGATCCAGGGATCTCTCGACCTTCTGCGCAAAGTTTAAACCGTCAACCAGAGTTTTTACGTCCGCTTGCGCCACTTCTTGCGACATTGCTTTCTCCTTTCCTCAGATGTTGTACTCCGGCTCTTTCGCCAATCCGAATGACAGGCGATTCCAGAGCCTTTCATGCCCGTAGTAGACTCCAATCTTGACAAGCGTATCAATCGCTCCTACTGACAATGCTGTGTGAATCTGACCGGTCAATACCCCCGCTACTGTTGCCGTGACGAAGGCCCCGATCAGTCTGTAACTGAATGTTTTTACAATGCTGCGGGTGTGTGAATCTGTTTTCTTGTGCTTCATCTTAGTATTCCGACCGTCTTACTGATGTATTGTTCACAAAAAAAAGTCAAATGATGTATGTTGAAGCCTGGTTGGCCATTGCCTGGACTTGCCGGTCCAACAGGTCCTTGAACGTCGTCCCGCGATAGACCGTATCAATCCCGGCCTCGATTTCACGCCAGATCGGATCAAATGCGCCCTCGGCATGCCCATTCCCGGATTCTTCCGAGTCTACCGGTGACGGAGTGATAACCTGTGGCGGCCCCTGCACGAAACAGATAATGTCGCCGACTGAAATCTCCTCAGGCCGTCGCGCCAGGTAGTAACCACCGGAAACTCCCCTCTTGGCCTCCACAAACCGCCCCTGTTTGAGTTGGTTGAGGATGACCTCCAGGAACCGCACCGGAACCCCCTGCTTCCGGGCAATGACCGGCGACTTCACCGGCCCTTGCCCATATCGTCTGGAAAGCTCAAGAACAGCCTTCAGCGCGTATTGACATTTGTGTGTAATCAACATCGCGGAAATCCTTTATCACTATGTCTATCGTCATTATCATCATTCCGACACGATTTGTCAAGCCCTTTTTGAAAAAACCTATCCGTTCGCCGACTCTTCTGTTCCTTACCCAACCGCATACGCCGGACGGTTCATATAAAAAACAACCGGCAGGTCAGGCAGTTTTTCGCGCATATGCGCGACAAAATGCTCCAACCCGGGATTCTCGCTCGCTGCATGACCCGTCTCGATCAGGGCGACTCCCGCATCCTGCGCAGCGTAGAATGAATACTCGTCCGTCTCCCCGGCAATAAGCGTATCAGGCATGTAGCCAAGCATTTTCTGGATGAATCCTGCGTTGATGCTCAGCCCCAGTCCGCCCCACGGCAACCCTACCCGCCTGACGATGTGACCTTCCGACGCCCAATGTCTCGCGGCCTTCAAACCCATCGCATGTTTGACGGCGTCAAAAAATTCCACAAACGGAGTCGGGTTGATATCGTAGATTCTGACGTATCCGTCAACTTCCTTCACGCTCGGATTAGCCAAACCTAGCCGCGCGCCGAAATCGTCGAGGATGCAGAATTTGTCCAGGGGGCCGTGCGCGCGGATTACGGAAACTCCGCTACGACCCAGCAGCCCAAGCCGCGCGGCATTCACCGGCCCGGCAAGTTGATCAACATTTCCCCCAGCATACGAAGGCGGAAACAGCGCGTCCTCGTGGCAAAGAACAACGTTCAGTCCGCGCCGTACAGCTTCCCGGATTGATTCACAAGCACACATCCAGCAGACCAGAACCCCCGTCACCTCTGCTTCGGGATTGCCGAATCGGACACCGTTCTCCGATGCCCAACCACATCCAAGATTCTGAATCCACTCGCTCAGTTCTCCGACCTTCATCTCTTCATCCCCCGCTGCAATGTTCACTTTCACAGCCCACGGGTCAAGACCGCAAGGGCAACCTTCAAGTCCTGCCATGATGCATCCTTCGCTCCCGGGCTTCGCAGCAAATAGGCCGGATGATACGTCGGGACGAGGGGAAATCCCTCGTAGATGAAAATCCGGCCCCGCATCATGCTCATGCTCTCGCTGCCGCCCGTCAGGAAATGGCACGCCGGCAGCCCCAGCGCGATTATCACCTTCGGTTTAATGGCCGATATCTGCCGTTTCAGGAACGGCCCGCACGCAGCCACCTCGTCAGGCATCGGCGCTCGATTCTCCGGCGGACGGCTCTTCAGCACATTGGCGATGAACACGTCTTCGCGTTTGCGCCCCATCGCCCGGATCATCTTGTCCAGCAGTTTCCCGGCCCTCCCCACGAATGGCCTACCCTGCGCGTCTTCATCAGCCCCCGGGGCCTCGCCGACAAACATTATTTCGGCCTTTGGATTGCCCTCGCCGAAGACAAGCTTGCCCCGCGTCTGCCACAGACTACATCGCCGGCAGTCCCCGAGGTCTTCCATGATCTTCTCAAGCGTCTCATCCCGGGCCGCGTCGCTCAGAAGATCCCGGTCGAGGCGTATCACCTGCCGGTCAAGGAGCCTGTCCATCTCCTCCGCGATTATCGCATCGGCTCGACCGACGCTCGTTGGGGCAGGTTTCAAGTCCATCCCCGCGCTTCCCGTATTGACGATTGCTTGATCTGGCGCGATGACATGATCTCTCGACTCCGCCGCTGAGTCCACGCGGGGCGATTCGGATTGCCCCTTGCGAGGCGAAAGAAATATGTCATCAGCCCCGAAGGCGCGCTCCATCTCCAGCCTTTCTCTGACAGCCATTCTGACGCGATCGCGGGACGCCTCGTGCGCCGATTTCTCACTTGCCATTTTGCGCCTCCGGCGATTTCTCAGAAGGCTCCGGCGCGCCGCCCGGCAGATGCCATTTCCGTTTGAGCTGTTCGATATCGGCTGGTCTGCCCGCCAGGTTGACGGTCAGGCTCCGCCCTTCCTCGACAACGTGTTCCTGCTTTCGGAGGCTTAATCGAAGATTGCCCTTCATTGCCGTCAACGTCAGTTCTGAGGTTCTCTCGTCGAATAAAATCTCCCCGTCGCCCTCGCAATCAACCTTTGCCTCGGCGATGAGCCCGACCGCGAAGACCTCCTTGCTCTTTGCAGACCTGAGAATGAGCAGTTCGCCGCGATTCAGTCGGGCCTTGTCCTTGCCGTCAACGATGAGGGAAGTCCCCGGGCCGAGAACAAGGGTCCAACCGTTCTTGCCGCCTGAAGTGATTCGCATCCGTTCGGTAGGGCCGGTTTCAAGCTCCTTCTCCCGCGGCACGCGGATGACGTTTCCCCCTGCGGTCGTTGTCGGGTCCTCCGCCATGGATATAACCTGCGCGTCCGCCACCGGCCATCGTTTCATCATTACGATCCCGCCGACGACCAAAAGGACAGCCAGCGTCACGCCGCGCGCAAAAACATAGATGTTCCTTCGCGTCGGGGCGACCAGCAGGATGCCGACCTCATAAAGAAGTATTATCGGCACCGCCACGAGAGCCTGGCTGAAAACGTCAGGACTTGGCGTCAGGACTGCGCCGAGGACGAACGCTCCTATGATCGCGTATTTGCGTTGCGCAATATAGTCCTCAGCCTTGACAATGTTTATGCGTTCGATGACCAGCATCACCAGGGGAGTCTGGAAGACCAGGCCCAGCATGAAAGTCATCGTGAAGAACAAGGTCACATACTCCCCGACCTTTATCTGCGGGGTTACAGTCGCAGGGCTGAGGCGCAACACGAACTCGAAACCGTATGGCAGCATTACGAAGTAGCCGAAGAGCGCGCCGACCAGGAAACTCCCGAAGACGAACGGCGCGGCCTTACGCACGTAGGAGCGTTCGCGCTGATACAATCCAGCCGAAACGAATGCCCAAACCTCATAAGCAATGAACGGCGAACCTATCATCGCCGCCACGATAAAGCAGGACTTCATCATCGCCAGCACGTTCTCGAAATATCCCGTCTGGATCAGACCGACGGGCAGCCCCAGCCTGCGCATTGCGCGCTCATGCGGATAAGAAACGATGGCAAACACCCAGTTCCATCGCGCCATGCCGAGCATGAAGCCGACTATCAGTACGGCCAGGGAACGCATGACGCGGACGCGGAGTTCCGCGAAGTGCTCTCCGAGGGGTAGCTTCCTGTCAACTTCTGGGGGATCTTCGGATGGCAATTCAGTGACGCTCGTTCAAGGCGGGAGACCCGCGCGTATCTCTGATTGAGTCCGTTTCCGGAGCCGGCAGCATTGGCATTACGGAATCTCGAATTGACTCCACCGCGCCGTGCAACCGTAAGCCGAGAAACCTATCATACCGCCTTTTTCCAGAATATCACCCTCCGTCAGACGGCAGACTTCATCTCCGTCAACATATGCGACAAGCGTCTTGCCGCGAATTGAGAACCTTATATGGCACGATTTTCCGAACTCAAGACCCCGCTCGCCGGACTTGCTCTTCGCTCGCGCGTCTCCGGATTTGGAACTGATATTGAAGGATGCCCTGCCTTTGCCTATCCCGTCAATGTTCAAGAAAACACCGTCCTTGGTTTTCGCATCGTAACGCATGGCAATCGTCGCTCTGCGAACCTGGCTTTTCTCGGCCACGGGCATAAATACAAATGAGAAATCCGCGTCTACCACATCCTCAAGGCCGGCAATCATGATCTGCCTGGACATGCTGTCTGTCTCGATTGCGCCCGCCGCAATATCCTTGGTCACCTTGCCTTCATCGCCCGGGGGAACTTCGAAGACGTCGCCCATGTTCTCAGAAGGCACGCCGAACGAAGGCGCGAAGCAGGCCGCCTCCACGCCCTCGGACTCTATCCCACCGAATCCGGCCACATCTCCCACGCCTTCAAGAACAGCTGCAAGCTTGCGATTAAGGAATCCGTAAAGCCTGCCGCCCGCCATGTAAGCCACAAACTCCAGATCAAGCTGGTCCTCGCCAACTTCAATGTGCTTGAGCTTTGCAATGCCGTCACGCCTGTTGTCCGGGGTCGCCTCCCAAGCCCTCGCTACAAGCCCTTCGTTGATGCGTTCCATCCCGAAAAACAGGCGCTTGTTCTCCGGCTCCCGGTAGTTCAACACGATGCCGATACGCCCGCCCTTGCTTATGGAGTCCGGCTTTTCGATTTTCAGCCGCGCGGCTATCGCCCCGTTCTGCAGATCTGAAAGGAAAAGGAAGGCCTTGTCGTTCCTCTTGAAGGAACAAACCGTTCCATCCTCGCTCACGCTGTTTGAGCCTATGCCTCGCGGAATCCACTTGCCTTCCTGGATGTTTCGGAAGTTGGCCCCTTTCCAGGCGACAAGCGGCGGGGGAGGGACTTCCACTGGGGATTCGTCAACCGAATAGGACAGCGTGGTTGTCGCCACAGGCTCGATCGGCTTGTCAGGCGTGGTTGTCGCGCCGCCGGTTACGGGCGTCGGCGTGTCGGGCGCGGTCACAGGCGCAGTCGTCCCAGCCCTGCCTTCAGCTTTCTTGAGAATCTCCAGGCAGTCTTCGAGAGTTTTATCCTTGAAAGTGCCAAGCGGGAAAACCTTGGGTGGATACTTAGCCCAATCAGGAGCGGTGTCTTTTAGGGCATTTGCCACAAAAACAGGATCTTTTTCAACCTTGTACCGCAACCACGAGTCAATCGGAGAAATCTTGTTCTGGGCAATCAACTTTCTCCAGTCAGACGAGTTGCCATAATAATGTTCTGCAACTCTGTGGAGAAATCCCAGTTTCATTTCTTTTTCGAAATAGACAACGATGTCGCATTTTGCCTGCGCGACAGTCGGATCAACCGGCGTATCCGGCGGCGGATTAGTGGGCGGCGTTGGCGTTTGCTGAGTTCCAGTGGATTGCTGGCCCGTGGTCGTCACAGGTGGGTTTTCAGGACCTTTATTATTCGCAGGCTCAACCCATGCGTCTGGCGGCGGGGTCACTACAGCAACCTTCTCAAGCGGTTTCAACGCCAGATACTTGCATTCCAGATCCGTCCGTTTCGCATATATCCCCATCAGGCCGTCTTCAGGCATGGTCGTAATATCGTTGTTCGAAATAACCTCCTTGCCATTGACCAGCCCTTTGGCGTTATTGCCCTCCAACCTTAGCTCCAGCTTGATGACTTCACCGTCGTAGGTAAATGTCATGCCCGGTTTTTTGGATTGCCGCGACGCGTCTGAGCTTATCGTCTCAAGGGTGCCCTGCGCTGTCGCGCCTTCCGTAGTCTTGACGGAGAACAGAAGATACTCGCCGTTTTTATGTCTGGCTATCAGCCCAAGGTCCAGTTTCGGCAGGGACTCTTTCTTATCGCGCGCAACCGGACGGAACACAGCCTCCAGAACCCCTTCCCTGGCATTAAGTTCCTTGCACAGGGCTACGCCCGCCGCATACCCGCCGCCGCCCTGCAAGGTCTGTCCCGCAAATTTCCAACCCTTCAGTTCCCACTGTTCCGCTTTGCCGGCGGCCATGTCAAACGACGTGACTCCATCGCCTGAAGGCAGAGCATGGCTGTCCCAGTTCACCACGTATCTCTGAGCAGATGTCGAACCGCCCCCGCCGCCCCGCTTTTTAATCATGGTAACAGCAATCACCACGCCAAGAATCAGGACAAGAGCGCCGATGCCCGATCCGACGCCGATCCATAGGTTCCTGTTCTGATACCATTTCTTTTTCGGCGGTGGCGGCAGTTCCATCCCGGCCAGTACGATCGCCGGGGCCACAGCGTCAAGATCGCTCAGGTGCGCCCGCGCTTCGGCGATGGTCTCCTCCGCTTTCTTGTGTCTTGCGTCATCCTGAGGCATCACCTCCAACGCATGTTGCATTTTGTATATCGCTTCGCTGTATCGCTTCCCGGCCAGGAACGTCAACGCGGTTTCGTAGTTGCTGTCAATATTGAACTTCTTCTCGGCGATCTCGATCTCTTTGATCTTCGGCCCTATCCGGGGGTGATTTGGATAGTTCTCCGTCATGAAATCAAAGGTCGCCTTGGCGGCTTTGAAATCATGCTTCGCCAGTAATTCGTCAGCGTTCTTGATCTGGAAATTGATGATGTCTTCCTCTTCCGACAGCTTCTTGATATCCGCGCCGACCTTCTCCAATTCTGCGGATTTCGGCCATATTTTTGCGGCCTCCGCGAACTCCTGCGCCGCCCCTTTCACGTCATATGCCGCCATGCGCTCCTTAACCTTTACGATATACTGCTGGAACTCCTGCTTGCGGGCTTCAACAACCTTCTTGTGCTCAGAGCAGTCAACGCCCAGCATTTTCAGTTTATCAAAATACTTCTCGGCGTCGTCAAGCATCCCCTTTGCTATGCACTTCTGAACGCCCTTCTGCAACTTTTCTGTTAGCTTCGCCCTGGCCTGCTGTACGGCGGCGATGTTCTTGCGCGCCTTGTTGCGGGCAAACTCGAACATCTTGCCCTGGAAGGCCAGAATCTCCTGATACTTCGCTATCGCCTCGTCAAAGTGATTAAGCTCCTGAAGGTGCTCCGCCTCGTCCTGTATGTGAGAAATCTCATACGAAATCTTCTCGCGCAAGGCGTTCAGGTTGGCGCCGCAACTGAAGCACAATTTCACGTCCCGGCGATTCTCCGACTTGCATTGCGGGCATATCTCAAAAAGCTCGGACAGGTCATGACCGCAACGCACACACTTCTTCGCCCTTACCGGGTTTTCATTCTTGCATTTCGGGCATAGTTCGCCCGTTGCTGTCAATTCCCTGTAGTATGCGGCGATTGCCTCCGCAACCTGACTGGCCCGCTGATACCTGTCCTCCGGGCGTATCTGGAGGCATTTGGTGACAATCGGGTCCAGCCGCGGATCAACATTGTGATTGACCTCGCTGGGAACGACCAGGTTCATCGGATCAGGCAACTCATCCGTCAACATCTCGTAAAGCACTATGCCCAGCGAGAATATGTCCGACCTGCCGTCGCAGGTGAGCGCGTTCTCCTCCTGCTCCGGCGACATGTAGCCCTTCGTGCCCATTACAATGCGTTTTCGAGGTCTGCCGCCGCCGTTGCTGGTGCCCTCTTCCGCAACGATGCCCGCCAGTCCGAAGTCCGCGATCTTCACGTTACCTTCGGAATTCAACATTATGTTTGAGGGCTTGATGTCGCGGTGAATGACTCCGCGCTTGTGGGCGTAGTCCAGACCGTCGCATATCTGCTGGACTATCCGACAGAAGGTTTCCGATGGAATATTGCCGCTTTGAATGAGATGCCGAAGCGAAGTGCCTTCGACGTATTCCATTGCAAAGAAGTATTTCTCCCCGTCGTGCCCGCGGTCAATAACGCTGATGATGTTCGGATGGTTGAGGGCGGCCAACGCCCCGGACTCCTTGTCAAATCTCTCAACGAATGACGGATTCTTCGCAAATCTCTCCGGCAGAACCTTCAACGCTACAGAACGATTCAAGGATAACTGAACAGCGCGATACACGACCGCCATCGCCCCGGCGCCCAATATCTCCTCAATGCGGAATCCGGCCACCACATCGCCCGGATTGATCCTGACATAGCGCGTTCGATCGAAGAATATGCCGGAAGCGCTTATGTCAGTCCCAAATTCGCTGGCTCTTCCCGAACCGCCTGAACCTCTGTCACCCGAACCTTTGACGCCTGAACTAGGCGCCCTAGGGGGCGCAGTGCTTGGCGGTTTCGGCTTGACGGCGCTGGACGGCGGCTTGCGGGCTATCGGACGCTTCCCCCCCAGCTTGGGCTTCATCACGGACTCGGCTTCCATGACAGTCCCCTGCCCGCCTGATTCAGAACCCGCTTCTTGGGAAGGCGCCGCAGGAGTCGTCCCCGGCTCCTCTATCTGGCTCCCGCAATGCGGGCAGGAACTCCCCAGCTCATCCCGGATGGGTTGCTCAAACTCCCTTTTACATTCCGGACAAACGTGTGGCATTGTGCCCCCGCGAGGTCACGCGCCCTGTCGCATGTTGCCTGCTCGGAAAACGCGTCGTACTTTTCCACTTAAAATGTAACATACCCGTCGCCAAGTGTCAACGATCACAACGATGGGACGCCCGATTTCGACAATCGCTTCCAACCGATCATGTTACACAAATCGGGGCGTTTTCCAAGCGTTTTTTTTCCTTATTTCCGGAGGCGTTTCGCACATCAGAAACCAGCGGGAGCGACGCAGTCCGTCACGCCCGCCGGTTATTGCGTTTTTCTTCTCGTCACTATTCCGATGCAGTATACCAGAACGCGCGGGATTTACTTCTCGGTATAGAACACGCACAGGCCGTCTTTGCCCGGCGCGATTATGTCCGGCAGGCCGTTGCCCGTCAGATCCGCCGCCGCGAAATGTATGCCCAGCCCCTTCGTCTCCCTTAATGGGCCGTAGCAGACCACCTGTTTTGTGAAACACTCGCCGTTCCACTTGAAGTAGTAGATGCCGTACGGATCGTTTGCGCCCGAATCATGGCCGCAGTGGGCGCGATATCGCTTGCCGGTCAGAAGCTCGCATTGCCCGTCCCCGTCAATGTCAATCCACTTCATGTCATGATACTGCGAGTTGTCCGGGTCAATGACGTGCTTCTTCCATGCCCTTTTACCCTTCGCGTCAGCAATCTGCTCATACCAGAACAGTCCGTATTCATGCCCACCGCCCGCGATAAGGTCGTTTCTTCCGTCGCCATTGACGTCGGCCACGAGAATCGGAACGCATGAAGAACCCGGAAGCTCCAACTCCTGATGCCACTTCCACTTCTGCTCAAGCGGCTTCTTCGGCGCTTCCAGCCACCCGCGATTCAGAACGATATCCACTCGCCTGTTGCCTGCAATGTCTCCCGCGCCAAGCCCGTGCCCCTGGGCGCTGTCGGTGATCTGAATCCTCTGGAATTCGCCTGTGCCCTTGCCGGACTTGTCCGTCTTCAGCTTGAAAATGACGACGGGCATGCCGGGGCAGTTCGGTATCAGTTCTGGAATCCCGCAGCCGTCAACGTCCCATGCACGGGTCGTCTCGACGTTGCCAGTCTCGGCAATAATGTGCTCCGGCCAATCTTTGGACGGGTCGCCGGGATTCTCGCGCCAACGCAACGTGTTGCCCCACCACCCGCCCGTAACGAAATCCATCAGGCCATCGCCATTAATGTCCATCGGAATTGTCGAGAAATCATCGAAGTATTCGCCCTCTGCCCGGATCGAGCCGATGCGATGCTTCTTCTTGAAGTCAGGTCCTTCATACCAGAACTCGCCGGAAACAATGTCCGGCACGCCATCATTGTTGACGTCGAAAACGCCCGCCGATTCGAAACGCTCGTCGGAAATCAGCAGTTTTCTGAATTTCAGAGGCATTTTGCCTTCCTTTCTCAGCTTCCCGCACAAACAAGAATGTCAGGCCGGCCGGCATCCAGCCGGTTTGTGATAAACTATTATGCAGCGAACCCATGAATCATTTCAACGCAAAGGATTTCCTCTCAGAGCATGCGCGCTGACGCGCTCGAAGCTTTGGCTGATCGCCTCACGGATCATTTCGTCGTCAGCCAAGCAGCAATTTCAGCGTAATTAGCCACTTGAGCGTCCAGGCACAGACTCCCCGGCGCGCCAACATCCTTGTAAAGCTGCTCTATCCAACCCGTTTTAAAACGCGCCGCCGTGTTGTGAAGCATAAGTCCGGACGGCGCGGCAAGCGCAACGGCTGTCCGGAAGTCGCCAACACGCCTCAGGCAGGGCAGGAAGATCCTTCGCGCAAATTCCGCGTCTGAACCATTGTCGAATCCGGCGCAATCCGCCGCCGTCTTGCCGACTCCCTCGGCCAGCCCGAGCGCCAGCAGAACCCATGCCCCGGCGTCGCCCTGCCCGACCATGCCGGCCTGAACCCCGGGATGCTTTCCGCGAAGGTAACTCAGGGATGTCAGGATGTCCTGAATCCGGCATGAAGTGTCCGTCGCCAGGTAGGTTGTGAAATACTGCGTGTCAGTGCGTCTTTCCGCCGCAGCCTCGCCCGTTCTGAAGCAGTCTATCGCCATAACGGCGACGCCCTTCTGAAGAAGCGCTGTAATCAATTCCCCCGGTCCGGTTGCGTCGGCATTCAGAAACGCGCGCTTGCCAATGCCGTCAACCAGCAGGGCGCATGATGTCGGAGCCTGCCCTTTCGGCGTGAAAATAAGGGCCGGAATCGCATCCCCGACGCCATTTCGCGACAATATCAGCGCCTCAGCCATGCAATCGCCGACCACGGCAGTCCACGCCTGCCTGGCCTCGATCCTGTCGAAGGCCGGCGTCTCGGCGCCGACGCTATGTCTGAACGCCGCATACCACTCGTTCCTGAACGCTGCCAGGTCTGATGCCTTTCGCGGGCGGCTGTTTTCAAGCCGGTCCCCGCCGGACTGCATGAGATTCTTCGTCAACTGATCCGGCGTGATCGCCTTTGCCGGAAGTTTCCCGTCCGGGAAAACCAGCGCGTCCTCCTTCTTCTCAACCTCAAATGGTTGCTCCTTGAGCGCATCCGGATCGTCAACCCCCAGCAACCACTTTCCGAAGAACGCGTACGCCGCCTCGCGGCTGTTCTTATTATAATTATGAGGCGCGTCGAAATAAGCGCACGTGATCTTGTCCTCGGCGCCGAATAACGAGTAGACGGACTTCACCGCCGGAAACTCGACCTCCCGCGTGTTCTTCGTCCAGTCCCCCGTCGCCGCGACCATCAGCAGCGGGCGCGGCGCGGCCATTGCCCCGATCTCCATGTTGTTCGTCCCGACCCGCAAACCCGGGCCGTTCTCGCAGATACACCCGCCTTGCATCGTGGACGAAATCATGCATACCGGCGCGTTCGCCTTCAGGCGGTCGTCAATTGCATACAGAATGAACGTCTGCGTCCCGCCGCCGGAAGCGCCGGTGCAGCCGACCCTCTCCGGGTCAACGTCCGGGAGGGAAAGCAGGAAGTCAAGCGCCCTCACACTGTTCCACGTCTGAAGCCCGAATACGGTTATGCCCCAGAGTTGTCCGCGCTCCGAATCGAAATGGTGCGGAACCTGACGGCTGTCGTTGTAGCCGACCATGTCATACGAGAAAACAACGTATCCCTGCCGCGCGAAGTTGATGCACCGCCCCGGCACGCTTCCGTTCTCCTCGTGCCCGAAGCGCCCCGCGCCCCAGTGCCCGTGCGGGCAGAGCAATCCCGGGAAAGGCCCCTTCTTCCCGGTCGGACGATACAGGTTTCCCGTGGCCAGAAAACCAGGATGACTTTCGAAGTGGACCTTCTCAATCGTATAGCCCTGCCGCTCGATCTTGCCGAAGACCTCGGCGTTCAGAGGGCATTTCTCCGGCATTGGCAGCAGCCCGGCGCTCATGAGTATCTGATCCCGCAGAAACGCCCGGCGGGCCAGCCATTCTTCCTTCGACGAGTATTTCGGCATTTTGACCGGCCAGTTCGTGTCGCGCTTCTCCGCGGCCCTCGCGTCCCTGATTCCATTTCCGACGGTCAGTTCCTTCATGGTTTCCTTTTCCTCAGCGTATACTCCCACGGCGATTGACGCGGCGGCGAATGCGACGGTTATGACGCGGATCACGCACAGCCCCGCGCAAATGTTCCGGGTTATTGAAGGCATGTTTGTAACTCCTCGCTTCCTGTCCGCCGTCGCCGAGTATTGCTTGAAATGGGCGTTACTCCTCATAGGATAACAACCGGAGCGATATCCGGCAACGCAAAGCGTCCGGACGTCGCATACAAGCAAACCGGCAGCGCGATGTTCGACCGCTCAAGGTCCGCCATGCTCGTCCATTTACGTCTGCATTCGACCCGCCCGACGGCCATGATCGCAGGTCTTGGGCGTGTGTAATGCGGGGGGATGATATAAGGGGGGGGGGAGTCAATTAGCAAAGAAATCCGGTTATGCACGCGGAATGGGATGGGATGTGTTTGGCGCGTTGTCCCATGTCGGGACCAGGCGTGATTGCGCACTCCCGGCCCGCGCGCCGGTTTCCCCGCGTTTCGCGTCGCGCGCGGTACTGTGGTTTCTACTTCTTCTCCGCCCCCAGGTTGGGATCAACCCCCGATTCCACCATGCTCTGCCGCAGGAAGATCGCGAAGGTCGTCAGCGCCTCCTTCTCGAATTGCTCCTCCGGATTGAGTTTTTCGCTCTCCCTCAGACGGCGCAGCTTCTTCTGCAGCGCCTTCATGATGCGAAGGTATTCCGTCAATTCCTGGCGGAAATCTTCCTCAATCAGCTTTCGCATTGAAGCCTCGATGTCGGCTTGAAGTTTCTTCGTCTTCTCCGGATCGTCCAGAGACTTCACGGCCTCGCGTATGTCCGCCTTATGCTCCTCAATGACCTGCGATATCATGGCGTCCAGATCGTTCATGATCTGACCGACGGCCTTGTCAAGTTGTTCCTCGGTGGCCTTCTGTAGTTCCTGGCGCAGAACCGGCACGCCCTCGATGGCGTTTTTCACGACTGACTTCGCAACGTCCGGGGCGGCTTCTTTTAATCTCTCCTCAAGCTCCCCGGCCAAGGCCGGCAACTGCGCCTGAGCGATCTCATCGGCAGTGCTGGCAATCCACTTGGGATTGAAGACCTTCTGCTGGTAGTTCCTGAAAAGCCAGTGCAGGTATCCAAAAACCACAACAAAGGCCACAACGCCCAGCAATATGACTGTTCTATTGCTTGACGTGACCGCCGACAACATGCCGTCCACCCGCGCGCCGACATCCTGGACGCTCTTCTCCAGATTCTTCAGTTGTTCCGGGACTTCGACCGGCTGTTTTACGTCTGGCTGCTGAGTATTATTCTGTTCGGTCATGACATTCACCTCCCTATCCCGCAGACTGAACGCGCCTACTCGGCCCCTATTTCCTTTTGGACGAACGAGTTGAGTACGTCCTGCCATCTGGCGGGATCGGCTTTATAGCTCTCCATGTCTGCGCCTTCGGGAACCAGTTTCATGAACTCGTCGTAGACGTCGCCCATGGCGAAGACGCATTCGTTCAGCTTCGCCTCGATTACGTTCTGGAACGCGCCGTCAACCGCGGCGTGAAGATTCAGGACGAGTTTCTCCATCTTCCCCTCCTCCTTCAATTCGGGGAACTCGTTCTGCAGCTTAACCCCCTGGTCAGCCAGCGCCTTCTCAATCCGCGCCTTTACAGCACCCTCGAGATGATTGCTCACTCCGGTCACGTATGCGTCTCTTTCAGCCTCCACCGTTTTGACCAGGGTTTCCCAATTCCGGTCAATCTCCGCGGACATGGCTTCCCTGTGCAGCGGATAGGCGTTCTTCACGGCCTGCCACGCGTAATTGCCCACCTCCGGCAGCATCTCGACCTGTCTGGCTCCAAGCTCAGCCAGGAACTTTTGCCGGTCGAAGTTGGTCACTTCCCTGTAAAAGAGCCAGATGTGGAATCCTACGGCTACCAGCAGCGCGATCATCACAGTCATGCGAATTCGCACGCCGGCAATCTTGGCGGATTCGTAGGCGTCCAGCTTCTGCTCGAGCGCCTCCACCTTCTCAACAAGGGCTTTAATCCCGCTATCCTCTGCCATTTTTCGCCCTCTTTGGAAAAAGTTTTTCGCATCGCGCGGGCAGCGCGCAACGCCGGCGCTCCGCGCTCGCGGAACGGTTATGCCTTCACGATCTTCTTCCTGTTCTGCTTTACGCCCGCCGTGGCGTTGCGCGTGTCAAGAACCATCCGCGCATGCCGGCAGATGAAGTCGTAGTCAAAACAGGAATGATCCGTCGCCACTAAAACGACATCATATCGTTTCAGACTCGCGGGCGTCAACGTGACGCTCTTGCGCCCGGCAAGGTCCGGATGCTCCCGCGTCGGGGGGATGACCCTCACGTGTGGATCGCAGTAATCAGCCCTGGCGTGCTTCTTCTCGATCAGCTCCATGAGTTTCAGCGACGGGCTTTCCCGTGTATCGTCAACATTCTTCTTGTAAGCCAGCCCGAGCACCAGGACCTTTGCGCCTTTCAGACTCTTGCCTGCAAGGTTCAGCGCCTCGGTCATCCTCGTGATGACATATTCTGGCATGGCCGTGTTGACCTCTCCGGCCAGTTCGATGAACTTCGTTGAGGAGTCATACTCCCGCGCCTTCCACGTCAGGTAGAAGGGATCTATCGGTATGCAGTGCCCGCCCAGGCCAGGCCCCGGATAGAAGGGCATGTAACCAAACGGTTTCGT
The DNA here is from genome assembly GCA_022711755.1 of Planctomycetota bacterium. GTDB lineage: Bacteria > Planctomycetota > Brocadiia > SM23-32 > JAKLEA01 > JAKLEA01. Next base: position 170,015 of record JAKLEA010000007.1, read on the forward strand.
CTTTGCCGCTTCGATCACCTCCCAAACGTCAATGCCCATCCGGTCGAAGACGACCTTCAGCTCGTTGACCAACGCGATGTTGACGCAACGGAAAATGTTCTCTGTGAGCTTGACGGCTTCTGCCGTCTGCGTGCTGGATACCGGAACGGTCGCCTTTACCACCCCGTCATAGAGAAGCCTTGCCAGCGCCAGGCAGTTCTTTGTTGTGCCCCCCACGACTTTGGGAATGTTGCCGGTGCCGAAATCCTTGTTTGCCGGGTCTTCGCGCTCGGGAGAGAATGCCAGGAAGAAGTCTTTTCCGACCTTCAATCCGCGCGCCTCAAGCATCGGGCGCATAACCTCCTCAGTTGTGCCGGGATAGGTCGTGGATTCCAGCACAATGATCTGTCCTGCCCGTAGATATTTCGCCACTGTGGCGGTGGTCTGCTCGATGTAGGTCATGTCCGGCTCGCGGTGCCGGGTCAAGGGAGTCGGCACGCATATGACTATTGCGTCCATCCCTGTAAGCTGAGTGAAATCGCTGGTCGCCCCGAACCTTTTTGTCTCAAGCGCCTTCCTGATGCGTTCAGAAGGAATGTGCTCGATGTAGCTTCTGCCTGCGATCAGAGCCTTTGGCTTTTCAGGGTCAATATCGAACCCCGTGACGGAGTATCCGGCGGAGCAGAACTCCATGGCCAGAGGCAGTCCGACATAGCCAAGCCCGATAACGCCGACGGACGCTTTCCTGCCGACCAGTTTGCCCTGCAGTTCATCCTTGAGACTGCCTGATGAGACCTTGCGGTTTATTTTCCTTGCCGCTGCCAATTGCGTATCCTCGAAGAAAAACCAAACTTGGGGGGAAATCGCAACCTCCGCGCGAACGGAGAAATCGGCCCCCTCCGATTTCCGGGCGTCGTCTGCGGCAACCCGGCGTTGACTCATTGAGCGGATTATATCGCTGATGGAGGAATATTCCAGCGAATGTTGATGCCCATGCGTCTTGAAATGCCTCGCTTGCGGTTCTACAATGTGACGTGAGATTGTGCCGGCGCTGATCCCCCGACGGTTTCACCTGTCGCGCCTGCCGCCGGCTCTTTCCAATGTACGGGAAAAGAGATGCCTCCTAAACCACCAATAGACGGCTGGACTGATAATCCGGCGGTCATACAGGCCCTCGTCCAGGCCTTCCCGCGCAGGGGTTTGCGAGTCGTATTGTCCCGCCTGCTGACCACGGCACAGATACAGGATTGTGTTAATGCCACGCTTGATCGCGTAGCCGCCTCGCAGAAAGCGGCGCTGTGGGATCTGGCCGTAGAGAAAGGATATGTCAACAAGCAGCAGATTGACATGGAGCTTACCGCCCTGCCCTCCAGCTCCGAGGACCCCGCAACCGAGGCCGGCGAAGCTATAACCAGCCTGAGCCGCAAACTTACAAAAGACCAGCTTGCCGAGGCCCTTACCGCGCAACTGGCCCTGGCTAGATTCGGAATTGACAAATCGCTCTGGGACATCGCTGAAGCCAAGGGGTTCATTATCCCGACCAAGAAGCAGGATCGCTCAGTCCTTGACACGGATACTGCCCAGGTTGACGTCCCCAAGACTGACTCCGGCCCGCCGGTCGTGCCCGGCTATGAGATTATGGAAGCCATCGGCAAGGGCGGCATGAGCACCGTCTACAAAGCCCGGCAGTTGAGCATGGACCGGATTGTAGCATTGAAAATATTGGAGGAGGACAGGGTCAAGGCCGAAGGTTTCGTGCAGCGTTTCGCCAAGGAAGCGCGCCTGGCGGCAGGTTTGAACCACCCGAACATAGTCATGGCCATAGACTACGGGCGCGCCGGCATCAACTATTATTTCGTGATGGAATTCGTTGACGGCGAGGCTGTCAGTTCCATCATCCGCCGCAAAGGACGCCTCAAAGAGAAAGCCGCCCTTTACATCACGGCGCAGGTGGCCCGCGCACTCGAACACGCCAGGCAGCACGGGCTGATCCACCGCGACATCAAGCCCGGAAACATCCTCATAACCAAAAACGGCGTGGTCAAACTGGCGGACCTCGGCCTGGCGAAGAAGATTGAAACCCGAAGCGACCAGGAAGGAGACGCAACGTCCCTGACCGATGCGATGGTGGCCGTCGGAACCCCGCAATACATTTCCCCGGAACAGGCCAAGGGGCTTGAAAATATTGACACACGCGCCGACATATATTCCCTCGGCATCACGCTCTTCACAATGCTAAGCGGAGCATTCCCATTCGACGGCCCCCCAATGGAGGTCATCGCGAAGCAGATCACAGAACCCGTCCCATCCATCAAGAGCATCGTCCCCTCAGTATCCGAACGGACAAACAGCATTGTGAAAAAAATGACCGTTAAAATGCCTGAGAAACGCTACCAGACACCCCATGAACTGGTCGGCGACCTGATGGAAGCCCTTGAGGCTGTCTCACAGGACCGCGCCAGGCCCTTCTGGCTTGAGGATCAGAACGGATTTCCTGAGCCACTCGTCGGTATTTTTGAGGACACAAACGTCGTCCGAGGAACAGACTTTGCCGTATATGAAGAAGGGGCCGACGCAGAATTCAATGTGGAGCAACAGGACCCCGTCGTGGAACGCCCGGAAGACTTTGATGAACTCGGAACCAAGCGCCGCCCCGAGCATCAAAGCAACATTGCTCAATCAATTCCTGACGCCCCGGCGCCCCCACATCAGGCTGAAGCCGCAGACGCCGACCTGATGATAGAGCCTGACGAAAGCGCCACAATACACTCCCCCGAGGAGTTTCCTGACCACGATGCTGAAAATACGGCGACAGAATCCCGAACCGACGGTCTTGACACTCAATTGGACGACCTTTTCGCTGATATCGAATCCGAAGCCCCAGCGGCAACACCATACGGCCAAGCGAAGGGGCCAAGAGTAATCCAGCCGGACGCCCCCGGTTCCAACAACCCGGCAGACGAATCCGACGAATCGGAATTCTCATCCGCAATCGGCGGTTTCTCCGGTGTCATGGACCAGTTGCGCCCCGAAGACATGCCGGCCATTGACATCACTCAGGACCCAAATACCGTCCCCCGCAAGAAGGCTAATGAACATTCACTCGATGATTCGGACTCCGGAACCGGCATTTCTGATCTCATTGCGGGATTGAAGGCGGATGATACAAAGCCCGTCGTCGAAGAACCGCCTTCGCGCAGAACCTTCACGCAGCCGAAACCGTTCCGCCCCCTTCAGCAACAGCCTGGTCCAGGGCAGCAACCGCGGGCCGCCGCGCCTGTCAGGCGTCCTGCTTCAGCCGTTCAACCGCGGACTCCGATCCCTGAAGCCCGTCGCGCCCCATCAGCGCAACGCCCCCCTTCTCGAATCCAATCCCCCGATAGGCAACGGCAACAACCGCTCAGCAAGTCGCTGGAAGATGACGATGATTTCGCCTTCGACGAAAGCAAGCTATACACCCCCGACACAGGCGGCGGATCAGGCGCGCGGTCGGCCCATGATTTCATGGATGAGTTCGAATCCCTGGAAGGCGAACCGGCGCAGCCGGCGGTTGCAAGGGAAGCATATACCGTCGAAGCCGTTCGCGGGCTTCATGCCGGGCAGAAATTCACAGTCGCGGAGGGCGAAGAAATTGTGCTGGGGAGAGACAAGCGCTGGAGCGATCTTGTCCTTGACGACCCTCGCGTCAGCCGCTATCACTGCCACTTCAGTTGCCGCCAGGGCGCATTGATACTCCAGGATCAACGCAGTCATAATGGAACCTTCGTCAACGGGCACAAGGTACAGAACTGCACTCTGAGGGAAGGGGACGAAATCAGAGTCGGCAAAACAACCTTCATCATCAGCCGGCAGGTCGAAGACGCGCGCTGACCTTTCCCCTCCGAGCCATGGATAACCCGGAGAGACTCGAGCCCCGCACAATAGGGGATATCATTGACAAATCGGTGGGGATTTACCGCCGCCATTTCGCCATCTTCTTCTCCGCCCTGGCCGTCTGCAGCCTGCCGCCGTGGATCGTGGCTGAGGCCATGAATTCGCAAAGCTCCGCCCCCGGCGCCAGCGAGGCCGATTTCGCCCCCCTGCTGCGCATGCTGCTGCTTCTCCCCGCGACCCTTGTCACACAGGTTCTCTTCTATCGCTTCTCCGAAGCCATGATAACCCTCATGGTGTCAAACAGTTACCTCGGGCGTCCTTTCCTGATGAGCGATATCGTCAGGCAAAGCCTCCGAAGACTTCCAACGCTGCTTGCGACGGTTATGATGACGCTTCTGGTCACGCTTGTCGCGGGGGTTATAGCCGCGATTCCCTTTATCGCGATAGCCGTCGTCATCGGGCTTTCGACATCGGGACAGGTTGTCATGATTATCATAATCATGATTGGAACAATCGTCTGCATCGGAGTATGCCTCCTTGTATCGCTCCCGCTTTTTCTGGTGTCCGAAGCGGTTATGCTGGAGCGGCTGGGGGCATGGGAATCCATGGTCAGGAGTTATGAACTTGTGGTTAAGAAAAGCCCCAAGGGATGGCTTAACCCCGCCAATCATTCGCTCCGGCTCGGCATTTTGCTTCTGATGTTTTTTATTCTGAATGTGATGGCGTTGCTGATATCGCGACTCCCCTTCTCCGCATACGGAGCTTACGTGGCAATAACCCAGGGAGGCGGATTTCGCGCCTTCACGGAGACAGTCGGGTCTTTCAACCTGGCGATCAGCCTGCTGGGAATGCTTGGCAGCGCGCTGGTCCAGCCGCTCGGAATCGCCGCGACGGTGCTCTTCTACTATGATCTCCGCGTGCGAACCGAAGGCTTCGATCTCGATCTTCTGGCGAAGGAAATGGGCGCGGCATCCCCCGCACAACAGTTTGGCGATGCTCCAAAATGAAACTCGTGAGATTTTCATTCATACGGCGTTCGGCGTGGCAGGCATTGCTTGTCATCCCGACTGCCATGATCTTCAAAGTGTTGTCTGACGAAACACCGGCGACTCCCCCGTTGAAAGAGCATATAAAAGAAATCCTCTCCCGAAAAGAGTTCGCAGGCGCGGCGGAGCAGGACTTCAGCGCTCTCATGGAAAGCTACCTCCGCGAATTCTTCGCGTGGCTGTCCCAATCGCAGGTCTTCGGCTCAATGAAAGCCGCCAGCGATTTTGCGATCAATGCCCTGCTGATCGCCTCCATCTTCGCAATGGCCTTGTTGATAGCGCGCATTGCCGTAAAACGCAGGAATCGCAATGCATTCCCGGGAAATAAAGTCCGGCTCCCCGAAAAACCTTTCCTCGGCGATCCTGCGTTGCTTGCATCCCAGGGAGATGGCGCCATTGGCCGGGGTGATTTTCAGGACGCGATCAGATTCTTCCACCGCGCGATTCTGGCGCACCTGGAACGCCGCAACGTCATCCGACCCGGACGGACTTTGACAAACGGAGAATGTCTCAGGCAGGCGCGCCGGAATCTGCGCGACAACCCGCGTCTTCAGGACATCGCCGAGGCATGGAGGCAGTTCGAGCTTGCATTCTACGCTGGCAGACCGTGCGCAATCGAAACGGCTTCAATGCTGCGGGACATGACCGCAAGGATCATTTCCGACGTATGAGAAGACGAATTCTGACAATCTGCGCGGTTCTTGCCGCCATCGCCGTTGTGGTTCTCGCGGCAGTTACCGGCAGGAAGTCGGCCACATCAAGCCGTTTAGGCGGCAGTTATGGCTGCGGCCCGCAGGGATGCAAGGCTCTTTTCATCCTGCTTCAGGAGAGAGGCATCACGGTAGACAGAGCGCTCTCAAGCCAGAACGTTGACATCCCAGGCAAGGGCGTGATGTTCCTCTTTCTGCCCTGCGTCCGTCCCATAAGCAGGACCGAAGCCCGATCCATATGCGACTGGGTTAAAAACGGCAATACTCTCATCATAATGGACAAGGATTCCGGAGCGCCGCGCGGGGATGATAGCGGGCTTTATCTGCGGGGGGAACTTGGCGCATATCTCCTGCCTTCTCCGGAAGGCGTCGTGCCTCTCATTGAAAGGCTGGAAAGGCATCGCGTCAGGACTGTGCGCGCATCAGGGACAAACGGATATGCCTCTGAAATCGAAGAGGTTTCTGTCTCCGACCCGCCACTGAAACTCACCGCAGAACCGGGTGGCGTTGAAGACTTCGGCGCACTGGGATGGCAGCCTGTGGTAAAGGGAACGGATTCTGTTTTCGTACTCGAAAAAGGACTCGGCGAAGGCAGAGTCCTCCTCGTCTGCTCGCCCTCCATGATCTCAAATCGCCTGATAGGGCGCGATGACAACGCCCGTCTTGCCGTCAACCTGACATGTTCCAATCTGGAACCCGGCGGCGCGGTTACGTTCGATGAATATCACAACGGCTTCGGCTTTTCCCCCGCCCCTTTGGGAGCAACCGTCACAAAGGGCTTTGTCTGGTGTCTGATTCAATTAGCTGTAATCGGCGCGGCGTTCGCATGGCGCGGGTTGCCGCGCTTCGGCGTTCCGCGACTGCCCCTTGACCTCAATCCCAGGACGAGCGCGGATCATATTCGAGCAACGGCCCGCTTGCATCGTGAGGCCGGTTCGGAGGCATACGCCGCTGAAATTCTATTGCGGCTCCGCGCCGGAACTCATACCATTCAACCGGGGCAGGTGGATCGCTCCTGGGATGTTCCCGGCGGCATTGAAACAATCCTGGAATGGAGCGATGCGATCTCCTCCGCCCCCTCGGTCAGGCAAAGACGCGGCCTTCTTCTGAAACTGGCGCAAACCCTCCACGCGATTGAACACGGCGGACCGCATGGATCAGACAATTAAACTTTTCAGCGCCCTGCGGGACGGCATTGCCAGGATCATCGTCGGCCAGGAGGAAATCCTGGAAAACCTTGTCATCGGGTTGCTGGCGGGAGGCCACGTCCTGCTTGAAGGGGTTCCGGGTACCGCAAAAACATTGATGGCCCGATCGCTGGCGCACTGCCTCGACGCCGATTTCAAACGCATCCAGTTCACGCCCGACCTGATGCCTTCCGACATCATCGGGACGAATGTCTATAACATTGCGTCCGGCGAGTTCAATCTCAACCGCGGACCGGTCTTTACAGACGTCCTCCTCGCCGATGAGATCAACCGCACGCCTCCGAAGACCCAGGCCGCGCTTCTTGAGGCAATGGAGGAACGCCAGGTATCCATAGACGGAACAACCTATCGCCTTGACGACTGCTTCTTCGTCATTGCCACGCAGAATCCCGTCGAATACGAGGGAACATACCCGCTTCCGGAGGCTCAGGCGGACAGGTTCCTGATGAAACTCGCAATCTCCTATCCGCCGGAAGCGAAGGAAATCGAGATGCTCTCGCGGCGTCAGCAGGGAATGGATCCATTTGACCTGAAAGCAAGCGGCCTTGAGAAAGTCGCGGACAAGGAAACAGTCCGGCAGGTCCGGCGCGAAATCAGGGCAGTCAACGTCCGGGAGGAGGTTCTGCGCTACATAGTGCGCATCATTGCAACGACACGTCTGATGCCGGAACTCAGCCTGGGGGCAAGCCCGCGGGCTGCTGTCGGCCTGCTACTGACAAGCAAAGCGGCTGCTGCAGCCGATGGGCGCGATTACGCCACTCCGGACGATGTCAGACGCATGGTCCTTCCGATCCTGCGCCACCGACTCATCTTGAAGCCCGAGGCCGAAATCGAGGGATTGACTGCCGACCAGCTTGCCGAAAGGGCCGCCAACGCCGTGGAAGTCCCTCGATGACAAATTCCCGCCACTGATATTACAGAGAACCGGGGGGCTTCGCATTGAGCCGGTCAACCGTCATAAAGGGAATAATCGCCAGGAAACCAATCAGTTTCAGCGGTTCGCCAGAGGACGCTTTCAGAAGACTCAGCTACAAGCCTGGTTTCTTTTTTCTGGACAGCGCCGGACCGGCCGGACGGTTCGCCTCGCATTCGTTCTTCGGATTCTCCCCCTTCATGCAGGTTAGAAGCCGGGGAATTCGCGTTGATATCATGCTTCCGGATGGACGGACTGAAACGCGCTTCGGCAATCCGTGGTCAATTCTCCGCGAACTCCGCAAACCGTATGAACAATATGCCCTTGCAGAACCGACGGCATTAGCCGGCGGCGGTATTGCAGGCTATTGGGCTTACGACCTGGGGCGTTTCGTCGAACGCGTCCCGGAATTCGCACAGGATGATCTTCGGCTTCCGGAACTATGCGTCGGATTCTACTCGGAGATATTGAGTTTCGACCACGCGAACGGACAATGGGAAGCCACGGCCATAGAACCATGCGACAATTCCCTTCCACCTATTGTAGAACGTCTTTACAGACTTGTTAGCGCCCTCCAGGTCAAACCCGTTATAGAACCTCCCCCGGCCATGCAGAACCTTCCCCCCCCTCAATACAAGTCCAATATGGACAGACGGGAATATGAGCGTGCAGTCAAAAAAGTCCTCGACTACATCTCTTCCGGCGACATTTTTCAGGCCAATATGACACAACGCCTGCAAGCCCCGGTTTCCGTCAGCCCGCAGGAATTCTATCTTTGCCTGAGGAAGCGCAATCCCGCCCCGTTCGCGGCATATCTGGATTGCGGAGACTTCGCCGTATGCAGTTCAAGCCCGGAACTGTTCCTCCGCGCAAAGGGAAGCCGCGTCCTTACCCGCCCCATCAAGGGCACGCGCCCCCGCGGCAAAACCGCTGCGGAAGACGAGGCGCTGCGTAATGAGTTGTTATCCTCAGACAAGGACAGGGCGGAACTGGCAATGATAGTTGACCTTGAGAGGAACGACATGGGCCGGGTCTGCTCCTATGGCAGCGTGCGTGTTACCGAGCCGCTCGTCATCGAGCAATACCCGACGGTACATCATCTGGTCGCGACAATAGAGGGAGAAGTGCATCCCCGGTACGACGTCATTCATCTTCTCCGCGCATGTTTTCCCGGCGGAAGCATCACCGGGGCGCCGAAAGTCCGCGCCATGGAAATAATCGAAGAGCTTGAGCATCATCGCCGGAGCGTCTACACCGGAGCAATCGGTTATCTCGGCTTCAACGGATGCAGCGATCTCAACATCGCCATTCGCACAGCCGTCGTCATGAACGGGCAGGCCATCTTCGGCGTCGGCGGCGGCATTGTCGCGGATTCAGACCCCGCACTGGAATATGAGGAAAGCCTTCACAAGGCGCGCGGCATGCTCGAAGCCGTCTCCCTCGCGAACGAATGGGCGCAAATCAGAAAGGGAGGCGTTCATGAGTGAGTTGAAAGCTTTCGTCAACGGTGAAATCGTCCCGCTTGACGCGGCAATCATCAAGCCGACCGACAGAGGTTTCCTTTATGGGGACGGCATCTTCGAGACCTTGAGGGCTTATCGCGGCAGGCCGCTCATGCTTCCGGAACATCTGAACCGAATGAAGTCCTCCGCCAGCATCCTGGGCATTCCCCTGCCCAGCGATCTTGCCGGATGTCGAAAAATCATTTCCGATCTGATCGAAGCTAACTCCTGCCCGGAGGCCTATATCCGCATCACGGTCAGCCGTGGAACCGGCGCATGGGGGCTTCTTCCCGCTGATGGTCTTGTCCCAACCTTGAACATAATAGTCCGTCCCTTCGCCGGATATCCCGGGCGCCTCTTCGAAAATGGCGCTGTCCTGAAGATCGCATCCTGGCGCCGCAGTTCCTCCGATCCGCTGGCCGCGCATAAAACCACCTCATACCTGCCTCTTCTGCTGGCCCGTATGGAATGCGCCCGCGAACCTGTCGCAGACGAAGCCCTCATTCTGAGTACCGACAGCGCAATAACCGAATGCTCGACAGCAAACTTTTTTATCTGCGCCCATGATCGCATCATCACTCCGCCGGTTTCGGACCGTCTTCTTCCCGGCGTGACAAGGGCCGTTGTCATGACAATTGCCCGGCGCTGCGGGATGGATTGTGAAGAGACATCCCTCACCATCAATTCAACTGAAAAATGGGATGAGTGCTTTATTACAAACTCGCTTATGGAAATAATGCCGGTAAGAAAAATCATGGCCGGCCCGGGGACAGTCTGGGAAAAGCCTGCTCCGGGACTTCTGACCGCAAGATTACGCAAAGAATACAGGGACTTGATCGAGACGGAGTCATCAGCCATCTGAGTATGGAAGGCGGGACGATTGGCGGAACCGCGACTGGTCTTCAATCCACTGATGCCGTGGTGGCTTGCGTTGCCCTTATGCGCGGCGCTTGGCTGCTTTACAATCTCCCTGTACCTGCCTTACGCAAAAGATTCCGGAAAACGCTTCGTCCTCCTGCTGTCAGCGCGGATTGCGGCATTCCTGATGCTTTGCGCATGTATTCTTCGTCCGGGGCTTCAGCACAAGACGCTGATAACCGACCGCCCCTTCCTGGTCCTGATGACCGACATCTCGGAAAGCATGGGGGCCGTGAAGGATTCTCCATCGGGCAGAAGCCGATCCGACGCAATCACTGAAACCATGTCGGCAAACGCCTCGCTCCTTGATCTGCTCGACAAACGTTATCGCCTGCTAAGGTTCCTATTCGCCGGCGGCGTCAGCCCCGCAGACGCTGTGATGGCTCAAAACTCCCTTGCCTCCACCTCATACGGCGCGGCAATTGCCGGAGCGATGGAGGAAATGGGATCGGCTCGCGGCGCCGGAATCATCCTCATCGGCGACGGGCGCAATAACTCCGGACCCGATCCCCGCGCGCAGGCCCGGCTTGCCGCAAATGCTCAAGTCCCGTTGTTCACGGTCGCAGTCGGGACAACCACTGAGGCTGCGCTCCCGTCCGATGTCATGATCGAATCCCTGCGATGCCCGCCGGTCGCCTTTGCAAACGCGCCTTTCCGCGTCGAAGTCAAGGTAATCGCCCGCGCCTGCCGGGACAGAAGCGCGGAGCTTGTCTTCCGCTTCGGCGATCAACCCCCGGAGAAACGCAAACTTGATTTCAACAGCCATACATACTCGCAAATCTTCGACTTCGACGTCAAACCGACCGTTGAGGGCGAATTCCCCATCACCGCGTCCATCGAACCGCTGGCTGACGAACTCCTGACGGAAAACAACTCCAGAACTCGTTTTGTCAAAGTGTTGAAGTCCGGGCTTCGCGTCATCATATTCGATCGCTTCAGGCCGGAATTCAAGTTCATGAGGCTGGCCCTCCGCGGCGCGCCGCAGATGAGCGTCAAGGCCAGACTCGCCCCGCGCCGGCTTGACTATCCGTTGACCGCCGAAGAGTGGAATGAATATGACGTTGCCGTAATCGGCGACGTGGACGTCGCCAACATGCCTGAACAGTGCCTGCCATTGCTGGAGAAGAAGGTTGCCGACGACGCGGCCGGCGTACTCTTCATCGCCGGATGGCGCAACATGTCGGGCGTCCTTCCGCCGGACAGCGCGCTGGGCAGACTCCTGCCCGTCAGGATCTCCGGCGCGAATCAGCAGTGGACCCAACGCGTAAGATTCCTGCCGACTGCGGACGGGCTTGGCCACAGCATCCTGCGAATGCCGGGGACGGATGCCGCAAGCATCTGGCGTTCCCTCCCGCTGCTGGAAGGTTGCATGGTCGCGCGCGAAATCAAACCGGGCGCTACCGTGCTGGGCGAGGCCGACGAGCAGAAATATCCGCTTCTCGTCGTTCAAAGATACGGAAAGGGACGCGCAGCCGCCCTGCTTGCCGATACGACTGCCGCATGGGCCTTCGGAACCGACGCGGACCCGACTGCCCACGCCCGTTTCTGGCGTCAACTCGTAATGTGGGTGGGAGGCAGGGAGGATTCTGAAGACAAGCTGGTCTGGATTGACCTGCTTCCGTCGGAGGCGACTGCGCAGCGCCCCGTTGACATCCGAATCCACGTCAAGGACAAACAGGGCGCAAACGCCGATAAGGCTCGATTGACCGTTGCCGTCATGCGCAACCGCGACAAGACGCGAAATCCGATTCAGACGACATATGATCCCGCCGAAGCCTGCTTCATCGGCAAATTCGTCCCAAAAGAGCCTGGCGACTACATGGTTGAAGCAAGCGCCGAACTTGAATCAACGGAACTAGGCAGAGATGAAGCGCGCTTTTTCACGAATCCGGCGGACTCCGAACTGGATAACCCGGTGGCCGATCATGCGCTCCTGAAGGACCTTGCGGCGCTGACATCTTCCGTCGGCGGGGAGTTCTTCGAGCTTTCCGGAATGGATGAATTAATGAAGAAACTCCTCGAAAAGGAGACGCAATCTTCAGTCTACCGGATCGAACGCGTTGAACTTTGGGACCACGCCGCTGTCTTCTGGATCTTCTCGGTCTGCCTCCTGGCTGAATGGCTGCTCAGAAAAACGCGCGGCATGGCATGATCGCCCGATCGTCAATCCTTCAAACGTGCCAATTCGCCAATCCATTTGTTTGATTCTCACCGCCCGCGCCTGCTATCATACGCCGTCCCGCCGGAACGCGGCGGATGGAGCCGATCATGGATCGCAAAGCATACATCGCAGAGCAAAAAGAAAAGCGCGGGCGCAAGACCGTCCTCGTCTTTCCGATTCACTACCCGCGCGAGGTCCTCACCGCCCTCAACGTCCTCGGTGTCGAAATCTGGGGGCCGCCGGGATTCCCCCGCGCGCCGGCATCAACCCATCTTCAGCCTTTCATATGCGGCATCGCGCATAACATCCTCGCCTTCATCATGGCGGGCAAGGCCGACGTCGTGGACGGCATCCTTTGCCCGCACACCTGCGACTCTCTGCAGATGCTGGCATCACTGCTGCCGGATTTCAAACTGACCGATAAACCATGCTTCCGGTTCAGACACCCAAAGGGCAAGTCTCCGGACTCCAAATCCGCGCGCGGCTTCTATAAAGCGGAACTGAAAGGGCTTCTCGATAAACTCGAGCCGTTTTTCGGCAGACCGAGCGAAGCTGAACTCCAAAAAGCCATCGGACTTCACCTCGAAGCCGACGAACTCAAGCTCAAACTTCTCGACCAGCGCGCCTATTTCACAACCAACGACCGCGCTTTCTACGAGGTCCTCCGCGCAGGGGAATATCTCTGGGTGGAAGACCATATCGCCATGATGAAGAAGCTCCTCGAATCGAAATCCCCCGAACCGGTCGAGAAGCGCAAACCCATCATGGTCAGCGGCATTGTGCCGGAACCGATGGACATACTGGATGCCATCAATAACGCCGGGGCATTCGCCGCCGCTGACGACTTTGCGGCAATCTCCCGACGCATCGCCATGAAACGCCCTAATCCGGACAGCGACCCGCTTGACGCCCTTACGGACATGTTCTTCGCGCGACGCGGCTGCACGACACTTGGAACCGAACTAGAGGAGCGCGCCAACCTGCTGCTGAAACTGGCCAAATCCAGGGATTGTCGCGGTCTGCTCATCTACAACGTCAAGTTTTGCGAGCCTGAGGCGTTCTATGTCCCGGACACTCAGGATATCTTCAAGAAAGCCGGCATCCCGTCGCTCTACATGGAGACGGAGCTTGAGGCCGAGTTTAGCGGGCAGGCGTCCACGCGCCTCGAAGCCTTCATCGAAATGCTGGAGCAGCCTTCATGACCATCTCCAGACAACTGCAATACGCCCTGATAAAGAACGTCGCCGCTCCCCTCCTTGTGAAGACCGACGCATGGAAATCCGCAAGGAGCTTCCGGGCGAAGAAGGACAAACCCAACCCGCCTTTCGGCCCCCGCCTTGAGAGCTATATCAAGCTCAAGGAACTGATGCTTGAGCATTATTTCACGGGCCGATACGCGGACGGCGCGGTCCCGGTGGCATGGATCACCAGCGGCAGCCCGGTGGAACTGCTCAGACCATTCGGCTTCCATATCGTCTACCCGGAAAATCATGCGGCGCTCTGCGCCGTCAGGCGCAGGGCAAAGGACCTCTGCGTCCACGCTGAAAACGAAGGCTTCTGCCGCGACCTCTGTTCCTACGCCCGCACCGACTTCGGGAGCGTGATGAGCGGGCAGACCCCGGTCGGGCGGGTTCCCAAGCCCGACCTGCTGGTCACATGCACGAATATCTGCCAGACCGCGCTGGCTTGGTACAAGGTACTTGCCCGCAAGTTCAACGTCCCCCTTTACGTATTCGACACCCCGTTCATCTACGGCGAGGGCGAAGAGCATGACGTTGACTACATCGTAGCGCAGTTCCACGAACTCATCGAAATGTGCGAAAAGGTGACGGGGCGGAAACTCGACCAGAAGCAACTGACGTATCACACTCAGCTAGGCTGCGAATGCTCCAAAGCGTGGGGAAAGGTGTTGGATCTGTGCAGAAACCGCCCCGCGCCGATGACCACCTTCGACGCGTTCATCTATATCGGTCCAATAGTCGCCATGCGCGGACTGCCGGAATGCCTTTCGTTCTACAAGTTCCTGCACGACGAGCTTCAGGACCGGGTCTCACGCGGAATCGGAGCGATTCAGAACGAGCGCTACCGCCTCCTCTGGGATAACCTTCCGATCTGGTTCGCAATACGCGACCTCTCCACCGCTTTCGCCCAGGGCGGCTTCAACTTCGTTTGCAGCACATACACCAACGCATGGGCTGAGACGGCGCATCATTTCGACCCGAACGACGTCTACAGATCGTCCGCCAAGCTCTATTCGCGCATAATCCTGAACCGCGACCTGAGGAACAAGGCGGACCTGATTCTCAAGCTCTGCCGCGACTTCCAGTGCGACGGCGCTGTACTGCACTCCGACCGCAGTTGCAAGCCCTACTCCGTAGGCCAGTACAATCTTGCGGACATTCTGAACCGCGAGCACGGCATCAAGACAATGATCCTCGAGGCGGATCACGGCGACCCCCGATCCTATTCCCCGGAACAAGGGGAACTGAGGGTCAAAGCATTCATGGAGACGTTCCAGTGACAATCGCCTCGATAGGTCTGGATGCAGGTTCGACTACGGTGAAAGCGGTTGCGATCAACCCCGAAGGCCAAATCGCGGCCCGTGTCATTGAGAACACAAAACCCGACATTTCATCACAGGCCGAACGGCTCATTGAAGGTCTTCGCTCTGAAACCGGTTCCGGACCTGATACCACCGTCTCCGCCACCGGATACGGACGCAAGATGGTCAGGAACGCCGGGAAGGTAATCACCGAAATCACCGCCCACGGGCGCGGAGCGTTCTTCCTGGCAGGAAAAGCCCTCACTCTTGTGGACGTCGGGGGTCAGGACTCCAAGGTCATCCGTATTGCCGCGAGTGGAAACGTTGAAGACTTTGCGATGAACGACAAATGCGCGGCGGGAACCGGGCGATTTCTTGAAGTCATTCTTCACAGGCTGGAGATAGGATACGATCAGGTCGAGCCGATGCTTGACCGCGCCTCCGGCAGCGTTTCCATCTCCAACACGTGCACTGTCTTTGCCGAATCCGAGATCATCTCCCTGCTGGCGCGCGGCGTGCCAGTGGAGGAGATCGTCTACGCTGTTCACGCCGCATTTGCCGAACGCGTCGGCTCCCTGGTAATGCGTCTTGGTCGTCCGTCCGCCATCCACATGAGCGGCGGCGGCGCCAGGAACGCAGGTCTGGTAAAACTTCTGGGAAAACATCTATGCGTCCCGGCTACGGTTCTGCCGGAGGCGCAATTCGTGGGCGCTCTGGGCGCCGCCCTGACGGCGGCTTCAACCCGCGCAGGCATCTGAGCCTGAAACGGCCCCTTTCATTCTCGTTTGAACTTGAAACTGACGGTCTGAACCGTCAGAATGAGGTCCCGATGGGCACGAAAGAGAGAAGGCAGAAGGAAAAGGAAGTTCGCAGGCGTCACATCCTTTCAGCCGCCGCGGCGGAATTCATCGAGAAGGGATTTGAGGCGGCGACCATGCCGGCCATCGCCGCCAAAACGGAACTGAGCATCGGCACGCTCTACCTTTATTTCCCCTGTAAGGAAGACCTCTACGCAACCTTCCTCGCCGACGGCCTCCGCCAACTGGCGGAAGCCATGTCCGCCGCCGCAGGCGGTCAGGACCCCGTGGAAGACGCGCAGGCCATGTCCCTGACCATGCTGCGCTTCCTGGGGGAGCATCCCGAATATCGCCCCGCGCTTATCCCGGACTCGCTGAGCGCCCACAACCTCAAACACCATCGCATTGCTGAAGATCAACTGGCTGAACTCGAATCACTGCGAGTTGTCTGCAAGCAAACGATCACCGCCGCGCTTGACAAAGGCATCAAGGCAGGAAGCCTCATAGGCTCCGATGCGCAACGCCTTTCCGACATCGTCTGGGCGCTGCTGATCGGCGTCGTCGTCAGCCTTCCCGCCGATCCGACTGCGGCAGAAGTCCTCCGAATGGCCGCCGTCACGGTCATACTGCGCGGGCTTTCCAGCAGCTAAGGAGGATGAGCGTTTGGATCAGCAGCATTCCTTGCCGAAAGTCATGACCATCGCAGGCTCCGACTCCGGGGGCGGAGCGGGCATTCAGGCCGATATTAAAACAATAACTCTGCTTGGCGGATTTGCCACATCCGTCCTGACGGCTCTGACCGCCCAGAATACTCAGACGGTCGCCGCCGCTTATAAACTCCCGGACGACTTCATCAGGCTCCAGTTCAAAATTGTAATGGACGACATCGGGACCGATGCGGCCAAGACCGGCATGCTCGCAGACGCCGGAATCATCAGAACCGTATGCGATTGCCTTCGGGAACGCCCGGTCCCCTTTCTGGTAGTTGACCCGGTCATGGTCAGCAAGTCAGGCTCCAGCCTGCTTGCCCCGGACGCGGTTCAAGCGCTGCGCGAGAATCTACTCCCCCTCGCGACAATCATATGCCCCAACCTTCCTGAAGCCTCCGCATTGCTGGATCGCAAGATCGGCGATCTGGACGCCATGCGCGCGGCGGCGCAGGACATCGCCGGGATGGGTTGTCGCTATGCTCTCATCAAGGGCGGGCATCTGGATGGCCCGGCCGTTGACGTCCTGAGCAACGGCAAGGAAACCACCGAATTCGCATCCAAACGATTGCCGGGAAAGAATACTCACGGAACCGGCTGCTGCTTCTCGGCGGCAATCGCAACCTTCCTGGCCCGGGGCATGACAATTGAAGAAGCTGTAAAGAACGCGAAGAGATTCATTATGGAATCGGTCAGGAACGGACTGGATATCGGGGGGGGAAGAGGTCCGATGGACCTTCTGTCCGGGGCGAGGGGAGCGGGATTTATTCCGTGATTCCGCATGGCGCAGAATGTCCCAAAATCCTCTCCGCCTGTCTTGCCGGTCGCGATTGATGACGAGGAAAACCTGGAGTTTCAGGAACCGCCAAGCACAATTCAGACCGTCCAGCGGGCCTTCGAATGGTTCTTTTCCCTTACAGTGCCGATCGCATTTCTTGCTTTCGCTTACGCCAAATATTACAGACCACAGGGAGAGGTTTATCTCGCTTCTCCGGAAGCGCTGAATGCCGCGCAGTCGGCACAAAGGCTGGCTGACGGCGACGGGTTCAAGACATCCGTCGTGACCCCGCTCTCGCTGCTCTACTCCCAGGATTTGGCAAATCACCCCGACTTGAGTCAGGCACCAGTCTGCCCCATGCTATTTTCCACGGCGTTCATGGCTCTCGGCGCAAGCGACAGGTCAGCCGCAGCGGTCACATGCGCGGCATGGATCATGAGCATGTGGCTGCTGGTCGCGCTCGTCAGGAAATGGAAGAAACCAGGGTTGCTCCCGCTGTCCGTCGGGCTTGCAATCTCCAGCCCCCAGATACTCTGTTGCGCCTTGCAGGGCGCGCCCGCGGCGATTTCAGCCGCGTTGTTCATGCTCATGGTCAACCTTATGGCCGACATTGTGCCGAGAAGCATCCCGGGCAGTCTGCCCGGGGAAGTCATCCAGACCAGGCCGCAACCCCAATCGCATCTCTTCTTCTTCATGGCGCTTGCGGCGTCTGTCTGCGTGCTTACAAGTTATTCCACGTTCTTCCTGGTCGTCCCGCTGCTTGCCTGCGCCATGACTTTCGGCAACGCCAACAGGCGTCAGAAAGCGATTGCAGTTGCCGGCTTCGCCCTTCCGCTTGTCCCCTGGATGATCCGTAATCTTATTGTCGGCGGCAGCCCGACAGGTCCGCTCTCGCTGCTCCCTCTCTGGTCGGGTATTTCGCCGTGGGACAGGCTGATAGAACGAACCGGCCTCATTCCCGGCGGCGGCATTGGCGGACTCCTTTTGCGGACATGGCTCCTGCTCCCCGGAAAGGCGTTTAACGCCGCCGATGCAGTCATTCGAGGGGCCGCGCTTGACATCGGCCCGGTTCCGCTCATCCTGGCAGCGCCTTACGTCACAAGCTCCATCCTGCGCAAGGGCGACTCATGGCGTTTCCACCTGGCCGTCGTGATTGCCGGGCTGTGCTTCTCCTGCGTTTCAATTTTCGGGGCGCCCCCGCCCGGCGCGTTCTGCGCGCTCGCTCCTCTGGCTGCAATGGCTGCCGCTCGCCAGATTGTCCACTGGATCGAAAGCGCGACCGAAGCCGTCTTCGCTACCGAAGGCCCGGACAGCGACCGCTGGCTCATCCATGAATGGAAGCGGCCTTTCATCATCTGGACTACCTACGCCCTCCTGATCCTCTGGAACATGTGGCGCTGTTCGATTCCCGGAGCGCTAACGGATGGCGGAGAACCGCCCTTCCAGGTCGTCCTCAGGCGCAGCGCCCCAGCCCCGATCCTGCTGGATCAGGATAAACATGAAGACCCATACGAAAAGATTGACGGCAAACTGACTTTCACCGACATCCCGCTTCAGCTTGCATGGGTCAGGGAAACAATCGCATTCCGCCTTCCGCTCGTCATCGGCGAGTTCAGACACGCCATCTCGCTGGCTGACGAAGAGGAGCTGCGCATAGGGGGGATTCTTACGCTCAGGCAGCCTGAGCCGGACAATCTCCCCGCGCCAGCCGGATTTACGAACTGGCTGACTCCGGTCCGCGAACCATTTACACCTTTCATGGGCATGATCTCCCGCAACATTGCCGGCGGCGAGATCGTGCTGAAAACAGCCGACGGGCCTCTGCTCCAGGATGAGGAACCAGTCCTTTGCAATTCGCTCAACCGGACGGCAACAGTTGTCATTACGCCTGCCGCGCGCATATTCAAATGTTTGATCTTAATCCAGACCGAGGCCAGGCATGGCAACCTCTGGCCTGTCATCGGCTCCGCCCTGTGGAGTTTCGAAACGTGGAACCTGGCCACTTCCGCGCTGGACACGCTCGCGGAACAATCATCCTCGCGCCGCAGAACAGACATTTCGCTGAAGCTGAATGACGCAATGCTTACCATCGAGCCATGGAGCGCTGATCGCTGGGCGAGGTCATGCAGGATGAATTGCCGTCTGGGTTATTTCGCCGCGGGTGAACGGGCCGGGCGGATGACCTTGTGGCTGAACAACGGGCGCTCGCTAGACATGGATTCATACGCAGCCTGCCTGGCGGGCATGGGGCTTGAAAAGAAAGCAGTCGCCTTCATGCGCCGGAGGCTCAAAGGCGGAGCTGCCATACCTGAATCCTACGATGATTACACGCTGCGAATGGCCAGAACGTGCGGATATATCGGTCTCCATGCAAAAGCTGTTGAACTCGCGAACGAATGCGCAATCCTGTTCCCATCCTCCGACTCTCTCCTTAATCAGACGGCCATAATCAAGGCGGAATCCTTTATCGAACTCGCGCGATCCGGCGAGGGAAACAGGGCCGGAAGCCTCAAGGACGCCATTGCCGCGCTCGAACATGTCATTGCCGCCGATCCCGAGAATACGCGCGCGATGCGGCTTCTTGCGACCTGCTACGAACGAATGGGCAGATGGAGCGACGCAGCCGTCATATTGAAGAAGGTTGCTGCGCTTGATGGGAAAGACGAGGAACTGCTTCTGCTGCTGGAGCAGATGCGCGACATGAACCCCGGCCAGTCCGAACTGCTCGACCTCTGTGAACGAGCGGAGGCAAGAAATCCGGGCAATCCTACCGCCCTGGCCCACAAGGCGCGCTATCTCGCCGAGACAAATCTCAGCATGGATGAGCCGATCGAACTGGCGCAGCGCGCTGTCGCCGCCGCTCCTGACGATCTCTTTTGCTGCGATGCTCTTGCCTGGGTGTTATTCAAAGCCGGGCGTTATCCGGAAGCCGCCCAGACCCTCGCCCCGTATCGCGATGTTCTATGGAAGTCGCCCGTCATCTCCTATCACTGGGGGGCGATTCAATTCCGTCTGGGAAACCGCGAGGAAGCGGCTCGACACCTGAAATTGAGCGTCATCGCCGCGTCGCCCTTTGACGCGTGGCGCTCGGACGCCAGAGCGATGCTTTGCGAGTATACAGCCGACCCGACTATTCCATAACCGCGCCGCCGTCAATACGCATCCCGCCCGGCGAATAGTACGGACAACGTCTACTGCTGCCTGCGACCTTCGCGGTACGTCAAAGTGTATCCAAACTTCCTGGCGCTCCTCGGTTCCAGATTCAACGTGTACTTCGTCGTCACAAGGTCATCCTTCTTGTATTCCCCGCAGTCGCCCTCGTTCTTCACGTCGCAGTGCTGGTGTCTGAGGTGCATCGTAATTTCCAGCCGCGCTGCGACCGGCCTCTGGTTCTTCACCTCGATCTGCCATGTCTCGATATCGTCCCAGCCGTCAATGTTCTTGTCATTATCGTAGGTGAAATTCTCCTTCTTGACCGCCATCAGCTTCGGCTCGACGCTCACCTGTCGGGCCGGGCCGAGATCCAATTCCGCCTTCTGGTCCACCGGGATATATTTCGTATCGCACGCGCCCTCGTAGCTCAGACCGCCGGCCTCGTCCGCCGTCCGGTAGACCTTCACCAGCCCGTCCGGCAACGGCGTCTCGCCCAGCTTGTGCTTTTTATCGTTCTTGAAGTAGAGGAACCGTATGACCTCGTTCCCCCAGCGGTTCTCGTCATACTTGTAAAGATTCTCGACCGGGATGTCTCCCTGATCGAAAGACGGGAGCCTCTTGGACCATGTATTCGGGATCGTCTCGGTCCCTTCAATGGTGTAGATGAAGTATTCGGCCAGCCCTTCCTTCTTGATCTCTTTGGGCCGCTCCATCGAATCGGCAACCATGGTCGGCGCGGGGGCCGCCGCCGGCATATCCATCGCGCCCTTGGCCTTCTTCATCAATTCCCGCCGCTTTCCCCCAACCGTGTTGTCGTCTCGCTCAGCTCCGCCGCCATACCCGCCATCGGCAGGACTTCCATACGGCGGATAACGCTGGGAGAGCATCGCTATCTCATCCAGAAGATTGATTTTGCCGACGATCAATCTCGTCTGCGCTTTCTCATAATCCTCGCCGGAATTATTGGTCACGCGGACGTAGCCCTTCAGAAGCATCGTCGCTTCGTCCGGCGAAAGCGTCGCCATGTAGAACGCCCGCCACGAAATCCCGCTCGTGAAGAACGTAATTTCGACCGGGACCTCCCCTGCTATGCGGGATTGAACGTCCCAGACGGCGATCTGCTGTAACCTGGGCGGGTATGAAACGCCCAGCAGGTCAACGTCGGCCTCGTTTTTAAGGGCACGAAGATCAAGCGACGTGGGATCAATCAGCGTATTGGCCCAACTGAAGGAAAGCCTGTTGATCCCCTCCTTGAGCGTCAGGTTCCTCACGTCCCGCACGAGTGTCAGGTCAGCCGAATTGTAAATCGTTAACTGCACGCCCTCCCGGCTGGGCAGCGTCACAAGGTCCACTTCGGCCATCGCCTGAACGCATAACGCCAGAACGACGACAACAATCGCCGTCAGCTTTTTCATCTTTATGTCCTCAACACGTCGTTCGCGGAACGTGAAACGGTAGGCTGTGCGAAAGCGGTGTGCGAAAGCCACAAGGCTTTTGCACACGCGCTTTCGATGTCCGCGGTGGCGATTGCGCGTGTGCGGGGGTTCGCCGCGCACACCCGGCTATTGCGCCTGACGCCTTCCCTCGCGGAACGTGACCGTGTAGCCGAATTTCTTTGCGCTGTGCGGGGGCATAACGAGCGTGAACTTCACGGTATCCAGATCGTCCTTGGCGAACTCGACCGTCTGATCCCGCTCGATGTCCCAGTGCTGGTGCTTGAAATGGCGCAGGATTTCGATCCGCGCGTTCACGTCGCGCTGGTTCTTCACCTCTATCTGCCAGGTTTGGATTTCATCCCATCCGTCAATGTTGCGGTCATTGTTGTAGGTGAAGTTGTCCAGCTTGTACGCCATCAGCTTCGGCTCGACGCTGACGTTCGTCGCATTGCCGAGGCAGAGTTCCGCCTTCTGATCCACGGGGATGTATTTTGTGTCGCAAGCGCCCTCGTAGCTCAGTCCGCCGGCCTCGTCCACTGTTCTGAAAACCTTAACCATCCCGTCCGGCAGTGGCGTCTCGCCAAGCTTGTGATCCTTGTCATTTTTGAAAAAGAGGAAGCGCACGACGCTGTTGCCCCAGCGGTTCTCGTCGTACTTGAACAGATTCTCGATCGGTATCTCGTCCTGCTGGAAGGACGGCAGGCGCTTCGACCACGTGTTCGGGATGGTCTCAGTGCCCTCTATCGTGTAGATGAAATATTCCGAGAGACCTTCCTTGATTATCTGCTTCGGTTTTGAAGGCATAGCGGCTTTCTGCGCCATGACCACGCCCTCGGCCTCGGCGATTTCGTCCTTGGCGCGACGAAGAGCCTGTTTGCGCTCCGCAACCGCGGGCATTGCCTCCCCGGGGGGAACCAACCCCGGCTGGCCGTAAGGAGGATATCGCTGGGAAAGCATCGCAATCTGATCGAGGATGTTGATTTTGCCGACGATCAGACGCGTCTGCGCGTTCTCGTAATCCTCGCCGGAGTTGTTCGTCACGCGCACGTATCCCTGGAGGCGCATCTTCGCCTCGTCCGGCGAGAGCGTCGCCATGTAGAACGATCGCCACGAAATCCCGCTCGTGAAGAACGTGATCTCGGTCGGAACCTCCCCGGCTATGCGCGACATCACGTTCCAGATGGCTATCTGCTGCAACCTGGGCGGATAAGAGACATCCAGCAGATCAACGTCCGCCGCGTTCTGAAGCGCCCGGAGGTCCAGCGACGTAGGATCAATCAGCGTGTTCGCCCAGCTGAAAGAGAGACGGTTCGCCCCGGTTTTCAGAGTCAGATTCCGCGTATCGCGAACCAGCGTCAGGTCCGCCGAATTGTAGATCGTCAACTGAACGCCCTGCCTTGTCGGCAGCGTGACAAGGTCAACCTCCGCAAACGTAACGCCCGCCGCCGAAAGAAGAACCGCGACGAGCGCGAGGAATTTTCTCGTCATCATCTCAGGTTCCTCCTGTGATAGTGCATGACGAGCTTCTGCTTTGAGCGCGGCGTCAGCTCGATCCTGAACTCCAGCGTTCCCGCGTCCTTGACCTCATACTTGTGAGAGCATTCCTCCATGTCCCACTGGCAGACCGGCTCCCCGCGCCCGTAGCGTGTCGCTGCGAACGGCCCCTGCTCCGGAATGTGCTCCGTCAGAACCAGCACCGCCGGCTTGTCCTTGAAGTTCTCAATCTCTATTTCAACCAGCTCATCCGTGTCGTACATGATGACCTGGTTCTGCTTGTTGCGCTTGACCTCTATCTGGTTCTCGCGCATCTTCTTGCGGGTAACGACCACGTCGCGGCTCTGCCCGATGTAGAGTTTCACCTTCTCGCCCACCGGCGTATAGGCCGCGTTGTCCTCCCCTGCGAAGATCGTAGAGCCTTGAGTGTCCTTCTGGTAGACGCGCGCCTTGCCGCCCCATAGCGCGTTCTTCCCCAGGTCGGGATTCTTCGCCGAATTCTCTATCGCGTAGTAGACCGGAATGCCGACGTTCTGCGCCGTCTTGTCCGGGTCCCACGGCATCGTCTCGGAGTCCCACGTGAACGTCTTCTCAATGGGCAGGCCGCGCGCCGTGAAGAACAGCAACTGTTTTGTTTCTTCATGGTCAATCGAACGGTCGTAGGCCTGACCGTAATCCAGCAGGACCTTCGCGTTCTCGAAGTCTTCACCGGAGAAATTGCGCAGGATGAGGTAGCTGGACAGATCCATCTTGCTCTCATCCTGTTCGGCGACGGCCTTGTAGGTCACCAGCCGGTCAATGTTCGAGAGCAGATAGCTGATCCGCACCGGCTCCTCCACCGCGATGTCGGAGTAGATCTGCCACACCAGCGCCGCCTCGCCGGGGGGATAACTGACGCTGATTAGCCTGACCTCCTTCTCATGCCCCAATATGCGCAACCGGATGGAATCAGGATCAATGCTCACGCCCTTCCAGGAGAAATCCACCTGGTTCTCCCCCTTCTGGAGGGCCAGAGCGCGCTCCTCCTCCACGAGCGTGAACTGCGGATTGTCAAGCCGCACGACCGTCGTCTGCCTGGGCGGCAACGCGACCAGCTTGATGCGCGCCTCGGCCCGATACGCAGCCGTCGCGCAAAACAGCGCAATGGCCGACAAGAGAATCCTTTTCCTTATCATCTCAATCCTCCGCTGATTATGCCCGACCTCCCGTGCGAAAACATGCGTCGCGCGGAGACATGACCTATCTTCATGCCGTTGAAAATAGGATCGTGTCCCCGGACATGAACCTTAGACGCAATCTTATCAGAAAAGTTCCCCCAAAACATCGCATGAAACCCGTCTTTCATCACCACACGTACACTCAAGCTTTTTATCTCAAAACGTACGGCGTCAGTCACGGGCGCGTGGCAGCGTAGGGGCGGGTTTCAAACCCGCCCCTATCAAGTGGCTGGCATATAAACGCTCCCTTCACTGACCGGATACCTCAAAACCAGGTTTTCCTTTCATATCAGCCCTTTTTCCAATCTCATGGTATTCGCCGTGTCTTTGTGCTTTTGTGTTGAAATTCCCTTTTGAATATGTTCGTCGAAGATTTGGAAACCTGACTGCATCCGCTACAATATGACCTCGCTGCCTGTCCGCCCACACAGGTCAGTCGAAACGTCATCATCCACCAGTTCAGGAGGCTTTACTATGGATACTGAAGTGACGCGAAGGGAGTTTCATCGTCTGGCCGCCGCATCAGCGCTGGCCATCGCGGCTCGTTCTGCAACCTCAGCCCAGGATCAGCCCGCGAAGGCGGCGGGGACGTTAAGGCTCGGACTCATCGGCGCGGGCGGGCGCGGAACAGGCCTGCTGGGCAACACGCTTGCGATCGTGCCGAACATTGTCGTTCTTGCGATATGCGACATCGTTGAGGCGTCAGCCAAACGAGCCGCCGGTTTGGTCACCGGGAAGGGCCTGCCGGAACCGACACTCTACACGAATGGCGAACTCGACTGGCAGAACATGCTCAAGCGCGGCGACCTGGACGCGGTCCTCATCGCCACGCCCTGGCATTGGCATACGCCGATGGGCGTGGGAGCCATGAAGGCCGGCGTCATCCCCGGCATCGAGGTTCCCTGCTCGCTCTCCGTCGAGGAGTGTTGGCAGTTGGTGGACACAAGCGAGAAGACGGGCATCCAGTGCATGATGATGGAGAACTGGTCGTTCCGCTCGGACAACCTGGCCCTGCTGAACATGGTTCGCAAGGGGATTTTCGGGCAGATCGTCCACGTCCATTGCGCGCACAGCCATGACTGCATTGACCACTGGTTCTTTGACGCGCAGACCGGCGCGGACCGCTGGCCCGCGCAGTTCCTCCTCAAGTACAACCGCGACCAGTATCCCACCCACAGCCTCGGCCCCGTGCTGAGCTGGTGCGACATCAACTGCGGGGACCGCTTCAAGAGCATTACCTCGACGGCTACGGACGAGTTCGGCATCCGGGACATGTTCATCAGGCGTTTCGGCCCCGATCACCCCGGCGCGAAGCGAACCTATGCTCAGGGCGACATAGTGACATCCGTGATAAGAACCGAAATGGGCAAGACGGTCGTCGTCAACTACGATCTTCAGCTTCCGCGCCCGTACGATAATCGCTGGATGCTCCAGGGCACGCGCGGCGTCTACAGCGAGCAGCGCAACGCGCTCTACGTCGTCGGCAAAAGCCCGCAATACCACCAGTGGGAGCCTTTCCCGCCCTACGAGAAACAATATACGCACAAGTGGTGGGCGAAGGGCGGCGTGGGCGATCACGGCGGAGTGGACGGGATCATGCTGCGCAATTTCCTGGAGGCGGTTCGCAATAAACAGCCGCTGCCGATTGACGTTTACGATTCCGTGACCATGAGCGCCGTCGTCGGTCTGTCCGGCGAATCAATCGCCGCAGCCAGCAAACCCATCGAATTTCCGGACTTCACCCGGGGAAAATGGAAGACAACAAAACCGAAATTCGCGCTGGATGACAGGGATTTCGCTCCGCCGCCTGCCGTGACGAAAACCGCAAACGGACTGCTCTCTCAGACGCTCCTGCTCGGTCTGCCGCTACCGCCCGTCGAGTTGAAGGGAGTGGAGGTGAAGATCACGGGCGAGCCGAAGCAATACTCCGGATGGTCAATGTCCGGCAACGAGCCGCACCATTGCCTTTTCTCGGAAAACGACTGGGGAATTGAGATAACAGTTCCCAAAGGTTCGTCCGGCAAGGTCTCCGTCTACGCCTACGCCCCGGACGGACAGCGACGCCAGACCGTGGCCTTCTGCAACCGCCAGCCGGACGCCCTTGACGACATGACGAAGGGGATGTGGGTGGAATACCCGTTCACGAAAGAGGACTCCGCCGGCGGCGTCCTGAAGATTGCTGTTCACAAGGTCGAGGGAGCGAACTGCGTGCTGTCGAGGTTGCGGATTGTAATTGCGCCAAACTGAAGTGGGTTACGGCGGTCAGAACCCGTAAGAACGCTATGTCCCCTCCGGCATGTGAAACTGATCCCCGGTTCTCCTGATCCATTCCGCAAGCATCTTCCGATGTTCGGCAAGGGTATTGCTGTGCGCTGGATATGAAGCCAGGTCCTTCATCTCCCCCGGATCTTTTTCAAGATCGAAAAGCTGTTCACGCTTCCAGCCTTCGTCAACCTTGACCCGCTTGCCGTCGCATGAGTAGGCGATGTACTTGAACCTTCCGCTTCGGACCATGCGCCCGCGGACTCCGAAGAAGTCCCCGCCTTCGCTGAACGCCGTCTCCGTGACCACATAATCGCGCCATTTCGCCGATCTGCCGCCCTCCGCAATCTCCCTGACGCTTGCTCCCGTCAGGCCCTCCGGCGTGCTGATTCCGGCGTAGTCGCACATCGTCGGCAGCAGGTCAAGCCCCGACGAAACGAGATGCCCGCGATCCTTCAAGCCAGCCTTCGTGACGCCTTTCCAACTGACGATGAAGGGGACGCGCGCGACTTCCTCGTAAAGAATCTGTTTCTGGTTCCAGCGATGCGCCCCGTGCCCGTCTCCGTGGTCGCTTGAGAAGATGACAACCGTATTGCCCTCAAGCCCCGACTCGCGCAGAGCGTTCAGGATGATCCCAACCTGCGCGTCAACCTTCTCGGTCAACCGGTAGTATGCCCAGCGATACTGCCGCCATCGCTCCGGCGGCCAGCCATCCGTCGGGTATATCTTCTTCGAGCACAGCGCCTGAATCTTCCGCAGGGCCTGCGGCTCTCCCTCAGGAATTCCGAGATTGTCGGGCAACGGCGGGCATTGGTCCGGCGGCGGCGGCTCCGGGATCGGCCCCTGCGGGAACTTCTCCCCCCGCGCGTGCTGACAGATGTCGTGAGGATTGACGAAGGACGCAAATGCCAGGAATGGCTTCTCATGCTTCTGTTTTAGGAACGCGGCGCAAGCTTCGGCACAATTGCCGTCACCCTTATCGGAGAGGATCCGGAATCCGTGCGTCTTCACGTCCCCGGTTGGTATTGGCAGATGCCACTTGCCGAAGTAGACGCATTCATACCCCGCCGCGCCGAGCAACGCGCCCATCGTCGGCGCTTCCACCTTCACGTCCCTCTGCCCGACGTTGACTTCGATGCCGAACTCGTGCGGCATTCTCCCTGTCACCATCGCCGCGCGTGACGGAACGCAGAGCGGGAAGGCGCAGTAGCTTCTCTCGAATGCTACGCCGTCGGCGGCAAGGCTGTCCATCGCCGGCGTCTTCAGATGGGTGTTGCCGGCGCAACTCATCGCCCCGGCGTACTGCTGGTCGGTCATTATGTAGAGGATGTTTGGTCTTTCGCCGTTTTTCCCCGCGTCCGCTTGAAGATCGCCGACCGGGAAGCCGCGCATCGTCCCTAATGCCGCAACTGACGACGCCGCGTTTCGCAAGAACGTTCTCCTGTCCATTCCGAACCTCCTGAATCATATGCCTTGTTTCCACAATAGCCGGTTTTGTCGCGTCTTTCCATGCCCATCCCGAATTCATGCCGGAAGGGCGATTCCATGTTGCTTACTGATTCGCGCACAATATGGCGACACCGAATCTGCCCGGGAAGCATCCTTTCGGACATGTCCAGAGCGAGAAATCCTTCACTTTATTGTGCGAACATCAGTAGAGGGCTGATACGATAATGTATGAAGAATCAGCGAGCATCGTTCAACGATCTGGACAATCCTGCCGGAGCAATTGCATGGGCAAGAGACTGATGCGAAAATCTGCGAACATCACAGCCGTCTTTATCTATACGGTCTGCGCGAATACCGCGTTGGCATGGTGGGTGGAAGGCCATCTGTGCGTCAACGATGCCGCATTCGCCCTGTTGCCCGACGATATGCCCGCTTTCTTCATGGACTCCCGCGCGCAGATCAACGACTGCGCCGCCGATCCCGACCTGCACAAAAGCCCGCTTCTTCCCAACCTGACCCCGACGGAAAGGCCGGAGCACTTTCTCGATCTCGAACTGCTGGGCGACAACCCCATCCCGCCGACGCGGGCGGAATACCACGCCCTCTGCGCGAAACTGAAAATATCCCCGGACTTCGCGGGCTACCTGCCATACTCCATCAGCGAATGGCACGACCGCCTCGCGCTGGCCTTTGCTCAATACCGGAAGCGTCCGGACAATCCCATCATCAGGGCGAAAATTATTTACATCGCCGGAATCCTCTCGCACTACACCGCCGACTCAGCCCAGCCGCTTCATTGCACCCTTCATCACGACGGGCGCGCCAAACCGGACGGCTCATCTCCCAAGTCAGGCATTCATTTGAGAATGGATGACCTGCCGGGAAAACTCGGCATGAAGGCTGCCGATATCGTTCAGGGTCGGAAGTGCGATCCCGCTGCCAACGTCTTTGAGTTGACCGTCTCGGCAATCCGGAAGTCGAACGGAAGGATTGATGCGGTCTACAAGCTGGAATCGGAGTTGCCGAAAGCGGATCAGCAAGCGCCGGTCAACGCCCCGGCGGCAGTGCGCGAACTGTGCCGCGACTGCATGCTCCAGGGCGCGGAATTAACTGCCACGGCCTGGTACTCCGCCTGGAAAAAATCCGCCGCCATCGAATTGCCGGCGTGGTATAAGTAACGTCGCTCCAGTCTCATTGTTTAGCAACGCATCGTGCCATGCTTTCTTTAGCTTCCTTCTCCCACCGGGAGAAGGTGGCCGTCGCGAGGCGACGCGACGGATGAGGGGGTTCTAGATTGTAGGGTGAGTTCGACGGCAAAGCAAGACGACGCCGAGAACGTACAAAAGCAGGATTGTTTAGTCTTTGCATTTGTAACAACAACGTGTCAGGAAAGGATTTTCCAAATGAGAACCGCAGCCATTAGCGCCGGCATTGCCTGCCTCGTCGCCATGAGCGTTTCAGCCCCATGCCAGGGAATCCCCGAAGCTGAACTGGCCCGCCCCACCGCCGAGCAGGTCGCCTGGCACGACATGGAAATCGAGATGTTCCTCTGCCTCGATCCCTGCACTTGGCAGGACAAGGAATACGACGACCACTCCACCCCGCTTGAGAAGATAAATCCGGAGAAGCTGGACACGGACCAGTGGGCCGACGTCGCCGTATCAATGGGCGCGAAGCAGATCGTCTTCGTCGCCAAGCACGTCGGCGGTTTCTGCTGGTGGCAGACGGAAACCAGCGACTACGGCGTTCGCAACACCCCCTGGCGCGGCGGCAAGGGCGACGTTGTAAAAGACCTTGCGGAATCATGCCGCAAGCGCAACCTCAAGCTCGGCATCTACCTCAGCCCCGCAGATGACGTCTTCGGCGCGGGCGTGGGCGGGCGCTGCAAAACAGAGGACAAGCAGAAAATCTATAACGACGTTTATCGCAAGCAACTGACCGAACTGCTCTCGCGATACGGTGAAATCGCGGAGGTCTGGTTCGACGGAAGCAACGTCATCGAGGTCGGGGACATCCTGGACAAATTCGCGCCGAGAGCGATTGTCTTTCAGGGGCCGCGCGCAAACATCCGCTGGGTCGGCAACGAACTTGGCGTCGCCCCCTACCCCGGATGGAACTCCGTTTCCGTGGCCGACTCGAAGTCCGGCGGAGCGACGGCGCTGAACGGCAATCCGGACGGGCGCGCGTGGATGCCGCTTGAGTGCGACGCGCGCATCCGCAACACGTGGTTCTGGAACACGAAGAACGCTGACACGCTCAAAAGCGTTGACGAGCTTATGGAAATGTATTACGCATCCGTCGGGCGCGGCGCGGTTCTCCTCCTGAACAACACGCCCGATACCTCAGGCCTGATCCCGGAGGCAGACGTGAAACGCTCCGCCGAATTCGGCGCGGAGATTCGCCGCCGGCTCGGTTCTCCCCTCTCCCAGACAAAAGGCGAAAGCGACGCAGTCGAGCTTGACCTCGGCGAAGCGAAATGGGTAGACCACGCGATAACAATGGAGGATATCGCGAAGGGCGAGCGCGTGAGAGAATACGTCATCGAAGGCTTCGGCGACGGCAAATGGAAGGCGCTTTGCTCTGGAACGGCAATCGGCCACAAGCGTATTGATCGTTTCCCCGCCGCGCAGGTGTCAAAAATCCGGATCCGATTCACAAAATCAGCCGCCAAACCAATCATCCGCAACTTCGCCGTCTTCGACACGTGGAAGGAAGACCCCGCCATCGTCAAACGCCTTGCCAAACCAACCCCGCAGCAGGCCGACTGGCACGATTGCGAAATCGGCATGTTCATCCATTTCGCCCCGAACACCTGGACCGACAACGAGGGCGATGATCTCTCGCTGCCGCTTGAGAAGATGAACCCGACGGCGCTGGATACCGAGCAATGGGTTGACGCAGCCGAGGCGATGGGCGCGAAATACATCGTCTTCGTCGCCAAACACGTCGGCGGATTCTGCATGTGGCGCACGGACACTACCGACTATGGCATCATGAATACTCCATGGCGCGGCGGCAAGGGCGACGTTCTGGCCGACCTGTCCGAATCCTGCCGCAAACGCGTGATGAAACTCGGCGTCTATCTTTCCCCCTGCGACCGCAAGCACGGGGCCGGGGTCGGTGGGCGCTGCAACTCCGAAGCAGCGCAGAAGGAATACGACAAGCTCTACCGTCAACAACTCACCGAGGTTCTCAACCGCTACGGCGAGATGTACGAGGTCTGGTTCGACGGAAGCAACATAGTGGACGTGGGCGACATCCTGAAGAAACACGCCCCGAAAGCAATGATCTTCCAGGGACCTCACGCCACAATCAGGTGGGTCGGCAACGAAGATGGAACCGCGCCTTATCCGGCATGGAACTCACTGACGACTGCCGATCTCAAATCCGGCGTCGCCACAGGTCGCCACGGCAATCCGGACGGCGAGGAATGGTTGCCAAACGAGTGCGACGCGCGAATGCGTAACACGTGGTTCTGGAACACGACGAACGCGCCGACGCTCAAAACCGTCTCTCACCTGATGGATATGTATTACAGGTCTGTGGGCTACGGCTGCGTTCTGCTGCTCAATCACACGCCCGACCCCACCGGCGCCATCCCGGAAGCCGACGTCAAGCGCGGCGCAGAATTCGCTGCGGAAATCAATCGTCGCTTCGGCAAGAGCATTGCCGAAACCGAAGGCAGGGGCGGACTACTTGAAATCGCCTTCCCGGAACCGACTGAGATCAACCATGCGATAACGATGGAGCGCATAGAGCACGGCGAGCGCGTCAGGGAATATGCAATAGAAGGTTTTGTTGACGGCGACTGGCGTCTGCTCTGCAAGGGAACAGCCATCGGACACAAAAAGATTGACCGTTTCCGCCCGGTTGTCACAAGCAAGATTCGTTTCCGCTGCATCAATGCGGCGACCACGCCCATGATCCGCAGATTCGCGGTCTTCTGTGTCGAGGAGGCCGGCGCACAGATGGAGCCTCCGTCACATTCGCCCGTCGGACTGTGGAGATTCGACAAGATTGAGGCCGGCAGATTCGCCGACGATTCCGGAAGGCAACGACATGGAACGGCAAAGAGCGTCGAACTTGCCGACGGACGAGGCGGAAAAGCCGCGAAGCTCAGCGGGCGTGAAGGCTTCATTGACATTGGCGAAGTCGGTTTCTTCCGGTCAGACTTCACGATCTCTGCCTGGGTCAAGCCGGCGTCCGCGAAGGGCGTCAGGCTCGTCATGTCAAAGGAGACAAGCTGCGACGCTTCGAACCAGTGCAGGTTCTACCTTGCCGACGACAACAGGCTTGGTTTCATGCTGAGCGACAGTTGGGACGTGGGAATCTGGCCGTTCGAGTCCGAGGCCGTCGCGCCGGTCAACGAGTGGTCCAACATTGCCGTGACGCGTTCCGGCGTCTGTTTCATTCTCTACCTGAACGGTAGAGAGGTTGCGCGGCGGGATTCGTCCGCCGTCATCCGCCACTACAAGGAAGTCTCGGCGAAGATCGGCGGAGAGTACGATACATCCGGCAACTTCATCCAGGTTTTTAACGGGCTTATTGACGACGTTACAGTCTTCAATCGTCCACTGAAACCTGCGGAAGTCACAGCGCTCTCGAAGGGCGAAATGCCTTCCGCCGGGGCCACCGGCGCGGCATGGAAGTGGTCCCCGGAAACCATCAATAAGGAGTGGACGACGATTGACATTGATATAACCCCTTTCTGCGTGGATGCGGCGCAATACCTTGTCACCTTCCGCAAGGACGCCGGGCAGGACGACATTGAGGTCAAGTCCCTGACGTTGTTTTTCGATAATCGGGAAACGCCGGAGTTCGTCCAGAAGGCGGACAAGCCAAATGCATACTTCGTAACAATCGGCGGCGTCAATGTTCCGCTCAAGTTAAGGGCCGTTGTCCGGGGCAAGGGCGGAATCCAGAGCAGCGGAAGCGCGATCATCGAGAAACACATGCCGTGATTCTGAGATCGTCATGTGAAGATAAAGGCTGGGCTGCCGTGCGCCGGATCGGCGTTCTTCATACAGTTGTCCGTCATTGCCGGGCTATGTCTCGCTCTCGTATAATGGTGCGCGGTCCGGGACTCGAACCCGAAGCCTCCTGCTTGTAAGGCAGGCGCTCTGGCCGATTGAGCTAACCGCGCCCGAATACAGGGGATTATGCCAATCCCCCACGCGAAGGTCAACGCGTTTTGGCGGCATGGCCGCTATCGTGCGACGTTCCGCCGCTTCATTCAACTTCCGGATATTCCCAGTGAACGCCTTCTCACAAACGACCCATTTGCAAAACGCGCCCCCTGCATTGCAGCCGCAAAACATCTCGAGTTCAGTTCTCAAAGCGCCCGCAAAATGGGGTATTATGAGTTCGGCGCGCCGAAGCGAACCCATGCGTGAAAGAAAATCCGGGCATGGCCCGCGCTGGCTCGGAGAATATATCCTGCCGGTTGTCGCCATTTTCATACAGGCATTCACATATATTGCATACGCATCTCTGCTGCTTTCAGCCTGCCGCTCCTCAAGTTCAAGTCTCTCGCTCCCGCCCCCTGAGCGCGGCTCGGTCCGCGTCCTTCAGGCTGAAGAATCGGATCGTCCAGATGGCCCGGCTGCCGCCCTGCGCGCCAATGATATCCTTCTGGAAAATGCGGCAGTTCGTTTCGTCATAGCCGGCATGGGACACAGAGAGGGCGTTTCTGTCAATGGCGGTGACATCCTGGACGCAATTCCGCGGAGCAGCGATAAAGAAGCCTTTGGACAACTGGCGACGGCCATTGGACAGGGCCGCCTTCTCCCGGTGCGATATCGTCTCCTGGAAATGCGCCCGCCTCGCTCCAGTGGCAAGGCCGGGCAGATATTCCTGCAGGGAGCTTGTGCCGATAATCCTCAAATTCAAGTTGAAACCGAATACACTCTTGAACCCGATTCAAACTGTCTGATCATAATAACGAAGGCGCTCAATACCGGCGCAAAGCTTGAGAATATCCATATGGGGGATATGGCTATATGGGGCGCGGCCTCACTTTTTGCGCCTGGCGCGGGACGTTCGTTGACCGGCGAGAATACGCAAGCAAACTGGGTTGCGGCTGATCGCGAACGCTCTGTATGGGGACTCTTCAGCATGGAAGGTGTCTTCTCCATGCGCAGGGAACGGTACTGGACGGAGATATTGTCAAAGCGTGTCTCTCTCCCGCCCCTGCGCCCCATCATCTACGAACGGGCTTTCATTGCCGGGGAAGGCGGCCCATCGCTGGTCTCTGACACATGGCAGACACAAACCGCGAAAACGCCGGACTCCCAACTCGTCCCCGTGGAATTCACCGTCCTTTCCAATAATGACGGGGAACCTGTCAAATCTGCTGAAATCGTGTATTCAAACTCTGACGGTATTGCGTCAACACTTGTTGTAACCGATGAAGAAGGCAAGGGCGGATGTCTTCTTCCCGCTGGAACCTGGCACGTAAAAATCATATCCGACAGATATTCCACACTCGCGGAGATGCCGATTGAAGTCAAACCGGATATCCCATTCGCCAGCCAGGTTCGACTTCCACCTCGTAAACCGCTGACGATTTCCGTAGCCGATGAAACCACCGGCGGAGACACGCCTGCTATCGCCAAAGTTACGATTGAATCTGTTCACGGTGAGAATCCCGAATTGAGCATCCTTCCAGGATCGCCATTCCGCAATAACACTATTGTCGTATCACACATGCCACAAACGATTTATCTTGATCCTGGAAAATACGTTGTTACCGCGTCGCGGGGACCTGCGTTCACAATTGACAGCCGCGCTATCCAGACCAATGATCGCGCGGAACAGTCCGAGACATTCCGCATTCGAAGGCTCTTCAGCAGGGATGAATACCTCAACATTGACATGAACCTGCATTCTGCTGCCGGATTTGGAGGCCCCCTCACCGCGTCGGAACTTGCCTCAATCTGCATGGCTGAGGGATTGGATGCGGCAGTGGTCGAAAACGACGTCGTCCGAGTTGCCTCAACATCCACCCCTGCAAAGACCTCCGGATTCACATTCATTCCCGGAATTCAGGTCTGGAATGCCGGATGTGGAGTCTTCAACCTCATGCCCGTGCCGCCGGAATTGATCCGCCCTGACCTAAACACGGCTTTGCCATCTGAATGTAATCAAACCATCCGCCGAATTGCCTTGCGGCCAAATATCGTCATAACCTCCCCGCTGGAAAGACGCTATGGCTACTTCAATCTTACCGGGCTAGACACGACTGGAAACCTGGAAGGCATCGCGGAGGCTCAATCGGAATTCGACGCAATTGAGTTCTCACGCGAGAAAAATCCCGGCGACACAGATGCTCTTTTACATGAGTGGTTTCAACTTCTTAATACAGGATCGCAGGTTGCCGCCGTGGGAGCATCCGAAAGCGATATCCGAAGCAGGCGAGAGCCTGGTTGCTTCCGGACCAGCATTCCGATGCCATCCGGAACGGGCGGAATAGCCACGGCAGAAGCAATCTGTAACAGGATCATCAAAGACCGTATGGGGATTGTCACAAATGGCCCAATGATAAGAATTTCCGCCAATAAAGATGGGCTAATGGGATCATTAATCAATGCGCGGGGAGGTGTTACAAAAATCCGCGTTACCGTCGAAGCCGCCCCATGGGTGAGCACTGCAACGTTGGAACTCGTTATAAACGGTGCTGTTGCGACAACAGCTATTCTATCGGACGGCCCTGAATTGAAGCGTTTTGATTCAATATTCACAATACCCGTAGATCGGGATTCGTGGGTTGTTGCAGTTGTCCGCGGCAAGCGAGGAATGCACCCGGTTATACAGGGTAAGGGAGAGGCGGCAGTAATACCCATGGCATTCACTAATCCTGTCTGGCTGGATGCGGACGGAGACGGGGGTTTCAGCAGGCCGCCCCCGAAGAGATAATCCTGTCACTCTGACAGCCGCAGAAAAATGCGGACTGCCAGTTAATAACTCAATCAACAGTCGGGATGGCGCTACTCCCATTTGGAAGGCAGGCGGAGAAACACAAGGAATAACCTTGCGAAATTATGTCATATCACATTGCATGTCAATGACATAAAATTACTATCGCAGTCACGATTATCTGCGCGATAATCATGCCGTTGCATGCCACAACTGCGAATATGGTC
Organism: Planctomycetota bacterium; assembly: GCA_022711755.1. Classification (GTDB taxonomy): domain Bacteria; phylum Planctomycetota; class Brocadiia; order SM23-32; family JAKLEA01; genus JAKLEA01. The sequence continues at coordinate 206,301 of JAKLEA010000007.1, forward strand.
TTTGCGCAAGATGGCACGCCTTTTGCTTTTGCCTGATTATGTTTTCATCGGGAAGAGCAATGAACGCTCACATTCACAAGCCCGAACGGAGACTCTGCATACTGGTTTCCGACCGCGATGAGGAATCGCGAGGGAGAATTGTATCAGCGCTGGAAGCAGGGTATCTCAAGGCTCTTGAGGCGCCCACTGAACAAGAAGCGTTGATGATCACCAAATCGGAACATTGCGATCTTTTGATAGCGGACATGCAGATTTCGGCCGATGACGGGATAGAAATGCTCATGGATGCATGGAAGTTGTGTCAACCTTCGGCTCCTGCGATACTAACCTCGTGGGAACGCGGTTTGAGCGTAAGGCGTTGGGCGCTCGCTCATGACGCATTCGCCTTCCTGCCCAAGCCGTTGCGTGAAGGATCGGTAAAACTGGCCGTCGGCAAGGCTCTTTGCCGATGGAATTCCTTTGATTTGTCTGACGCCGGGACGTTTTCAGGTCAGGGCGCAAGTTAAAGCCCCCTCGTGCCGGCGGCTTTCCGGGAAAAGGACTTCCGGAAGGCATTGACTTGAGTCTGCCTTGAAAAGGAGGATCTGGAGGCATGGCGATCAAACCACTAGGTGACAAGATACTCGTGAAGCGGTTGGAAGCAGAAGAAAAGACCGCCGGCGGCATTGTGTTGCCGGATACCGCAAAGGAAAAACCGAAGGAAGGGCGCGTTATCGCTCTGGGCGACGGAAAGCTGCTGGACGACGGCAAGCGGGCCGCTTTCCAGGTCAAGAAGAACGATCGCATAATTTTCTCATCCTTTGCCGGAACCGAGATCAAGGTTGACGGAGAGGAATACCTGTTGATGAGCGAGGACGACGTTCTCGCCGTCATCGAGGGCTAGGCAATCGGGAATATCCCGATCAGCAAGAGCCACCCCTGGAACGGCGTCGTTTCATCCGCCTGGGGATAATCCTGGAGGTAAGTGATGGCAGCAAAACAGATTGCCTTTGAAATTGAAGCGCGTGAAGCGATCCGTAAAGGCGTCATCAAACTGGCCGATGCCGTTACCGTAACGCTTGGCCCGCGCGGCAGGAACGTGATCATCGAGAAAAGCTTTGGCGCGCCGACCGTCACCAAGGACGGTGTGACCGTTGCCAAGGAAGTCGAGCTGGAAGACCCTTACGAGAACATGGGCGCTCAGCTTGTCAAGCAGGCCGCCAGCAAGACCAGTGACGTTGCCGGCGATGGCACAACGACAGCCACAGTGCTGGCCAGAGCCATTTTCGAAGAAGCCTTGAAAAACCTGGCCGCCGGAGCGGACGCCATGGCCCTCAAGCGCGGAGTTGACAAGGCCGTAGAGGCGGTCAGCGCAGAACTTGGGAAAATGGCCATAGCCGTCAAAGGGCGCGATGACATCCGCCACGTTGCCGCGATCTCGGCCAACGGCGATGACGACATCGGCGAAAAGATCGCCGACGCGATGGAGAAGGTCGGTAAAAATGGCGTAATCACCGTCGAAGAGGGCAAGGGCATCGAAACGACCGTTGACCTCGTCGAAGGCATGCAGTTCGACCGAGGCTACCTTTCGCCCTATTTCGTCACGAATCCGGAGGGGATGAAGGTCGAATTCGAGAACCCTCTGATTCTCATTCACGAGAAAAAAATCGCGTCGGCCAAGGATTTCGTCCCTATACTGGAAAAGGTCGTCCAGTCCCGCCGTCCGCTGGTCGTCATCGCGGAAGACATTGAAGGCGAAGCGTTGGCGCTGATGGTCGTCAACAAACTGCGCGGCATCATCCAGTGCGCGGCGGTCAAGGCCCCAGGCTTCGGCGACAGGCGCAAGGCCATGCTTGAAGATATCGCCATACTGACCAAGGGCAAGGCGGTCTTCGAAGACCTCGGCATCAAGCTGGAAAATCTCCAGGTGGCCGATCTCGGCTCGGCCCGCAAGGTGATCATCGAGAAGGAAAACACGACGATCATTGACGGGGCCGGAGCGCAGAACGCCATCCAGGGACGTATCGAGCAGATCAAGAAGGAGATCGAAATCACGACCTCCGATTACGACCGCGAGAAACTCGAAGAGCGCCTTGCGAAGCTGGCCGGCGGGGTGGCGCAGATCAACTGCGGCGCCGCGACGGAAAGCGAGATGAAGCAGAAGAAGGGGCGCGTCGAGGACGCCGTTCACGCGACGCGCGCCGCCGTCGAGGAAGGCATCCTGCCGGGCGGCGGGGTCGCGCTGCTTCGCGCCTCCGAAGTCCTTGAGAAGACAAAGGTCAAGGGCGAGGAGAAGATCGGCGTGAAGATCGTCCAGAAAGCGCTTGAAGCGCCGATGCGCAACATCGCGGCCAACACCGGAATGGACGGCAACATCGTCGTGCAGAAGGTCAGGGAAATGAAGGGCAACGAAGGTTTCGACGCCGCGAAACTCGAGTACACAGACATGATGAAGGCCAACATCATTGACCCGCTGAAAGTTGTGCGGGCAGCCCTCGTCAACGGCGCAAGCGTCGCAGGACTACTTCTGACAACCGATGCGCTGGTTTCAGAACTTCCCGACAAGGAAGAGGAAGCCGGCCATGCGCATGCCCACGGCCACATGCACTAATAACGGCAGATATCGGGCTTGAACGAACGGGAAGGATGAAAGTCCTTCCCGTTCTCATTTAATGATTTCGCATTATCTCCCGCGGCGCATGCGCGGATAAACAACCTCCCCCGTCAGCAGAACATCATCCTCAATCCTCTCAATGCGCGGCTTCAGCAGACGCATGCCTTCGCTGACCACCGGCGCGCCCATCCCCGATATACCCCCGGGCGACGTCTCCCCCCCAAGAATGATCGGCGCCACGAAAACCATCGCTCGGTCAACCAGACGGTCGTCGAACATGCCGCCCAGAAGCGTGGCCCCCCCCTCAACCAGCAGGTTGCAGAACCCATCCTCGCCGAGTTTCCTGACCATCTGCTTCAGGTCAACGCTCCCCCCGGTCCCGCACTGTATGATGCGGCAGCCCGCGCGCGAAAGGGCCTTGACGTTCTTCTCCGGCGCGGCCGTGGTCGTCATGACAATTACGGGAATCTCCTTCGCGGTTCGGGCCAGTTTCGACTCCGGCCTCAGCCGCGCTTCGGAATCAACGATGATTCGCGCCGCAACGCGCCGGACCTCCGCGTCCCGGCACGTGAGCGTCGGATCATCTGCTATGGCCGTCCCCACCCCGATGACCACGCCGTCAACCCTCCCGCGCAGTTCATGAACCCGGCGCCGCGAAGCCTCGCCGGAAATCCAGTGGCTGTCGCCCGTGCCTGTCGCGGTGCGTCCGTCGGCGGACATCGCCCACTTCGCCGTCACAAACGGCAACTGCGTTCCTATCCACTTGAAGAACGGCGCGTGGGCTATCAGGCATTCGTCCTCGCAAACGCCGATGTCAACCTGGACGCCATTGTCGCGAAGCTGCCTGATCCCCTCCCCCGCATGCTTCGGGTTCTGGTCAATACACCCGACCACAACCCTCGATATCCCCGCCGACAGCACTGCCGCCACGCATGGAGGCTGCTTGCCCTGCGTGCAGCACGGCTCAAGCGTCACGTAGAGCGCACAACCCGCGCATGATCCGCCGGCGTCGCGGATCGCGTTCACCTCGGCATGTTCGGCGCCGTAACGCTCATGAAATCCCTGTCCGACAACCCGGCCGTCCTTCACAATGACGGCTCCCACCGCCGGATTAGGCTCCACCCTCCCCCTGCCGCGTTCGGCAAGCTCCAGCGCCTCCCGCATGAAGGCCTCGTCTGTCGTGAAATTCTTGTCTGCCATCGCATCCTCCCGATTCGTTATGAACTTCCGATGACATCATAATCCAGCGCCGCCGCTCCGCGCATTCATTTTCCGCCCTTGCAGAATGCTTCCAGTCATGTAAGATTCAATCTTTCCTGACGCTTGGAAAGACACGGAAAGGGCAAATGGACGCGGAATTCAGGATAGCCGTGGAAAGCGACATGCCTGCGGTGGTCGCCGTCTGGCGCGAAGCCTTCAAGCGCCGCCACCGCGACTCCCAGGCCAAGGGGGACCGCGCCGCTCGGGAGATGCGCGACGGCAGATGCTTCATCCTCGTCGCCGTCAGCCGCGGCAAAATTGTAGGCGCAGTAAAGAATCGCCTAGAACTGCTCCAGGTCGGCTCCGACACGATCAGCAAGGCTGACGTCGGTGAGGTGGCCATCCGCCCCTCCATCCAAGGGTGTGGCATCGGCAGCGCGATGATGACGCGCAACCAGGAACTCCTTATCGAGCGCGGCATGCACATCGCCAGACTCGGGGGCATGACACGGTTCTATACGCGTTTCGGCTATTCCCCGGTCCAGAAGGTCCGCTATCGCAGCCCGCTCGGTCCGGTCTGGGGCGGGGTGAAGAAAATCGAGATCAAGGCGGCCACCGCGCATGCCGAACGCCCCTATCTGACTGTCCGACATTTCGAAACCGAATCCGACGTCAGACAGTTTCTCGCCATCCGCGAAACCTTTCTGAAGGACCGCGCCGGCAACATCGCAGACGACCTGCCGCCGGATTCCCTCCAGGCGCTCAAGGCCGACCGCAACAGAACGCTCTGCGCGGACCCCGCCGGCCGCGTCCTAGCATGCATGTGCGCGACGACGGCTGACGGACTCGCGCACGACCTCTGCTACGACGCCAACGCAGCGTCCGGGGCGGAGGCGCTCGGAATGCTCTGGGCAGACTTCGCGCGCAGGACCGCAAGATGGGGCGGACGCTGCTTGGAGGCCAAGCTTCCTGACGATCCCGATCTGCTCCGCGCGATGGAGATGAGCGGCGCGCCCGTCGAGCGCGTCGAGACGAGCAGCGCCACCGTATCCACCCACGTCAGCATCCTCAACCTTGCCGGGATACTCGAAAGAATTGCACCAACACTGTCGCGACGCCATGCAGTCGGCCCTTTCCCGGAATGGAATGGTGGGATATCACTTACCCTGACGGACAGGGAAATGGACGCCTCATTCAATACCGCCGGGGATGATAAAGACAGAGGAGACAGAATCCGAATCCGGTTGTCGCAGGCCGATTTCACCCGGCTTCTGCTGGGATTCAGAACGATTTCCGAACTTCCCCGCTGTGAAATCGGCCCCGACACCCCGAAAAACCGGGCGATAATCTCCGCCCTGTTCCCCAGAGAAAAGGGATTCTTCTTCTGAGACGGGCGTGGTAAGATCAAGACGATACAAAGGTGCGTCCCATGCGGCGGATGTAGCCCGACGCGAGAACGCGCCTTGACCAATCACTCGGCGCAGAATCCAAAACACGGGAGGACGAACATGGCAGTAAGAGTGGCTTACATTGCAGTCGGAAACATCGCGGGCTATCATCTGGCGTCCGTGAAAAAGATGCCGGACGCGGAAATCGTCGGCCTTTGCGACATTGACAAGGCCCGCCTCGAAGCCCGCCAGAAGGAATTCGGCGGCGAGGCTTTCACCAATCCCGACCAGATGCTCAAGGCCGTCAAGGCCGACGCCTGCTACATCTGCCTTCCGCCCTATGCGCACGGCCCTGCCGAGATGGCCTGCGTGAAACACAAGGTCCCCTTCTTCGTCGAGAAGCCGATCTCCGTCAATGTCAAGACTGCGAAGAAGATCGCCGCGGCGGTCAAGCGGACGAAGCTGATGGCGGCGGTGGGCTATATGAACCGCTATCGCGCAAGCGTCGCGCGCGCGAAGCAGTTACTGGCCAAGGACCCGCCCGCCATCATCTACGGCGGGTGGATCGGCGGCTACCCCGGCACTCACCCCTGGCTCTTCGACAAGAAGAAGTCCGGCGGGCAGCTTCTCGAACAGAGCACGCACACAGTTGACCTGCTGCGCTACCTTTGCGGCGAAGCCGAGGCCGTTGCCTGCTATGCCGCATCGAACAAGTTCGTCAGCGAGGCGAAGACCTTCAAGGCCGACTGCGCCTCGACCGTCGCCGTCAGGATGAAGAGCGGCGCGGTCGCCAACATCATGAGCGCGTGGGTCTGCCGCGCCGGCGGCGGCGTCTTCCTCTCTCTCTTCTCCCCCAATTACCGGATTGACTTCTCCGGCTGGAACCACGACGTGAAGATTTACCACGCGGACGGGTTGCACGTCGAGGATATCAAGGGCGAGACCAACATCTTCGAGATCGAAGACCGCGCGTGGATCAACGCCGTCAAGGCCGGCAAGCTGAACGGCGTCATGTCCGACTACGAGGATGGACTGAAAAGCCTCATCCTGTGCGATGCGGCCAACGTCAGCATGTCAACCCGCAGGCCGGTAAAGGTGAAGTTCTAGCCCACAGGCAGTTGCTTGGCGCATGTGGAATGCGGCGGCTTGACGCCGCTTTAGCGAGGGTATGCGAAGCCGTCTGGCTTTGCACATGCGATGGTGGAGGTAGCTTCCGCCGCGTGTGCAGAACCCGCCAAAGGCGGGGTAACCTTCGGTTTCGCACGCACTGTTACTTGTTTACCTCGGTGGGTTAGCTTCGCTAAGAATCCGCCCCGCACATGGCACTTTGCGTACGAGCAATGGCGCTCTCCTTCCTTGCCTCGGTGTCTGGAAAGATAGCAAGGTGGATTTCTGGGTGTGACGTCTTTTCATAAACGGAGGTAGAATGGCTTCTGTCAGGAAAACGAGGCCGGAAGGAAAACGTGTCCGTGACCTAGGTCTGGAAAAGATAGAGGTAAGGGGGCTTTTTGGGCGCTATGACTATGATATAGATGAGTCCTTGACAGGTGTGAAAGGCTTCAAAGAGCTTCTGATCCTCTACGGAGACAATGGGTGCGGCAAGACCACCATCCTAAAACTACTGCACCACATTCTATCGCCTGCGGACAATAGAGGTCATCGCTCATACATCGCAAAGACGCCTTTTCGCAGATTCGCCATCCGGATGACGGATGGTACAGAAGTGTCAGCGACTAGGTCCAACAACAATATTACTGGTGGCTACATACTCTCGGCACACGCAAAGGGCGAGAAACCCATTGAAGTCAGTGTACCTGCCGATTCGGAGAATGCAGTCAAGTCGGCAAATATGGACAAGGAGACTCTCCTGAAGTATGAACAATATAGGGAATTCCTGCAATCGCGTAAAATGATATTGTATTTTCTTATGGATAATCGTCAAATCGCCTGTGACCAGTGGCACACCCATAGACTCTATCACAGAAGGCAGCGTGTTAGGCTCCACGAGTTAAGTATCTCCATGGAGCGAGATGACGATTATGAGAGCATTATGAGTGCAATGTTGGAGGACGCCGTATATAGAGCTACGAGATGGATTGAGAACCAAGTTTTCAGTTCCAGTAGCAGAGGTGACATCGACTTACATGCCATCTATGCAGACATAGTAGCGAGAGTCGCAGGCGCGAAGTCGCAAAGTACCCTTTCTTCCAGTTCTACCAATCATAACTATGAAGAAAGGCTTAAAGAACTCGCTGAACGCAACGGAACATTTTCCAAGTTTGGGTTCACTGGTGATCTGAATATTAACCCCATCTTGACTGCTGTCAAGGGAGCAAGAGGGGAGGCTAGTGAACTGTTGGGCAACATTCTCGAGCCTTATGTTGACGGGATTGAGGCACGCCTAAACGCGCTCCAGGAAATACGAGATGTCGTCTCAACTATGGTAGAAAGGATTAACCTTTTCTATCACGACAAACAGCTCCAATACACGCTTTCCGGGGGGTTCCAGGTATGTACAGATGATGGAAAACATTTGCGTCTCGATGGACTCTCTTCGGGAGAACGACACCTTCTCCTCATATTGACCAATACATTGTGTGCACGCGAGATGCCAAGTATCTTTCTGATTGATGAACCTGAAATCTCGCTTAATGTCAAATGGACAAGAAACCTAATACAAGCGATACTGGATTGCATGAAAAGGAGCCAAGTTGTCTTTGTCATGGCAACTCACTCTATCGAGCTTGTAACAGGGCACAAGGAACATGTCGTGCATCTTGAGAACAAGAAGTGAGGGCGAAGCTATGGGCGACATGCCAAAGATCACACTAAAGGAACTCGTTACTCTGTACGAACTGGAACCATCAATACGGGACATTGTGGTTGAGGGTATGACAGACATTCGTATAGTACGGAACATACTCAAATGTTTGCACTTGACCGTCGTAAACGTGCGGGATGCTGCCGACATTGTGGCGACAGAAGTCGTGACGAATGGAGCCAACAATAAGAATGGTGTGATCAGCTTGGCTGAGTATTTTCAGGCGCGTCTGGGGAAGAACACGCTGCAGGTCACATGCATAGTGGATACCGATTTCGACCGATATTTGGAAAAATGCTATGAATGCGACCTTCTGCTATCAACCGACTACACTAGCATGGAAATGTACTGTGTCGATCCGGAATCTGTTCAGAAAGTGATGGATTTTGCATTCCGTTTGACGAGAATTGCCAGTGATGATCTTCTTAAGACTATTCTCCCCGTCTTGGAATCGCTCTTTCTAATAAGACTTGCGAACGAACATCTTGCATTAGGATTGACTTGGAAAGACTTCACGAAATGTTGTAGTGTCGACAAGAAGGGGAACGGGAACCTGAATTTCGACCAAACGGAGTTCCTCAGACGATACGTTGCGAATAGGAGAGAATTACAGGACACAGTCAGCGAAACGATAAATCAACTCGTAAGCAAGCTCGATAATAATTGGAAATGCAAAGTGCGTTTTCACGATTTTGCTGCCCTCCTTTCGTGGTATTGTAAGAAGAGATGGAATGCTGATTGCAGAGCCGAACAAGTAAAATCTCATTTTTTGTGTGCTGCTGATTTTAAGAAGGTTGCAGGAGAAGCACTCTTCCAGAACCTAATGAATCGCATCACAAGGAACTCACCCGCCAACTAATTTGGAGTCGTAGTGTGGGTCGTTAGCGGCGCAATCAGCGACGCGATGACCCACCTTCTCTCCTATGACCTACTCCAGCGCCGGTACGACGACCTCCCCCCGCGCCTGCGCCTCGATATTCTCATACGCGCCGTAAAACTCCGAATTGCAATCAAGCCAGACGACCAGCCGCCGAAAATCCTCATCCGAAAGTTTCACGCCGTAATGCCGCTCGTCCATGTAATCAAGCAGTTTAGCCGCTCGCGCGCCGAACGCGCCGGGAATCGTGCGCGAACCGCCGTGAACCCCGTCCCCGATAGAGCCGTTGCGGACGTGGAAATAAAATCCGTGCTTGGCCGCCAGCGACGCGTATGACTTCGTCCATCCGTTCGGACCTGCGATATCCCCCCCGAGGTCAACCGCCTTCTTCTCCCGGTGACATGTGACGCAATTGCGATCCAGCGCCGGCTGCACAAGCCGCGTGTAATTGAACGGATTTGATCCGTCAGTCTCGGCGATGATCTCCGACGGCGGCCTGTGCAGCGCCATCGGCGAACCTACAACGCCCCGCCCCGCGCGCCTGCTCGTGGTCGGGGCGTTGTGCTTGTTCTCATGGCAGCCCCGGCATGAAAGGTTCTCTCCGGGATGGACGTACGTTGCGGATCGCATGGACATCACGGCCATCCCATGCTCATCAAGCGCCTGGAAGTAAATCAGCTTGTTCACCGGCGCCAGGAAGTGAGCGCTGCCGTCCTCCTCAACCGGAACGGTCCCAAGCGCGGCCCGCGCGTTCGTCTGATCGGCAACGCCGATTCGCGGCACATTGGGCGGCGCGGTCGTCTTCGGCAGAACCTGGATAATTCGCAGGGCTTTAATCTTCGTGTCCCGGGGCCATGCAAAATCGGAATCATAAACATTCATGACCGATATCGTCTCCGTCTGCCCTTTCCCTTCATGGACGGTTTCCGTGGTTGGTTCCGCGTCTGTTGAAGCGGGTTTCAAGCCCGCCTGCGCTGAGACCAAAGGCGTTCCGCTTGTCCCCCCTCCCGCTCGCGAGGTCATATCGGCTATGCGGGGCGGAACCGGGCGGGGCCGGAACGGAATCGGGCTGAGGCATGGAATCTCCGGATCGCGGTAAATAAGCTCCCTGTTGCCTGAATCGTCAATCCAGTAAATCCCGTGAGTCCGGCATTTCGCGTCATAAACGCAAAGAAAATCCCTCTCCCCCAGCGGCCATGCCGTCGCGTAAGCGGAGTAGTTTTCTATCGGCCTGCCCTCCGCCTCCGGGAATGGAACCTCCGGCGTCAGGCGGGTCAGTTGCGACATCGCCCCGTCATCCTCCTTGCGCGGATCAATGATGACGAGCGATCCGAAGGCGTTGCCGTGGTGCGCGCCGGTGGTGGCGACGAACTTGTGCGAGCCGGGAATCGCGCGTATGTCCATCTCCATCCACGGCCTCTTTTCACGGGCCTTCGGGTAGTTGCCGTGCGGCGAGCGCGGATCGCGCCCGTCGGGAAAACAGTTCCAGATGTGGTGCGCGATGTTGGTGTCCCGATCCACGTAATCCCACCGGGTGTAGACAACCATGCCGTCATTGGCAACGCTGGGCTGCCATTCGTGCGTCTCGTGCATGCTGAAGGGCGCGATATCCCCCCCGTCCTGATTCATGGAAAAAAGGGCGTAGACGGGGCAGACCCGTCCGCAACGCAGGTATCCCCCCCTGCGCTCGGTCGTGAAGACGATCCGCCCATCGGGCAGAAGGCAAGGATCGAAATCATCCCATTCGCCGTCCGTCAGTTGCCTGAGTCCCGAGCCGTCGCTGTTAACCTTGAATATATGGAAACAGGTAGTCTTCGACCATTCGAGGTCTTTTCCCTTCGCCTCGGAATAAGCGAAGAATATCGTCTTTCCGTCAAAAGAAAGCTCTGGTGACAGGAACGATCCTGAATCAAGCTTCTGCCCCGCAAGCCGCCCGTTCTCTACAACGGATCCAGCCAGAAGATTGACAAGTTGCGGCTTTGGCCCGAAAGCGTCCCTAAGCGCAAACAGCCCCCCGCCGGGCACGGCGTTGAAACCATAGAACTGATCGCACATGTGATAAACGCCCTTGGGCCTGTGGCGCTTGATGAAAAGGATCGAGTCGAAATCAAGCAGCGGATTCGAAAAAGCAATCCGGCGCAGTATTCGTCTGGCCTTAAAATACAAATCCTTCCGGGCGTTCTCAGACTGTTCCGCCTCCTTGAACAGTTTATCCGCCTGTGTCTCGATCCCTTCAAGTTCGGTGATAAATCCTTCGGGGATTTCCCAACCCGATTCGACATGAAATCGCCCTGCCAGCGCCCTGACGCGCCGAAGGACTTCGCGGGTATGTTCAAGCGAGAAAACCGTTTTGCGCCCGGAGGAGAACTGCCCATCCTGAGCTATCCAGTCCGCGCTGATCATGTCCTCATGCTGGTCTGCGGACGCAACCGCCAGCCATGCGACTGCCGCCGCAACAACCAATCCGACTGTCAGGATGCGCCTGATTTTGTGTTTCCTTGCGCTTTGCATTTCAGGGCCGCGGAATCTCCGGCGCGCTCTTGCACAAGGGGCGCACCGGCAACCATTCAATCCCGGCGAACTGCGGGTCGGGTATTGCGCGTATGTCTTCCTCCCCGCGATATGGACAGTTCGCGTCCACCCACGCGATAAGCCTCATCAGTTCCTCCCCCCCGACCTTCACGCCGTTATGCTTGCCGCTTGATGCGTTGCGGATAAGCATGCTGTCGGAGGAAAGATACTTCATCGGACGGAAAGTGGCGTAGCTCTTGGGATCGCTCTGAGCGTAACTTTCAACCATGATCGCGCCGGCGATGCCCTTCGTGACGAGCGTTACGTACGGCTCTTTGAAAACCCCTGCTCCGGGACGCAGTGTGAGATCGAGCTTCTTCCGCGCCTTGCCGTTTCCCTGGTGGCAGGCTGCGCAATGTTTGTCCAGCGCGGGTTGAACAAACGTTTCATACCGAATGCTGGCCGTTCCCCATGGCGGTATTTCAAGATCGCGCGGCGCGTCCTTTGCCGCCTGCGCGGGTTTGTTGACCGGCGCGACGCTGTGCATCTCGTGGCATCCGACGCAGCCGCGCTTCTCCCCCGGCATAACCCCCGTGAAGGACCGCATCGTGTGAATCGCCCGCTGATTCTCGTCAAGCAACTGGAAGTGCAGCGCCTTGCCCGCCGGAACCTTGAAGGACACCGATCCATCCGCCTCGACCGGAACAGTTCCAAGAATCCGCTTAACACCGTCCGCCTGAAGTATAGAAACCACCGGCCCGCAGAACTGGTTCGGCTCGATGTCGCGCGTCCAGGTCGAGTAGGTGCGCGGGTCCATCTGGAAGACTCGGAGATATTTTACCGCTGATCTCGGCATGTCCGGCACGCCCTGGCAGACGTCCGCGCTGTACATGACGCCGGGCTGTGTTTCCTTTCTGTCCGAACCGGTTCCCGGCCACGCGACAGTGTCCGGCTGGACAATCGGTCTATTCCTCGGCTTGACCGGCAGCGCATGAAGCACGTGATGCGCGCCCTCGTAGATCAATTCACGGTTGCCGTCAATATCCATCAGGTAAAGGCGAAACTTGCCGCCGCTTCGGGCCGAGACGAGGAAATCGCGCTCGCCTATCGGATACGGCGTCTTGTAGGCGTCATACGCGCCGGAAACGTGATAGCGCGGCGACTCGACCGGGTCAATCGGCGGCTCCCCGCACTCCGGCCAGGGAACGTCCGCCGTAACCTTGGTCAGTCCGTGCGGGAAATTGAATCCCCTGTCCGGATCAATGATCCCCACGCTGCCGTCGTACCAGTTGTGATGGGCTGATCCCGTGAACATGATCTTCTTAGTTCCGGGTATCTGGCGCGGCTCGATAAGCATGTCCGGCCAGACGCTCTGATTGCCCCAGTAGACCGAGACATTCGTCCCGTCCGGATTGACTGTCCAGAGGCTCTGAATGCGCCACAGCGCCTTGTCAGTATACTCCCATCGCGTGTAGATGACCCGCCCATCATCCAATAGCGCCGGAAGGTAATCCGGCTCGTTGCCCTGGCTCAGCAGGTAGATTTCAGATCCGTCTCCAGCGCATCTCGCCAGCACATAGGCATATGTATACGGCATGCATCGGATGTAGGTGTTGCAGCGGGTTGTGCTGAACATGATGCGGCCGTCCGGTAGATAGATCGGATCAAGATCGTCATAATCTCCGGACGTCAACTGCTTCAGCCCGCCGCCATCAAGTCCGGTTTCATAAAGGTGGAAGGACTTTTCGTCGTGCGGTTTGAAACAGAAAAGAACCTTGTCCGCGCCGAACGAAAGATCGGGGCGCCAGAAGCTTCCCGGCTTCTCTGGGGCCAGCTTGCGCAGCTTCCCGCCGGGATGGAGTCCGTCAAGAACGAGCAACCTCCCGCCCGGAACGGCCATCATGCCGTTGCGATGTCGGGCCTCGTGAGGCCACTCGGCGCCCTGCGTATATGGATTATCAATAAACAGGACTTGCTTGAAATCGAGCGCCGGATTCTTGAAAGCGATGTCGCGCTTCACGCGCCGCACAGAGAAATATGCCTCCCGCGCGACATTTGCGTCCGGCTGCGTTGCGGAGATTGTCAGAACCTGATCCTCAAGCTCATTCAGTCGCTTGATCTCGCCGGACATGTCCGCGCAGTCGGGTATCCTGCCGATGCGATCAGCGAGTTCCCGCGACCATGCAATCTCCTTCATTGCGCGCTTGTGCAATGGCTCGCCGCCGGCCTGGAAGAGCCAGTCGCTCTCGATCTGAGCTTTCGCTTCACCGTCGGAAAGGTCCTTCGTCGCCGGCTCATCCGGAACGACGTAAGGCGCGGGCGGATGCGGGATCAGCGACCTTCCCATGCGGCTGATCAGAGCCGGATCAAGTCCGTTAAAAGGCTTCCATTGCGCGAAGGCAATCCCGCTTCCCTCCTGTAACTGTTTCTCAGAAGGCCACGTCCCGCAGTAGCCGGAAACTGGGCGGAGGTCGCCGAACATCGCTGCGCACATGCCGGTTCCCGGATCAAGAGTCAGAAGTGCCTCAGCCCTGGAATCCAGTGTCGCAAAATCGTTCTCGTGATCATGTGCCGCCTCCAGATTCGCATATGTGCTCAGGCGCGCCCCCTTCAGCGTTCTCCCTCCTGAGTTCTCGATCTCGAACCGGACAACGGCAGCAGTTTTCGCAGTCATAAAGGAACTGATATTAACCCGAAGACAACCATCCTGCGTTTGCAGAACACCGGACGCCGCACAATCACTGGCCTTCCCCATCGGACGGACAATCTCCATGTTCTCCCTTGCCCCCTGCTTCGTGACGGATACCCCGGCGCGCCTCGCGCTGCCATCATCATAATTCAGAGAATAACCGAAGCGGCTCAGTTGCCCCCCGCGCTCGCAACGCAACGACTGCCTGTTTCCTTCCCAGAAAAACGATCCGTCCGAATGCAGCGCGAAATCCGTCGCGGCGTTGCTTATCCAGACTATCGGCGCCGGTTCTGCATCCTGCGTGTCATTGCCGATTTTCTGAAACGCCGCAGCCTCCTTCAGAAGACCTTCTTTCAGTTCCACCAGAACCTTATATGAGGCTGAATAGGCAAGAAAAACCGATACGGTCGCCTTGCCCCCCGGTTCAAGCGAACCGAGTTCCCAGGTCAGAACACCGTCCGCGTTGCCGACCGACTCAATCCCGTCAGCCCTGATCGAGGCTGAAGAGAACAAACAACAGATAATAAGAACAGGAACACCGGCATTTTTACGGCGCGGTTTCGGCATCTTTTCCGCTCCCGCATTATGACTTGTACCAATGCTTGACTGATTCAACACAGACATATTTTACACAATGCGCGATCTGAACGCACAACCATTGCTTCAGCGTTGCTGAAAATCCCGCGGGCCGTTATTATTCCGATACTGTTGAGGCGTAACTCATGCCCAACCGACTTGAATGCCCTTCGATGTCGTTCCCGGTTCCATCGCCGCCATAACCGTCCGGCGCACAGGAATGTCAAATGGAGAACGCAAAAAAAATGCCTGACAATGGCTCGCCGGACGCCCCCGGCCAATTGCGCGAAATCAGCGATAACATCCTCGAACACCTGAGCGAAGGCATATGGTCCTTTAACGGCGCCGGCAGGACCTCTTTCGTCAATAAGCGCATGGCCGACATGCTTCTTTACAACGTTGACGAAATGATGGGGACAGACCTTCTGTGCTATGTCTATGAGAATAAGAGCAAGGACCTGGAAGACCTTCTGGCGCGTCTACGCGGCGGCGCGGAGGTCAGGCGCGATTTCGAGTTCATGCGCAGCGACGGAGACAGGCTGTCGGCGCAGATCAGCGCCTGCCCCATCATGAACTCCAGCGGCGCGTATTCCGGCGCGGTCATGTCCGTGACGGACATGACCGCCACTCGCAAGACACTGGACCACTTGCGCAAGCTCTCGCGGGCCGTCGAGCAAAGCTCAAGCTCCGTGGTCATCACAGACAAAGACGGCAACATTGAATATGTAAATCCCAAATTCACGCGGTTGACGGGCTATTCGGCGGAAGAAGCCATTGGCCAGAATCCGAGAGTGCTGAAGTCCGGGGAGCAATCTCACGAATTCTATCGCGCAATGTGGCAGACAATCTCCTCCGGCAAAGAATGGAGAGGCGAATTTCACAACAAAAAGAAAAACGGCGAGACCTATTGGGAATTCGCCTCAATCTCCGCCATCAGAGACGCCGGCGGAAACATTACTCACTACATTGCCGTCAAAGAGGACGTTACCGAGCTTAAGAAAACTCAGGCGGCACTGCTCGACGCCAAGGAGTCCGCTGAAGCAGCCACCCGCGCTATGAGCGAATTCCTGGCGACGATCAGCCACGAACTGCGCGTCCCGCTGACCTCCATCCACGGCTCACTGGAACTGCTTGCGTCCGGCCAACTTGCCGAACTACCGCCGAAAGCCCGCGACCTCGTCGCCGTCGCGGAACGTAATTCCCTGCGTCTGGCGGCCCTCATCAGCGACATCCTTGACCTGGAAAGTCTTCAGTCAGGGCGCATGACAATGTCCATCGGCCCCGTTTTAACAAAGACGGCGATAACGCGAGCCATTGAGGTTGTAAGCGGCATGGCGCGCCAGTGCGGCATTACAATTCTTACATCAGGGAAGGACATGACGGTAATCGCCGATGAGGATCGCCTGGCACAGGCGCTGGTGAACCTGTTGAGCAACGCGATCAAGTTCTCACCGGACGGTTCCCAGGTCGAAATCCGGACTACTGCAAAACCGGAGTCTGTGGAAATCAGCGTTTTAGACCACGGCGAGGGCATACCAATAGATTCTCAGGAGGTCATCTTTGAAAAGTTCCGGCGGCTGCAGACACCGGGATCAAGAAAAATCCCAGGTTCGGGACTGGGTCTGGCCATCTGCAAGTCCATCATTGAACAACTTGACGGCTCTATCGGAGTCGAAAGCGAACCCGGCAAGGGGAGCAGATTCTGGTTAAGGCTGCGCACAAGCGCCGACGCAAAAGCCGATGAGAAACGGGACGCCACCGTAGAATGATCACCGAAGCCGATATCAAGGGAAGCGGACTTCCGTCGAAATCAATCGCCGGATTCGAACTGTTGGAACCGCTCGGTTCCGGCGGGATGGCCAGCGTCTACAAGGCGCGCCAGGAAAGCCTGAACCGGATAGTCGCGCTGAAACTCCTCAAGCCGGAAATGTGCCTTGAACCGGCGCTTGTGCAGCGATTCCTGTCTGAAGCGCGGGCCATGGCCCGCCTGGATCACCCGAACATCGTGCGCGGCTTTACCGTCGGCGAGTCCAACGGTTTCTACTATCTCGCCATGGAATATGTCGAGGGCGAGGATATCCTCACCCGCCTCAAACGAGAAGGCCCCCTCCCCGAAGACGAGGTGGCAAGCATCGGCAGCCGAATAGCCCGCGCGCTCGAACACGCGCACAACAGCGGGATTATTCACCGTGACGTGAAACCTGCCAATATCCTCAGCGTGAAGGATCCCGCGACGAAACAAATCGGGCCGTTTGCCGAGGTGAAACTGGCGGACATGGGCCTTGCCCGGTGGAAACAGCCGGTCAGCGAACAGCTTACCGTCCAGGGCGACATCGTCGGCACGGCGGTCTATATCGCACCGGAGCAGATTGAATTCACGAATGAAATTGACGGGCGGGCGGATGTCTACTCCCTCGGCGCGACGCTCTATCACATGGTCTGCGGCAAGCCCCCATTCTCCGGCAACTTCACGGAACTGCTGGTCAAGCACATGTCCCATACCGCGCCCGACCCGCGCGAATTCAAGCCGGACGTCTCCGCCGCCATGTGCGCCGTCCTCCAGAAAGCCCTGAGCAAAGACCCGAATGAACGTTATCGCACCGCAGGCATATTCGCCGCTGATCTGGAAGCCATATCCCGACATCATAAACTGGCCGTTCGCGTTCCGGTTCTGAACGGCTACCGGCTTACGGGCATCATGAGGGATGATTCGACAGGTTCCACACTCGCCGCCTGCCACGTAGGTCTGGATTCGCGGGTCACTGTTAAGATCATCAACGCCCAGTGCATGAAAGAACCGGCAACGGTCAGGCGTCTGGTTGAAATGGTTAGAAAAATCGGACGCCTGCGCTCCCCCGGCGTTGCCCGCATTCATGAGGTCGGCCAGTGGTCCGGCGGAGTTTATGTCGTTACCGACTTTATCGAGGGCAAACCGATACTCGACTTTCGCATGGAGGACATGGCAGCGCTAAAACTTGTCCATGCGCTATCAAAAAGCCTCAAAGCCATTGAAGAGACCGGTTTGGCACATGGCTCGCTGACGCCGTCCAACATCTTTATTGACGATAAGGGCCAGCCGTGGCTGACCCATGCCGGAATCTGGGCCGCCCTCCATGCCGAAGCCAGGAACCTGGAACTTTCGCCGCTCCATAAAAACCCGCAATACTTCGCCCCCGAACTGGCGCAACCGAATTCTACGCCGTCCATTTCATCAGACATATACTCGCTTGGGATAACGATTTACGAACTGACCCGATCGCGTGAACCGCTTGGGCCGGGGGAAATGGACCCCCTGGCCGGGGCTACGCCGGCGCTTGGTCCACTCCTCAGATTCATGACCGCCCGGAATCCGAAATCCAGAATCCGCACGGCGGACGGTCTGGCCGACGCCGCGCGCGACGCCGCAAAATGGCTTTTCGCAGAGGCGCGCGGCGCATCGGCGGATACGGCCACTGACGGAGCCGGGGTTGTATCGGATGACGACACCGATTCCTCCCAGTCTTCCAGCACTCTCACCGCCCCCTTGCCGATGACAAACACGCGAACAACCGCTTTCCTGACTCAGGAACTGCCCGCCGCCCGCGACGACGGCGAACCGGCATCATCAATCACTGATTTGTCCGCTGAAGAATTGCCCCGGACCTCGAAGGGCAGCATGCTGCTGCAAGTCGTGGATGGACCTGAAAAAGGAAGCTTCCATGAACTGGCCGAGGGGGACGGCATCATGTTCGGAAGGCTATCGCGCGAAGGTATCATTGGCTTGAACGATCCGTCGGTCAGCCAGCCGCACTGCCGCATCTCCCTGAAGGACGGAGAACTTCGGCTCACCGACCTCGGCAGCAGAAACGGAACATACGTCAACAGGCGGAAGACAAACAACGCGGTCCTGAAGGACGGCGACAAGATTCGAGTCGGCCATTCGGCAATTCGAGTACTCCGATAAGCGATGAGAATGACAGTGCGAGCGTCGGCGGCGAGATTTTGTATCCGGTCAGTGAAGGGAGCGTTTATATGCCAGCCACTCGTAGGGGCGGGTTTGAAACCCGCCCCTACGCTGCCACGCGCCCGTGACTGACGCCGTACGAGATTTTTTTATTTTCGCTTGACTTTCATATCCAGTTCTGCGATTATCTTATTCGGGCATACCCCATGCCCACAACGCCTCACTCTCGGGCGGGCTGCACTTTTAGCGGCCCGCCTGCAAATCAGAGCCGGCGACTTTTGTCGCCGGCTTTTTCTTTAACCTGTCACATGCCCGCCCGCGGATACCGGATATCGGCATCTTGAAATCCTTTTCGCTTTTCTCTGGCGGTCTCGGAAATGTTTTTATACAATCCCGCCCGCAATGCGGCAGAGGATTGCCGCTTACACCCGCTTCAAGGCTGCACCCAGGAGATTCAAGGATGAAACCCCTTTCGGAAACCGGCAGACTGGTCGCTGATTCCCCCACGCTGGCAATGGGGGCGCGGCTCAAGAAATTGAAGTCCGAGGGCAAAACCGTCTACGATTTCACGGTCGGTCAGCCCGATTTCGACACCCCTGAGCACATCAAGCAGGCGGCAATTGAAGCTCTGAAAAAAGGCGAGACCGGTTATACACCGGCCGCAGGCATGCCTGACCTGAAGAAGGCAATTGCCGCAAAATTCAAAAAAGAAAACGGGATTGATTACTCCCCCGATCAGATTTTCGTCTCCAACGGGGCCAAGCATACCCTCTACCACGTATTCCAGATGCTTGCCGGTCCAGGCGACGAAGTCATTATCCCCGCTCCCTACTGGGTCTCATATTCCGAGCAGGTACAGATGGCCGGCGGAACGTCCGTGCTCGTCAAAGCGGGGAGCGAACAGGGATTCAGGGTTACTGCCGCCCAGATCGAGGCAGCCATTACGAACAGAACCAAGGCGCTGCTCGTCAACAGCCCAAGCAACCCTACCGGCGCCGTATACACGGAACAGGAATTGCGTGATATCTGCGAACTTGCAGTCAGCAGGGGCATTTATATCGTAAGCGATGAGATATACGAGCATTTCATCTACGGCGGCCAGAAAGCCGTCAGCCCGGCGGCGTTCGGCCCGGCTTACAAGGACGCCGTGATCACAGTCAATGGAGTATCGAAGACATACGCCATGACAGGATGGCGCATCGGCTACGCCGCAGGCCCCGTCAACGTGATACGCCAGGCCGGATTCGCGCAGAGCAACGCGACGGGCTGCCCATGCAGCATCTCACAGCGCGCCGCGCAGGCGGCCATTCTGGGCGATCAGACCTGCGTCGCAAACATGGTCGCCGAATTTGATAAGCGGCGCATCTATATGACCGAACGCCTGAACGCCATGAAGGTCTTCTCCTGCGATCCGCCGGCCGGGGCATTCTACTGCTTCCCGCGCTGCGACGCGCTCTACGGTAAACGTATCGGTGGCGTCATGGTCGAGAACTCCACCGCCCTCTGCGAGGCGCTCCTCGACAAGGCCGGCGTCGGCTGCGTCCAGGGCGGGCCGTTCGGCGCGGATGAATGCATCCGCTTCTCATACGCCACAGGCATGGAAACAATCCGTAAGGGCATGGACGCGGTTGAGGCGCTTGTGAAGGGAACCGCATAGTAGCCAACCCGCATTGATTGATCGGCGGCGTTGATGCCGCATTGTTTTCTACATTCACGCTTGATGCCCGGTTTTCCGGTCGGGAATTGGACGCCCGCCGCAATTCAGGATAAAATCACTTGCGGAGGGGCTGCCCCGCGATTTTCACGCCGGAGTTGACGCAGGTCTCCCCCGGACCGAAACATCTCCGGGCGCGGAAAGCCCCATGCGACGGAAAACCAGATGAAACATCTCCGGTCGTTTTTCGCGTACATAGTTTTGATCGTGATATCGGCCCGCGTCTGCGCCGCGCAGACAGCCGCTGAAACTCAGCCAGCCCCCGCCCCGGACGCCGCTGAGAAAGCGCCGGCGGCAGGCAAGGTTCCGGATGGGGCATGGGATCCAAAGACTGATTTTCGCAAACCCATCCCGGACGTGGTACTCAGGGTCAACGGTCAGGACGTGACACGCGTTCAATACGGCGAGGCGTTGACCGATTACATGGGCGCTCGCGCGGTTGACGACATTATCCGTCGCATGTTGGCGGCGCGTGAGTTCGAAAAGGCGGGCATTGAAATCCCCGAAGAGGACGTGCGGCAGGGGATAAATGAGGAAACCGAGTTTCGCTATAAGGCCATGCTGCGCGATTACCGCGTGAGCGACGCCGACTTCAAGGCCTCGCTCAAGGCCGGCAAGACCATCGAAGACGTCATGGCCCGCATCCGCTCCACCGTCTCCCCCCGCTCCGTCGAGCTGCGCCTCAGCGCGGTCAAACTCCTGCAGGAAAAGGTTACAGTCTCCGACGAGGAAATCCGCAAGCGTTATGACGAGCGATACGGCGAACTGATAATAGCCAAACAGATTGTTGTCAAAACAGAGGAAGACGCCAAAGAAATCAAGAAACAACTCGATCAGCACCCGGAGCGTTTCACTGATTACGCGACGAAATACTCAATGGACAGGGCCGGCTCCGAACGCCAGGGGCGCATGAATCCGCTCCCTGCGGCCAGTTCGATGGGAGACGTGCTCAAAAATGCCCCGCCGGACAAGATTATCCTTCATCATACTGAAATCGGCTGGCATGTGATGAAAAAGGACAGGATCGAACCAGCCGATCCCAGACCATTCGAAGAACTGAAACCTATAATTCGCGAAGAGGTTTTCCGCGAGAAAATGGATAACTGCATCCAGGAGTGGTTGCTGAGCCTGCAGGATACCGCCACTGTGCTGCACGCGCTTGGGACGGATAAAACCGCTGCCGCGCTGCTACCACCGGACGCAATACTCATGGTCGGGGGCCAGAGCGTGACGCGCGAACAGTTCGGAAATATTCTCATCCAGGAATTCGGCTCAGAACTGATTGACGCAATGATTGACCGCGTGCTGATTGATCAGCAGGCCCGCAAGGAAGACGTTACGGCAAGTGATCAGGAGGTTAACCAACGGATAAAGGATGCTGCCCGCGTCAAAATCGAGAACAAGGCCAGGGATCAGGGGATGACCTATGCCGAGTTCCTGGACAAGATCGAAAAGAATGGAATGTCCCCCGAAGAACTTGAAACGCAGGTCATCATCCAGACCATCTGCCGCGGCGACGTGATCTCAACGATTCAGGCCGAGAAGATCGTCGGAAAAGAGGTGGTCATCTCCGATGAAGAGGTTCAGAGATTCTACCAGCGCAACTTCGGGGAGAAGGTAGAGTTGCTCCGCATAACGGCGCGCACCCGAAACGACGCCTTCAGGCTCAAGAAAATGGTTGAACAGGGGGCTGACTTCGCCAACACTGCGCGCTCCGAATCAGTGGACCTTTCGGCGCCAAAGGGGGGGCAGATGCCCCCGGTGTCCGCCGATTGGGATAACTGGGAGGCGGTAAAGGACCTTAAGATCGGCGAGGTTTCAAAGGTCTTCACGACTGAAGAAGGCCACTGCTTCGTGAAAGTGATGAAACGAAGCATTCCTGAGGACGCCAAACCTTACGAGGAAATAAAGGAAAGAATCCGCGAGGTGTTGAAAGAGGAGAGAATCAGGAACCGCATCGAAGCATGGCTTAAAGTCCTGAGGGAAAGCGCGAAAGTGGAAAGGTTCATATAGAGGAAAAACTCGATGTCCGATAAAAGTCCGGTGACTCTTTCGCGGCGACTTGACAGGCTGCCGCCCTACCTCTTCGCCAGGCTCAACGCCCTGCGTCACCAGAAGCGACGCGACGGCGACGACGTTATTGACCTCGGCATGGGCAACCCTAACGATCCCCCGCCTCAGGAGGTAGTTGACAAGCTTTGCGAAGCCGTTCAGAAGCCGAAGAACCATCGCTATAGCGTTTCCGCCGAAGGCATAATGAGCCTGAAAAGGGAGCTGGCGGTTCATTATGAGAAAGTTCGCGGCGTGGCGCTCAATCCGGAGGATGAAATCGTCTGCACAATCGGCAGCAAGGAGGGACTTTCGCACATGGCCCTCGCGCTGATGGACTCCGGCGACACGGCAGTTGTGGCAACCCCCGCCTTTCCAATCCACATCCACAGCGTCACGCTGGCCGGCGGCAGCGTGCTGTCCGTCCCCATGGCCGCCACAGACAAGCTGGCATCTTCGATAGCCAATGTGCTGGAGATGGTTCGGCCCAAGCCGAAATTCATCCTCCTGAACTTCCCGCACAATCCCACTACTGCCGTGGCCGACAGGGACTTCTTCTCCGAAATGGTCGGCCTGGCGAACAAGCACGGCGTAATGATCGTCCACGATTACGCCTATGCCGATACGGTCTTCGACGGTTACGAGGCTCCCAGCTTCCTGAGCGTTCCCGGCGCTAAAAACGTCGGGGTCGAGTTCAGCACCATGTCAAAGGCCTTCAGCATGGCCGGATGGCGCGTCGGCTTTTGCGTCGGCAACCGCAAGATGGTCAAAGCCCTCGCACAGATAAAGGGTTATTACGATTACGGCATCTTCCAGCCGGTTCAGATCGCCTCCATCATCGCTCTTCGGCACTGCCGGGAGCACAGCAGAGAGCTTGCCCAGGTTTATCAGGGACGCCGGGACACTCTTTGCCGTGGCCTCGAGAGAATCGGTTGGCCGGTGGACTGGCCGAAGGCGACGATGTTCCTCTGGGCGCGTATTCCGGAACAATATCGCAACATCGGATCGTTCGAATTCGCGCTGAAGCTGCTCAACGAGGCAAATGTCGCGGTCTCGCCGGGGAGTTCATTCGGCCAGGGGGGGGATGAATACGTCCGATTCGCGCTGGTCGAGAATGAATTACGTCTCAAACAGGCCGTAAGGCAGATCGGCTACTGCCTTAAACTCGCCCCCGGACGGCAGGAAAAACAACCGGAAATCCCTTGATTTTTGGGGGGTTGAACGCTACTATTTCGCCTTTTATTGAAGCTTTGTCCTACACTCAAAGCGATCTGGTAAGGCGAACGCGAAAACGCAACTGGCAACACCGGCATGAGTTCACTCGGCAATCTACTCTCAGGATTGAAATCCTTTCCCGGCGGTATACATCCCCCGGACAGCAAGGAACTGAGCAAATCCGCCCAGGTCCAGCCCTTCCTCCCGCCCGCGCTTGTGCGCGTGCTGATGGCTCAGCACATCGGAGCGCCCGCCAAGCCGGTCGTGAAGAAAAAGGACGCCGTCAAGCGCGGCCAGGTCGTGGGAGAAGCCGCCGGATTCGTTTCCGCCTGCGTACATTCACCCATCAGCGGCATTGTCAAAGACGTTGAGGATTTCCCCTCGCCTGTTACCGGACGCCCTGTCGCTTCAGTCGTAATCGAAAGCGACGGGGAGGACGCATGGGCCGAAGGCGTGAACGTGCGGCAGGACCCGATGTCCGTCGAACCGAAGCGCGTGGTCGAACTCGTCCAGAAGGCCGGCGTGGTCGGCATGGGCGGCGCGACATTCCCAACTCACGTCAAGCTCTCCCCCCCGCCAAACGCGAAAATAGAACACGTAATAATCAACGGTGTCGAATGCGAGCCGTATCTAACCTCCGACTATCGTCTGATGCTTGACCAGCCGGACAGGATCGTGACGGCCCTGAGGCTGATCATGAAAACAGTCGGCGCGCCACGCGGACATATCGGCGTGGAAGCCAACAAACCGGACGCATTCCAAGCCTTGTCGCTTGCCGCAAAAGGCTCTTCGGATGTCCAGGTCCATCTGCTCCAGGTGAAATACCCGCAAGGGGCCGAGCATATGCTCATAAAGGCCCTGGAAGGGCGCGAAATCCCTTGGAAAGGCGGCCTGCCCTCCGCAGTCGGATGTCTGGTCCACAACGCGGCAACCGCAATCGCCATCCTGGACGCGGTTGAATTCCAGCGTCCCCTGATCGAACGGCTGGTCTGCGTCACGGGCGAGGGCGTCAAGATCCCGGCCAACCTGTCCGTCAGGATCGGAACGCCGATCAGCGCGATACTTGAGCAGCAGGGACTGCATGACGGCGCGAACAAGGTCCTTTTCGGCGGTCCCATGATGGGCTTGGCACAGGCATCGCTGGACACGCCGACGATGAAGGGCGTCAACGGAATCCTCGTCCTGCGCAACGCCGCAAGGTGGCAGCGCAGGCCCTGCATAAGGTGCGGACGGTGCGTTGACGCCTGCCCGTACCGCCTGATACCCAGCGAGTTGAGCATCCTCGGAGAGCGCGAAGACTGGGACGCGGCCGCCGTCGCAAACATCATGGAATGCAAGGAATGCGGCTGCTGCACCTACGTCTGCCCGTCAAAACGGCCCATAGTGCAACTGGTCAAGTTCGGCAAGAGCGAGCTGGCCAGAAAACGCCGCGCGCAGGAGAAGCCCAAGAAGTAGTCATGGAAACGCATCTTCTGGTCAGTTCGTCCCCGCATATTCGCGGAGACGATTCGGTCAACAGGATCATGTGGACAGTGGCTGCGGCCCTGATCCCGGCCTGCGCTGCCGCAATTTTCTACTATGGCGCCGGAGCGCTGACGCTGATCCTGATGACGGTAGCCTGCTGCATGGGCTTCGAGGCTGCAATCCTGGCCTTCCGCCGTCAGAATCCGCGTGACGCGTTTGACGGCAGCGCAGCGGTCACAGGCGTTCTACTTGCGCTTATCATGCCCGCCAGTTCCCCATGGTATTTCCCCGTCGTCGGTTCGCTCGTGGCGATGGGGCTGGGCAAGCACGTTTTCGGCGGTCTTGGCTATAACATCTGGAATCCCGCCCTCATCGCACGCGCCGTCCTTCAGCTTGCCTATCCATCCCGCATGAATCTTTCCGGCTGGCCTCAGCCCGGATTGCGCCTGCCGGCGGTGCACGCCATAAGCGGAGCCTCCCCCGACGCGACAAGCCAGGCGTCCCCGCTGGCCAAGGAAATGCTGCAGAAGATGATGGACAAGTTCATTGACCGGATGGACACCTACGCCGGCCTGCTGGTAGGAGGCCTTCCCGGCTCCATGGGGGAAACGTGCCGGTTGCTCATCCTGGTCGGCGGCATCATACTAATCTGTCTGAAAATCGTGGACTGGCGCGTTCCGGTCTTCTATATCCTGACCGTCTTCGTGCTCGTCGCGCTCCTGCCACCGCCGGAAGCTGCGAAATCAAACTCATGGCTCTCCGATCCGATCTATCACTGCCTCACCGGCGGCCTGATGATCGGGGCGTTCTTCATGGCCACCGACATGGTGACTACCCCGATAACGCGCAAGGGACGCATGATCTTTGCGGCGGGCTGCGGCCTTCTTACTGTGCTCATCCGCTTCTACACGGCATTCCCCGAAGGCGTCTGCTATGCCATCCTGCTCATGAACACCGCCACGCCGCTGATTGACAGGTTCACAAGGCCGAAGGTGTTCGGATACGTCAAGCCCCCAAAGAAGGATAAATGAGCGAACCCGGACTGACATCCAAGATGATCCGCTTCGCGGTGGTGCTCATGCTCATCTGCGGCGGCGCCGCGCTGGGCGTCGGCGGCGTCTACGTCATTACGCGCGAACGCATCGAAATCAGAAAGGCCGAGGAGGTCGAAGCCGCGAAGTCCACCGTATTCCCCGGACAGAAGCCTCAGTTCGAAGCGATTGACAAGGCGCTGTCCATCGTCCCGGAATACGATGAAAGCAGGAAACTCAAGGGCTACCGCAAAGCCTCCGGATCTGAAATGCCATCCGATATAGTCGAACTTGATCGCGTGTACATTGCTAAGGCGGACGGCAAGGAAATCGGCTACGCGGCAATGGGGGTTGGACAGGGCTACAAGAGCCGATTACAGGTGATCGTCGGCGCCGCGCCTTCAAAGGAAGGCGGATTGAAAATTGCAGGCCTGTTCCTGCTGGACGCCGGATTCGAGGAAACCCCGGGGCTGGGCACCAAGGTCAAGGAAAAGGCTTCCACCCGCACGATCTGGTCCCTGCTGCGCGGCGGCGAAGCCAAAACGTCCCAAGGCGAAGAAATCCCGAAATTCTGGCAGCAGTTCACCGGCAAGGCTTATGAGCAGCTTGTCCTCGTGAAGACCGCTGATCCCGAAAAGATAACCGGCATCACAGGAGCCACTATTTCAAGCAGAGGAATGACTGAGGCCGTGAAGGACGCAATGAACAAAATCCGAATGGTCCATAATCTGACAAACAAAGTAAAAAGCGCCACTGGCGGCGATGCCCAGTCCGGCGTAAAATAGTGGGCCATGACCGAAGAAGAAATCAAACATAATCAGGAACCGTCTGCACGGACCGACCAAGCCGAACCTGAACCGGACAAATCGGCTAAACTTGCTGAACAACCTTTCCCCGAAGCCCCGGAAGAAACGGCAAAGCCATCTCAAGAGGAC
Organism: Planctomycetota bacterium; assembly: GCA_022711755.1. Classification (GTDB taxonomy): domain Bacteria; phylum Planctomycetota; class Brocadiia; order SM23-32; family JAKLEA01; genus JAKLEA01. The sequence continues at coordinate 233,307 of JAKLEA010000007.1, forward strand.
GCCGCCGGCCCCGAATCAGTCCCTGAAGACGCTCAGGATGAGAAGGAATCCGAAGAGGAGCCAGAAGAGGGCGTTGAGACGGAAACAATGCCGGCGGAACAGCTTTCCGCCTCCGCAATGAAAGCAGTCGTTGAGGCGATTCTATTCGTCTGCGACGATCCGATCCATCCCAAAAAGATACGCGACATAATCGGCTGCGCGGACACCCGGCAGATACGCGGCATAATCAAGGTCTTGCAGGAGGAATACGCCGCGGGGGGACACGCCTTCCAGATCGAGGAAATCGCCGGCGGGTACAAGATGATGACCCTGCCGGAATATCACCCCTGGGTCGCCCGGCTGAAGAAGACGGTCAGCGAGGCCCGGCTGAGCCAGGCGGCAATCGAAACACTTGCAATAGTCGCCTACCGTCAACCTATCCTGCGCGCCGACATCGAAGCCGTCAGGGGCGTCCAGTGCGGCCCGATGCTTCGGACGCTGATCGAAAAGGGGCTGGTCAAGGTCGTGGGACATGACGAGCAGCTTGGCCGCCCGCTCCTATATGGTACCACGGACAAGTTTCTTGAGCAGTTCGGCCTGGCGTCGCTCAAAGACCTCCCCAGTCTGGAAGAACTGCGCCCCCGCGAGTAGGACGGGCATGTAGGGTGGGTTCTTTGAACCCACGCGGACTTCATATCCATACGCTCGCCGCTCTCGTCCCGTTACGATCTATCCCCCCCCCGCCGCTCAATCCTCTTCCTTCGGAGCAATGCCCATCAGGAGCGCCCTCGCATTTTTGAAGAACTCCATTAACGCCACCTGCTCCATGCTAATCTTCAGGAAAAGATGCGCGTGTTCGCTCTTGTCTGAAATGTTGTGATATATGAAGCGGCAATGTTCCCGCTGTTTGCGCTGCGCCAGAACAATCTTGGCCATCAACCCGCCTATCTCGTCCAGTCTGTGATGTTTGGCCAAGGTCGCCTTCATCCTGCCAGTCAGCGGACCGACCCACCCCAGGTATTCCGGATTCCGATTGCCGACCACGGTGGGGGGCAGCGGCTCATTGCCAGTCCCGGTCTGCACGAAGACACGCAAGTGTTCGCGCAGCATCTCCTCAACCGGTTCCAGCGCATCGTTCAATTCTGGAGATATCGCTATCTCCTTGATCTGTCGAATGTAGCGGAGAATCTTCTGCTGCGCCTCAAGCGACCGGCGCGCGCGATCAGTTGTCTCGTTGTCAAGCATCATGCCGGGCTGATTACCACTACCGCCGTCACATAGCCGGGAATCCGGAAAAAGCGTGAAGCGGGATTTTACTTAATCAGGCCCGTCAAATCAAATCCGGAAGCGAACGGTTTAGAAGGTCCCTCAGTCGCTCATCCCGTGAAAAAGCTCCAGAACTTCCCGAATGTTATAGACGCCTCGTATCGTTCCAGGAACAGCTTCTGCGCTCTGTCTCCCATCGCCCTGGCGGACGCGCGATCCCGCGCCATTCCCTCCAGAAAACCGGCAAGTTTCTCCGCCTCTCCTATCTGGAAAGCCCCCCCGCAATCGCCGTCCCGTATCACTCGCGCTATCTCGCAATCCCCCGGCCCAACAAAAAGAACGCCCGTCCCAGACGCCAGAATCCCGTATAACTTGCTCGGCGCCAGCAGCCCCTTAACCTCCTCCATCAGGGTTATCAGCCCGAAATCGGAGGCGTGAAGCGTTGCCACCACGTTGTCGCGCTTTCCGACGTAACCTGCAACCTTTATGTTGTCCAGCCCGCGCGCGCCCGCCTCTTCGGCGACGTCGGCGTGCTTCTGCCCCCCCCCCCGGAATATGATCGAAACCGGGGCGCCGCGCCCCTTAAGGATCGCCGCCGCGTCGAGAACCGTCTTGAACTCGTGTCCCCGCGACATGTTGCCCAGGTATGACACAAGCAGGTCGGATTCAGGAACGCCAAGCTCAGTGCGCCACTGCGCGGGATCAATCGGCGAGCGCTCGAACATCTCGATGTTTTCCCAGTTCTCGATGATCGTCACGTCCCGCGCCCCCGCGCGTTCGAGGATTTCCTTCATGTCCGCGTCAAGCGCGATCGCCCCTCCAAGCCTCGGATACCCGAACCTGTTGATACCGGCCAGAATGCGATGTAGCAATCCATTCTCGCGTATCTGTCCCAGCGCGACCTGAGCCTCCGGGTAGCAATCCATGCTCCACAAAACGGCCCGCGTCCCCGTCAGCCACTTGCACACAAGCGCAAGCAGATAAAGAAACGGCGGCGTCGTGAGCGATACCACCGCGTCGAAGCGACCCAGCCAAAGGGCCTTGATCGCCGCCCCCATGTAGAACGTCGCGTAGTCCGTTATGCGCCCAAGGGCCGTCGCCCGCCCGAAGCCGGTGTTCCACATACGATGCGCGCGCACGCCGGCGATGGTCTCCTCCCGCAGGTCCGCCTGCCGCGCAACCCCTGATTTCGCCGATTCGTCGTAACTCGAGCTGCCGGAGATGACATGAACCTCAGCCCCGCGCCTGACAAGCTCCTCAGCCAGCGAGGAGAGATATATGGCCGTCGCGGCCTTGTCGGGCAGATAAAACTGGTTGAGGAACAGGATTCTCATCAGTATGCGCCGGCGGCTCCGCCCGGGCTTCTCATTTCCCCGGGGCTGAAATCTGCTTCTCGTAGACCTTCGCGTAAATCAGAAAATCGTAGAACGTGAGCAGAACGCACAGAATGAACCCCGGCATCCCGTCCAGAAATCCAAGCCTGAAAACGTAGGCGTAGAAAAATCGGACGAGATACCGGAACGGGAGCCTGTAGTAAATCCGCTTGAGCTTGCGCTTGAATCGCGGGCGGAAACCGATGAGCTTCTCCGCCTCGGCCTGCTCCCTGTCCGGCCCGGCAAGAACCTTCTCGAAGTTCTCGGCCTCGATGCTGGAGTAAAGGTCGTGCTTCTGCACCCAGCGGGTGAGGGTCGGATAAGCGTAATGTTCCATGTCGTTCTTCAGGTATCCGATCTTCCCCTTGATGCTCAGGTGCTCATGCACGGGGGAATTGCCGTAACCGCCCTTGTCGCGCCGGAACAGCCTCAGCACCCAGACGGGGTAATAGCCGCAGTGCTTGATCCATCGCCCCAGGAACATGTAGCGGAAATTGATGAAGTAACCGTCGCAATCAGGCTTCGCCAGAACGGAAATTATCTCGTCGCGCAGTTCCGGCGTGACCACCTCGTCCGCGTCAACAATAAGCGCCCACTCGTGGCTCATTCCGCAGTTGGCGAATGCCCAGTTCTTCTTCCGCGAGAAATCCTCAAGGCTCTTCTGCGCCCCGAACTGGACGACCTTCGCCCCCATCTCCGCTGCGATTTCGCAGGTCTTGTCCTCGCTGGCGGAGTCCACCACGAAAACTTCATCCGCCCACGCGAGGTGCTCCAGACAGCGGCGGATGTTCTTCTCCTCGTTCTTCACGGACACGATGACGCTGACAGGGGCTTTCTTTGCGGCGTCTGGCGGGTTCATTTGCATATGTCTCCGGCGCGCATCAACTGGCGGGGAATTAGTCGCCCTCGCTCTTTCCGCATCCGCTGCCCTTCATGGCGGCCCGCTCGTGCCTGATGACGTCGTCAAGGATCGCGTCCAGATCATACTGGGGCTTGAACTCTATCAACGCCCTCAGCTTGCTCAGGTCCGGCACGCGACGCCGCATGTCCTCGAATCCGCTCACGTATGCCTCGCTGTACGGTATCATCCTGATCTCGGATCGGTTCCCGGTCTTGGACCGCACCTTCTCCGCCAGATCAAGTATCGTTATCTCCTCATCGTTGCCGACGTTGAACACGCGCCCCGGGGCGCCGGGATGCTCGATCAACTGCGCCAGCGCCCCTACTGTGTCCTTCACGTGCGCGAAACAGCGGGTCTGCTTTCCGTCCCCGAACACGGTTATCGGCTCGCCCTTCAGCCCCTGCCGCGCAAATCGCGGCACGACCATTCCGTACTGCCCGGTCTGCCTCGGCCCCACCACGTTGAAAAGCCTCGCCACCACAACCGGCAGCCGCGACTCATGCCAGTACGCCAGCGCCAGAAACTCTCCCACCGCCTTGGCCGAGGCGTAGCTCCATCGCCGCATCGTCGTCGGCCCCATCAGGCGGTCGTCGTCCTCTGAAAACGGCACGTTCTCACTCTTGCCGTAGACCTCGGAGCTTGACGTGATCAGTAACGGCTTGCGATAGCGCGCGCAATGGCCCAGAACGGCGTCCACGCCGCGGATCATGCTTCTGACCGTGTACACCGGCTTATCAATTATCAGCCTCACACCAACGGCGGACGCAAGATGGAAGACCCCATCCGCCTTGCGGACAAGTGGATCCAGTGTCTCAACCCGCGTATCGGACTCGACAATAAGGGAGAATCCCGGATTGCTTTCCAAGCCGGCAATGTTCTCATATCGCCCGGTGGAAAGATCGTCCAGCGCGACGACCTCATGCCCCTGCTGCAACAGGGCCTCGCAGAGGTGCGAGCCTATGAATCCGGCGCCGCCGGTGACTAGGTAATTCAACTTCTGCTCCATTGAGATGTCGGAAAAGGTGGGGCGCAACGCGCCCCTGATCGGCGGCATTATAAAAGGACGCCGCCCGCCCGCCAAATCAAAAGGCCGAAGGACAGGAAGTGAATACAACTCGTTCAGTCGCGCCGCGCAAATGGAATGATTCTGGCGGATGACTCCACTTCCATCGCGCATTTCCAGATTCGACGTCATGCCCCGTGTTCTGAAAAGCTCAAGCCTGCTTTCATCCACTCTCCGCTGTATAATCCGGTCAGAAGTCAATATCCTCAATCCCGGTCGTTCGGTCACGAAGTGCAGGCGCAGGAACGCGCCCGCCCGGAGGAACATGACATGGCATCAGTAAACCTTACGCGGCGCGATCTGCTCCAGCGCATGGCCTTCGGTTCTATCGGATTTTCGGCGGCGTCCGGCCTGCTGAGAGCTGCCGCATCCGATGCACGCAGGCCCAACATTGTCCTCCTTTACGCCGACGATCTCGGCTGGACGGATCTGGCCTGCTTCGGGAGCGGTTACTACGAAACTCCGAATCTCGACAGGCTCTGCTCCCAGGGGATGAAGTTCACGAACGCCTACTCCTGCGCCGCCAACTGCTCGCCCTCCCGGGCCTCGCTCCTGACCGGGCAATACGTCCCCCGCCACGGTGTCTACACCGTCGGCGGCAAGAATCGCTTCGACGACGATAAGAAATGCCTGAAGTGGAGTGAACGCAAGCTGCTGGCCCCTGAGAACGCCGATGGCATTTTGCCGGACAAGGTAACGGTTGCGGAAGCTCTCTCCCAGTCAGGTTACTCCTGCGGGCAGTTCGGCAAGTGGCACGTCGGCGAGGGCAAGGGACAATTGCCGACCGCGCAGGGCTTCCCGTCCTCGGTCCTCATGACTTCCCACAGCCATTTCAACTTCATGACCTCCCCGCCGCCCCCGAAAAAACCGGGAAAGGACGACTACCTGTCCGACTTTCTCGCGGAACAGGCCGTCGGCTTCGTCGAGCGGAACAAGGGCAATCCCATGTTCCTCTACTTTCCGAATTTCCTCGTCCATTCGCCGCACGAAAGCAAGAAGGACATCATCGCCAAATACAAGGCGAAGAAGCCCGCCGGCAGGCATCACAATCCCGTCTACGCCGCAATGATTGAATGTCTGGACCAAAGCTTCGGGCGGGTGCTTGACGCCCTCGACCGGTTCGGGCTGTCGGAAAACACGCTGGTCATGTTCTTTTCCGACAACGGCGGCGTCGCGAGCGCCGATAATCGCGGTCTGAACGAAGGCGGCGAGGTTACGTCCAACCACCCCCTGCGCGGAACGAAGGGAATGCTCTACGAAGGCGGCATCCGCGTGCCGCTGATCGCCCGCTGGCCGGGCGTGATCGAGCCTGGCTCAGTCTGCGATACTCCCGTCATCGGAGTGGATTTCTACCCGACATTCCTGGAGGTTACGGGGGCAAAGCCGCCCGCAGGGCAGATTCTCGACGGCGAAAGCATGATCCCACTCATGAAGGGGGCGGAACGCCTGCCGCGGGAAGACATATTCTGGTGGATGCCCGGCTACCTGCCCGGACGCCAGGCCCCGGCCAACGCGATCCGCTCCGGCGACTACAAGCTCATCGAGTTCTTCGAAGACGGCCATCTGGAGCTTTACAACCTGAAGAACGACATCGGCGAGCGCAACGACCTTGCCGCTGCCGAACCGGACAAGGCGCGCGAGCTTCACAATAAGCTGAAACACTGGCGCGAAGCGACCGGAGCCAAAATCCCCGAACGAAACCCGAATTTCGACCCGAAGAACGAAGGAAAGTGGTGACTGGTCCGCCTCTTGTTCCACCCGCGCGCGAAACATTCGATCTGAATTAGCGCAAAAGAACACGCCAAAGGAGACATTCTCATGAAAACGATTCTTGTCTGGAACGAGTACGAACACGAGCGCGTCCACGATGAAGTCCGCAAGGTCTACCCGCAGGGCATCCATGAAGCCCTCGCCGACCCCCTCCGGAAATGCGGAGACTTCACGGTAAGGACGGCCACCCGCCTCGACGAGGAACAGGGTCTCAGCGACGCCAACCTCAAGGGCGTTGACGCCGTCGTCTGGTGGGGCCACGTGAGGCACCACGAGGTCAGGGACGAACTGGCTGACAAGGTGGTGAAACTCGTCAGAGAGACCGGCATGGGATTCCTGCCCGTCCACTCCGCCCACATGAGCAAACCCTTCACCCGGCTGATGGGCACGACCGGACGCATCGGCGGATGGCGCGAGGATGGGGAGCCGGAGCACATCGAGGTCAAAGCCCCCAATCACCCCATCGCCAGGGGCATCCCCGCGAAGTTCTCGATCCCGCAGACCGAGATGTACAGAGAGCCGTTCGACATACCCGAACCCGAAACGCTCATCTTCTGCTCGAAGTGGGACAAGGGCGAGGTCTTCCGCTCCGGTTGCGCCTTCACGTGCGACAAGGGCCGCGTCTTCTACTGGCGCCCCGGGCATGAGACCTACCACATCTTTGACCAAGACGAAAACTTCCGCAAAATCCTCGTCAACGGCGTCCGTTGGGTCACGAGGATGACGTAAGGCGCGGTCAAAAAGCAAGGTTCAGAGATCACGGGTGTGCGACGTGCGGAATCTCATGCGTAGGGTTCTTAGCGAAGCGCGAATCCACCGAATCAATGCCGCGTGGGCGCAAGCCACCCACCCTGTGATTTTCGTCGCACATAATGGACGCGTCCGACGGCACGTAGCTACTGTCTTGGCTGTCAAGGGTTTTGGGGGAGGAATTGGTTCCATTTAGAGTTGTTTCTGAGCATGTTGTTGAGGATGAGAAGCAGCTTTCTCATGCAGGCGACCAGAGCGGTCTTTTTTTGTTTTCCCATGTCAGTGAGGCGTCTGTATTGACGCATGATGACGGGGTTATGTCTGGTGGCGACCAGAGCGGCCATGTAGAGTGCGCGTCGCAGGGCGGCCCTTCCGCCGCCGATGGTCCGTTTTCCTTTGAATGTTCCGCTGTCGCGGGCGAAGGGCGCCAGCCCGGCCAGCGCGGTGATCTTCTTTCGATCCAGTTGCCCCAGTTCCGGCATCTCGCTCAGGATGGAGTTGGATGTGGCTTCTGCCACGCCGGGCACGGACTGGAGGATGGCCTTTTTGCGGCTCATTTCGGCATCGGCCTTGATGTGATCGGCGATGCGCTTTTCCATCTTCTTGAGGCGGCCTTCCAGCCATCTGAGATGGTCGCGAATGTCCCTGCGCGCGTCCGGTTGGGCGGTGCGCGCCAGGCGGCTTTTTTCGGCGGTGATCTGATCGCGGATTTGGTTCCTCCTTGTCACGAGGGCCTTGAGTTTTCTCTGGCCGGCATCCGGGACGCTTCTGGCCTCAACGTGCGTCTGAGAGGCGTAATGGGCGATTCCTGCGGGATCGATGCGGTCGGTTTTTGCCAACTGGCCGGTGGAACGTATGAAGTCGCGCACCCTCTTTGGGTTGGCGACAAACACGGGCAGGCCGGCGTCCTGAAGGCCTGCGGCCAGCGGCATT
>JAKLEA010000069.1 GCA_022711755.1 Planctomycetota bacterium
CTTCTTCCCCACCCGTCCGGACCTGATTGACCGTCTCAACCGCGTCGTCGGCCGCCGCCACCGCTGGCTGCCCCCCATGGATGACATGGCGCCCCAGGCCTTCTGGGATGCCTACGATACTTGCGACAAGTTCGACAAGGAACTGCGCGAAGAAGTGGGCAAAACCCGGCGCTCATGGTGGGACAACCCGTTCGACCATCTCCATTCGGACGAGAAGCGCCTGTCCGCCGAGGACACGATCCTCGACGCGATGGAAAGGGTTTTCGAGCGGAACGGTATTGTCGTCGGGAACCTCCTTGCCGACCCCACTCCGGCCCACCCCCAACTCGAGTTGCTGGCTGCGTAGGGGAAAACCATGGGGACCACGAAACCAACTCTGGGGGCCACCGCCCTCGAGGCCTGGCGCAACTGGCGCGCCCTTCCCTGGCAGAACCTTCCGGTCTTTGCCCAGGCGCTCGGGGTCGGCGAGTTCTGCTGGCAGCCCAACCAGGCGAAGCCTTCGGGGCACGAACTGCACTACGTCATTAACGAACTGACGACGCGCCCGGCCTCCCAGTCCGAGGAGGACGAGGTGTGGGACTGCCTCCTAAAAGGTTGCCTGCGCATCTACACCCGACGAAACGGCATAGGCGTACCCAAGACACCGGTGCACGTTCTCCATGAGATGACCGGGAGGC
>JAKLEA010000070.1 GCA_022711755.1 Planctomycetota bacterium
ATCCAGTCACCCTTGCCCAGTGCGAAGTTAATCACGGGTACTTTTTCCTGCAAAAGGACTTTTGCATTTTCTGCTGCGCCCGGAAACATCAGCGACGCGTTCGCGCCAAAGGGCTTATCCGTCAGTTTGCGGATTTCGCGGATGGCTTCCCTGGTTTGCGCAGCGTTCAGCGGACCTGTTGCCAGAATGCCCAATCCACCGGCGTTGGATACCGCCGCCACCATTTTCGGTACACTGATCCAGCTCATGCCGGAGAGCAGAATCGGGTACTTGATGCCGACCATTTCAGTTAATCGTGTTTTCATAGTTGCTCCTTGTATGATTTAAGTTTTTCTAACCTTTTGTAATTCAATTTCCACAGAGCTTTGCGACTCTTGCCGAACATGCCCTGGCTTCGGCCGCCATTCTTTCCATCAGTTCCTGACAGGTGGGGATATCGTTGATCAGGCCGATGGACTGGCCGACCATCAAAGGCGCGTAATTGACATCGCCGGTTTCCCAGGCTTCCTTCACCTTCTGACCGGATAAAAGCGGGATGAGCTCTTCAAATCCGCCATGTCTGGCTTCAATCGCCAGCACTTCTTCTAAAACTTTAGACTTTAGGCCGCGCCCCTGCAGGCCAATGGATTTGCCGTAAATCACCGTA
>JAKLEA010000071.1 GCA_022711755.1 Planctomycetota bacterium
ACAAACGGTTGGTAAGTCATGCTAACCCGGCTGATGTACAACCTATGGCATGAACCTTACCAAAGTGGATAGCCAGAATCCGAAATATGAAATATGGGGACGTTGACGAATGGCACTAAGATAAGCCAAAGCGCGCCCCTTCAGGGCTGTTGAAACCGGTAAGTTTCTGACCAGGGGCGACGCTTCGCTTGCCCCTGGCTATTGTAACGCGGCCCTTCGGGCCTGAAATCCGACAGCAACCAAAATCTGCAGGATTTCGACTCTCAGACATGCGGGAAAAGCTTATCTTAGTGCCATTCGGGACGTTGACTTCAATAATGCGTCCGAACGCCGAGCGCGCGGGCCGCGCGGCCCGGTTGTATGGGCGGCATGCCGACGGCGGGAATTTGCCGATCTCCCTGTTCCCCGCCTCTCCCGCGTTGACCTGCGGGAAAACGTGAACGGGTGCGCCAATTTATCTGGGTATGAAAGCAGTCCATTTCAGGTGGCAACCGGCGATATGTTCACATGCCTTCGGATGCCTTTTGCGTATCGTTATCCCAGCCCGAAGGGCGTATGATGGTAGCCTCGCGGCGCAAGCCCGTGGATAACGCCAAACGTATTTCCAAAGCCCCGACAGGGGCGATTGACGGTATG
>JAKLEA010000072.1 GCA_022711755.1 Planctomycetota bacterium
GCTGTTTCGCCGTCGGACCCGCCGGCGCTCGACACCGCGACGCCCTCCCTCCTGACGCGCGCGTTGTGGCTTCTCCTCCCGGCCAACGGTTCCATCATGCTTCTGGCGACCACGAACGCGCTGTGCCAGGATGTCGCGGTCGTCCCGTTCCTCTGGGTCCTTCCGCTGACGCTCTACCTGCTCTCCTTCATCATCTGTTTCGACCGTCCGTCCTGGTACCGCCGCTTGATCGTCTGGCCCGTCGCCGCGCTGGCCGTCGCCCGCGAAGGCGCGGAAACGGTGATCTTTCTCTACGGCATGTCGCAGGAAGGCGATTACAGCGCGCTGATCGGTGGTGCGCTGGCCGGTTTCGCCGCTGCCGGCGCCACCGCCTGGCTGGCCGCCAAAAGCCTGGCCCGCCTCAACATCGCCCTGCTGCTGCGCGAATGGACCAACGCCGGCTACGTGACCCGCGACTTCGCCAACTTCGCCCTGCCGGTGAGCTGGGCTGCCGAAGCCGCCCCTGCCGCCGAAGTCGCTCCTGAGGCCGCTGTCGAAGCCAAGCCCGCCGCACCGGCCAAGGCGGCTCCCGCCCCCAAGGCTGCAGCCCCGAAAGCCGCCACACCGAAAACTGCGGCTCCGAAAGCCGCTCCG
>JAKLEA010000073.1 GCA_022711755.1 Planctomycetota bacterium
GCGGAGCGCGATCGCCGCCTCGGCCGCTGTCGGCTGTCGGGTTATGAGATCGGCCATCGCTACAGCTCCTTCGCCGCCCATCCCAAGAGGGACAGGATCGCGAGCGGACCGAGGAGGCCCTTCTTCTCACCCGTCGGCGCCGGCTCCGGCGTCGGCTCCGGCGTGGGCGTCGGCTCCGGCTCCGGGAACGGCGGCTGCGGCGGTACCGGTCCCGGCTCCGGCTCCGGCTCCGGACCGGGGATCGGCTCCGGGTACTCCGGCGAGGGCTCCGGCTCCGGCGACGGCGTGGGCGTCGGCGACGGCGGGACGTAGGAGCTCGGCCAGCCGGAGAACGGGCACGGCGGATGCGGCGGCACCACCGGCGTGCCGATCACGTCGAACCCGCGGCCGCACACGGGGCACACCACGTGGTACGGCTGTCCGCCGATCGGCGGCGGAGTCGGCGGCGTCGGCGACGGCGTGGGCGTCGGCGACGGCGTGGGCGTGGGCGTCGGCGACGGCTTCGCGCCGAAGAACGCCTCCGGCTCGGATCCGTCCGTCGGCGGGATCCATACCACCGGGTACAGCGTGCCGGTGTTGTAGAGGCTCGAGGGGTGCGAGCCGTACCGGTGCTCGAACTGCAACCCGGAG
>JAKLEA010000074.1 GCA_022711755.1 Planctomycetota bacterium
CGGAATTGACTCGTTTTCTGCACCGGTTCGACGACTGCTTCGGTCGCGTGACGACCCGTCGCTACCTCTCTCTGTACGTCGAGGGCCAGTTGAGCGATCTGCCCCGCAAGAGCATTGAACCGATGGCCGATGCCTTCGGGGAGCCGCCGCGCAACCTGCAGGAGTTCCTGGGCCTGTTTCGCTGGGATGAGCGGGCCGTCCGCGACCGCCTTGAGCAACAGGTGGCCGCCGGCCACGGCTCTCCGCACAGTGTCGGCGTCATCGATGAGACCAGCTTCGTCAAGAAGGGCAACAAGACCGCCTGTGTCCAACGCCAGCACTGTGGAGCCGTGGGCAAGATCGAGAACTGCGTCGTCAGCGTGCACCTGGGTTACGCCACGCCCGAGTTCTACAGCCTGATCGACGGCGAATTGTTCCTGCCGGAGAACACCTGGCAGCAGGGGATGGACCGGCTATTCGCGGGCTACGCCATGGCCGGCAAGGGGGAACAGATGTTCGGCGAGGTGCTGCCATTCGATGGCGTGGAAGGCGGCCGGGCGGAGGTGCTCGGTCACCTGGCGGAGTACTTGAAGCGCCTGTTTGACCTCGTGGCGCAGCTCAAGGAGCGGCGAACCATCGG
>JAKLEA010000075.1 GCA_022711755.1 Planctomycetota bacterium
GGATGTCCCGCTGACAGCCGCTGAGATGGGTGATGGCTGTCCTGACTTCCTGGAGGGTCTCCTCGCGGATCTGGACGTCCAGCGGACCGATGTCGCCACAGCAGGCATCGTCCCTGGCGTCCCGTCCAAACAGCGCCATTCGCTCATAGAGGAACTGCAGTCGCCGGTGACGGAGGCGGTTGCGGATCTTGCTCCAGGCAATGCGATAGATCCAGGGCCAGAACCGCGTCTCGTCGCGCAATGAGCCGAGCCGGCGGAGCATCGTCAGGAGCGTCTCCTGGAGGATGTCCTCCGTCGCATCGCGGTCCAGCGTGATGCGGAAGGCGAAGGGGTACAGCCGCTCCCAGACGAGCATCGCCAGGCGGCCCATCGCCGCCTGATCGCCCGCCCGGGCCTCGGCCAGAAACTGGATGTATCCGCTGCTATCGCTCATCGGAACAGTCCTCGCCCATATAAGGCCGAAGACCCGATGGGAGTAACGCAAGAAAGTGTAAAGTAGAATGTCTGAAGTTGGAAGTGTGACGTCGAAGAACGACCACGCCTCGCGCCTGCCGCTTCGGACTTTCAACATCACACTCCGTTAGCCGGAAGGCCTGTTTCCTCTGTCTGAACCGGTG
>JAKLEA010000076.1 GCA_022711755.1 Planctomycetota bacterium
GTCCTGCAATCGGCGCTGCGCGAGGCCGTCGCCAAAAGCTTCAATCGTATCACCGTGGACGGGGACATGAGCACTAACGACACAGTCCTTTTGCTGGCGAATGGCCTCGCGGGCAACCGGAAGTTCCGGCCTGGAACGGCAGCCTTTGCCCTCTTCCAGGCGGCCTTGAGTCACGTTTGCCTCGAACTGGCCAAGATGATCGTGCGGGACGGCGAGGGCGTGTCGCGATTCGTCACCGTGCGGGTCAACGGCGCGAAATCCTTCGCGGATGCCGATGCTGCCGCGCGAGCCGTGGCGAACAGTCCGCTCGTGAAGACCAGCTGGCACGGCGGCGATCCGAACTGGGGCCGGATCATTGCGGCGCTGGGTTACAGCCCGGCGACTGTTGTTGAGAACAAAGTGGACATCGGCTACAGCGCGCCCGGCAGCCGCAGGATTCTCTGGAGTCTCAAACGCGGCCAACCGACGGCAGCCACCTTTAAGGCCCTTTGCGCCGCCGTGGCGCCAAGGGAGTTTGATCTCCATGTCCATCTCAATCTCGGCCGCGCTGGCGCCGTCATCTATGCGGCTGACCTGACCGAAGAGTACGTGGACTTCAACAAAGGCGATGTGAG
>JAKLEA010000077.1 GCA_022711755.1 Planctomycetota bacterium
TGTGGCACGCAGCGCACCTCGTGCGCGCCACCCGGCGGGCGTTGCCCGGACGCTTCCGGATCGTCATCCGCTACTACGTCGCGGCCGCCGCCTGCCTGCCCGTCGGGGCGGGCTTCGGGGCGGCGCTCGCGTGGGGTCCCGGGGACGAGTGGCGCGGACGCCTCCTCGCGGCGCACGCCCTGGTCAACCTCCTCGGCTGGATCGGCCTCACCGTCACCGGCACGATCCACACGGTCTCGTACGGCTGAGCCGGGCGGACCGGGCAGAAGGGGGGACGGCCCGTGGAACACTACGCCGATCTGTCCGTGGTCCCGCTGCTGGAGCTTGCCGCGCCGCAGCTGGCAGACGTCGCGCTCGATTACGGTTGCGGCGCCGGCCAGGTCGCGTTCGCGTTCGCCCCTCTGGTCGGTCGTGTCGATGCGGTCGACCGTGATCCTGACACTCTTGCTGAGGCCGAGCGTCTCGGCGCGGAACAGGGCCTGACCAACGTCGCCTTCGCGGCCGCGGACCTCCTCGGCCTGCCCGCGGCCGACGGCAGCTACAACCTCGTTCTCGCCCGCAACGCTCTGCACACGCTGCAGGAGCCGGAGCGGGCGCTGGCCGAG
>JAKLEA010000078.1 GCA_022711755.1 Planctomycetota bacterium
CGCCAGGTGAGCTCGCACGGCACCACGCCTGCAGCGGCTGCGCCCGCGCACGCCGGCGCGCCCCGCGCGGCGCAACTGGGCACCGCGCACGCGGGGCGGGCCACGCCAGCCGACGGGCACCGCGTGCGCATGCAGGACATCCCCGACGCCTGCGACGAGGTCTACGCCATGCTCTCGCGCGGCGACTCGCTGGGCGTGTTCCAGGTCGAGTCGCGTGCCCAGATGGCCATGCTGCCGCGCCTCCAACCGCGCAATTACTACGATCTGGTGGTCGAGGTCTCGCTGGTGCGCCCTGGCCCGATCCAGGGCGACATGGTGCATCCCTATTTGCGCAACCGGAAAAACCCGAAGCTGATCGAGAAAATTTCCCCGGCGGTCGATGCCGTGCTGGCGCGCACCTGCGGCGTACCGATCTTTCAGGAACAAGTCATGCAACTGGCTGTCGTCGCCGCCGATTTCACGCCCGGAGAGGCCGACCAGTTGCGCCGCTCGATGGCCGCCTGGAAACGCAAGGGCGGGCTGGAGCATTTCGAGCAAAAACTGCTGGCCGGCATGGCGAAGAACGGCCTGCCGGAAAGCTTTGCC
>JAKLEA010000008.1 GCA_022711755.1 Planctomycetota bacterium
GGAGGTTATCGCTGTCGAGGGCAGGAGCTACAGGCTCAAGGACCGGGCGACGAACAAGCAGACAGCTACCGCATAAGGCGCAAATCCGCAATCGCCCTTGCGGCAGAGATCAAAAAGTGCATAATCAGGCAGACCTATACCCCAAAACAAGTGGCTGGTTTTGAAGTGCTATTCGCTGGCTGGTTTTGAAACGCTCGGTGACAAATAGTTCATCACCATTCCATTCGACCATTTCTTCTTTCAGCCGCCGCAGGAAGAAGCGATTGCGGGCATGGGTAATCGGTTCGCCGATATCGGGCATATCAGCGCCAGCACGATAGCTTTCTATCTGTTCCTTCACGTGACTGGCCACGTGCTCATCCTTCTGGAACAGGTCAACGTCCAGAAGTTGAAGGAGACGACGGAAGGAATCCTTCCTGCCCTTGTGGGGTGTAGCAGTGAGAAACAGGAGATGATCCGCTACCTTGGCTACGCTCTCAATTGCCTCATAACGGTCACTCTTGTCCACCTTTGTCCTGTATTCATAGGCCGAAAGCTTGTGGGCTTCGTCAACGACCACGAAATCCCATGCCGTCGCGCAGGCGGCGCGCAGACACGGTTCGCAGCGGGCCAGAAAATCCACGGAGATTACGAAAATCCCTTCCTCATAATGAGAGAACTGTCCAGGTTCGGCGTCAAAGGAGGCCCGATTGACGAGGCGGGAGTAGAGGCCAAACTTCTCCTGGAGTTCGTCTTCCTTCCACTGCTTGGTCAAGCCGCCTGGGGTCACAATCAGTATCTTCTTGATGACCCCTCGGAACAGGAGTTCCTTCAGCAGCAGGCCCGTCATGATGGTCTTGCCAGCGCCAGTGTCATCGGCCAGAAGGAACCTGATGCGCGGCAGCGGCAGCAGGAATCGGTAGACTGCCTCAATCTGGTGAGGCAGAGGGTCAACTATGCTGGAGTTGACCGCAAAGAGCGGGTCAAACTGGTGGGCGATGCGAATACGTTCGGCTTCCGCGCCAAGGAGAAATGCACCAGCGTCACCCTCATAGAGGCAGGTGTCCCCCCTGACCCTTACCAGACTGGCGATTTCGTCATCGGAAAGTGGACGCTTATAGTGCCGTCTTGATTGCAAGCCGATGGCTTCAACGAGTTTGCGGTCACCGAAGGCTTTGACCTGCTGTACCTCGACCAGTTCAGACGGCTCAAAGCCAGAAACCACATCTCCTGCCGATAGTGTGTCCCTATCAGGGGTCATCCCACGTCCCTTCAAGCTAACCTACTCCCAGACTGTAGCGTTGGAACGGGAGACATCTTAGAGCCAACAGAGAGGAATAATCAAGCAATTGACAATGACGGCTATGCCGACAGGGACATGTTCAGATTGTCTAAAACTGGCTTAAAACGCAACATAACTACCATTTTGCGCGGAATCGCCTTGACAGCTTTCAGATCACCGTTATACTAGGAGCAGGCATACGGGAGTGACCCGAGTGCCAGAGCGATATAGGGTGGACAGACCCGTTTTCGATCTGCCTGCTATGACCGTAGCAGGCTTACCTTTTGTGGAGACAAGTAGCCGAGAGAAGACTCTGTACCCGGGAAAACCCAGTCCGATGTCCGTTCAGCGACGGATCATCACGGGACAGAAAAGCATGATAGACAAGAGGTTGACAGTCAAGGAAGTGGCAGAGGCACTGAGCCTCAGCCTGACGGCTGTCTATGCTCTTGTCCGTTCTGGACAGATCGAGGCGGAACGATGGGGTGGGGCGTGGCGAGTCAGTCCGGAGTCTTTGGAGAAGGCGGTTCAGGATGCTCGACGGGCAGCCGTACGGCATCGGCCACAGGGCGGAGTTCGTCGACCCTCGTATAATGCCGAAGCAGTACTTCTGGGGTCTGGAGTGTCCAAGCGCCAATCAGAGTTGGATGGTAGCCGAGTGCGGCAAGCCGAGAAACTAGGGCTGATCTGAAGTGCCGCAGTTCGGTTTTAACCTTGGCCGCGTCCCGAATCACCTTTGACTCACGGGCGAAATGGTCAACCGACATGCGGTGGAATGACGGGAACAGCGGGCCTTCGCGTTGTGACTCAGGAATCTCAGACAGCAACCTTACGACATCTGGCGGCAGGGGGCGCGGGTGTTGACGCTGTGTCTTGCGGTCTATGTGAGACAGAACTCCAACCTTCAGGTCGAACTGTTGCCATTCGAGCTTCCTCAAGTCTGTAATTCGCAACCCCAACAGCCAACCCATTTTCAGGAAGAGCCGCCATTCCTCGCTGGGGGCAGCGCTGAGAAGCTTCCTGAAATCATCTTCTGTTATGATCTCGGCGGGTCTTGATGGTCGCTTTTCCCTGTCAATCAACCGCCCGGGATTCTTGTCAATCAGTTCCCAGCGGCGGGCCAGATCAAAGACACGAGATAGTTGCTGCAGATGCTTGTTGATTGTTCGGGGAGCCAGTTTCGCTTGGATCATGCTGACCTTGAACTGTTCAATATCAGTGGTAGATATCCCTGTTATGGTCTGCGGGTTGATCGTCTCCCGGAATCGCTTGATAGTCGTGTTGTAATCGTCGCGGTTCTTCTCTCTCAGTCCCTCCGCATAGGGCAGCCAGTGGTTGACAATGAACTCCTCCCAAGGTATAGGTTTACCTAGGTTCAGGAAGCCTGCGTTCATCTGCTTGTCCAAGAATTGAACGAACGCTTGGGCGCGTTTCTTCGTCTTGAAGGTTCTGGAACACTGAACGCCGTTAACCCCGTCGGGTCGCCATCGGGCTTCCCAGTTGCCGTTCGCCCGGTGCTGTAAGGAGATTTTCTTGTCAGCCATGTCGAACACCTCGCGGCATAACGCCTATAGAGGCACGAAAGTCGTCAAACGACATCGGGAATTGTGCGCAAAGTGTGCGCAGGCTGTCAAGTGTCATTTGTCGTAAGATGTTGATTACCAATCGGCTGGAGGGATGACCGAGTGGCCGATGGTGGCGGTTTTGAAAACCGCTGTGGGGTTACACCCACCGGGGGTTCGAATCCCTCTCCCTCCGCCACAATTCCGCGCTCTGAATCAGGCAAGGCCGTCACGCCTGCCGATTCTCCCTACTTCTTCCGCCTCCACAAGCGGTCGAAGTGCGCCTCCCTCTCGTTCCACGCCTCAAGAAGGCCAAGCTGTTCAAGGTGGCCCTCGGCGGCAAGGAATTCGTCACCCATCCTCTCAAGCCACTTCTGCAACTCCCCCTCCATTTCGTCGCGCAGTTTCTCCGCTTCCGGGCGGGCGATCAGGTTCTCGAACTGATACGGGTCCTTATCGTTGTCATACAGAACCCAGCCCTCATCCCGGTAGCGGGCATACGTGTAACGCTCCGTCCTGACTCCGCGCCAGGGACGCCCTCCCCACGCCTTCGCCTGGTCGGTGGGGACGATGTCCATGATCGGGACTGAGGCGTGGCGCGGTCCCCTGTCCTCCAGCAGCATCCGGCTGTGGTCCAGACCCTCCATGCATTCCGGCGGCTGGATTCCGCACAGGGCCAGCAGCGTCGGAGGAAGGTCGGTCACGCCGATAAGCCCCCGCCGGACTGCGTTCTCCGGCATCGCGCCGGGGCGGCTGAGAATCAACGGTATGCGGATGCTCTCCTCCCAGGGTTGCTGCTTGTTGCGGCGTCCGTGGGACCAGAGCATGTCGCCGTGGTCGGACGTGAAGACGAGAATCGTGTTCTCGTCAAGGCCAAGCTCCTCAAGCGTCCTGGCGATGCGTCCCACGCATTCGTCAAGGGCCGCGACGGCCGCGAAGTAATCCGCGACTGCGCGTCTGTCGGGCGCGGCGCAATTCGGGCGCGGTCCCATCCTCTCCGGATCGAACATCGCCCGGTACTTCTCCGGCACAAGCTGGTATGGATCGTGCGGCGGCCCCCATGACACGAAGAGGCAGAACGGGTCGTTCATCCGCGAGCCGATGTATTCAATCGCAAGGTTGGTTTGAATGTCCGGCTCATAGCCTTCGGCGCGAACAAGGTCGGGCTTATCCAGGAAATACCTTGTATTAAAGTAATCGTGGTGGCATTCGAAGACCGCCCAGTAATCGTCAAACCCCTGTCTGCGCGGCCCCGGCGGCGTGAAGACGTCGCGCGGGATGCCGTCAAGGTGCCACTTGCCGATGTAGCCGCAGCGATAACCGTTCCGGTTCAGGACTTCCGCGATGCTCGTCTGCCCAGGCGGCATCTGCAGGTCGTTCGCCACCGCCATGTGGCGGAGGGGGTATCGCCCGGTGATCAGGCTTCCGCGGCTTGGCGTGCAGACGGGGCAGTTGGAGATTGCGTTGGCGCAGTTGACCCCGTTGCGGGCAAGGCGCTCCAGATTGGGCGTCAGCGCTCCGGCGTCTCCATTGCTTCCGGAGACAAGCGCGGACATCGTATGGGCGCGCATCTGATCCGCGAAAAGGACGACAAGGTTCGGCTTCCTTTCCATTCGATTCCTCTCCTGCGCGTTCAGCCTTCGGAACGATCCGCCGTCCCTGACCGGCGGCGATAAGCGGCGTCACGCCAGCTTCTTTTCGCCCTTCCAGTATTCGCGCCAGGGCTTGTAACCGAGCTTGCCGTAGAACTCGATCAGGCCGGTCCAGTCAATGTGCGCATTGCGCACCCCGCGGCGGCGCAGAACGTCCGTCGCAACGGCGCACAGCGCCAGACCGAGGTCCTTGCCCCTCTCGGCCTTCGCAATACCCACCGCGCCCAGCCCGCCGCAGTCCGCGCCGAGCAGCGTCTCCCATATCAGGTTGGCCGAACGCATCCGGCTGAGAGGGCTGAAGGACTGAAGGCTGCCGATGATTCTGCCGCCGCGTTTGACGATGATGATATGGTCCGCCTCGCGGTGGCCGATCAGGGAGCGCATTGAAGGCTCCCATCCCTTGAACTCGGCCCGCTCGAAGGTCAGCAGGTCGGCGACCTCGTCCTCCTTCAGCGGGCGTATCTCGACGCCCTCGCGCGCGATGGCCTCCTTGACGCGCTTCGGAACGCGGAAGTTGCTCACGTCCCGGACGAGGTCGAAGCATCCGCGATGAAGCTTGTAGCCCTGCCCCGCGAAGAACTCATAAGCGGGCGTCAGCTCCGTCGGTATCCCCGGCCAGAAGCGGTAATGCGCCGGAGTCGCCACCCCGCATTCCGCGCAACCGAACCCCTTCACACGATCCTCTGTCCGGGCCAGGAGAGCCTTGCCGATTCCCTTGCGCCGCGCCGCCGGGTCAACCATCAGGACGCCGACGCTGCCGTGCTTCTCATGCTCCGGATTTGAGCTTCGCTCGAGCTTCGCCAGCGCAAACCCTAGAACCTTGCCCTTCCCGACGGCTACGAATGCGTCGCCGTGTTCGTAGAACGGGTTGCCGATGGTGTTCTGCCAGAAAGCCCTGTCGCTGACCGGGTAGTCTTTGCCAAGCGCCCTGTCCCAGAGTTTCAGAACGTCCGCCGCGCGAGCCTTCGGATCGTAAATTTCAAGTTTCATTGTTTCATCCGGCGATGCGTCTTCACTGAGCCGCAAGCCTTTTGTATCGGTCCCTGAAATGGTTAAGCCATTCGTTGATCTGCCTGTCGCGAAGTTCCGTCTCCTCCCACTTCGCGGCCAGCGCCATGAAGTCCGCCTCGGAAATCGGAACTCGCGTGAGTTCCGCGACCATCTCCTTCGGCATTCCCTTTTTTATTACGTTCTGCCACGCCGCGCAAAGCTCCGGGTGGACGTCAATGATGGCCGCGCCGAGGTAGTCGTTCAGGATGCGGTAGCGCGCGGAGCCTGTCTCCGCGCTGTAGGCGAGCGTGCCCGTGGACTTGAACGGATTCAGCTTCACGGACGTTCTGCCGGCCGTCGTCTCATAAAGGTCCGGCAGGACGGGCAGGCGGTTGAGCGTCTCGTTCTCCGGCCCGCCCGGCTCGCCCTTGCGCAGAATCCAGAGCAACTGGCCCGGCTCGGACATGACGAACGTGACGAAGCGTTGCGCAAGCTCCATGTTCGACGCGCCCTTCAGGATGGCGATGGCGTCCGGGTTGATGACGGATTTGCCGTCCGGGATGCAAAAGCCGATCTTGTCCTCGCCGACGGCGTCAATCTGCGCCCACGCGTAGATGTCAATCGCCAGCCCGCAGGCGATGTCCCCCGCCGCGCACGCCTTCGGGGCCACGCTTCCGGACTTGCTGAAGGAGCGGAAATTCGCGCTCATGCGGCTGATTACGCTCATCCCCTCCTCCCAGCCGTGGGCCTGCAGGATGATCTCGTAGACCATGTGGCCGGAACCGCTCTGGCGCGGGTCCGGACCGCCCAGCCAGGAGAAATACGCCGGGTTCGCCAAGTCCTCCCACTGCTTCGGCTCCGGCAGGCCGAGCTTGCCCAGGACGACCTTGTTGAAGACGATGCCGAAACCGCTCATCGCCGCGCCGTACCAGCGGAACCGCGGATCGTAGACCTCCACGGCGGCGAGCTTCTGCGGAATGCGATTCAGAATCGCGGGCGGGAGCGGATACGGCTCCAGCAACCCGGCCTCGGCAAGCGGGATGTAAGGCTCCGTCCCCCCCCCGAAGAAAACGTCAATGCCGATGCCGTTCGGAAGATCCTGGTAGCGGGCCTTGATGAATTTGAGGATCACGGAAGTCCCGCCGCCCGGATCAACGAACTCCATCGCGACGCTCTGTCCGTACTGCTCCCTGTGCCAGCGGCTGAAAGCCTGGCGGAACTCCTTCTGGATTCCCTCATGGTGCGGGGAGATGAGCGTGAGCTTCAGCTCGCCGGCCGTTGACTCCGTGTCCGGCTTCATGGCGAACGGAAGCGCCAGCGTCGCGCCCAGCGCGATGAAGAGCAACGTCAGCAGCGTCTTGCGGGACATGGCCTGGTCTTCTCCGGTAACGCCTTTCCAACGGCGCGAATATTATAGCGTTCCCCGCCGGAAATCCAGTCCGCGAAAGACGTCAACGCTCCTTGTTCAGCAACTCCATCAGCCTCCTCTGGTCCAGCAGCGACTTATTATCCTCGTCCTGCGCGTCCTCCGGCTTGAACTCCGGTACGGGCAGCGACTTCAGCGCCAGGAATCCCTCAAGCGTCGTCTCCAGCTTCGGCCCCCCGGAATCGAATATGTGATTGTGCGTCCCCTCCGGGACGATGAACCGCTCCTTCGGCCCCGCCAGCGCGTCCATGATCGCGTTGCCCATCGCAGCCGAGACCATCCTGTCCCGCCCGCCCGTAAGCAGGAATACCGGCGTGTTCGTCAGCATACGACAGTCCGGTATCACGTTCACCGGCTCGTCAAGCCCGATATGCCTTCGCGCCAGCCAGCAAATGGTCGGCGCAAGCGGAATCGGCGGCAGGTGGGCCACATTGGAGATGTATAGGTTCAGCGAGTGGGACATGTTGTCGAACGGAGCCTCCGCGATCACGCGCCAGACGTCGTCGCGCCCGACCGCGGCCTTCAGGGACGCCACCGCGCCCATCGAGTGCCCCCAGAGCACGACCTTCTTCGCGGCCGTCGGCGGCAACGCGCCCATCATGTAATCAATCCCCGCCGCCACGTCCCGGGCTTCGTATTCTCCAAGCGAACACTTCGTCCGCTCGCTGCTCCCGTGTCCCCGGAAATCGAAGAGAACCACCGCAAGCCCGCGATTGCGCAGCCATATCGCGCGGTCAAGCACGGCCATGCGATGCACCTGCCAGCCGTGGCACACGACCGCCCCGCCGACCGCGCGCATGTTCGGCAGATACCACCCGGCAAGGCGCATGCCGTCGCTTGATTTCAACTCAATGTCAACGAACTCCGTCCCGTCCGGAAGCTCAACCTCCCTGACGGCGCGGCCCTTCGGATGCGTCAGGAACCAGCACCCGCTCACGCTCAGGACGACGTAGACGGCCAGCGTGTATTCGATCACCCGGAGCGTGATCCGCAGCGGGCGCGGCAGCGCGTTCCAACGGCTGGACATCCTGCGCCGCAGAGACGGCTTCTCCGGCGCTGATTGCTTGTTCTTCGCGGACATCTTCAACTCCTTCATCATGTAGGGTGGGTTCTCCGAACCCACGCGGAATCTGCTCGCGATCTTCCCTCCATCGCCGCCTGCGCGGTTTTCCTTCTCCCGCCATCTACACAGTTTTCCCTCTCCCCCTTCAAGTAATTTTCCCTCTCCCACCGGGAGAGGGTGGCACGGCGTAGCCGTGACGGGTGAGGGGGGGGACGCTGCAAACTCAGTTCTTCCCCTCAACCGCCATTCGCCAAGGCGAATGCCACCTTCTCCCCCAGGGAGAAGGAAGGCACTCTTGTTCAGCCTCGCCAAGACTTCAGCAAGTAGGGTGGGTCGTTAGCATCGCGCAAGCGATGCGATGACCCACCGGAAAAACCCGCTTGGGCACAAAAACCCGCGTGGGCGCAGGCGTCTCGAAGCGAGCCGAGCGCCCACCCTACATTTTGAACTCCATCCCCGCTATCTCGCCGACGATCTTCACCGTCTCCATGCTCACCCGGACAACCTTCCCCACAAGGTTCACGATGTATTTCTCATCGTCGCGCCGGTTGGGGTCGGAGACGATCCCGCTGCGCTTGTGGGTCTTGACCTGATACTGGTCCACGACCCATTCGATCGCGCTGCGGTTGCCGAGGCGGTAAGCGTGAGCCTCCGGCGGGATGCCGCGCAGAGTCAGGGAATCGTTCACGCGAAGCTCCGTCCCGTCCTCGTTCAGGCGCATCTTGTCAACGACGGCGTATGAGAGCTTCGTTCCGGGCGTCGCCTCGAATTTAAGCGGCCACGGCTCCGCGTCTTCGTAATTGACGTGCAACTCCGCCAGCCGCCGGCCGGCGTCGGCAAGGGCGCGGAAGGCCCCCGCAGCCCCGCCGCCTGTAGGGGCGGGTTTGAAACCCGCCCTCACGCCCTGCGAGTCCTCTCCTTCTCCCCCGCAAGAAGGCGCGCCCCGCGTGTCCTCTCCTTCTCCCCTGGGGAGAAGGTGGCCGCGCCGGGACGGCGCGCCGGATGAGGGGGGGAGGATTATGCGTCCGCTCCCCGACGCTTCGCGGTCTCCCCTGGCTATGCTGCTGCCCCCCTCACCTGGAGCTTTGGCTGTGTTGTTCCCCCCCTCACCCGTCGTTCGCCGAGGCGAACGCCACCCTCTCCCGGTGGGAGAGGGAGAGTTACTTGAGGTGGGAGAGGGAGAAATACTGGAGGGGGAGAGGGAAGATACGGCAAACGGGATGCGGGGCAATTCGCGTTTGAGGCATTCGGCGTAGCGCTCGCGGTAGCCCGGATGATGCAGCACGGCGTAGACGTAATGGAATATGTCCCGCTTTGTGATCGCGTCGTTGCCGTAATGCCGCCGGAACTCCCCAAGCGCCCAGTCCGTCACGTTCTCCCGCCGATTTGTCCCGTCCTCGTTGTAGACGTAGAAGGGGAAGCATTGCGAGTCGGCCGTTAGATGCAAGTCCGGGATGATGCTTACTGCCAAAGCGTGATAGCTTTTCTTCACACCTATTGCACACGAACAGATTGCACGGTTCTCCTTCTCCGTTTCGGGGGTGGGGAAGATATGAGGGAAGACATAAACCCTCTCATTCAGCATGCGATCAAAGAAAAGGAAACGTTTGCAGAAAGGTCTGTATAAAGATGATCGTATCTTTATGTCATCATATTCAGCATATCTTTCTCGCTGCACATCATGTTTCAGTGATTCGCTCCATTGAATCCGATCATAATGAACAAAATTGTCAATGTTGTCCTTGTCCTGCGCTTTCGCCCCTTTATAACGGCCCACCTCGGCGTTGTAGTCGTCAATGAACTGCTTCACGCGCGGGATAAGGGAATCACGATTGAAATCATAGACAACTTCATCACGACATGTTGCAACGCCTCTCCCATATGTTGCAAAGATTGTCTCCGCCTTCTCTGCATCAAGTCCCTTCGCCTCCTTTGTCCCGGTAGGCATAAAGCCGTCGAACTCAGCCTGATTGCCTGCGACAAGCCAGGAATGTTTCGCGTCGGGAACCATTTCCTGCCATGGAACTTTCGATACACGATCATATTTGAGTAGACAGGCTCTCTTTTCTTCGGCCTTCATATAATCATCAACAGCGTAATAATATCCTGAAAACTTATTCTCTACACCTTTGCGAACAAGAAGCGAAATTCCGACTCCCACCCGAATCTGGTCGTCAAATATGTTACCGCCTTCCCTTTGTCGTCTGTCTCCGGCGGTTCTCGCGTTTCCCTTGAAATCGAAATGATATATTCTGGAGAAATCCTTCTCCATATGTTTGCGGAAACCGTCGAAGGCGATCCCATTCAGGAATCCGTTATTGCTCACAAAGCAGAGGATTCCATCCTGATTTCCAAGCCTGTCTGATGCCCACCTGAAAAACCTGACGTATGCGTCATACAGGGAATTCTTGTTCGTTGCGCTTGAGTCCTTCACATACGTCTGCCTTATCCGCTCGTCAACGTGTTCGTATTTCCGGTTCTTGTTGTTGTCGTTCTCGTTGAGCTGGCCGACGTTGTAGGGCGGGTTGCCGATGATGACGGTGATTTTGGCCTTCTGCTGCCGCTTGACGCGCTCGGCGTTCTGCTCCGATATGAACAAGCCCTGCTGCCGCCTCATGTGCTCGACCATGTCCAGGGTGTCCACGAAGCAAAGCCCCTCGAACGGCTCATAGTTTCCGGTCAGTTCGTAGTACGCGTGTTCGACGTTCAGGGCGGCGATGTAATACGGCATGAGCATTACTTCGTTGGCGAAGAGGCGGTTGCGGTAGGCGTCCTTCAGGCGGACCTTGTCCATGCGGCGCAGGAGGTTGACGATGAAGTTGGCCGTGCCCGTGCAGGGGTCGAGAATCTGGACCTGCGGGGAGCAGAGGTCGAGGCCGAACTCGGACTTCAGGACCTCCTCCACGCTGGCGCACATGAAGTCAACGATGGGCTGCGGGGTGTAGACGATGCCGTGCGTGTCCGCGACCTTGACGGAGTAGCCCTGGAAGAACTGCTCGTAGACGGTGTTCAGGAAGTGCTGCTTGTCGGAGAATTCGGAAAGCCCCCGCGCGGCGGACTCAATGGCGGCGTAGAAGGGGTTGAGGGATTTGAGGAATTCCGTCTTGCTGAAGCTGCGGCTCACGAGCGCGTCAATGACGCCCTCGACCTCTCTGGCGATGACGTTGCGCTGCGCGAAGTCCGGATTGTCGAAGACGGTGGAGAAGAGGCGTCCGGTCAGGAGGTGCTGGACGAGCATTTCGTCAACGGCTGGTTCGCTGATATTCGGATTGAGGGAGTTCTGGCATAGGGCGAAGAATTTGGCGAACGCGGCGATGAAGGCGGGGTTGTCCTTGTGCGCCTCGCGGATTTTCTCCACCAGGCCGCGGGCAAGCTCCGGGACGCGCTCCCTGAATTCGGCGACTGCGGTTTCAAAGTTCTCGAAGTCCGGCTCGACGTGGCCCAGGAAGGCATCCAGCAGGCGGCAAAGCTGCTTCGGATCGGAAAGGGCGATGCGCATCGCCTCATGCCCGTCCTGATAGAGGACGCCTGTCGCCGTGTTCTCGAAAATGATGTTGGAGGTGGAGTAACCGAGGGCGATTTTCTTTTTGATTTCGGCGTCAATGTCGTCGCCGGAGTCCTTGGCCTCCCAATGCCCGTGGGGGAGGTAGTTGGCGTCGCGCAGGACGGCGTCATAGATGATGGTTCGGCCGGCGACGGTGGAGTGGAATTCGGCGATGAGGGTCCACTTGCGGGACTTGGCGGCTTCGGCGAGGAGGGACTGGAATGCGGAGCGGACTGCGCCTTCGTGGCCCGCGCCCTGGGCGTCAAGGGCCTTGAGCGCGGCGTAGTAGTCCTTCACGGGTTTGGAGGTCGGTTTGATTTTCGCAGCATTTGAAGGCATGAGGGGATATATAGCCGGGGGCGTGGCGGGAAGCAAGGGGGGAAGCGCGAGCCGAGGCCCCCTTCCGTCGCGTCGCAAGCGACGCGCCACCTTCCCCCATTTTGTTCGCGAACGGCGAACAAAACGGGGGCAGGATGGTCTAATTTGGGAGGGGAGAGGCGGGTTTAACTTCGCTTCCCCCGTATAGATAATTTCCTTCCCCCGCGCGTATTTGCATATCCCCTTCCCCCGTGCGTATTTGCATATCCCCTTCCCCCAGTGCGCGTTTGCATATCCCCTTCCCCCGTGCGTATTTACATATCCCCTTCCCCCGTGCGCTCGCGCGAAGCGCGTAGCATGGGGGAAGGTGTCGCCTTGCTCGACAAGGCGACGGAAGGGGGCCTTGGCAAGGCGACGGAAGGGGGCCTCGACAAGGCGACGGAATGGGGCCACACTATTTCCGCTCCCTCATCCGTCGTACGACAGTATCAATCCTGCATAACACTTCATGCAGTCCGCGCAGAACATCCTCATCCCGGAATCGCAGGACGGCGATCCCGCGCGACTCAATCTCAGACTGCCGAATGGCATCCTGGCGTTCGCGTCCGGCGTGCGTGGCTCCGTCCACCTCGATGGCGAGGCCAAGCTCCACGCAGTAGAAGTCAACGACGCGCCGCCCGATCGGATACTGGCGGCGGAAGCGCGTCGGCGACCTGGCTGCGCCTGATGTGCTGCCACAAGACCGCCTCGGCGGATGTCGGCTCGCGCCTGAGCCTGCGGGCGATATCGCGCGATTTTCGTGGAGTCTTCAAAGAATGCGCTCCGAATCAACCCCCTTCCGACGCGTTGAAAGCGACGGCTCCTCGCCAAACGAGACGACCCCGACGTTGATACGCGGGGAAGGAAGATTCTCCGAAGGAAAGTTTGCGCTAAACATATGCTCCCCCGGGGGGGATGATTCAGAAACGGGGGAGAGGGGAGAATTCCGTTACAACCCGCGGATCATGTAGGCCTGGAGCCGTCCTGATTCATCGGAATTGAAGAACCCCGTTCTGCCGTCCGGCGACAGGAAGGGGTGTATGTGCGCCCCCTTCAGGCATGACGATTTCGGGCTGAGCAGGTATCTAAAATTGCGCAACGGTTCCTCCCCCGGCTTGCCGAGTTCCATCGCGTATATCTTCGCCTCCTTGCTCAACGGCCCGCAGTCGGTAATCATGCGCTCGCCCGCGATGTCGGTCGCGAAGTGATAGAATTTCGGATTCGGGAACTCCCGGCTCAGGTCGTTGCGCCTCCCGCCGGGCGTCTTCAATCCAATGTGGCCCGCGTGCGGCGCGGCCAGCCCTTCGATAAGCTGACATTCCGGCGGATTGCGGGTTCCTGTGCTCGTTATCGCCCATGCGCTTCGTCCGCGCCAGCACTGATGCCCCTGGCAGAACTCGTTGCCGTCCCGCCCCCACGGCATGTTGCGCATGTCGCTTCCGTCGTCGCGGATGACGTGGATGTCCGCCCCGTCGCCGCCGACCAGTTTCGTCACCGTCCCGGACGCGTTGAACTGGTTGTCGTGATTGTCCTGAACCAGGATGTCGCGCGACTCCTTCGGATCGCGCGAGCGGCTGTACTGCGGATGGACGTTCACCCAGCTTGTGCCCTGGAGAATCAGTTGGACGGACGCTTTCTCAAGATCAAAGGCCATCAATCCCCAGGGCATGTTCTCCGTCCTGCCGTCGCCGAGGAAGCAGGAAAGGGCCAGGCGCTTGCCGTCCGATGAGATCGTTGAGAGGGGGTAGATGCGGCTGGGGCGGAATTGCGTGTCCGGCAGCGGCTTGTCAATGACCATGATCACGCGGCGGTCCGACCCGTCAAGATTGACGCGCTTGAGCGTCAGCCGCCCGCCGCCCGGCTCGGTTTCGTCAACAAAATAATAAACGTATTTATCGTCCGGGGAGACCGACGTCGCCGTTGCGCCCGTTTCGTTCGTTATCGGCGACAGTTCGCATCCGTTATCAAGGTCGCAGACGAAGTATTGATGTCTGGGGTCGTCCTTGCTTCCGCCGTGCGCGCCTGCGGAGAGATGCAGGAGGAAACGCTTGGAGTCTGACGTGAACACCTGCGCCTCCATGTAAAGGTGCGACGCGGGAACGTCGGTCTGCGTCGTCAACTGGATGACCTCGATTCCCCTTGCGGAATTGCCGTCCGGCAGGTCCGGCCTCTGCATTGCTTTCATCTTTGTCGCGCCTCCTGTTTCAGCGCCGCGAATGATGGAAAAGGATGAACCTGCGGCCCCGGCTGCAAGCGCCGCCGCAAGCCCCGTCCGCTTCATGAACGACCGTCTGGACAGCGATTTCATTTTGTCTGATCTCCCTTTCCGGTCGAGTAGTCATTCATTGCTCTGACAACCTCTTCGTTGGCCGGCGCGAGGGCGACGTAGTCGGATTCCCAGAGGAGTATCTGCGGCGCGCCCAGCTTCTCAGCCAGACTAACGTCCCCCAGGAACTGATCCTTGCCGCCCAGCCAGCCGAACAGCCAGACTCTGACCTTGCCGCCGGTTTCCTTCACGAGCGCGTTGTAGGCGGCCTCGGGCGATCCGCCGGGGCGATAGTATCCCGCGGCGACCGCTTCGTCTATCAGGCCTTCTTCAGCCCATTTACCCGTGTCAAGCAGCAGCCCGCGCAGGTTGCCGTCATACGGAGTGTCGGTCGGGCTGCCGCG
The DNA here is from genome assembly GCA_022711755.1 of Planctomycetota bacterium. Taxonomy (GTDB): domain Bacteria; phylum Planctomycetota; class Brocadiia; order SM23-32; family JAKLEA01; genus JAKLEA01. The sequence goes on from JAKLEA010000008.1 coordinate 14,526, forward strand.
GTAACCCCACGGATTATGGACCAGCGCGGCGACTTTCGCGCGGGGATTCTTCAGCCTTATGAGCTTGCGCGCGTCGCGCATGAAGACGGTCTGCGGCTCCGCCCTGACCCTCACCCAGTGCTCGTCTCCGTTGGGGACGTCCTTCGGATCAATTCCGTACGCCTTCCTGAAGGCCTCGATGTTCGGGATTTCGTATCCGTAATTCGCCGCGCCGCCGGAATCCGTGTGCGGATTGTCCCGAACGTCTCCGGTGCGAATCCAGTCAAAGAGGATGCCGTCCGGGTCGTAGGAGAGTATCTCCTCGACGAGGGCGAGTTTGTAATCCCGGACTTCCTTGAAGGCGAAGCTGAGTTGTGTGCGGAAGGCGCTGCCGTCGCGGCGCATCCAGCGGAACTGCGGATGCTCCCGCGAGAAGCGGCTGGTCAGTCCGTATCCGTGATCGTCCTCGTTTATGCTCAGCCAGGCATGGACCTCTATGCCGATCTGATGGCCGTACGTGACGGCCTCGCGCAGGGCGTCGTAGCTCCCCCAGTCGAGGTCTTTGAGTTTCTCCAGCACCCATGCCGTGCCGTGGTCGCGGTGGTAGTTCTCCTCATCGTAGCCGTGGGCGGGTTCGAGGAGTTTGCTTGGATAGAGCGCCTTGCCGCCGTCGAAACAGCGCCAGTAGACGCGCTTCCAGCCGCATTGCTTGCAGCGGTCCAGAATCTGCCGCACGCCCTCCGGCCCCCATTTCGGCGGCGGATTGCGCAGCATCCAGTCGGAATGCGTCACCGGGGATGAGAGAATCGCCGGGCGTGTTTCCGGTTTCCCGGGGTTCTCGTCGGCGGACGCGGAAATTGTAAAAATGGCGCAGATAGCCAGCGCGGCGCAGCCGATGCAACTCCGACATGCGCAGTTCATCAGACATTCCTCCGAAATTGTTACTTTGTCAGAATCGCGTCGGCCCAGTCAGCATGATCGGCCATGATGTCATTGCCGCCATTACCAACGAGCAATTCAAGTGTCTTCGCTGCGGAGACGTCAACGTCCACGCGCTGGGGGGGAGATGTGCGCGTCAGGAGTTCGGATTTCCACGCGCTTTTCCCGTCAACGCGGACCTCCATCGTGATGGTCGGCCCGGTTGCCTGGTCCGCTCCGGCCCAGCACTGGAATCGCTTGTATCCGCCGTCAAGATTATAAACTATCCGGGACGGCGAATGCGTTCCGAGTCCGCGGGAGAATCTTCGTCCGCCAATCACCATCGGTTTCTCCCAGACGCTGCGGTTGCGCTCCAGCTTTCCCCATCCCTGCGACGCCGACGCGGGTTCCAGTGTGTCAAGATAGACGCCGTTGACGCGGATGACCGGGGCTTCACCCTTCTCGACCGGCAGTTGGTTGTTCAGCGTCAGATTGCGGAACAGCGGGACGGAGACGGCGTAATTTATCTCGGGGCATGGAATCCCCGCCCCCTGATCCCATTCCGGGATGCCGTCGGCGCTCTTTTCAACGGCGACGATCCATGCGCTGAGCGCCTGTGCCGGATCGGACAGAATCACGTCGCCCTCGATGTCGCCCTGCGCTTCGGGAAGGGCGGCGGAAATCCACATCCAATGCTCCGGGGGCGGGGCGCCGGTGGCCCGCCAACCGCCTTCGGAACTGATGATTACAGCAACGAGAAGTTTGCCGTTGAACTTGAGCGTCTGCACCGGGGCGGATACCGCCGACGGACCTTCGATCAAGACCAGAAGTTGCAACTTTCCCTTGATCGCATCGCCGGGGACGCGGCAATTCCATCGCGTTCTCAGTCGGGGGCCTTCCCCGGTAAGCAGTCTTGTGTAATCAGGGCCATAGGCCGGCCCGCTTTCAGCGCATTCGAAGCGGCTTGCCCGCGCATCAGCCGTGATCCCGGACAGGATTGTCTTCTGCCGGATTGCCTGCGTTGCCGGGGCTGTTGACTGACCCAGTCCTGCGATGTCCGGTCTCATCTCGAAGACTACGGTCTCATACGGTTTCAGGCGTATGGATACGCCGTCTTTCCCATCTGCGACGAACCTGCCGGAATCGGAATCCGGATAAATCGCCTTCATGTTCCACGCCCCACTCTTCGGCCCGCCGATGTTCTCCGAGGAAAGCCTTATTTCAGCCGGCTCGATCCAGGGATTACGAAGGCAGATTAGGCCGCGATTCCCGAGCCAGTGCGCATAACCGTATGCTTCGCGCGGAGCGGGCGTGTCCTCGAAGATCGCCGGGCCGCCGCCGGCCCTGCGCCAGGACTCCGGCAGGATGGGCGTCGTATGCTGGAGGATTTCCTGATTGGCCTTCGCCCATGCCATCAGCCCGGCCAGGAAGTGCCAGCGTCGCGGCGTCATGCAGTCAGGGTTGACGTATAGCGATATGAACTGATGCCCGCGCATGACGCACATGACGGCGTCGTTCTCGATCGGATCGGTCGTCTGGTGAATGATTCCGAGGACTTCCTGCGCCGCTATCGGGGCCTGAATGTCGCGCGCGCCTTTCAGATTGTAGTAATCGCGCGCCGTGGTGTAACTCTCGCGGTAGACGGGGCACGGGACGCGGCCGTACGGCGCGTCGTCGCCGAATGTGCCGATCACCGAGTTGCAGTATTGCACCCACCACGGACTCGGATCGAATCCGAAACAAGTAGGCTCCATCCACAGATCGGGCGCGACCTTCCGCAATGACTCGAAGACGTCAATCATCCCCTCGGCTATTGCCTCCGCAGAGAGCGCGCCGGGTTCGTGCCCATGGTCCTTCGCGTCGCAGACGGCGACATACCCGTCGAATTTCACGTGCCGGACTCCGTAGCGGGAGACCATGTCCAGCAGCGTTTCTTTGAACGCGGACTGATACCGTTTCCCTCCCAGACAGGCCTTTGCGTCGGCCTCGTATCCCGCGCCCTTTGCCCATGCAAGGTCAAGCGCCTGGGCGTAGACCCCGCTGGGAGAAATCCACAAACCGGGGGCGGAGCGGATGTCGGCGCAGGCCTTCTGAATCCCCTCGAATCCCTTCGGGAACAGCGCGGGATCAATCCTCCACAGCGTCGTGTTCTTCGCCCAGCCCATGTCAATGCAGAAGCTGTCCGGCGAGACGCCGTAAGGGTCGTGGAGATTCCTGCGGAATTCCCCGATGATCTTCAGTATGTCGCCCTCGGTATAGGGAACCGGAGAAGTCCACCAACTATTGTAATTAAAGTGGATTCCTCGCGGCGTCGGGCGAAGGGAGGCGATGTATGATTCAAACGCCTTCCGCGAGCTGCCGGGGATTGCCGCGCCATAAACGGCCGTCCTGGTCCGGAATGTCTCCCCAGGAGCTACCAGTTTGCCGGGAGCGTGGCTTAGAATGACGCGGGTTCCTTCCACTTTCGTAGTAGCGATGGGGAACTCAACACCAACAAAGAAGGATCGGCAGATTACCGCGTGGCTCTGGACGTCGGCCCGATGCTTCGGCTCCTGACCGGCGGCGTCAATCTCATCAAGAGTCACCGATTTCAGGATGGCCGGGGGGCCATCCTGAAATTCAATCGTCGCCCATTTCCGGGCAACCGATCCATCCGTCCGGTATGTTGCTCGGATTATCGCCCTTCGGGGAGAACTTATGGGCCATGCAACCGTGAATTGCCTATCGTCAATTTTCTCCACTGCGCCGGTTCCGGCGTCGGGACCTCCGATTCTGAAATCGCCGAAGTCGAATAAAGGCGCATTGGCCGAAGCTTTCAAAGCATCGCCGCCGACAGAATTCGTCAGCAGGACGCATCCGGCCTCGCGCTTCAGTTGGATGACCGGGACGGGTTGAGCGGGGATTGCGGCGGCTTCTGCCATTGTTCCCGGCTTCTTGTCGGCGCATCCCGCAGAAAACGCCGCCATTGTCAGTAGCGCTGCGACTGTCATGCGATGAATTGCTGTCAACATCCCGGAAGATGACATAATCTGCCCCTTTCTTTGCTTTCACAGGAGCCAGCCCGGCGAGTTCCCCCGCCGATGCCTGCGCCTTGTTTGCCGCCCAAGTATAAGTCTTCGCAAAGCGGGCGGTCAAACCTTGTCCATTCATGTTATTACACGCCCGGCATTCCGCGTGATCTTCTCAATCATCGAGTCTGAAGGGCTATTGCCTCCCGCCTGAGTCGGCTTATAATATCGCCGGCGTCGGATAAGGAGAGGGTCTTTAATTGACAACCATCGTGAAGAAGATGGACGAAGCGCCCATAAGGACGCTTGTTATTGACGACGACGACGCGGTTCTGACCGCCTTTCGCATGGCGCTCAAGCGGGAGAATCATCAGGTCGCCACGGCGTCCAGCGGCGTCGAAGCGCTGGCTCTGGCCCATGAGCAGGAATTCGACATAGCAATCCTGGACCTGAAAATGCCGGGGATGGACGGGCTGGAGGTCTTGAGGCGGCTCAAGGGCATCGCGCCCTCGACAAGCGTGATCATCCTCACCGGGCACGGCACGCTGGACGGCGCCGTGCAGGCCATGAAGGACGGCGCTTATGACTTCATCCAGAAGCCCGTCAATCCCGTTGACCTGATTGACCTTATCCGCCGCGCGGCGGACGAGCGGCGTCTGATTGCAACCGCCAGGCAGATAACCGGAACGCCCCTGCAAAGGCCCTCGCTCCGGCAGATCGTGGGCGTCTCAAACGGAATCCGCCGCGTAATCAGCCTCATCGCCAGGGCCGGGCCGATGGACAGCCCGGTCCTGATCGAAGGGGAAAGCGGGACCGGCAAGGAGCTTGTCGCGCGCGCACTGCACGCCGCAAGCTCCCGGCGGGACAGGCGCTTCCTGGTCGCCGACTGCAGCGCAATCCCCGAAACCGATGTCCCCGAAAAGCTGTTCGGCGTCGTCAGGGGAGAGGATAAAACCCCCGGGCTGGTCGAGGCCGCCAACGGCGGGAGCCTGCTCATTGACGAAATCGCCTGCCTCAACAATGCCATGCAGGTTGCGATATTGAGGATGCTGGAGGACAGGCAGATTTTGCGCGTCGGAAGCGCAACGCCAATCCCCGTTGATCTGAGGGTGTTAGCAACCATATCGCTTGACGCCGGGGAGGCCGTGCGCGGCGGACGGCTCCGCGAAGACCTTTTCTACCGGCTCGGCGTCTTCACGGTCTCCATCCCGCCGCTCAGGGAGCGCGCCGAGGACATCCCGCTGCTGGCCGGCCACAAGCTCGGGCTGCTGGCTCAGCGTTACGGATCCTCCAAGCCGGACCTGTCGGATGAAGCGCAGGCAATCCTTAAGGACTATTCCTGGCCCGGAAACGTTCGGGAGCTTGAGAACGTCGTGGAAAGGGCGTTTGCCCTTGACGACGACGGCGTCATCGGCGCCGACGATCTGACCCTGCGGGTTCTGGCGGAGGAGCCGAAATTCGAGCTTGCGGAACTGGAGGCCGATTACTCCAGCGCCAAGCAGACCGTCCTTCATGAATTCCACAAGCACTTCATCCGGCGCGCGCTGGAGGCCAATGACGGAAACGTCGCCCGGACGGCTGAGCAGATCGGCCTGGGCCGCACGGTGCTGCACCGCCTGATGAAACGCTACGGAATCCAGTCCGACCGGGGGGGGTAACTTGCGCAGCCTCTTCCTGCGATTGAGCCTTTGGATAGCGTGCTTTGTCACGGCGTCCGCCGCCATCGCCCCGATACTTAGCTTTCTCAAGGCGCGGGCCGATTTCAACGCCGCGATGCACGCCCGGGCCGCGGCCATCGCGGACATGGCGTCCCCGCTTCAGGACGCCTCTATGCGCAATGACGCCGCCGCCTGCGAAGAATTCTGCCGGAGACTGATCCGGCAGCAGGACGCGTCCTACGCCCGTCTATGGGGGCCGGACGGCGCGCTCCTTGCCTGCGTGGGAATGGCCGAGGGAAGCGTCAGCCCGCCGCGAAGCGAAGAAGGCGAACAAGTCGGCCCTTCCGGCGATTCCCGCCTCATCACCCGAAAGTATTCATCCCGGAATTTCGCGGAACTCCGCGTCTTCCCCCCTCAAAAAACGGCTGAGGCCGGGGGCGTCTGCGTCGTCGCAGGATTCTCAACCGCAAACTATGACACCGTCCGCGCCGGCCTCCTGGGAACCACGGCGGCCACAGCAGTCATGAGCATGGCGATCCTGACCGTCGGACTCTGGCTAATGCGCTGGCGCATCCTGACCCCCCTGCGGGAACTCAACAGCCAAATGGCTAAGGTCGCCCAGGGCGACTTGTCCGGCAGGATTAAAATAACGACCCGCGACGAAATCGGCAGCCTGGGCCGCTCATTTAACGACATGACCGAGCAACTGGCCGACGCCCGGCGGGAAATGGAACAATACCAGGCGCGGTTGGAAAAAACGGTTGATGCTGTGATCGCGCAGTTGATCGCGGCCCAGCAGCGCGCCGCCCAGTCCGAACGGCTCGCCGCCCTGGGCCGCCTTGCGGCCGGCGTGGCGCATGAGATCAACAACCCCCTCATGGCAATCCAGTTGACCTGCCATTACCTGGAATCGGACGCGCATGACCCCGACGCCGCAGAGCAACTTCGAAACATCCAGGGGCAGGTAGAACGCTGCAAGAATATCATTCAGAAACTGATTTCATTCTCCGAAACCGGGGAAATGAGCCTGTCCCAATTCGACGCGCGGGAACTGGCCGGCGACATCCTGACCCCCCGCAGGCAAAGGCTCGACGAGATCGGCGTCTCCGTCCGGACCGAAATGCCTGACGCCCCGGTTGATATCGTCGGTGACAGGCTCCAGTTGCGGCAGTGCCTCGGCAACATTCTCGATAACGCCATGTTCGCCGTCGAAGGGCGACATACGCGTGAAATCTCCGTCGCTGTCTCAACTTCAACAGAAGGCATCCGCATCGCGGTAAGCGATACCGGATCGGGCATTGACAGGGAAAACCTCAAACACATCTTCGAACCGTTCTACACGACAAAGGACGTAGGGCAGGGAAGCGGACTGGGCCTGGCCATCTCTCACGGCATCGCGGCGCGACACCGGGGGCGCATCGAAGTCATCACCGAACCGGACAAAGGCTCCACATTCATCCTGATTCTGGATCCGCGAGGCCCGGCAGATGCAGAAAAGAGTCAAAATAAATGACCGGAATCCCGGCTTTTCTTCTCCACCCGGCTTTTTTGAAAAGCTGATCCTTGTTGTAACACATTAGAATGTAATGACTTGGGAGGATGAATACATGGTTGGTCGGCTGAAAACAAAAAAGTGTCGCAAAAATGCTACTTTCCCCTTGACAAGTGTCGCATAAGAGTTATAATTCAGTCAGTAGGAGAGAGCGATGAGATTCAACCGAAACATTATCGCCGTAATCCTTGCGACCTGCGCTATCGCGTTCTGCCCGCCCGCCAGGGCTGACCGAGAGGATTACTCCGGCATGAAGCCGTACCGCCGCAATATTAATGACGTTAAAGCCATGGAAAAAGATGAGGCGATCAAGGCGCGCATTGCGGCAATTGTGGACCGCTACGCCGACCCGAACTCGGAATGGGATTTCGAAAATAACGCCGACATCCTTGCCCTGATGGACGGAAGACTCCGCTACCCGGTCGGCTACTTCATCAACTACAGACTCACGCAGTTTGCAGGGCGAGGCACGCCGCAGCAAAGAGCCGCCCTGGTCTATGCCGCCGCGCTGATCCGCTCCGGAACATGCAGCGATGGAATCGCCATGATCTTTGCCGCAGAACCACATCCCCGGGTCAAAGATATGGCGCTGGACGCCATGGCCGCCGTAAAAGGCAAAGCCTGCAGGGATGTTGTAAAGGCGGAATTGACCTCCGGAAACAGCCCCGCCGAGTTCACGCTCCGCCTGGCCAGACTCGGCCTGAAGATGGGATTCGTTGAAGAAACCAAGTCCTTCCTGGAGCCGCGACTCAACATTGCGCGCAACCCCGTCGAACGGGTGGAAATGCTGACCATCCTCTACCGGGCAGGGGACGCGGGGCGGATGGATGAAATCCGCAGAACGCTTGAAAGAGAACGCCCCAATCCGCGTGGCTTCGCGGAGACGCTCAACGCCCTCACGTCCGCCGTGTCCGACGAAAAGGTGTACGCGCTGCTCCGCGACTTAGGCTCATACCCCGACAAACCCAGCGCCGCAATCGCGCTTCTGAAGTTGATAGACATGACGGGCCTCCCGGAGGACTTTCCACTCGGACGACAAGCCGACGCGCCGGAAGACGCGCAGGAACCGCCCCCGGAAGATCTGCCGTTGATCGAACCTTCGATGCCTGACGAGATGTTCCGCGCCAGGCAGAACCTGCTGCTCGTCGCCGCGGAGAAGCAATGGGCAAACCGCGAAACCGGCAAACCATACGAGGAATGAACGCGCAATCGCGCTGCAAAAGTCCCGAAAGGAGGGCGCAGCCATGAGGAAGACCATGAAACGTCAGAGGAGTCAAAAAGGCGTCTACCTGGTCATGTTCGCCTTCTTCGTCATCACCCTGATGGCCTTCGCCATGCTCACCATTGATACCATGGTGATCAGCCATGCCAAGGCGAGGCTCTATACCGCCGCGGACGCGGCTGCGCTCGCGGGCGTGACCCACTTGGTCGGGCCATACGACGCCGAGAACGGAACCGCCGCCCGCGAGGACGCCAAGCGCCTGGGCGCGGCCAACGGCCTCGACCTTGAGGATCAGCACGTCCGCGTCGGCAGGTTCGGCATCCCGTTGGCATCAGTCGCCGGCGTGGGGACATACACGTGGGGCGGGCAGTCCTACCCGCGCTGCTTCAAGTACCAGTTCGAGAGCGGCACCTCCTATGAAACTGACATGAAATCCAGCGCCTCGCAGGTGCCCGAAGGCAGGTTCGTCAGGATGAGGGACTGCGCGACTGCCAACAATAACGGCATGTTCCTGCTGGTCCGCAACGCGGCGGACAGCCTCTACTACATCGTCCAGCATCCCGAAGATCGCGTCGGGGCCAGCGAGAGCAGCAGCCCCGGAGAGGCAGCCGTTTTCGTGCAGACCGTCATCGAGCCGGACAGCATTCAGGTCGTCGGCCCACGCGATGAGGAGGGCGATGAAGGCTCCCGCCAGACGGTGAAACTGCTCATCGGCCCCATGTTCGGCAAATATGAGGTCAGCATGACGGTCCCGGTCGTAGCCACCCAGCCGCGCAGGGCGGTCATGTTCGTCATGGACAAGTCCGGCTCCATGAACGACAACACCGAGCTTGACCCCGACCGCAGCGGCTACAGGGTCATCAGCAATAAAGGCGTTACGTCAAATCAGGGTGACGACAACGACTGGATATATTATTCCCAGAGGAACGGGACAAGCAGTTCACCGGTGGTTCCAATCAACCCCTTCGTCTTCGCAACGGATAAGTGGATGCGCGTGCGCTACGAAAACAGCGGCGGCTACAGGAGAGCCACAAATTCTTCCGCGTCAACTTATAACCGAGCCCAGATCTTTTACAACAACCCTAACCGTTCGACCACCAGTCCGAACTTCAGTTTCTCGCTTTCCAGCACGACGACCGAATGGAGCAGGAAGACAACTGCCGGAAGCTACTGGACAAGCGGCGTTAATTACTACCCATCCGGCACTCAGATCAACTATACTACCAGTTATCCAAGCAGAGGTTACTATCACACCATCTCCTACTGCGATTATCAGCTCCCGCTTTATGACAGCCAGGTGGCGGCGGTGAGCTTCATTGACCGGCTTGAGGAAACCCGCGACATGGCGGGTTTGGCAACCTTTGCCGCCTCGGAGACGCTTGAGGAAGACCTGGACCTGCTGGTCAACAACAAGGAAGACCTTCAGAATACATTCCTGAACTACTCGGCGTCCGGCAACACCAGCACTGAGGATGGCGTGGAGTTGGGCTACAGCAAGCTGCAGGGCATGCCCAGCTCCGTGCAGAAGGTGATGATCCTGCTCTCCGACGGGCTGGCCAACCGAAGGCACGACGTCAACTCTGAAAACTACGACAGCACGCCGCCATCCAGCTACCCGACACGGACGATAGACGGCGTGAGCGGCAAGTACCCGTTCGGCCAGGTGATCATTGACGGGCTTATTAATGATGCCTATCTCTGCCGCGACAAGAGCATCAGGATTTACACGGTGGCGTTCCACTTCTTCCGCGGCGATCCGCCGTTCGACGCCGGAGACCACTACCTGATGCCGCGCATGGCTGAAATCACCCGCGGAACGCACCATGATGTCTATGACAGTTCAACGCTGACCGACGTGTTCCAGGAAATCTTCAGTCAGTTGCCGCCCCTTCTCAACGATTAGACGGGAGGCGCGACCATGAACATGACAAGATTCAGAGCAAAGAAGGAAAAAGGGCAGGCGGTGGTGGAGCTTGCGCTCACCCTGCCGGTCGTCCTGATGCTTCTGCTCGGGGCGATTGACCTGTCACGTTACTTCTTCTACTACGAGATAATGACCGAAACTGCGCGGGACACGGCGCGGCGCGGCTGCCTGCGCGGGATCACGGGGCCTGACCTTGCCGCCTACGGCAACAGAAGGCTTACGACAATGGGTTTCAGCGCCACTGCGCCGCACTTCGTGCTGGTGACTGTCAGCGCCAGGGACGGCGGGAGCATGAACTACATCAATTTTGCCGACGCGCAGAGCGGGGACATGGTTCAGGCCGAAGCGCAGTGCCGCTTCGACACGGCTTTCGGAACCCTTATTCCGGGCCTGGAACAGAACATGACCATCCGGGCGCGAAGCATCTACATAATGGAGTAATGAGCCATGCGTAACGCCACGAAAAGACAAAAAGGGCAGGTTATCGTGGAATGCGCGTTCATTCTCCCGGTGGTGATTCTGCTTGGGATAGGAACGCTGGAATACGCCAATCTGTTCACGCACGGGCACATACTGACCGTCGCGGCCCGCCACGGGGCGAGAATCGCCAGCATGCACGCAGACGAGACTGCCGCGAGGGCGGCCGTCATCAACTTCCTCGCCCCGGACAGCACGACCGGGCACGTTTTCCATTACCCGTTCACCGGGGCTGACTGCACAATCACATTCGAGGCGTTCGACGCCGCCACCGATCCGGCCAGTATCGTGACCGGCGGATCCGGCGGAGCCGTCGCGGACGCCGAGCACGGCGATTTCATACGATGCACGATCAGCTACCCCGTCCCCCTGCTCCTGAAGGGAATGATGCCCGGCACAAGCGGCGAGGAAATGATCATGACGGGCCGGGCAATCTTCATGTGCAACTGATCGCGCGATTCTCGCTGCGCGCGAGGTCGCGCAATATTCGCTGATGAGAGAAGTGGATGAGCGGTTGTAATGGGTCACTGAAGGGTGCGTCCGGTATGGATTGCGCAAGCTTGCTTGCGCCTTCGGGAGGCAGGCTTGCCTGCCGCCGTTGCGTACCGGAGGTTGAAACAAGCCTTTCCTTGCCGGAGCAAGCTCCGGTATGTGTTTAGCGTATGATAACACCCTGAGAAACCTTCCTTCCCCCGCGCGCAGCGTGGGGGAAGGTGTCGCCTCGCTCGTCGAGGTGACGGAAGGGGGCGATGATCTGTCCCCGTTCACTACCGTGTCCCATTTCAAGGGATCACATGACGCTAAACACATACAAGCTCCGGCCAACAGCAAGGCGGCGTCGCGCTTTTCAAGCGCGCAGCCGCCGCAATCCACGTCCACGCCATGCGCTCCAGTCACTGACCGTTTACGAGCGGCTGCGGAACGTTGACGGCGCAAGGCCTGATCATAAGAAGGCCGCTGTCCGTCCGCGCCGAAGCGCGCCGATGCGCATGGCCGCGCTTTACGTTGTTCTGAATTGCCTGTTCCTGACGTACCCCGCCGGTTGCAAGAAAAGCCCTCCCCAAGGCAAGACGCAACCGGCGGGGCGCCCGATTCTCCGCGAAGAAGACCATTCGAGAAAAGCCCCTTCGCCGCTTGCGGCAGGCGCTGCTCCGGCAACAACCCCGGTTGCGGAATCACCCCAGAATAAGCCTTCCAATCCGCCCCCCTCCACGCAGGCTCCCGACGCTGTTCCACCCGAATCCGATCAGGCGTCATCATTGGTAGAAGAAACATCCGACAAGGAGAGATCCTCGCCGGAGCCTGCCTTTGAGACCATCAGCAATGAGACCGTATTCGAGGAACTTACCCTGGGGATGAGCATGGAGGACGTCCGAAAACTCCATCCCACGGCGTCCGTCGGCGGTGGGGCGCGGGTCAAGAACGTCATTTCCACGCTTCCGGACGGGCGCTCCATCGTCGCGAAGTTTCTTGACGGGCGCTTGGGCATCATCGTGGCGAAGACGAAGGTGAAGGCGGGCGACGCCGCAGAGGTTGATGCCGCCTTCCAGAGGGCGCTGGCCGTTCACGCGAAGCGATTCGGAATGCCCCCGCCCGGTGGAGTCGGCAAAAAGAGTATGATATGGACTGAGGGGAATATCAGCCTGATGGTGCGCAAGGATGAGAAATTCGGGGAAGTGATCGAGGAGTTCCGGGACGTGACGGCGTCGGTTCAGATAAGAAACATTGAAAATCGCTGACCCGGCATTTTCAGCGATTAATCCTGATACACCGCTGTTTATCAACGCATAGGGCGCGCGGCATAAAAGGGGTGTAACATGGATACCGGCAACCGCGCGTATTCATCCCCCGCGCCGTTACGGCGGGGGAAGGAATGTTTTTTTAGGAAACCCCCTTGTATATCGCGCACCCCAACGCAAACACCCGATTGACCCCGGGGAATTGGCGCGATAGTATTCATAATAAATCACAATGTTCCAATTCCAATGGGAGGCGCGGCATATGACCGCTCGGGATGAAATCCGCAAGGTTGTGGACTCCGCCATGCGCAAGTATGACTGGGAGCCTGAACACGCGCTTCACGTGCGGGACCTCGCGCTCCAGTTATTCGATGAACTGGAGGAATTGCACGAACTGAAGCCCCCGGAGCGCTGGCTGCTGGAGCTTTCGGCGATGCTGCACGACGTCGGCCTGTCCGTCGAAAGGTCGGGGCATCACAAGGAATCCTTCAAGATCATTATGTCGGAGCCGCTGCCGGGGCTGGACAACCGGCAGCGCATGATCATCGCGCTTGTGGCGCGTTACCACAGGAAGGGATTGCCAAAGTCGAAGCACAAGGCCTTCGGCGATCTGCCATCCAAAGACAGGGCGCGGGTGAAAAAACTGGCTGCGATACTCAGGATTGCCGACGGCCTTGACCGCTCCCACTGGCAGGCGATAAGCAGCGTGAAATTCAAAAAGGATTCCAACGAGCTTGAGCTGGAGATCAAGGGCGTCAGACTGAGCGAGATTGACATTCAGGGGGCCATGCGGAAGTCGGACCTGATAGAGGCTGTCTTCGGCAGGAAATTGAAAATCATTCCGATACTTGGATAAGCGTCATCCTTCGGTGATGGATTCGTCCGATGCCGTTCCGAACGTCGTTCCGCAGAGGGCGCTTTCTCCGACGGTGTTCAATATTGAGATGGTCTTGCGGGTTTCCTCCGGGGTCTGCGGCAGGCCGCACCACGCCGGGCATTCTCCCTGCATCGAGCGCAGCGCCACCTGCGTTTCGTAATGCAGCGAATCCTGCATCACGCCCATCTGGTCCACCGGCTCGCCGATCGCCTCCCGCAGGGTCCAGTTCAGCTTGAATGCCCTGACGATCTCCTCCGGGCACAAGGCCATCCTCTTTTCGACGGATTCCGGGTCCAGGCGCAGCAGGCGCAATGCCTGCTGGAATGCGGGCTGCCACTGGCCCTGTTCGACAATGCGCCCCAGGCGGGAGACCATGCGCCGGGGGCTGGTGTGCTGCTTGCCGTGCAGGTCGTAAAGCCCCCTGAGGATTTCTCCGCCTGCAAGGAAGATGCTGCGGCATGCGCGGACGGCATTGGCCGTGTCCAGCGACATGCGGGCTTCCTTGAGAAGCTTTCGCGTCCGGGTCATGGCGGATTTCGTGCGTATGTCCATCATGCGCTGGTCGAAACGCCGTTCCTGAATCTTCTTGTGCAGGCGCGTGATGCCGCTGTCGTGGTCAACCATTACGTAGGAGGCCCAGAGCATGTCGCAGAGGCGCAGGTTCCAGGGATCGTTCATGAGCGCCCAGAACTCGCTCTCGCCTGCTTCCGCCAGTTGGGTGGTGAGCTTCTGCTCCGTGAGGAAGTTGGCCCAGTCCACCTCGTTGGGATTGCCCTGCTTTTCCAGCCAGGCGTTGAACATGGCTTCTTCGCGGCTGAGCCAGTTCTTGACGTCGGCGAATCTCGCCGGGTTCCATACCACGATGAAGTCAACGTCGGACAGCGGCCAGACGTCCCCCCTTGCGACGCTGCCGGCCAGGACGACCCCCCTGACGAACGGGAGCTTGCCGAGGTGCCCCGCGGCCTCGTCCGCCGTGTCCTGGAGCCGCTCGCGCCAGTTCTGGATCGTCGCTTCCGGCTCGACGTGTCCCATGAATTGCAAATCCCCGGTTGACGGGCGGCTGCGGGCCGCCCGTTGTGTCGCTGTCCGTTTCAACCTCCGACCGGACATGACTATAACGTAATCCTGAGCAGCGGGCAAGGAGACGCCCCGGTCAAGTTGGGAATTTCATTGTCATCAGTGACGGTTTCAGCAGTCTTTATCTGCGGTTGTCCCTCGGCTACGCTCCAGATAGAATCCCTTTCCGGGCAGCAGGAAGGTGTCCGCAGTCATGGCAGACAAAACAGGCATATCTGACGCAGAGCAGCGCGGTGATGCGGCGGGGGCCGCCGGGGATACTGTTGCCGACTGGGGGGATGATATTTCCCCGACGGCGCGATTTCTCTCGCGCTGCGCCCTGTGCGCGTCGGTTGTCTGCGTTGTCGGTTATGTTGTCATCGGTCTGATGCGCCTGGGGTATCCGTATGAGCTTGAGTGGATGGAGGGCGGATGCGTTGACATAGCATTGAGGATCAGGGCGGGCCAGCCGGTCTACGTCGAACCTGGCATCGCCTATGCGCCTTTCGTCTATCCGCCGCTGTATTACTGGCTCGTCGCGCAGGTCATGGGAGTGGCTGGGGAAGGTTTCCTGGCGGGACGGCTGGTTTCATATGCCTCAACACTTGGCGTGATGGCGTTGATCTTCAGCCTTGCCCGGCGGGAGACGGGCGGGGTTCGGGCGGGTTTGCTTTCCGCCGCTCTTTATGCCGCGTCGTTTGAGGTCACCGGCCTTTGGTTCGACGTGGTGCGGGTTGACAATCTGGCGCTTTTCTTCGTTGTGGCGGGTTGGCGCGCGTTGCGGATGGGACGGGGGATGGCGGCAGGGGCGGTTGCGGGTCTGTTGTTTGGATTGGGTGCGCTTACCAAGCAGACGTGCATGATACCGGCGTTCTGCATGGCGGCGGGGCTGGCATTATCGGACCGGCGTTCGGCGGCAGCGTTCTGCGCCGTTTTCGCGGCGGTTTTCGGCGGCATTTCGATGTGGCTGAACTCGGTTTCGCATGGGTGGTACGGATTTTATGTCTTTGATCTTCCGCGCAGCCATGAGTTATTCGGTTTCGCGTTCCATCACTTCTGGCGGCAGGACATATTCTGGAATTACACGGTGGCGTTCCTCTGCGCGGCGTACCTGATAGTTGACCTCTGGAACTCCCGGAGCGCCGGGGAGTCCTCACAGAATGTTGCAAGGGCAGGTGTCAAACCTGTGCCTGTGCGTGATGCGGTGAACAGTGGAGGCATGCCGTCGCGCATTTTTTATCCGGCAGCCCTGGCCGGGGCGCTGTTGAGCGCGTGGACGGGGAGGGTCAGGAGCGGCGGGGGAACTAATGCGCTGTTGCCCGCAGCCGCTGCGATCTCGCTGCTTTACGGCCCGGCGTTTTATCGCCTGCTGGCGAATATTCGGAATATCGGTGAGGGTGTTCTGCCTTTGCAGCAGGAAGAACAGGGGCAGCCCGCCATCCGGCAAAAAAGTAGTATACCGTCCCCATTTTTTACACTTGCCTGGGGCGCGGCGCTGGCGCAGTTCTTCGTCCTGATCTTCGATCCCGGCACGTATCTTTTCTCCGTCACGGATGAGCGCATCGCTGAGAACTACATCCGGCTTCTCGGCTCCTACGAGGGCGAGGTTTTCGCCCCCTGGCACGGCTATCTCCCGCGCAAGGCCGGCAAACAGCCCAACGGGCACTGGATGGCGCTTTACGACGTTGTGCGCTCCAGCGGGGAGAAGACCCGCCCCGCGCGGGAGAAACTGATGAGAGAGATTGACGGGGCCATTGCTGATGGTCGGTTCGACGCGATCATCGCCGACGCCGACGGATACGCTGAGATCGAGGAACTTGTCGTGAAGCGGCATCCCGGCGTCTACAGAATGCGCGAAGGCGTCCCGATATGCAGCCCGGTGGCAGGTCCGAAATGCCGGGTTGTGTATGTGCTTGAGAGAACAGCAGAAAACCGGAAGAAATGAAGATTAAACCGAGAAAGACTCTTGATACTCTTGCTCTCAAGGACAAGATACAGGCACATATCCGCGAAGAGATAAAGGGCATGTCCGCTGCCGAGGAACTTGAGTATTATCATCGGGCAGCAGAGTACGGTCCCCTTTCGGACTTATGGCGTCGTCTCAACGGTCGCGTTGAAAGAAAAGGCCAGCAAATCTGCTCACGAAAAAAGCGGCGGAAATGTATTAAGAAGGGGGTAAAATGATCGTTCGGATCATGTCCTGTTATCAAAGGTTTGATCCATGAATCGTTGCGTAATTGATAATGCCCATTTGGATGCAAGGGAAGGAATTGAGATGAAACTGGAAGACCTTGGCAGAAAAATTCGGGAGGCGGCCTGCGTCGAGGGCGACTTCACCCTCAAGTCCGGCCGCAAGAGCCATTACATAATTGACAAATACGCCTTCGAGACGCGTCCGGAGCTGCTTTCCGCCATCGCGAAGGAAATCGCGGGGCGGCTTGATCCGGGCGTGAAGCGCATCGCCGGCGTGGAGCTTGGCGGCGTGCCCCTGGCCACCGCCGTGTCTCTGGTCTCCGGCATCCCGTTCGTCATCGTCAAGATGAAGAAGAAGGGGTATGGGACGGACAAGCTTATCGAGGGCGCCATCGAAAAGGGCGATTCAGTGGCCTTGATTGAGGACGTTGGCACGACGGGCGGAACGGTCCTACAGTCAATCGAAGCGCTGAAAACCTGCGGGGCCGGCAAGGTCCAGACCTTCTTCATTGTTGATCGTGAGGAGGGATTGAAGGAGAACATGGCCGCCGCCGGCCACGATTACGTCGCACTTTTCACAAGAACCAGTCTGGGCATCGCCCCGGACCAGCAATAGGAACCGCGCCGATGAACGACATTTTCCAAAGCCCGCTGGCGGAACGATGGGCAAGCAGGGAAATGCTGGAAATCTGGTCTGCCGACCGCAAGTTCCGGCTCTGGCGGGAAATCTGGATCGCGTTGGCGGAGGCGGAGAAGGAATGCGGCCTGCCGATCACTGACGAGCAGATCGCTGAAATGCGCGCCAACGTCGCCCGGATTGACTACGAGCGCGCCGCGCAGAAGGAGGCAGAGCTTCGCCACGACGTCATGGCGCACATCCATGTCTACGGCGAGCAATGCCCGAAGGCCAAGCCCATCATCCACCTGGGCGCGACCAGTTGCGACATCACGGACAACGCGGACCTGATCTGCATCAGGGATTCGATGAAACTCCTGCTGGCCCGCGCGGTCAACGTCATCGAAACGTTGAGCCGTTTCGCGCTCCAATACAAGGACCTGCCGACACTCGGAAGGACGCACTTCCAGCCCGCCCAGCCGACCACGGTCGGCAAGCGCGCATGCCTCTGGCTTCAGGACTTCCTTTGCGACCTTGCGGAGCTTGAGCGGCGCATCGGCGAGCTTCGCTTCCGGGGCATCAAAGGAACCACGGGCACGCAGGCCAGCTTCCTTGAGCTTCTAGGCGACGGCGACAAGGTCAGAATGCTGGAAAAGCTGGTCGCTGAGAAGATGGGTTTCTCCGAAGTCTGGCCGGTGACGGGGCAGACCTACACCCGCAAGGCGGACTGGCTCGCGCTCTCGACCCTCTCCGGTATCGGGCAGAGCGCGCACAAGATGGCCACGGACATCCGCCTTCTGGCCGGGTTGAAGGAGATTGAGGAGCCGTTCGGCAAGAAGCAGGTCGGCTCTTCGGCGATGCCCTACAAGCGCAACCCCATGCGCTGCGAGCGGATGTGCGCGCTGGGCCGGTTCCTGATCGCCAATGCCGATAACGCCGCGCATACCCATGCCGCGCAGTGGCTTGAGCGAACGCTTGACGATTCCGCAAATCGCCGTCTGTCGCTTGCGGAAGGTTTTCTTGCGGCGGACGCAGTCCTCATGCTCGCCGAAAACGTGACCGACGGTCTCGTCGTCTATCCGGAGGTAATCCGCGCCGATCTGGAGGCCGAGTTGCCCTTCATGGCCACGGAGAACATCCTGATGGCGGCGGTGAACGCCGGCGGAGACCGCCAGGAACTGCACCAACGCATACGCGATCACGCCGTCGAGGCTGGGCGGCAGGTCAAGGAGCTTGGCCGTAAGAATAACATGCTGGAACTGATCGCCGCAGATCCGGCCTTCGCCGCCGTAAAGGAACAGCTTGCGGGGCTGATGGACCCGAAGGCGTTCATCGGGCTGGCGTCCGAGCAGGTTGAGAGATTCTGCGCTGAGCACGTCCGCCCGGCGATTGAGAGAAACGGGAAACTGCTCCGCTGCAGGGAATTGATAGGAAAGGGCGAGGACCTGCGCGTCTGAGCCGCAACCTGGAGTGCGGCGGCTTGCCGCCGCCTTGCCGTTGCCGCAGCTTGCTGCGGCACAAAGCTTGGTCCGTCCTCCCGGAATGTTTTCGCAGGCAAGCTTGCGGAACGACAAGGGTAAGAACCCAGTCGGTTGAATACCGCTCGCAGTCGGGTGGGTGCATAAAGGAGAAAGATCATGCAACGCCGTTTCAGTTTAGCCAGACTATTCCTTGCGTTCTCGTTGTTGCTGCTGTCCGCCTGCGCGGCGCAGACGCAGCAGGCCCCGGTCCCGGCGGTAAAAAAGGTTTCCGGTCCGCTGGTCGCGCAGGAGGGACCGGCAAAACTCTGGGTCGTCAATGGACAGCGCGTCCTCCTGCTCCAGGGATCGCCGAAAGAGATGGGGCGTCAGCACGGCAAGCTCATGGCCAATGAGGTCCGGCAGGACGTGCAAGACCTGCTCAGCCGCCTCGACCACGCCGGCGCGCCGAAGGAGCAGGTTCAGGCGAAGCTGACGGAGATTTGGAAATCGCTTGAGCCGAACGTCCCGCAGCAGTTCAAAGAGGAGCTTGAGGGCCTTGCCGAAGGCTCCGGCGTCCCTCTTGCCGACCTGCAACTCATCCACGCCTTTCCCTCGATGCACCACTGCACCTGCGCCGCCGCGACCGGCAAGGCTACCGTTGAGGGCAAGACCTACTTCGCCCGCAGCCTGGATTACGATCTGGACATTGGCAATGACCACGTTCTTCAGGACAACGCAACGCTGATCGTCTACAAACCCGATAACGGCATCCCGCACGCCAACGTCGCATGGGCGGGCTTCATCGGCAGCATCAGCGGCATGAACGCCGAAGGCATCGCCATCGCGGACATGACCAGCGACACAAAGGACGAGTCCTTCGACGGGATGCCGATGATCTTCCTCATCCGCAAGGTACTCTGGGAGGCGAAGACGGCGGACGAGGCAGTTTTGATCCTGAAGGCCGGGCCGAGAGCTAGCGGGTTCAACTACATGATTGCCGACGGCAAGGCCGGGCAACTGCGCGCCGTGGAGGCCGCGCATTCTGCCGTCGAGGTCTTCACTCCAGATTCCTATAGCATGAAATGGCTTCCGCATACCAAATTAGTAGATTGCGTCTGGCGTTCAAATCACTTCATATCCCCGGAACTGGCCAAGGGGCAGAGGGACGTCTACGATCCGCGCAATGGGCCGGAAAGCGACTCGTGGCTGCGCTACTTCATCTTCGGACAGTTCCTGAAAGAAAACCACGGGAAGATTGACGAGATGAAGATGTTCGAGTGCCTGCGGCAGTACGCCGTGGACGAGCCGGCCCTGCATCAGATCGTCTTCTCGCCGTCGTCCCTGGAATTGTCCGTCGCCAACGCGGACAATCCGAAGAACGACAAGTTTCCCGGCGCTATGAATAACGACTTTTATCGCTACTCGCTCTCCGGGATTCTTGAAGGCAGTGTTGACAGCGTGAAGAAGGTCGAGCTTCCCCCGCGCCCGGAAGGGCAATGGCCTGCATCCGGCAAGATCAGTGTGAAGAATCAGCTTCCCGCCAAGCCCCCCGCCGACGAGGCTACGACCGCGAAACTCAAGCCTTTTCTGCCGGAGCCGAAGGACTTCCAGTGGATCGCCGACCCGGTCAGGATTGAGGAAGGCATCCCGGTCTATCGCGTCAGATTTCCGTCGCCCATGTCCAGCGCATTTGCGGAAAACAACATGGTATGGTGCGAGTATTACCTGCCCCCGATCCCGGAAGGGGAGAAGCGCCCGGGCGTGGTCGTGCTGCACATCCTTGACGGGCGATTCCGCGACTCCCGCCTGATAAGCCTGGAATGCGCGAAGCTGGGGACCCCGGCGCTGATGATGAAGCTCCCGCTTTACGGCGAGCGCAGGCCGCAGCCCGAGGCGCAGATGATGATGTACATCATGATGAAGAAGGAAACAGCCGCCAAGGAATGGCTCTACCAGGCCGTGGCGGATGTGCGCCGCGCGCGGGACTGGATGGCCAACCGCCCGGAGGTTGACCGGGAGCGCGTCGGCCTCTGCGGCGTCAGCCTCGGCGGTTTCACAACCGCCCTGACCATCGGCGTTGACGGCAACGTGCCCCGCGCCCTGGTCGCGCTGGCCGGGGGCGACTTCGCCACACTAACGAAAAAGGGCGAGGTCTACACGAAGGACATCGTGAACGGCCTGAAGACGGTCGGCATAACAGAGAAGGGCTTCCAGGAGATTCTCGACACCGCCGATCCGCTACGCTACGCCGCGCGCGTTGACGGCTCAAAGGTCAGCATGCTTGCGGCTTACAAGGACTCCGTTGTCCCGAAGGAGAATACGACCGCGCTGTGGGAGGCCTACGGAAAGCCGAAAATCACGTGGTATCCGTCCGACCATGACGAGATGGAGAAGTACTTCGTCGGCGCAGCGAAGGAGATCGCGCTTCAGTTCAGCAAGGAGGTATGGCCCGCCGCGCCCGTGGGCAAATAATGTTCAATAAGTCTGCAACAGCAGAGAATCAGGAGGTCATTTGGCAATGCAAATGCGCTTCTTCTGTTATCTGATCATTCAGATAACTTTCGTGTTATGCTTTAGCTCTGAATCGGCGCTGACCGGTGAAGTGGAACCGCCGCCCGTGGCGAAAGAACTTTGTGTCGTCTCCGACGGCCGCATCAAAGAATCCAGCGGGATAGCGCTGTCACGGCGTCAGCCTGACGCCGTCTGGATTCACAACGATTCGGGAGACGCTGCGCGCCTTTTTCTCGTCGGGCTGGACGGCAAGACGCGCGGGGTCGTCCGCTTGCGCGGTGACTGGCCTGTGGACTGGGAGGATATGTGCGCCTTCGTCGCGAGCGGGACCTCTTGGTTGCTGGTGGGGGATATTGGAGATAACGCCCGCAACCGGAGCCTGGCCACCAGCAAGGGACGTTCAAAAGCCTGCCGTCTGCTTCTGTTCCCCGAACCGGAAATGATGAATACAACCGAACTGGAGGCCGATGCCCCAACAGTCATCCAGTTTGAATACGAGGATGGTCCGCACAACTGCGAAAGCGTTGCCGTGGACACTGAACGGAATGAGATTCTCCTGGTTTCAAAGTCAAAGAGCGGATCTTCGGACGTCACAGGGGTTTATTGTATTCCGCTGACTTTGAACAAGGGGACGACCACAGCGACTGCCCGAAGAATAGCCAATCTGGAGATCATCATGGCCACCGCAATGGATATCTCCCCGGACGGACGCCGGATGGCAATTCTTTCGCCGGATGGAGCTTTTTGCGTGGACAGGCGGGAAAACGAGACCTGGGGCGACGCTTTGAAAAGCAAGCCGCGCATCGTTCCCCTGCCAAAGAGAAGAAACGGGGAGACAGTGTGCTTTGGTCGAGATCGCAACGAATTACTGTTGCATAGCGAATCCGTCGGACAGCCGTTATGGTCTGTCACAATATCGGACATTGCCGCCGGTTCATTATCCACCAGCCCATAGCGATAGTTCCTCTGCCATAAATGGGAAACGGAGGAAGCAAATGACCGGTAGAAACGCCTGGATTTCGGTGGGAGTGGCCCTTCTTGTCGCGTCCGGCGCCAACGGGCAGGACGCTATCAACATCGGCTCGCGGCTTGAGCTGATGGTTGACGACTTCCTCATCGAGCGCATGAGCGGCGACGCCCGACTTCAACTGCACCGGCCCGAACGGCGCGAGATCGTCTTCAAGACCGACGCCCCGTGGGAGGGCAACGCGTGCGCCTACCAGTCGGTTTTCCAGGACGGCGGCGTCTTCCGCATGTACTATCACGGCGGGCATTACCGCCACAGCGGCGCCCCGGCGCAAACCCTCGAAGAGCACGACTGGAACCTCTGCCTCGCGGAAAGCGATGACGGGATTCGCTGGCGCAGGCCTGAACTGGGCCTTTTCGAGTTCAAAGGCTCCAAGTCCAACAACATCGTCCTGCTTCCCGAATCCGTGGCGGAGGTCAAGGGCGACCCGGCGCACACATCCGTCTTTATTGACGCGAATCCGGATTGCCCCCCCGATGAAAAATATAAGATTACCATCCTCGGCGCGGAGCCGCGCGGGCTTTTCATCATGAAGTCCTCCGACGGCGTCCATTTCAGCCTGATGAGCAGGCAGCCGAGCATCACCGAAGGCGCTTTCGACTCCCAGAACCTTATCTTCTGGGATCCGCTCCGCAGGGAATACCGGGAGTATCACCGCGACTTCAAGAATGGGATCAGGGACATAAAGACCTCGGCGTCCGGGGATATCCTGAAGTTCCCGAAGCCGGAGTGGTTGAGCTATACCGGCGCGTCGGGCGAGCACCTCTATACGAATGCGGTCCAGCCGTATTTCCGCGCGCCGCAAATCTTCATGGGCTTCCCGGCGCGCTACACCGAGAGGGGCTGGTCGGAGCCGGTGCTGGACCTGCCCGGGCTTGACGAGCGCCTCGCCCGCGCGAAGGCGCATCCGCGATACGGCATGTCGGTCACGGACGCCTGCTTCATGACCAGCCGGGACGGCGCAACGTTCCATCGCTGGGCGGAGGCATTCATCCGCCCGGGGCCGCGAACGCGCGAAAGCTGGGTCTACGGCGACAATTATCCCTTCTGGGGCATGGTCGTGACGAAGGCTGATGCCGAAGACGCGCCGGATGAAATCTCGCTCTACGCCACTGAGGGATACTGGGAAGGCCCTGAGACGAGCATACGCCGTTACGCGCTTCGCATGGACGGGTTCGTGTCCGCGTCCGCCACGGCGGCGGGGGGAGAGATTGTCACTAAACCCATCATTTTTGATGGTGGGAATCTGACGCTGAACTTCGAGACCTCCGGCGCGGGCGGGATACAGGTTGAAATCCAAGACGCAGGCGGGAAACCGATCGAAGGTTATTCCCTGAACGATTGTCCTGCGATTTTGGGCGACAGCATCAGGAAGATCGTCCGGTGGAAGGACAAGGGAGGGGACGTCCGATCGCTTGCCGGAAAACCGGTGCGGTTGCGTTTTGTTCTGAAGGACGCGGACCTTTACGCCTTCCAGTTTGTGCCATATGCGGCGGACCCGGTAGTCCCTGAACTTCCGGGGAAGAAATAGAAAGGGGCGATAACACGCATTTCCCGGTTGATACGAGCGTTTTTTAAGGCAAGCCGGGGGATTTTTGTTGCCGCGCGTCGGCGGATAGAGTAATTAGTCGCTTCTTTTAACGAATATCGCGGTCGGGATTTCGCGGCGCAGGTTGCCGCCGCCCCCGCGTGACAGGAGAATGTAGATGCCGAGAGACAAGAAGAGAACACGTTTGCAGGGCGCCAGGTGCGCAAAGGCAAATCACGGCAGGAAGCCGGGCAAGGGCAGAAGAGACGGACGCCTGCGCTTTGAGAAGAAGCGCTGGCGCTAGGGCGCAAGCCGCAAGGCCTTTACCGGCGCTTTGATTCCCTGCCCCGCAGGGCGTCCCCGCGTTCCAGAATCGCCGAGGGCCAGGAAGGAAATGCTGCGCTATAACGAACATACGCGCACGCTGGAGCAGGAGGACTATTCCTTCGAACTCCAGGACGTGCAGGACCCGCACCTGTTCCGGGACATCTTCAGCTACGGAACAGTGCCGAAGATTCCCTTCAATCACCGCCACGTGCCGATGTTCCCGGCGGGGGAAATCTGGATCACCGACACGACCTTCCGCGACGGCCAGCAGTCGCGTCAGCCCTACACGGTCCGACAGATTGTTGACCTGTTCACCTTCCTGCACCGTCTGGGCGGCCCCAACGGGCTGATCCGCCAGACCGAGTTCTTCCTCTACACCCCGCGCGACCGGGAGGCGCTGGAGCGATGCCGGGAGCTGGGATTCCAGTACCCGGAGATCACCGGCTGGATAAGGGCGACCAAGAGCGACTTCGACCTTGCGCAGAATCTCGGCCTGAAAGAGGTCGGAATCCTTACGTCCGCCTCCGACTACCACATATTCCTGAAGCTGGGCAAGACGCGCCGGCAGGCGATTGACATGTACCTGGACATAGCCCGTTGCGCCATGGACCACGGCATTGTCCCGCGCTGCCACCTGGAGGACATCACCCGGTCGGACTTCTACGGCTTCGCCGTGCCGTTCGCCGCCGCGCTGATGGACCTGAGCCAGGAATACAAGATGCCCATCAAGATCAGGTGCTGTGACACGATGGGCTACGGCGTGAGCTATCCCGGCTCCATGCTGCCGCGGAGCGTGCCGGGGATCATCTACGGACTCAACCACCACGGCGGCGTGCCGTCGCGCTGGCTGGAGTGGCACGGGCATAACGACTTTTACAAGTCGGTTATAAACGCCGCCACCGCGTGGCTGTACGGCTGTAGCTCCGCCAACGGCTCCCTGCTGGGGCTTGGCGAGAGAACGGGAAACTCGCCGGTTGAGGCGCTGGTTTTCGAATACATCGCGCTGCGCGGGGACGACGAGATTGACACCACCGTCGTGACGGAGATAGCCGAATACTACCGCAAGGAGCTTGGCCACGAGATACCCCGCCAGCAACCCTTCGTCGGGGAGGACTTCAACAAGACCTGCGCGGGGATTCACGCGGACGGCCTGTCCAAGAACGAGGAAATCTACACGATCTTCGACACGCGCAAGCTCCTCAAACGCATCCCCGAGGTTGCCATAAACGATAAGAGCGGCGCGGCGGGAATCGCCCTCTGGATCGGGAAGCATTACATCGCCCCCTTTGGCGGCGAAATACCGAAGAGCCATCCCGGCGTGACGGCGATCAAGGACTGGATTGACAACCAGTATGCCACGGGAAGAGTGACGACCATCGCGGACGTCGAAATGCACCATCTCGTAAGGGAACACCTGCCGGAACTGATGCCGCTGCACAAGACGCCCGCAAGCGAAGAATAAGGGGAGAGCGTGTTCGCGATCATCTCGGACATACACGGCAACTTCGAGGCATTAAACGCCGTCGTGAACGATATCGGTTCGCAGGGGATTGACCGCGTGTTCTGCCTCGGCGACGTTGTGGGCTACGGCCCGCAGCCCGCCGAGTGCATTGACCTTGTGCGGAAGATGTGCGAAGTCTGCCTCTGCGGGAATCATGATTACGCCCTTGTCTACGGCGCGACGGGTTTCAACGCCGTCGCGGCGGACGCGATCAACTATCACCGCAACATCCTTATGCCGCAATTGGGCGGCAAGAAGCGGGACGACGCCCCGCTGAAGCGATGGACCTTTCTGAAGGACCTCCTGTTCCGTTACATGGAGGAGGACATCCTTTTCGTCCACGGCAGCCCGCGCAACCCGATCAACGAATACATTACTGAAACTGACGTGAAATGGGGGCTTGAGCGCAAGATTCATGAAATATTTTCACTTGTTGAGCGTATCTGCTTCATTGGCCACACGCACCGGCCCGGCATTCTTAATAGCAAGATGGAATTCCTGACGACGACAGACGTCAACGACGAATATCAGTTCCCGACCGATCACAAGGCCGTCATCAACGTCGGCAGCATAGGCCAACCCAGGGACGGCGATCCCCGCGCATGTTACGCTATTGTTGACAACGGGGTGGTCCGATTCCGGCGCGTACCGTATGACGTTGAGGCCGTATGCCGCAAGATTCAGGAGACGGGGCTGCTTGACGAATCTCTGGCCGAGCGCCTGAAGGTCGGCAAGTAGGCGTTATTTCTCCGTCAATCTTTTTCGGACGACATCCGCCATCAACTCCCTCGGCGCGGCGCGCCCGGTCCATAGTTCGAACTGCGCGGCGGCCTGACCTACGAACCACTCGAAGCCGGAGACCGTGACGCAGCCCTTTTCCCTCGCCTCCCGCAGCAACCGGGTTTCGATCGGATTGTAGACGTCGTCGAATACCACTGCGCCGGGCCGCAGACCCTCCGCCGGCATCGGCGTCTCATCAATCTTCGGGGACATGCCGATGGAGGTCCCGTTGACAAGAATATCGTAGGGGATGTTGATGATTTCCGACACTGGCGCGAAGGCGCAATCCATGTCCCGCGCAAGCTGTTCGGAGCGGCTCTGCGTCCGGTTGACGATGGTAACATCGGCCCCGGCCTGCATCAGGCCGTAGGTGATTATCCGCGCCGCTCCGCCCGCTCCGAGCATCAGCACTCGTTTCCCCTTAAATGCGCCGTCAACGCTTCCGGCCATGCCCGCCCTGACGACAGCGTTTGCAAGGCTTCCCAGCGCGGCCTTCAGGTCCGTGTTGTAGCCGTAAAGCCGCCCGCCCCTGTTCACAACCGTGTTCATCGCCCCGATGCGTCTGATCTCCGGCGTCACTTCGTCCATGCAGGGAATGACGCTTTCCTTGTGCGGGATCGTGACGCTGTAGCCCTTCGCGTCAATCTGCCTGAACGCCTCTATGAACGCCGCCACATTGTCAACCCTCAGGAAAAGATAGACGGCGTTGATGCCGAGGGCGGCGAAAGCGGCGTTGTGAATCGCCGGGCTCATGCTGTGCGCGACGGGATTGGCGACGACCCCGTAGATTTCCGTCGCCTCATTTATCTGTCGGAAACGATAGAGCTTGAGCAGGTCGGCAAGCGTTATCTGCCCCGGGGCTGATTCCTTGCCGCCGTCAAGGGACGCAAAGGTCAGGAATCCGCCGAACTTCGGCGCCAGGATGCGGCTGGGCGCTCCGCGCTCGCCCATGCAGAGACCGATGGCGGGTTTTCCGCATTTCCTCATCGCCGCAAACATCCGCGCATTGTCCGTGATATCCGTCGCAGTGGTCGCAACCTTGACGACGTCGGGATCGCGGCTCTCTATCCTTCTGAAGATCGAATCCAGATCGGGCGGGGTGTTCTCGAAGTTGTGGTATGAGACGATCTTTTTCGCGTTCCCGCGATGGGCGTAATCCCCGATGTCCTCGATCTCGACGTCAACGTATTCCGCCCCAAGCTCCGATACGGCGGCCAGAATCTCCAACCTGTCTCTCTCAGAGCCTTCGAACCTGCCGCCGACGCTCTGCGGGCGGCAGGTGCATATGACCGGTTTCCCGCAGCGCATCAATGATCGCAGCGCCGGCGTCTTTCCCGATCCGGACGGTTCTTCCTTGAAATCGCCGACGTCCGCGTCGCGCAGGTAGTCCAGCCGAAGCTCCGCCATGTCCGCCCCGGCAGGCAGGGCGCGAAGCGCGCGCAGGGCCAGTTCAATGGTCGGCTCGGTTATTACTGCGCATAGCTTTGTCACAGTCGCACCCTACTCGTCGGTCTGCTTCTGCACCTTCGCCCACGTATCCTTCAGCGTGGCGGTCCGGTTGAAAACCAACCGTTCGCCCGTTGAGTCCGGATCAACGCAGAAATACCCCATTCTCTCAAACTGGAATCGGTCTCCCGGCCCGGCCGACGCCAGGCCTGGTTCGACTTTGCAGCCGGTAAGGACCTGGAGCGAGTTCGGATTCAGGTATTCCTTGTAGTCATGCCCCTCCGGCACGTCGCCGGGGTCTTCCTTCGTGAACAACTGATCGTAGAGCCGAACCTCCGCGTCAATCGCCTTCGCCGCCGAGACCCAGTGCAACGTGGCCTTCACCTTGCGCCCGTCCGGGGCGTCCCCGCCCCGCGTCGCGGGATCATACGTGCAGCGTAGTTCCACAATCTCCCCCGCGTCGTTCTTGACGACTCCGACGCATTTCACAAAGTAGGCGTAACGCAGCCTGACCTCCCGCCCCGGCGCAAGTCGGAAAAACTTCTTCGGCGGCTCCTCCATGAAGTCCTCTCGCTCAATGTAAAGCTCGCGCGAGAATGGGACCTTACGCGTCCCGGCGGATGCGTCCTCCGGGTTATTGACCGCGTCCATCTCCTCAATCACGTCTTCCGGATAATTCTCAATCACAACCTTCAGCGGGTTGAGCACGGCCATTGATCGAGGGGACCTTGCGTTAAGGTCCTGCCTGAGGCAATGCTCCAGCAGGGCAAAGTCCACAACGCTTTCCGTCTTGGCGACGCCGATTCGGCGGCAGAATTCGCGTATCGCTTCCGGAGTGTAGCCGCGTCGGCGCAACCCGCAGATCGTCGGCATCCGGGGGTCGTCCCAACCGTTGACCTTGCCCTCCTTGACCAGTTCAAGCAACCTGCGCTTGCTCATGACGGTGTATGTCAGGTTCAGCCGCGCGAATTCGATCTGTTGCGGGTGGTACGCCCCGACCGCGTCCAGAAGCCAGTCGTAAAGCGGGCGGTGGTTCTCGAACTCCAGCGTGCAGATCGAGTGCGTTATGCCTTCGATCGAGTCTTCGTAGCCGTGGGCGAAATCATACATCGGGTAGATGCACCATTTGTCGCCCGTGTTGTGATGGGTCGCGTGCAGGATGCGGTAGATGACCGGATCGCGCATGTTGAGATTGGGCGACGCCATGTCAATCTTCGCCCGCAGCGTGCGCGAACCGTCCGGGAACTCCCCGGCCTTCATGCGCTCGAACAGATCGAGGTTCTCAGTAACCGAGCGATTGCGATAGGGGCTTTCCTTGCCGGGCTGGGTGAGGGTCCCGCGCTGCTCGCGCACCTCGTCCGAATTCAGATCGCAGACGTACGCCTTGCCGGATTTGATGAGTTGCACGGCATACTCGTAGAACTTGTCGAAGTAATTCGACGCAAAGAACAGGCGGTCCTCAAAATCAGCCCCCAGCCAGCGCACGTCCTCGATGATGGATTCGACGTACTCGGTTTCTTCCTTGACGGGGTTCGTGTCGTCGAATCGCAGGTTGAACTTGCCGCCGTAATCCCTGGCTATGCCGTAATTGAGGCAGATTGATTTCGCGTGGCCGATGTGCAGGTAGCCGTTCGGCTCCGGGGGGAAGCGGGTATGGACGCGCTGCCCGAACCGTCCGGCGCGGTTATGCTCGTCAATGATCTCGCGGATGAAGTCCTTCGAGCGGACGTCTTCGCCGCCATCGGCGCCATCACTGTTGGCGCGTCCGTCGAAAGGGGATTCTGCTTTTACGCCGTCGTTCGGTGTGGGGTTCACGTTGTATTCCTTTTCGCCGCCATGATGCCTGGGTGCCGAGAGTAGAGGATACTTCACGCCGGACAGCCAGACAAGAGGTTTGAAGCAGTCATGACGCAGCGGCTTTCTGGGCCGCGTTGTAAGATCGGATCAGGATTTCCGTTATGACCCGCGTTTGCGGGGAAGCATCCGGGGAAGTTGAACATATCGTTGCTCGCTCATAGAATCATGCGCGGCGGGGAAATTCGGCATGACGCTGTTTTCCGAAGACTGGAAGGATAATGAAGGCCGACAGATTGCATTCCCGGAGTTCTCTACCGGTCGGACTGTTCCTGAGTTGCGGCATTCTGCTTGCCGCGCTGGCGGTTTCGGCCTGCGGGAGGCGGAAGCCCGCCGCCGTCGTCGCCCCGGGGGCAGAGCGCCTGGCATATACCTGCGAGATGCCGGGCAAGATGCCGGGCGTGATGCCGATGATGTTGCGGGAGGTTGTCACGCTGCGGCGCAACGGGGAGCGGCTGGAAATTGACGCCGCCGCCGAGCGTCCAGATCGTGGTCCGCTGGGCAGGGATGTTCGCAAGGCTGGTTTGGTTCGCGCATCCGACGGACGCCTGCGCCTTAAGAGTTACACATGCC
The DNA here is from genome assembly GCA_022711755.1 of Planctomycetota bacterium. GTDB lineage: Bacteria > Planctomycetota > Brocadiia > SM23-32 > JAKLEA01 > JAKLEA01. The sequence goes on from JAKLEA010000008.1 coordinate 44,752, forward strand.
GGCAATATTTCGGCGCTGCAGCATCCGCGATTAATCTCTCGGCGCGTCCCGACGGCGTCGGAATCTTTCTTGACAGCATGTTGTTCGAGGTCCCATGCGGACTTGACTTTCCCGGATTGGTCCCCGATCTCGTCTGGGAACAGGACGTGACCGTGTTGTCCTGCCTGCTTGCCGCGCGCGGTTTGAACCTGGACGCCGGAAGCAACGTCCCGCGCGAATGCGTCTGGATTCGCGGCCCGGCCGCGGAACGCGCGCAACTGGCGCTTATCCGCAACCCCGCGGCGGACGGCGAGACGCCGGGCAGTCTGTGCTATTCCGTCTCGGCGGCAGGTTCTTCGGGCAAGCCCGTCCCTGTTGCAACGCTGTGGTTGGACTCAATGGAAGGGCGTCTGCTCGCGGCAAGGACTGAGGCGGTTGCATGGCCCGGCGGGACGATATCCCCTGCGGCGCGTTTCCAACTGGTAAAAAAAACCGACAGAAATGAGGCGGACCCAATCCCCGTTCAGCCCGCCGCTGAAACCCCCGCCAAAAGGAACGTCGAATTCAGTTTCACGTCCTCCGCCGGGGTTCTGGCCGGGACGCTGGCCTTGCCTGATGGGGCTGGGCCGTTCCCCGCAGTCGTAATGCTCCCTGATTCCCCGCCCGTCCTGCTGCGGCGCGCGCTTCTCGTCGAAGCCCTTCGCGCGTCAGGTTTTGCCGTTCTTGCGTATGACAAGCGCGGATTCGGGGCAAGCGACGGCTTGCCCCGAAGACCGGCGTTGAGCGAGATGGCCGAGGACCTCGACACGGCAGTCAGGTCCTTTTCTCGATTCGCGGTCGTGGACGGGTCGAGGATCGCCGTTGCGGGTATCGGCGAGGGAGCGGCAGTCGCCGCTTTGGCTGCGTCGCGCAATCGCGGCGTGAAATGCGTCGCGCTTGTCGCCGGCGCGTATTCCGGACGGGCATTTCCTGAAATCATTTCGGCAAAGGCCAACGCATGGATCGGCGCGAACTTCGGCTGGTCAGGCGACTGCCTTGCCTCGTTCAGAAAGGGATCGCTTGAGCGATGCGCGGAAGCGATTCAGTCCGGCGCAGCGGAAATGACCGCATTCAGTGGCGCGGCTGGAATAACCAACGTCAGGGAACTCGCCGAATTCGATTTCGCAAAAGCGTTGGGGCAATCAAAGGCGGCAACACTGATCCTTCACGGCGCCGATGATGATTTAATCCCGGCCGCATCAGCGACCAAGCTCGTTCAGGACGTCAAGGCGCAGAGCGGACGCGATATTCAGATCGAGGTCATCCCCGGCTTCAGGCATAATCTCTCGGACTCGACGGGCGAATCCGTTCTCGCCCCGCAGGTTGTCGAGAAGCTTGTCGCATGGCTGAAGGCGAATCTGTAACCCCCCCCCCCCCGTCTTGGTTATTCAACCTTCAGAATCGCGACCTCCGGTGCGATTGAGCGAGCGAGGGGAATCTCCCATCGCAGATATCCGTCCGGATCGGGGGTTTTGTATGATTCCAATACTGTAAGTTTCGGGGCGTCCGGAACGCCGGCGTATCCGCCCATATTCCCCCAGAACAACCTTCCATCGTGGACCGGCAGGACAATCGTCCCGACCTTCCTTTCCTCCAACAGCGCGTAACCACGGCGTTCCCACAGGTGACGGCATGACTGCTCGTCCGTTATTCCACCCAGGTCAACCACGTCTCTCGATGCTACATGTGAAACAACTCCGATATCGAATGCCCCGATAATCATCGTTCCGGGGACATTGTCGCGAATGAATTCCGCCGCCGGGATGTAGACTTCCCGCATCAGGCGGATGCCGTTGGCGCGAACGTCACTCCAGAGCATGGCCCCGCAGAGTTGCGTAAGGAGCAACGCAATCGTCAACAGAAGGACGATTCTGGGCGATGAAATCGCCTTCGGCGCGTTGTGTAAGAAATTGGCGGCGGAGCGCCCGATTTCTTCAATGCCGATCACCAGGAGCAGGATAACCAGCGGCAGCCCCGGAGCCGTGTATCGCGCGCCCTGCCCGATGCTCGGAAGGAAAAGCCCGTATGTGATGAAATGCAGCGCCGGCCATGCAAGTAGCGTTATCCGGACGCCCGCTGATCCATCTTTATTCTCCACGACGGCATTCCGACTGCGGAGGCAGAGGGCGGAGACGATTGCCAGTGCGCCGCACAATACCAGCCGGATCATCTCAGCAAGCGTTTCCGTGTTCCGCGCGACAGCGGCATCGCCTGCCGCCTGAACGTTCCGTCCGATTCCTGCCCCATCCGCCAGCCGGGACGCGATATTCTCGCATATCCCCCCCCCGAACAGTAGAATCAGGAACATTAACGCCGAGGCAACCACGCCGACGCCTGCAATCCCTCTGCCCTTTGATTCCTTTTGTTCGCCAGTCTTTGAGGGAATCAATGGTGGAAATATGCCGGCAAGAATCTGTATCGCGCCAACCGCCGCGGCAAATAACCAGAATCCGGCGATGACGCGCCAAACATGGGCCGGTAGGCCGACCGAACGCCATGTCTCCGCGCCCAGAATGTTCCTCCAGACGCCCAGCGCCCAGTGTCCGGCAAACGCCGCGAAACCGAGCGCAATCTCCTTCGCCGGAGTGTCGAGAATCTCCGGGCGCAGCCCGATTCCCAACTGGCAGGCCGCAAGCCAGCGCCGTCCCTGCCCCCCCGGCGGGAGCAGATGACCATAGCAGGCAAGATTCACAACAAAACAGACGGTGGAAAAAACCAGAGCGGGAGCAAGGAAGTGACAGAGCGCGGCGCGGCGTTTAATTTCATTTCCAGGCAATCCCTTGCCTATGAATAATCCCGTTGCGATTGCGACGGTGAGGCAAAGCCCGTCGGGCCTGACTAGCGCGAGCGCCCCTGCCAAAATACCCGCCGCAATCAAACGTCCCCGCGAAAACAAGACAATGGCCCACATTGCAAGGGCCAGATACAGGGCGATTTCCATCCCGAGAGAACCCCACCAGATAAACTGCCCGCATATGGCCATGACCGCCCCGGCGATTGCGGCGTTTTTTCGGTTGCCCGTCGCCTCCAGCGCTAACTCAAAGAAACCCAGAACGGCGACGGGGCAGAACAGCGCGCTCAGAGCGAGACATGCCGCGCCGGGACTCAGACCGAGCATTGCGACAAGACCCGGCAGAACCGACCAGGCGAGGCTCGTCGCCGGGCCCCCCGGTCCTGACAGATTGAAGGCGACGCGCCCATGCTCTTTCAGGTTCGCGGCGTAGCGAAAGAAAATCCACGCGTCGTCAACCGGCGATGCGTCCCATCCTCCTGACGCAATGAATGCCAGAACTGGAATCATCGCCAGGGCGGTCAGTCCCGCGTAAATTCTCGTCCTGCTCATGTCGCCGGTTTCACTCACCTTATCGCTTCCGCCATCATCCCAGCATCTTTTCCAACGCCGCCCTGATCCACTCCTTCTCCTGCGCCGGAAGATTGCCGCCGAAGCATAGCGACTTCGCCCCGTAACGCACAATCACGCATTCCTTCCAGCTTCCGTCAAAGGCTGCTCCGACCGGTTTGCCTGTCAGTATGGCGACCACTTCGCGCGCGGGGATGGTCTCCCTTTTTTCCCTGATAATGCCTCTGGCCTCAGTCTGGATGCCGTCCCTTGAGACGCGGACGCACATGCGCGCTACCCTTGTCCGATAGGACGCCAGAAGCCCGGTCAGAATCGGAATTCCGATGAACGCGCCGATGACAACCGGGACGGTTATGGCCTGCATGTTCCCCGGCATGGGCAGCACCCGTAGCGGGCGGAGGATGATGAAATAGACGCCCGCGCAGAATCCAAAAACAAGAACCAGCGGGACATACGCCGCGGCAAGGCTCTTCTTCGGGAGTTCAATTTCCAGACAATCGCCTTCGATTTTATACGTCGCCCTGGTGACGCCGGGCAGGGGGGGGAGTTTCGCCGTTCCATCGCCGGTTCGCGCCCTTCGCTCCCGCAGGCTTTCGTTCAGATGATCGGGATCAAGCAGGATTTCCCCGCCGCCCAATCCGTCCGAAATCTTGACTTTCAGGGCCTTGGCAAGAAACAGCGCTTCCGCTCTCGCTTCCTCTGTATTTCCGCTTTGAAATGCGTCGAGCTTAAAATCCCCCGAACGCAAAGTGACAATATACCAGGTCGAGTCGTCGCCCCGCTGAACCTTCAACTCCACTCTGTCAATCCGGTCCAGCCTTCCCGCGGCGCGTTTCATTGGCGTCAGTAGGCCGTGCCATTTTTCATACGCCCCGGATTCGGTATCAAGGATTAATCCCTTCCTGCCGAATACAAAGATCGAACCGATTACGACGAACAGGAATCCGAAGGGGATGGCCACAAACTCGCCGTCCTTGATTCCCGCCGCCATTGCCGCCAGACCGGGGAGGGCGAATAGCGCGCCGAAGGGGATCATGCAGCCCCCGCCGCTTCGGTACTCGATGCGCCTCGTGTTGTCGCCGCTGATTCGCGCCATCTGTTCCGATCACTTTCAATCCGGCCAGGTGCGATTATTATTCGGCGTCGCATCCGCTGCAAGCTGCGGCGATACAAATGCGATGGAAAGAGCGTGCCCCTGCGACCATGATCATGCCAATGCGCCAGACGATTTATTTACCAGGATTATGACTTGATTCCCAAATGCAATCGCATATCATGACCTTAGGAGTCAGGATTAGGGAGTTCATTCATCAAACAATCTGTAGGCTGCGCAGGTTTTTCAATTCATTATCACTTGAAAGGACGAAGCATGAAGAAAACATCAGTGTTGATCTTCGTGATGGCATTTGTGCTGGCAGGCGTCTTGAGGGCTGAGCTCATCAGCGAGATCAGCAATCCTATTGATGGGATTGGCGCGGGCGGCATCCCCGTGCTGGGAACGAATTACGAATACAGCATCACCGTCGAAGCGGCTGATATCTTGCTCATGGGATTCTCTCTTCCGGTCGGTTCGGCAAACATATCCGACATTTCCACAAACGTTCCGGGTTGGAGCGGCAATTTCAGCGGCGGGACAACTCGCCTGATCACAACGGACTTCGCTCCAATCGGCGGCTTTTCCGCAGTTTCCAATCCGCACCCCGGCATTGACGAGATATTCTGGTTTGGCGTTCCCGCTTCCCCGGGAACTTACGCCTTCGGTTTTAACAGTCCTGATGCGCCTGTTGATGCGGAATGGGCAGTGACGCTTTTGATGGGGACGACCTTTACCACATGGCCGATGAATGTCGGCGGGGGCGATCCAACCGACGGATGGGGACCGCTGCACACCCCCGTGCCAGAACCGAGCGCGCTTGCCTTGATGGGACTCGGACTTGCCGGTGTAGTCATCACTAGGCGCAGAAAAAACAGGCTCAGCTAGAGACTTGATCGCAGGCTTAGAAAAGTCCAATCTGCAATCACGCAATGCAAAGGGCGGGTTCCGGTCATGCCGGAATCCCGCCCTTTTTTATTTCTTCTCAATATTCCTCTCGTCCGGCGCAAGCGCTTCGTTCATGCTGCCTGTTCTATAACCTTGAAGGTCCAACGCGACGTAGAGGAATCCGAGGGATTTCATGTGCGCGACGATTTCCCCCCGCAGAGGATCGGCCAGCGCGCGCGGCATGTCCTCGACTGGCAGCTCTATCCTGACGACATTGCCGTGGTAACGGGCGCGGTAGTTGCGGAAGCCGTTTGCGCGAAGAAAGCGCTCCGCCGCCTTCACCGTTTCCAGCTTGTCCGCCGTGATCCGCTCTCCGTAGGGGAAACGGCTGGCGACACAGGCGTAGGCGGGTTTGTCCCACGTCGGAAGACCCAGAATGCGGGAAACCTCGCGGATATCCGACTTGGTCATGCCGGCTTCAAGCAACGGCTGCACAGCGCCCAGTTCCTTCGCAGCCTGCAGCCCCGGACGCCAGTCCCCCGTGTCTTCCGCATTTGCCCCGTCAACGATGTGCTTCAAGCCGTGTTCGTCCGCCACGCGACGCAGTTGGCCTAAAAGCTCTCTCTTGCAGTGATAGCAGCGGTCCGGGGGGTTGTCCGCGTAGCCTTCGATATCCAGCTCCCGTGATTCCACGAAGACATGGCGGATACCGATCATCGCCGCCAGTTCGCGAGCCTCATCCGCCTCTTCTTCCGGGTAGGTTTCGGATCGCGCAGTGACCGCCAGTGCCTTGCTGCCCAGTTCTTCGGCGCAGATTTTTGCCACAAGAGTGCTGTCAACCCCGCCGGAAAAGGCTACTGCGGCACTGTCAAGCACCCGGATGCGTTCCCGGACTTTTCCAATCTTCGCCTGCAATTCCTTGGTCATGATGCTTCCTTTCCAATCATCTTAGTTATATTACCCGCCTCCGGCAATCGCATAAACCCGGAAATGCCTTCAAATAAAAGCGTTATGCGAATCTACTTTCTTCCGAAGGCCAACTCCGGACTGACGCGGATTCGAGCCACCGCGCATGTGTCCGTCCGCGCCTTAGATCCGTCAATCTTCCATTCCAGCGGCGTTCCGGAACATCTTCCGATCAGTATCGCGGTGTCAAGCCTCAGCGATGACGCCGGAATGGAGAACTCATCGAAAATGAACTGTTCGTAGTTGAATTCATCTCGAGGAAACCATCCGGTATTAGCGTAAAGCAGGGGCCATAGCTCGCCCGTTCCCGGTTTCTTATTCTGCCGGGTGAACCGAACGTGGCCGTACCCTGCAAGGTTCCGGACGCGTCCGTAATGGCTCTCCCACCACGGTTTCAACGGGGTTGTCCGGGTTGCTGAGTTGACCAGAGGCGTTCTGATCGGCGGGCCTTTCAGTTCACCGATGCTGTGAACCGTGTTGCGATATATCACGAAGGAATCCTGAAGGCTCCCGCCTAGTTTCTCGATAAGAATCTCCAGATTCTCCTGCTCGGTCGCGCCGGGCAGGGGGGATTGCGGCAAGCACCAGCCTGTCCGGAAGTATTGCATGTCCCACGTACGGCTTCTGAATTCCAGGCTCGCGTTGTCCCCGCCGAATGCGCATTCCTTCGCGCCTCTCTCGGTGGGCGAGAGCATTACCAGCGGAGCAGTTGCCGAGATCGTGTGCCTTCCCTCCGATGGAACGAAGCCGGCCAGGTAGCCCGTGCCGCGAAGGGTCAGGTCGCGGCTGTCGGCCTCGATGAGCGTTATTTCCCGGCAGACGATCTGCGTCCCCTTGGCGACCACGCTGATTGCCGTGGCTAGGAAACTGAAGAAGGCCACAGCGGAAAGGGTCAGGACGATGCTTCGGCTTGTCTGCCGGTTCCTGCGCATCAGAGCGTAATCAACTGGGATTACTATGATGAAATAGACCGTGAAGAACAACAGCACCCACGATCTGGAGATCGGGGTTGCCTCCTGCGGAATCAGAATTTCTCCCAACAGGGTGGCGGAAAGCTCGGGCGAGGGATTCTCCGCGAGGTGGGGCAGCCAATGCTCAGGAAGGATCGCCCTCCAGAACTGCTTTAATTCTCTGGAACCTCTCAGCCCCCCGGTAATCTGCACCGGAGCAAAGCCGAGGAACAGTACCTTGCCGAGACCGTATGGACGCCACGTCAGGACGGGGGCGGTCGAAGGGCCGTCCCCGGATTGCAATTCCTCCGCAACCATGACCTCGGCGTTCTCGCGAAGTTCGCCCGTGTTGACGACGTAGTCCCTGCCCGACGGAAGATCAAGCCCGGCAAGGTTGCTCAGTTTGGGCAGTTCCCTGACGGTCGCCGTGCCGATCTTCTCCAGCGGAAGCATTTCCTCAACGGCAGTGCCGCGCCAGAATTGAGCCGATGCCCCGCCGCTTGCGACAAGAACGCCGCCGTTGCGAACCCAGAGCTTCAACGCTTCGCCCCTCGGCCCCTGAACGGGGGCGGGATCAGGCTCAAGCAGAAAGAGAACGCTCAGGGGATGAAGTCCGTGAGGCTGGACCGGCATGTCCTCCCGGTCAATGTTATAGACGTAGGTTCTTGTCTTTAAATTCTGGTATGCCGGAGACCCGGATGCCGCTTTCTGCTCCTCTGACTGCGCGAAGAAATTCAAACCGCACAGCGGCCCGACGACTCCTATCTGGACGCAATCCTCCCAACCGATGACGCGGGAGACAGCGGTCACTTCCTTTCCCTTGTCATCCATGATTTTCGCCAGATAATTACCGGAATAGAATCTCGGGACGAAGTTGAATTGATAATGCTTGACACCCCCCGCGCCGACCTCGATGGGCTGGGAGATGATGGCGGTTCTCTCGCCGGGCGGGAATATCTCAAGCCTGCCCTTGAAGTCGCGCGTCAGGCCGTGCAGCAGGAGATGCGTCACGCACCAGCGGCCCTGCGGGACTATCGTTCCGCCCTCGAAGGTTCCCGGCAGGTCGCGTCGTGTCAGCCCGGTCCATACCTCGACGCCGACGGGCAGTTCCTGCGCCACGACTGCGACAGCCGACCCAAGCGCAAGGAAAAGCTGGATGACCTCTGTCCAACGCCTCATCCGCTGTCTGGATTCCATCCCGCATCCTCCGGGGGAGGAAAGTCCGATTACCATGTGAAAGACGCCGCGCCACAGGCTAGAATACCAGAACAACGGCTCAACCTTCCAGTCCCCGGGAATATGGACGAATAACACATGAGCGACACGAACGAGGCGAAACCCGCCGAAAATGATCTTGAACTGATCGAGAAACTCCGCGACGCCCGAAAACGAATGGCATCGGAAATGGCGCGCATCATCGTCGGCCAGGACGACGTTGTGGACCAGTTGCTGGTTGCGCTTTTCTGCGGGGGGCATTCGCTGATGATCGGCGTGCCCGGCCTGGCTAAAACGCTCATGGTCCGAACGATAGCCAACATCCTTGACCTGAGCTTTAACCGAATCCAGTTCACACCCGATCTGATGCCGTCGGACATAACGGGATCGGAGATCATAAGCGAGGACGCCGGGGCCGGACGGCGCGATTTCCGCTTTGTGTCCGGGCCGGTATTCGCCAACATCGTCCTGGCGGATGAGATCAACCGAACGCCGCCAAAGACGCAGGCCGCGCTCCTTCAGGCGATGGAGGAGCACCGCGTCACGGTTGCCGGCAAAACCTACGCCCTGGAGGAGCCTTTCTTCGTGCTGGCAACGCAGAACCCCATCGAACAGGAGGGAACCTATCCCCTGCCGGAGGCGCAACTGGACCGCTTCATGTTCAGCATCAACATTGATTATCCCAGCATCCCGGAGGAAATCCGCATCGTGCAGGCGACAACCGGGGGAGAGCAACCGGAGCTGGCACAGGTTCTGGATGCGGCGCAGGTTGTGACGCTTCGCAAGGTTGTGCGCCGGATTCCGGCGGCGACATCGGTCGTGGAGTATGCGGTCCGGCTGGCGTCCGCGACAAGGCCGACGGGACTTGGCAGGAACGTGGAGTGGGTGCGGAAGTATGTGCGGTGGGGGGCCGGGCCGAGGGCGTCGCAGTACCTTACGCTTGGGGCAAAGGCGCGGGCCGTTCTTCGCGGGAATCTCTGTATAACGGAGGATGACGTCAAAGGCGTCGCCCGGGCGGTCCTCCGCCACAGGATCATCACGAATTTCCAGGCGGAAAGCGAGGGCGTGAAGCCGATTGACATCATCGAGCATCTGCTCCAGGAAGGCCCTCCCCCCGCAACGTAGGGTGGGCGAAACCGAAGGTTTTGCCCACGCAGAAACATCTCATGAGGACTGCGCAATGTCCCGTTATATCGGAGCGATAGATCAGGGAACCACCGGGACGCGGTTCATGGTTTTTGACCATGCGGGCAGGCCCGTCGCGTCGGCATACAAGGAACACAGGCAGATATTCCCCAAGCCCGGCTGGGTGGAACACGACGCCCGGGAAATCTGGGCCAACGCGCTGGAAACGGCCGCCCGCGCCCTTGAATCCGGGGGCATCGAACCTGCCGAGCTTGCCGCCGTCGGCATAACGAATCAGCGCGAGACGACGGTCCTCTGGGACGCAGAGACCGGCGAGCCGGTCCACAATGCCATCGTCTGGCAGGATCGCAGGACGTCGGCGCGCTGCGAGTCGCTGAAAGCCGGCGAATGGAACGGGAAAATCCGGTCGAAGACGGGGCTGCCGCCCGATCCGTATTTCTCCGCTTCGAAGATCGAATGGCTGCTCAAAAACGTTCGTGGAGTCAGGAAGCGGGCGGAGAAGGGCAAGGTCCTTTTCGGCAACATTGATTCCTGGCTGATCTGGAAGCTGACGGGGCGGCACGCGACGGACGCGACGAACGCCTCCCGCACGATGCTCTTCAACCTGCGCGAGATGGACTGGGACGATGAACTGCTCAAACTTTTCGGCGTTCCGCGGGAGATGCTGCCGGAGGCGCGCTCAAGTTCCGAGGTCTACGGGACTGTGGTTCCCTCGCGGCTCGGCGATCTGGGATCGAGCCTGAGCGGCGCCGATATCCCCGTCGCTGGCGATCTCGGCGACCAGCAGGCCGCGCTCTTCGGTCAGGCCGCGTTCAAGCCGGGCGAGATCAAGAACACGTACGGAACCGGCTCATTTCTGCTGCGAAACACCGGAAAAGCTCTCAGAAAAAGCGAAAATGGCCTGCTTACAACGGTCGCATATTCCCTTCCGGCCAAGAGTCCGATCTACGCCCTGGAGGGATCGGTCTTCATCACCGGGGCGGCGGTGCAGTGGCTGCGCGACGGGCTGGGGCTGATCGCGTCAGCCGCCGAGACTGAGGCGCTGGCCGCGTCGGTTCCGGACGCCGCAGGGGTCAGCTTCGTTCCGGCGTTTGCGGGACTTGGGGCGCCTTACTGGAATCCTTACGCGCGGGGGACGATCGTCGGCCTGACGCGCGGCGCGACGAAGGCGCACCTTGTCCGCGCCACGCTTGAGGCCATTGCCTTCCAGACGAGGGACGTGGTTGAAGCCATGTCCGCCGATTGCGCGGGAGAGATGGGCGCGGCGGCCTTCAAAGTTGACGGCGGGGCGGTGAAGAACAATTTCCTATGCCAGTTTCAGAGCGACGTTCTTGGGCTGCCGGTGATGCGCCCGGCGATTGACGAGACGACGGCTCTTGGCGCGGCGTATGCGGCGGGGCTGGCCGTCGGATTCTGGAAGAGCGAAAATGAGATTCGGCGGCTTTGGAAGACGGACCGTGTCTTCAAACCCCGGATGAGCAAGGATGAGCGCGAATCCCGCTACGGGGAATGGAAGCGCGCCGTGGATTGCGCGTTGCGCTGGGCCGGAAGCGGCGGCAATCCGTGAACAAACATCACGCAGCAAACTCATGCGTAAAACTATGCCTTTGACGTGGTTATGCCCCTCATCCGTCGCTTCCGCGCATGCTGAGCATGAGGCGGAAGCGCCACCTTCTCCCCGGGGAGAAGGGAAACGCGTAAAGGTTGATGAGGGGAGACCCGAGGAAAACACGCGATGAAACAGGTCATATCGAAGGGAGCCATTACGCTCGTGTTTGCCCTGAACCTTTATGTATTCGCATCCGCCGCGCTTGCAGGCCCAAACGCCAAACACGGCGCGCCGATTGACATCAGACAGACCGTGCTGCCTTCGGCCCTGCACGATCTCCGCTCCGGGGGCGTGGTCATCGCCGGACGGACGGCGGCCGCCGACGGTGCGAAGGTACTCATCCGCGTCACAACCTCGGCGGGCGAATCCATCACGACGCAGACCGCATCGGACGGCGGCATGTTCCGTTGCGTCTATCCGAGGGATTTTGAGAAGGCCCCGCCGCTCTCCCCCTGCTGCCTGTTCATTGACGCCACGAACGACTCCAAATTCGACACTGCGCGCCCGGGCCATTTTCAGGCCGAATGCGTAGTAATTGTCTATGACGGCTCGGGCGGCATCATTCCGGAAATGCCCTCGGCATTCACGAACGACCTGCTTGACGCGAAGGGCAGGACCGACGGCGACTCGTCCGAATGGGCTGTGATCCGCCCGCTCGCGAACCTTTACATGCGCAGCCAGGCCGCGCGGACAATCGGCGTCGGCAAGCCGGATTTTGATCTTGCGGTCGCTGAAGACATGCTGAAGTTCCGGGACGATTTTGCGCTCTACGATTTCAGCAATCGCGACCGCGACTGGTCCATACCGCTGGGACGCCGCCCGGCCCGGACGTTCTGGCAGGCCGTCTGGACCAACTGGTTCAATCCGACGAACAATCATCCGCAGGACGGCGATCCAAAGAACAACGCGCATTCGAATTTCGTGCCGTATGCCTTTGCCAACGACTTTGCGGACATTCTCATCACGTATCTAATGCGGATGGACGCCCCCGGAGCGCTGGACGACAACCTGAAAACGATGTGCGCCGAAGGACTTGAGAACCTCATGGCGATGCAGCACCGCGAGGACTCCAACTTTGCAAAGAAGGATGCCAAGGGCAGGGAACACGTCTACACGCGCGGGGCGTTCCGTTACGGCCTGTTTGAGAACGGGGAATTCCTCACCGAGGGGACAGGATGGTTCTACAATCCGGAACACAGCGACTACGCGCATGGCGGAGTCCTGAACGGGCGCGCGGTGTGGGCCATCGGCGAAGGCTTGAAGCGCTTCCCGGAGGGCAAGCTCTCCGAACAGTTGAAGGAAACGATGGCGCTGGGCGTGAAGTTCTGCCTCGTTGACGCGCAGAAGCACGGCTACGCGCATAGGACAAAGAACGGCCACGCCATGTGGTACGATCCCGGCGAGCAGGGATACCTGTTGCTGGGCATGATCGCGGCGTGCAAGGTTGCCCCGGAACTCCCCATATGCGAACTTGACGGGCGAGTCCGGACGCTGCGCGATTTCTGCGCCGACGGGCTTGACGCGCTTGTGGACGAGGCGAAATCCCACGGACAGTGGATGACCTACGCCGACAAAGACAGCATGACCATCGCGGCCATGGCCGACGGCGTCCGCGTCCTCTCCGATCATCCGAACGCCGCGAAATGGCGTGAGGTTGTCGTCCGGGCAGCGGACGGTTGGATCGCCGCAAAATGCGATCCGGAGTCTTATCCCGCGCCGCTTGTCCACATCCCGGAGCGCCCCAGGCCGGAGAAAGTCACGTTCAAGTGGGGCGAGCGCAACATGATCTTCTTCTACAAGTCCGGGCACTGGATTCACGCGCTGGCGAAAATGTACGACCTGACCGGGGACGAGCGTTATCGCCGCCGGGCGGAGGCGATCACCGCCTACATGTGCGGGGCCAATCCCTGGCGCGCGCGGATGCTCAACGAGCTGGGGGGCATCTACAACTGGGTGACGGATACCGACGGCGACGGCATCGAGGACGAACTCAAACAGGACATGTATCCCGAGTCAACGACCTTCTGCCATATCGGGGTGATTCACCTGATGCGGGCGATCTGCCGGGCCAATTCCGGAGGCGGACAGAAATAGAAAAATGCTGCGGGAAGCCAAAAATAGCGGCGGTTGGTCGGGGATTTCACGATTTTCAGACGAGCGCATGTAATTTCCTGCGGTCTGCGTGTCGTTGTGCAAAGCGTCAAATGGCTTCTGTTCTCGATATAAGGCAGGCGTTATCCGAGCAGTGGACAAGCGCGTGACCAGAGGGCAACGCTATCGGTTTGGCTGGTCTTCCCCCGCCTTCCGTAAATCTTCTGATGCGACTATAATTGCCTGCCGAAACGTCGCCCTTCGCGGCGCGGATTGCCGCAACCAGCAACATTGAGGGTCTGATGACCATAAGCTCCAGACGCACGGGCCGTTCCAGCGCTTCTCGCGTAATTGCCGTACTTATCACGTTGTCCCTGATCTCATGCGCCGCAAATAGGGATAAGTCTCCGTTCCGTCATGAAACCGCCGTTATCGCCGTGCCGACGCCCGACCATGAAACGAACACCCTCCCCCTGGTCTGGCGGATTGACGAATGCGATAACGGTTTCGGCGCAAAGGTTGTCTTCGCCCGCGCGCCGTCCGGCCTGAAGGTTGTCGTCGAGGAGGCGGGCGATTGCCCGATCGTCTACTGCGCAGTCTGGCTTCCCGCCGGTTCAGCCGACGATCCGAAGGACAAGCCCGGCATGGCGCACGTTCTGGAACACTGTCTCTTCCGTAATAATGAGGCCGAGGAGGGGCCGGTGGGACGTCTGAGGGTCATGGGCGCCGAGATCAACGCCCGCACCAGCCTGGAACACACCCACTTCCATGCCTACGTCAGCCCGGATTCGGCGGTTCCATGCGTCAGAGAGCTTTGCGCTCTTGCGCGCCGCCCGTCGTTCGGCGAGGAACAGTTCGAAACCGAGAAGGAGGTGATCTGCCGCGAGATAGCCATGCTGGAATCTCACCCCTTCGTGCTTGCGTCGCGGCTGATACTGACCCGCCTGATCCCGGATCATCCCCTTACGCAACAGATCATCGGGACAGAGGATTCCGTGCGCAGTATCACTGCGGCGGAGGCTTACGAATTTTACCGCGTGAACTATGCTCCCGCGCAGAAGGCTGTGATTACAGTGGTTGGCCCGGTCAAAGCCGACTCCATCCTCAAAGAGGTTGCCGCCGGTTGGGAATCCGAACTTGCCGTCCCAGGGCCGAATGGTCCGCCGGCATTTGACACGCCGCCGGTTCCGCCCTCGCCTGCCCGGCGTGAAGTGCGCGCGGCTACCATTGTCAAACAAAGCTATCTCGTCTACGGACTTCTGACGGACGGCTGGGGGAATCCTGATCAGGCGGCTACGGACATGCTGTATGCCTCAATGGGGCCTTTCCCGGGGTCCTTCGTGCATCGGAAGGCCGTTCTTGAGGAGGGGTTGACCGATTTCCTGATTTCCAGCCACGACTACGGCTTCAAGGACCCGTTGCTGATGTCAAACGCCGGCATATACATGTTTATCGCGGCGGGAGATGAACCGAAGATACGCCGTCTGGAGAAGTTGATTGAGGATCGCGCGCGGGAGATGGCTTCCGTTCCGCTGAGTGATGAAGAAATCGCCGTCGCCAAGGCCCGCATCAAGGGAAGTTTCCTTTCCATAATGCAATCCACGGAGGCGCGCGGCATCCGTTACGCATACGGCGAGATGTACGGCAGGCGTTTTCTGCCGAGGGATTACCTTGCCGACATTGACGCGATAACCCCTGAAACGATGCGCGCTTCGGCGGAAAGACTGTTCAGGGAAGACCGTCAGGTAGTGGTGGCGATAGATCCGGCTCGGGGGTTGGGTGTCCTGATGGCAATCTTCCGATACGTGTTTCTGGGAAGGTTGTAGGATCGCGGGATGCCATCCCTGTTTCAGCGCCTGCAGGATGGGAATGCGCTGCGTAATATGTCGGGGCTTGATTGACACCTCTTTCCGGCAACCTCTATAATGCTCCGGATGAGCGAGACTTCCGACAATCCCCGCGATATCAGGACGGAATTTGACACCCTTCGCCGCGGTCGGGCGACGGACGAGTATCTTCGCAAACTGCGGGAATCCATCAACTCCACTGTTCCCTCCGTCCCGCCGTTCCGGGCGGAAATCCATATCGCCACACGATGCAACGGGCGTTGCAACTACTGCCCATCGTGGGTCGAAAAGGGTGAATTGACGCCCCCGGAGCTTATCGAGCGTTTCATCCGGGAGTTCCATGAGGTGGGCGGGCAATACATCGGATTCTTCGGCGGCGAACCGATGCTGCATCCGCAGCTTCCGAACTTCCTGAAACTGTGCAGAAACCTCGGCCTGCAATGCGGCTTCGTGACGAACGGACTGAATCTCGACCGTGAGAACATGCGCCGCATCGTGGACGCTGCTCCGTCTCTGATGCTCCTGAGCGTGGACAGCCTGAAGCCGGAGACTTATGAACGCACCCGGGGCGTTTCCGGGGAGAAAGTCCTGAATGCCATAAAAGTATTGGAGGAAATGACGCCGGGAAGCGGCATCCAGGTCCTTCTTGCCTGCGTCATATCCTCCGCCAACATGGACGATCCCATCCCGCTGCTGGAGTTTGCAGAGAAACGCGGATGGTGGATGTTCTACCAGGGCGTTCATATTGACAGATCAGCCCCGACAATCAAGGCCGACCTCTGGCCGTCAGAAGCGCAAATCACTCGAATTGAAGGGGTTATGGAGGAACTTGTCACGCGAAAGCGGCGCGGCGCTCCGATAATGTCCGATGAGGATTACCTGGCGAACATCGGGCGGCATTTCAGAAACCCGAAGCTCATGGTGATGCCATGTCTTGTCGGATGGATTTCCATGTTCCTTGAGCCTGACGGCACGGTATACCCCGGCTGCGGCATGAAACCGGCGGCGAGATTGGGCAGCAGACCGCTGGCTGAAATCTGGCGTTCGCCGGCGTTCCGGCTCGCCCGGTTGCGCATGAGGCACGGGCTTTGCCGGGGGTGCTGGTGGCAATGCACGGCTGAGGAGAGCCTCTTCTGGATGCGGACGCTGGGGATCAAGCCCGCCGGCATTCGCGGAGCGAGGCTCCCATGACGGAGGGGACGGGCGGGATGGGGGAGAGCGGAGAGACGCTAAACGATTCTGCGTCATCCTCCCGATTTCTGGCTGACGCTTTTTATAGAATCTCCGGAGCATCCTGCCGACTTTTTGCCGTCATAATCACAGCGCGTTTGCTCGGGTCGGAGCGTTTCGGCCAGTTGGGCATTGTGATTAAAACGGTCGAGATGGTCAGCACGGTTGGCGCGCTCTCCCTGCCCCCAGCGGCGACCAGATATCTTGCTTTCTTCCGGGTTGCGGACAGGGAGCGGGTCAGGCGCGTCGCGATCTTCGCTGCTGTTGCGGCCTTTGCCTCAGCGTTGCTTTTCTCATGCGCGTTGTTACTGGCGGCCCGCCCCTTTGCCGAATCCGTCATCGCCAGGCCGAATCTGGTTGCGCCGCTGAGGCTGGCCTCCGCGCTGATAATGTTCAGAATTCTTGAGGAGATCGCCAAGGGTGCGCTGGCGGGATTCAAGGACTTCAAACTCATAGGGCTTGTTGACGCCTTGGCGTCTTTCCTGATGGTTCCGCTGGTGGTCTTCTGCGTGAGGGCTTGGGGCACAAGCGGGGCAGTCATAGCCTCGGCAATAATCTCCCTGGCGGGCGCGACCGGATGCGCCATTCCCGTCCTTCGCCGACTGGCCCGCGGGGACTACGCTTAGTCCACCGCCCGCTGGACCACTGAGACGGGGTTGCTCTGGGAATTTTCTCTTCCGAATACAATAGGCGTGCTGCTGACCAAGCTTGCCCCGTGGGTCGGGATCACCATGCTTGCGCGATTGCCGGGGGGGGAGGCCCATGTCGGGCTTTTCTACGCGGTTGACAGGGTCACGGAGGCGTCACTGTTCTTCCTGATGCTTGCGGCTTCCACGGCGTTGCCGGTAATGGCGGAAAGGGTCGCCGCGCGCGACGCGGATGGACTGGGGCGTCTTGCGCTGCTGAATATATGGCTTGCGTGGATGATGACGATGCCGGCGGCTGTGTTTGCGACTGCCTCGGAGCCGCTAATCATGCGCGTCCTGGGGCCGGATTTCAGCGGGCGCGGGCCGATACTGAGCATCGTCGTTCTTGCCGTCGTCGCCGCGTCGCATACCGTTGTGCTGTTCCATGTTCTGCTGGCTCATGCGAAGGCATGGGCGCTGGCAGGCTTTGCGGCGGTCTGGGCGTCTGTGGTGGTTGTCGTTTCATGGCGTTTCGCGCCGTCTCTGGGGGCCGTCGGCGTCGCGGTTTCCATCACCGCCGCATATGTCGCCACGGGTGCGATGGCATGGGGATTCGGGGCGCGCGTCTGCCCGATTCTGCGTCCGCGTTTGAGCCATGTCGCCGATATCGCGGTTTTTCTAGACCTTTATGGCCTTGCGTGCGTTGCGTCGGGGAATCTTTCGCCGTTCGCCGCGTCATTATGCGGCGTCATTCTCTCGATTCTCTGCGCAGGTGTTATCTGGGTTTCGGCAACGGATGAGCAGAGGCGAGTATTATCCGGATTCCTGCGGCGCAAGGCCGCGTCCGCGGATTGACGCGGGCTGCATGGCTACAACAGTCCATGACGCGAATCCCTGGTATCCGGTCAGTGAAGGGAGCGTTTATATGCCAGCCACTAGGGGCGGGTTTGAAACCCGCCCCTACGCTGCCACGCGCCCGTGACTGACGCCGTACAATCCCTGGACGATAGACCTCGCCGACAGTAAAATCGCCCTTCTATTATGGGCAACCGGGACGGAAAGCCAGACACGATTCCCGATGAGGAATCCGCCGCGACAATTCCGCAGTCGGGCGGCTCGCCCGGATTCCGCCGCGCAGTCACAGCCCGCTCGCTGATTATGGGAACATTGGCTGCCGTCGTGGTGGCCGTAATCGTCCCCCTTAATGACTATAAACTCCATAATACCTATTTTGCCGGCAATTTCTTTCCCACCGGCCCGTTCACCATGCTACTGATCTTCGTCCTTACGGCAAATGCCTTCCTGTGGCGCGCCCGACCGCGCAAGGCCTTGTCCGCCGCTGAACTCCTCGTCTTCTTCGGCATGGCGACCTTTGCCAGCCTGATACCGAGCTGTTCAATGGGGCGGATGCTCTATTCCGGCCTGATCGCCCCGTGGTACTATCGTCCCTTCAATCCAAATTGGGAGCCGTACCTGAAATTCTTCCCGCAGTGGATGTTTCCGACTGTTGACACCGACTCGCAGATTGTTCAGGCGTTCTACAACGGTCTGAAAGAAGGCGAAACAATCCCATGGGGAGCGTGGGCGAGGCCGCTTGCATACTGGAGCATTTTTGCGGCGGCGTTGTTCGGCGGCTCGATGCTCCTGATGAACATGTTGCTCTGGCAGTGGGACAAGGCGGAGTCCCTCCCGTTCCCCATAGCCAGGGTTTGTATGGAACTGGTCGAGCATCCCGAACCCGGCCGCGCGATCAACCGAAACTTGAGAAGCTACACCCTCTGGTGCGCGGCGCTCGGCGTCTTCGTCGTTCACCTGCTGACCGGATTGAATACCTATTATCCGCAGGTTCCGGTCGTCAAACGCTCGTGGAACCTCTGGCTGGCCCTGGCGGAATTCCCGATGAGCCATCTGCCCGGATATCTGAAGACCGGGACGATTTACTTCACAGCCATCGGCCTCGGGTACCTAGTTTCGCAGGACGTTCTGCTAAGCATATGGCTGTTCCCGCTGCTGATGGGCGTGGTTCAGATGTTCGCGTCGGCCTACATGAACTGGCAGGCTGAGCTTCACTACGAGCCGAACACGGTCGGGGCGTATATCGCGGTGACGGTCATTCTCATGTGGCGCGGGCGGCGGCATCTCAGGAAGGTTGCGCGGCAGATCGCCTTCCCCCCCGCGCGGCGCTCGGACGGGGAATTCCTGCCGTATAGGGCGTCCCTTGCGGCGCTTCTCTGCTGCGCGGCGGTTGTGGTCGCATGGCTTATGATGGCCGGCATGGCGTGGTGGACTGCAATTGTTTTTGTAATCAGTTTCAACGTCATCTTCGTTGTCCTGGCGCGGTTGGTGTGCGCCGCCGGCCTGTTCTACGCGCAGCCCGGATTCAACTGGCTGGACATGATGAGGACCGTCGGCGCGTTTCAGGTGACGATCCCGCAGTTCGCGGCGGCGACCGTTCCGACGCTCTCGATCTGCGACATGCGCAACGTGCCAATGCCTTACACGGCCAATGTTCTGAAGGCCTCCGACCGCGACGTGGAGGAGGGGCGCGGGATGCTCTTCATCGCCCTCTTTGCGGCGCTTATGATCGGTTACGGCGTCGGCGGCGTAAGCCACCTCTGGATGGATTACACGTGGGGGGCCAACAAGACGCTTACGGAGTGGGAGCAGATTCACGCCCTGCGCAACTACCTGATGCCGTATCTCGATCAGATGGCCCAGGGGCAGGCGGTTCGCCCGATCAGCATAGTAACGGGCGGCGTCATTTACGCGCTGCTTGACTGGTTGTGCATGACGCGGACGTGGTGGCCGCTGCATCCTCTGGGGTATCTGACGTACACATGCTGGCCGGTGAGGTGGATGTGGCCGTCGTTCTGCCTCGTCTGGTGGATCAAGTTCCTGCTGCTGCGATACGGCGGGGCGGGGCTTTATATGAAGCTCAGGCCGTTGTTCATCGGGCTTGTCATCGGGGAGAGCATATCCGTAGCGCTGTGGATGATCGTGAAGGCGATGCTGGAATTCTCGCCGGTGGTCAGGCCGACGGTATTTCTGTTGCCGGGATAAACATATCAATCGGCGTCGGACGAGGCGCTATCGTTGAGTGTGGCCGTCGCCTCGCACATCGCAAACACCAGCACTGCCAATATCCCCACCCCCCGCACCATCATCGGCGTGAAAAAGTTGAACACGACCATCGAGACCAGAGCCCCGACCGCCCCGGCGGCTGCGGCTCTGACGGGGCCGCGGGAGGATTCCCTGACGCCCTTCAGCGCCTTCGCCCCGCAGTGCAACATGAGCCACGCCATTGCGAAAAGCGCCGGAACGCCCATTTCCATGCCAAGCACGGCCCAGTAATTGTTCGCCCCCTCCTCCATCAAGTTCACCCCGCGCGGTTTGCCCTTGAACGTGTAATAAGCCCCCTCCGGATTGTTGGCGAAGAAGGTGACGTTACGCTGATAGTTACCGATGCCGACGCCGAACCACGGATTCCAGCGCATTCCATTTAACGCGGCCTGCCACTCGACGTAACGCTGCTGCCAGGGCCACAGTTCCACGCCCTCGGCCTCAGCGCCCTTCTCGACCTTGCCCATCAGGTTGGCCCCGCGCGCGTCCCCTCCGAGAAGCTCGTAACGGTCCTTCTGCTTGAAAAGCAGGACAGAGTCGGCAAGCGCGCCCGCTGGCTGCTGCGGCAGGACGCTGAAGATTATGCCGAAGAATACGAGAAGCAGCGCGACAACCATGAAAAGGCATCCCTCCCGCCGGAGGAATGACACCGCGCAGATTCCGGCGACCGAGCCGATGAGAGCGCCCCCCGAAAGAACAAGCGGCAATCCGGCCAAAGCCAGCCCGAAGGCCCACAGCCGCACAATCCCCGTGCCGAAAACGGCAATCCCCCAGAGCATGGGTATCGCCATCGCCAGGTAAGCCGAAAGCACGTTGCGGTTGCTGCCGGTTCCTGCGATTTCATGCCGCTGGGTTTCCGCGGCCTGAACGCCGAACGTCCCGACAATCGCCATTGCGCGGGGGCCTTCCGATGCGCCTTCCGTCCCCGGCGGACGGAACCTGGCGAATTGGGTCCAGCCGACGATGATGACTACAGTGAAAACTATGACGAGAAGCGTCAAAGCCTTTTTGAGCAGCAGCCTGTCCGTGAGCAGATTGCGGAACAGGACAAGCGCGATGATGAAGAATTCTGCGAACTGAACGAGTTCCTTGACGCCATCCTTCGCGTCGAAACTCTGCCCCATCATGAGCATGTCCCTGGGTTTCAAGGATTCCAGCAGGCTGAGTATCGCAAAGATTGTCAGGAATATTACGGGCCAGGGGACGAGGCGCATCCTCTCGCGCTTCCAGACCGGAACCAGCCTCCAGAGGAACCATAGGCCGAAAGTCGCAAAGATAAGCGCGTCGGCGACCGTCAGGTTCAGCCTCGCGATCGAACCGAGCGCGGCGGGGCCGCCCTCCGGTTGCTCCTTTGCGAACCAGAGGATTTGCGGGATGGTGATCTGCGTGGGATGGACGAGGAGGATGACGAGCAGAAGGAGTCCGAGCATGCGCTCGAAGAGCGATGCCCCCCGCGGCCCGTTCTCCACGCGGGTCTCGCGAATCTTGCGCCATGTCCAGCCCTTGCCCATGCCTCTCCTTTAATGGCTCCAGACGCCGGTTCTTATCCACTCGTCAATGCGGCGCTCGGCATGCATGGCCGCCGTAACGCCCTCGCCTACGCCGGTTGCGATCTGCCTGTATGATCCCTGCCGCAGGTCGCCTATCGCGTAGAGTCCAGGGATTTTCGTCTCCATGTCCCGGTTTGTGGCGACGTGCCCGGCGGGGTCGGTCTCGACTATCTTCGACGCCATGCCGCTGTTGGGCAGGTGGCCGACGAAGATGAAGACGCCGTCACAGGGGATGCCGGTCTGCGTTTTTGTGATCACGTTCTCTACCAGGATGTTCTTAACCTTGTCGCCGCCCTGGATTTCCTTCACGACGGCATCCAGAACAAACTCGAATTTCGGATTCTGCCGCGCCTCTTCGACATAAATTTTCTCCGCGCGGAATCCCTGTCTGCGATGGACTAGTATGACCCTTGATGCGAACTTGGTCAGGAAAAGGCCTTCCTTCAGGGCTGCGTCGCCACCGCCGATAACGGTTACAACTTTGTTGCGGAAGAACGGGCCGTCGCACGTGGCGCAGTAACTCACGCCCCTCCCCCTGAGTTCCTCCTCACCCGGGCATTCGAGCTTCCGGGGATCAGCTCCACTTGAGAGTATGACGACCGGCGCGCGATACGCATTGCCCGCCGTTGTAGCAACAATCTTGATATCACCGTCCAGCGAAACGCTGACGACCTCTTCAAGCCTGATTTCAGCGCCGAACTTCCTGGCCTGTTTCTCCATCAACTCGGTCAGCTCAGGTCCGGCGACGCCGTCAGGAAAGCCGGGATAGTTTGCGATGTCGTTTGTCAGCGCCACCTGTCCGCCGAGCATCATCTTTTCCAGGATCACGGTTTTGAACCTGGCCCGCCCCGCGTAAATGGCTGCGGCAAGACCGGAAGGGCCGCCGCCGACAATGACGATATCCCGATTCTCATCCATTTCCACAATCTCCTCCTTGCGGCGCGAGCGATTGCGCGAATGTGTCGCGCCGGTTAGCGTTCGTTAATGCAAGGTTTCGCTGAAACGCTCATGAGATTATAATTCGTCCATGCGATCCCGCGCTACAGCTTGTTTGATTTGATGTTTGTTTGGCTCCAATGCGTTCCGGATTTGAAACCGCAGACGCACAATCTCAACTCTGAGGTTTCGGGATTCCTGGATTTCGATCCGAACAGGCGAGGCGACATGTTTCGGCGTAATCCGCATCCAGCCCGGCAGTAACAACCAAGGCGGTCTTGAACATCATGTCCAGCGGCGGCAAAACGACAGGGCGAACAGCCGGCGAACTTCCGCCCGGGTTCAACTGGAACCTGTCCGTATTCGTCGTTTTCGCCTTCTTTGCCGGAGGAGCGACGGCGCTGACCGGCAACGCCGTGGTCACCACGCTCCTTGACAGCCTGAACGCTCCGAAATGGGCAGTCGGCGCGTGCCTGACCTGCGGCTCGATAGGCATTGTCACGCGCCTTTACGCCGCCCGTCTGAGCGCAAGCTTCCGCAATACCCGGTTGCTGCTGATTGTCGTTGGAATGCTGGCCGGACTGCCGACGCTTGGTTATGGACTGCTGCTTTTGAATTACAAAGGAGATCGGACCTTTCTTCTTATAGCGGCATTTGCGGCGTACTGGGGGCTTACCGGGCTGATCTCGGGGATTACCCAGCCGACGGGCCTTTCATTCCAGAATCTTCTCTTCGGCAAGGGTTTCATGCGGGCGCAGGGCTGGACGGCGTCCGCCGGGCGCGTGGCGGATATTTTATCCGGATTGTTTCTGATCTGGCTGCTGGCTCCCGGCAGGATGGAGTTCCGTCGCGCGGCGGGGGTTTGCTTCATCGCGGCGTGGGCCGTCAGGTCGTTTGCATGGCTATTCATCGGCGGAGCGAAGCTGCCTGAGTCGTCGGTTTCAGACGAATCCGGAAAGGATAATCCGGTGGGGGAACTGGTCGGTCTCGTGATGGGCGATCGCTTTGTGAGGAATTTCGTGTGGGTGACTGTTGCGGCGCGATGGGCAAGCGACGTGGCCGCCTTCTTTCTCATTTACGCCTTTGAAACCGGTTTTTCCCGGAACGACATCGGCTACTATAAGGTTGTCGTATCCGCGACCGGTATAATCGCCGCACTTCTGGCCGGGCGGCTGGGGAAGCGATTCGGCGAGTTCGGGCTGACGCGGCTCTGCTACTTCATCTGGCCGGTCGGCATTCTGCTGCTGCCGTTGTTTGAAAGTCCCTGGGCGGTCTATCCCGCTGCCGCGCTTTTCACGGCCGGCAGCCTGCTTTCAGCGTTGGCGTTGACCGCGCTTCTCATGACCAACGCCCCGCAGGGGAAGAAGACGCTCGCCGCCACGCTGCTGATTCTCATCCCCACGCAGGGCACGCAGCCGATGTCCATCTTCTTCGGATTCCTGGGGGACATCATCGGACTGAAATGGCTTCTGGCACTCTCCGGGCTTTTCTTCGTGATAGCTTTGCGGAAGCTCACGGACATGGAGCGCGAGGCCATCGCGATGCGTAGCGGCGGGACTCATGACGGCGGGGAGGAAGGCGTTTCGAACTGCGATCCCGGTCGTGATTGCGGGGCGGGGGTTCTTCCAGAATAAAGTCGCGAAGCCGCCGCATCATCATCGCTTGCGGATTACGAAGAAACACTCCTGATTCTTCCGTTTCACCTTCGGCAGTCGGATGATATCGCTGATTTCCATGCCCGCCATTGTGAGGCCCGCGGCGACGCGTTCGATAATTCCGTCAACGCATTCCTCACGCGCAATTCCCTTTGTCCTTTCGCCATGCTCCGCTTCGTATTGCGGCTTCAGCAGCGAAAGAACGATTCCGCCATCGGCAACGAGTTCCAGCGCCTTTGGGGCAATCAGGACCTGCGGAGTCCATGCAACGTCAACGACGACGATTCCCGCCGACTCCGGAAGCCTGACGTGAAGGGCGTTGGTCCGTTCCATGACGACCACGCGCGGATCGTTTCGCAGCGCCCATGCCAGCGTGCCGTAGCACGTGTCAACGCTGTAGACCTTCGCCGCGCCGCGCTTCAGAAGGCAGTCGGTGAAGCCTCCCACGGCCGCGCCGAGATCGGCGGCGACGAGGTTCCGGACGTCAATCCCGGCGTGTTCCAGGGCATAGTCCAGTTTCAGCCCGCCTTTTCCCGCAAAAGCCGCGTCCGCCGCCATCCAATATCCCTCATGCCGACGCAATCGTCACTTTTCCTTCTTATCCTTTTCGCCGGCTTCGCCCTTGCCTTTTTCCGGCTCGGATGGCTTCTTTTCCCCCTCTTTTTCAGGCTTCAGTTCCTCGATATTGATGTAGTCCTCAAGCTTAACGCGCTCCTTGTCGGCTCCTTCCCCGCCGTTTTTCAGCGGTTGGCCCTCGTCGGGCTTGATTCCGAACCGCGCCGCGTCCTTTTCGTATTCCTCAAGTCGTTTCTTCACGACGGCAAGCTGATGCTCAAGGCTGTCCTTATACTTTCCGGATAACGGGCCGAAATTAAGAGCAAGTTCGAAGTGCCTGATCGAATTTCGATAATTTCCCTTGCGGTACCACATCTTTGCCAGGTCTTCATGGACGGTCATCGGCAGGGGGTTGAACTTCACGACTTTTCCCTCGTCGTCCTCGCCGACGTAAAACATTCCGGATACCTTGATGTAGTCCAGAACGACTGGTATGCGGCTTTTCAGATAAACGTCCTGCGCCTGCGTGAATCGCTCCAGCATGCTCGCCGGACGGTCCGGCGTCAGATAGTCGTCGGCCAGTTGAGTCAGCAGTTTGATGGCTTCATCGGTCTTCTGTCGCTTCTTCTGCCACTGCGCCAGCGTCCAGAGGGCGTCATCCGCCCACTCGCTTTTCGGATATTGCTCGATGACGTCTTCGAGGGCCTGCTGGCGTCGCGCGGGCGGATTTTCCTCATCAAACGCGCTGCGGAAGAGCTTCTCAACCTCGGCCATCTGCACTTCATTCTGGACAGCCGGGGGCTTTTCGGCATCGTCATCGGCCCCAGCGCAGGGCAGGACACTGGCGCATATCAAAACAAACGCGGCAAGGATGGGGCTTAGACTTTTCCTGCGATCTCGATAATTCATTCTGCTCTGCGTTCCTGACTTTCGGCGTACTTTATCCGGGTAAAGATCCGCCTGAGCTTTATGGGGATGGGAGTAATCATAATCCGGCAGAGACGCATGGTCAATTGTATCGCGCGCCTTCGATAGCCTATTTTCCCCCCATTGGCATCTGTTGTCGCCGTTGAATCCTGGGTATTATAAGAGCTTGGAATGGCGATTGAACTTTTCAGGGCGCAGAGCACATTTCGTTCTCCGAATCCCCGGATAAAAGAGAAACAGGAAACAGAAAGAGGTTGGACATGGGCACAAGGCTTGGTCTGAGGGCAGCGATGTCCGTTGTTCTTGCCGTTGTAGTATTTCAAGGAGTCGCGAAGGCTGCTGACGTCAATGTTTATCTGTTGAACATTGACGGGCGAGTGTGGCTGAACGGCGCTCCAAAGGATGAACTTTCAACGGGCGTTAAGATCAGTGCGGCTGACTTGTCCGGCTCGCAAAAGATGAAGGCAATTCCAATAATCAACGACAAGGGGGATATTTACACAAACGGGAAGATTACCGACATCGGAATTCCCTTCAAATTTCCGGCAGCCGCATGTTGCGTAGTCGGACTGGAACCATACGTTCTGAACGGCGAGAAAGGCGAGGTCTGGCGCTATTTGCGGGACGGCCCCGGGCAGGGAAAATTCACAAAAGAGGAAATCAAGGGACTGCCTCACGCCATGCCCTGCGCGGACATGGCGGTTGTCGGGCCGGAAGAGGATAAGGCCGACCGAACGGTCTACATCCTGGCGGCGAACAGCAAGGTCTTCGTTGACGGCAAGGAAGGCGCGGGCGTGGCTCCGAATGTGGCGCTCAATAAACCGACCGCCATTGCCGTGGAAGGCAAGGACGTCTACCTGCTTGACGGAGCCAACGGCAAGGTCTACTTGAACGGGAAGCATAACGAAAGCCTGAGCACGAGCGTCTTTGTGGAGTGCGTGGATTTCGCGGTCAAGGACGGAACGGCTTATATTCTCACAAAGGACGGAGCCGTCTATGTCAACGGCAAGCGGGATCCCGCCGTCAGTTCAAACGTCAAAAGTGATTTCGTGGCGATCTTTGCGAAGTAGACCGGACGGGGAAGGATAAATACGCGCAACAAGTCTGCAGATGAACGGTCTCCGTTGCGTCCGGGAAGGAGAATCTCATGGCCAAGACGATCAAAGCCGCCGTGCTGGTCAAGGCCGGCAAAATAACCTACGAGGACCGCCCGCGCCCGAAGCCGAAGGCCGGGGAGGTACTGATCGCGCCCGAGTTCTGCGGCGTCTGCGGTTCCGACGTTCATTACTACTACGAAGGCCGGATCGCCGATTTCGTCGTGGAGCAACCGCTCGTTCTCGGCCATGAGTTTGCCGGAAGGATCGTCGCGATCGGCAGGGATGTCGTCAACCTGAAGGTCGGGCAGAAGGTCGCGGTCGAGCCGGGGGTTCCGTGCCGCAAGTGCCCGCTCTGCAAGAAGGGGCGTTACAATCTCTGCCCGTTCGTCAGATTCGCCGGGACGCCGCCCGCAGATGGCGCGTTTGCTGAGCTTGTAACCTATCCCGCGGATTTCTGCTATCCGCTGCCTGATGGCGTGACGACCGAGGACGGGGCGCTGGCCGAGCCGCTCACCTGCGGCATCCATACCGTCGAGCGGGCGCGTATCCAGGTCGGGGAGACGGTGGCGATTCTCGGCGACGGGCCTATCGGACTTGCGACGCTGCTGGCCGCGCAGGCGGCGGGCGGGCGAGTCGTTCTTCTGACCGGCATCGTTCCTGAGCGGATGAGAATCGCGCGAGAAATGGGCGCGGAGAACGTCCTGCACGCTACGAAGGATGACGTGATCGGATTCTCGAAGAACGTCGAGATTGATGTTGCGATTGATTGCGCCGGCGCAGTCTCCACCCCGCAGACTTGCATTGACATTGCCCGGATCGGGGGACGCATGGCGATCATAGGTTTCGCCGGCGTCAGTTCGCTCCCGTTGAACATCCCCCGCGCGGTCGCAAAAGAACTCGACATCATGACCGTCATGCGTTACGCCAACAACTTTCCGGCGGCGATGGAACTGCTCAGGCAGAAACTCCCCCTTGCGCGCAGACTGATAACTCATAGGTTCGGTTTCGATCAGATCGAGGAAGCATTCGACGTCGTCCACAATCTCAAGGACGGCGTGATCAAGGCCATGATCTGTTTCGACAAGTGATCCCCGGCTGAACAAGCAGAACGATCCTGGCCGGCGCAAACCGGCTCAGC
The DNA here is from genome assembly GCA_022711755.1 of Planctomycetota bacterium. GTDB lineage: Bacteria > Planctomycetota > Brocadiia > SM23-32 > JAKLEA01 > JAKLEA01. Next base: position 72,770 of record JAKLEA010000008.1, read on the forward strand.
GGCTCAGATATGGATCATTCGCCGGAAAAAGGCATGATACTGGATGCGGACTCCCCGCCCGCGCGCGGCGGCATCACCGTCCGATCCCTGCTCATCGGGTTCTTCGGCGTCTTCTTCACCTGCGCTTACAGTTATTACAACGATTGGTACCTCGGCAACACGTTCTTCATCGGGAACAGTTTCCCGATCGGCATCCTCATACTGATGATGCTCGTCCTGGGGGGCAACTCCCTTGTCCGGTGGCGCTTCGAGGGGAGGCATCTCAGCTTCGCGGAACTGGCTGTCATCCTGACGATGCTCTGGACGGCTTCCGCAGTGCCGACTTCGGGGCTGATGCGCTATCTTGTGCCCGTCGCCGCTTCGCCGATTCAGCAGCAACTGCACAATCCCGGCTGGGCGGTGGTGATGCCGTATATCCCCCGCGAGTTAATGGTTTCGATGGATCCGTCTTCGCCGGAAATTTCCGGTGTTTTCAATGGCCGCAACTATATAAGGACCAGCGACTGGCTTCCGCCGCATCTCTCCGGATTCTATAACGGAAGCTCCTCCGCCGGAACGTTTGCATCGCTCCTTTACCGGGTCGAAATCGCGTTTCATTTCCTGCTGAAGGGCATTCCCTGGAAATCCTGGCTGCCGGTTCTGATGCGCTGGGGGGCGTATTTCGTGATGATATATGCCGCCTTGCTGGGCTGGAGCTTTCTGCTCCGTCGGCAGTGGGTCCATCATGAGCACCTCAGCTTCCCGCTCTCGCAGGTGATGCTCACAGTCCTGGAGGAGCCGGAGAGGGGGAGGGTATTCAACTCCTTCTTCCGAAATCCCTACACATGGGCCGGCGCGATCCTGCTCATGGTCGTCCACGTCCTTCACGGACTGCACGCCTACTACCCCAACATCCCGGAAATCCCGCTGCGCTACAACGCCCGTCCGCTGTTCAGCAACGATCCATGGTGGCACGCCCCTTGGTGCCTGCAGCAGGGGCCGATCCAGCCCGGCGTCGCCTGCGTCGCGTTCCTCGTCCCGGCGGAAGTGACCTTCAGCATGTGGTTCTTCATGGTCTTCTATCGCGGGCTTGCTCACATCGGCATGATGAAGTTCGGCGGTGGCTGGATGTATCTGAAGTACGAGATTCAGCAGTTCGGCGCCTACCTTGTCTGGTTCATCTCGCTCCTGTACGTGGCCAGACGCTATCTCGCGCAGTCGGCGCGGGACGCATGGCGCATGGCGACGCTTCGCTCCGCTGATGTAAAACAGGCCAATCGGGAGCCTGCCATTGCGATGCTGGCGATTGCCCTGGGAACGACCGGTTGCTGCCTGTGGCTCAGGCATTTCGGCATGGGCGAGTTCTGGCCGATGATATACATGTCCCTGCTGACCGTTCAGTTCGTCGTCCTTGCGCGGGTCGTGGCCGAGGGCGGCGCGATGTTCGTTTTGATCGGATGGTTTCCCTCGACGATTCTCGTGATGTTCTTCGCGCCCCGCGTGATCAGGCCGGAGTACCTCGGCGCGGCGCTTCTGGCCACGGCGTTCTTCGCGCGCGACCTCCGCGAGCCGATAACGCCCTTCGCCATGAACTCGCTGCGTGTGATGACTTCTTCAAGGCATTACAGGGCGGGCCGGACGGGGATTCTGATGATGATCACGCTCGTCTTCGGCATGTGCGTCGCCGCGCCGGTCACGCTCGGTATTTTCTATTATTACGGGGCTGGCAGGATCATTGACTGGGGCGTGGCGGGGGAGGCATGGGGCCAGTTCTGGATGCTCGCGTCGGCCATCCGTGAGCCTTTCCGCCCCGGCGTCCTCTGGGGAAATCTCGGAGTCGGAGCTGGGATCACCGCCGCGCTCAGCGCGCTCAGGCTGCGCTTCTCCTGGTGGCCGCTGCACCCGATCGGAATGCTCCTTTTCAACAGTTATGCGATGGAACAGACGGTCTTCTCCGTGTTCCTCGGATGGGCGCTCAAGGTTTCGGTCATGCGCTACGGCGGCAACAGGACGTATCAGAAACTACGCCCGTTCTTCATCGGCGCCGTGCTGGGCGAATGCCTCACGTGCGGATTCTGGATGGTTGTGACCGTCGTTATTTATTTCATGGGCGGCAGCCCGAAGGCGATCAACGTGATGCCGTGGTGAGTGCGCGTCAAAGGTTGAACATACATGGGCGCAGGATGCGAAACAGGTAACTCGCGAAACCTATCGCTGGAGTTGAATATGCGCAGCGCGAAAAAGGGTGCTACGCATCCTGTGTTTCCTACCCCTTTCCTTCCCTCAATTCCAAAAATCTCAACGACAGTTCCATCGCTCTCTGAAGCGCCGCCGGACTGACGACTTCCGGCGTGTCGTAGCGCGTGTGGTAATACGGCGGCAGTTTCTTCGTCGGTATCCCTATAACGCCGACCGACGGGATGCCGCGCCGCTGGAATTCCGCGCAGTCCGCCGCCCCGAACGGAATGACGACCACCGGGATGTTCAACCCCATATCCTTCCCTGCCTTGACGAAATCGTCAACGACGTCCTTCGGATGCTTGACGTAAGGCGTCATGCCGCCTCTGACAATCTTAAGTTCGTTCTCGTCGTGGAAACTCTCAAGCGAGACGAAGAGCGTGGGTAGCGACTTCATTTCGGCCATGTGCGCCTCGCAGTAAGCCAGCGCCCCGCGCAATCCGGCTTCCTCGCTGGACGTCCCCATGAGCACCACCTCGGTATTACGGGGGAAGAAGCCGCCGCCCTTCCTGGCCCCGGCAAGGGTCTTCGCCATGCCGACCGTCACCGCGCAGGCTGAAAGATTGTCACCTGCGCCCGGAACAGGTTTATACGTGTGAAAGACGAGATTCAACGTGAACAAGGGGAATCCGAAGAGCGCTATCCGCCCGCAGAGATCGAAGAACCATTCCGGGCGATTCCCGGCGATGACCTTCCCGGCGCAAGCCGCGAAGAACACCATTGAGAGCGCGATGGAGAGGACGCAAAGCGCCACGCCGGCGGACTTGAACAGTAGCCAGATGTTGAACTCGTATGCCGAGTCCAGATGCCCGGCGAAGATGATGCGGCGCTTCGCCTGACCCGATGGGCGGATCACGCCGTAGACGTTCTCTCCGCTTCGCTTCGGGAAGAGCGGATCGAGGAAGCGGCGGTAGCGGATGAACTCGAAGAAAAAGCTCGCCGCAAGGACGGCCATGAAGACGACGCTCGCCAGCGGCGCGCGCCAGTAGAAGACAAGCGCAAGGAAGTAAAGCGGAACGAGGAACGGGATGAAGCCGACGAAGGCGTGCGGATGGCACTCAAAACTTTCGGTTCGAACCTCGTCGCAGCAGTTCCGGATCGCGTCTGCGTACATCCGCCCGGCCTTCTTCTCCGCGTCGCTGCACGACGGGCGCGGCCCGCAGCGGTCAATCACGTCGCAGATGAACTTGTGCATCATTCCGGAGTAATCCGTCATGTGAACCTCTTTTCCATCACAATCGCGCGGAAGGATGGATGGCGCGCCGGTTTATCCGGCATGAAGGCCGGATTTCAAACCCGCGTCTATCCGGCCCGCGCGCGGCCATCGGCGAACCATCCCGTGTAGATAAACCATTCGGCGATCAGGAAAACCATCGCCGCAATGACGAAATGCGGCCAGAGGGGGCGATTCATCTGAAGCTGCCTGTCAGTCATCGCCGCGACCTTGCTGTTTCCCAAGTCAAGATCGGCGGCCGGGGCGAGATCGCTCTCGGCGCGGCTCAGCAGATTTACCGCGAATCTGCCGGTGACGCCTCCCTCGAATTTGCAGGAATAGACCCCGACCTTCGCGGGAGCGGGAAAGGTCGCAAATCCGGCGTCGTCCGCTTCCCCGCGCGAGACCGGCCTTCCTGCGGGATCCTCAATCGCGTATGCCTGCCCTGGCGAGTTGGCCCGAAGCCGGACGATTTCTCCCGGACGCGCATGGAACCCGACCCCGCGGCCTTCCTCCTCAAGCAGCCAGCGCAAAGCGTTGGCGACAAAGATCGGGAACCCCGCCCGCAGCGGCCAGTTGGAGTCGCGGGGATCGAATCCAAGCGCCACCAAACGTCGCGAAAGCCCGACCTGCGAAACGATCAGCGGGCCGCTCGCGCCGTCCAACAGCGTCTTTGCATCCTCGGGGGGCTTCATCCGCGCGGCGTTGCGGATGACCGTGTCCCCGAAGCTGACGAACCGGGTGACGGGGTCTGCCTGATTCCAATCCAGGATTTCAGGATATTCAATCCTGCCTTCTCCAGCACCCTGAGCCGCCCACGACGGCTCAGGGAGGCAATTCACGAAAAGGAACCGTCCCTGCCCGAGCGATTTCGGGGCGACGGTATGGAAGAGCGCGATGTCGCATTTTCCGCTCTCGCAGTTGAATGGCTTTTCGGCGTATTCTTTGGCAAAGTCCGCGGCGGATAAACGGCTGATCTGAACAGACAGCGAGCGGGTGATCGCCCGTTCGAAAAACGGATCATTCTCGCCGATTATCAGCATCGCGAACTGCCTTTTCGTCGGTACGACGGTCGAGGCCGTATTGTCGCCTGCCAACGCGTCCTGGCCGGACAGTTTCACAGTCAGCGTCTCATCCTCGACGCCCGCCGCCTCGAAGATTCGCGATTCGCGTCCGCCGGCGGGGAGCTTCAACCGCGCGGCGTCTTGAATCTCGCCCTGTCCGGATATGTAAAGCTCAAGAACCGTCTCGCGTTCCTTCTGCGAGAAATTCTCCACGGTGACGAACAACTGGTATACGTCCTCCTCGCCGGAGGCAAGCCCCGGGCGCAAGGCGAGGGACGTCATCGCGACGTTGTCGCCGGTTTCCCCGACCTTGGCGAACGTCACGGGGACCGTCACTGCCGGCTTCGGCAGGTTTCCCAGGTCAATCGCCTTGCCGTCGCTGACCACGATAATTTCCGGGTTGGGATGTTCCTGGGCGGAACTGTAGGCGATGCTGAGAGCCTGGCGGAGGAACGTTTCGGAATCCTCGATCTCGATCTCGTCAAGCGCGTCGCGCAGTTCCGCGGCATTGCGTGTCATGGGCGCGCGCAGCCGCGCCCGGGAGGCGAAGCTGATTATCGCCGCCTGATCGGACGAGCGAAGGCCGGCGATCATGTCCCGGACCAGCGAGCGCGCCGCGTCAAGGCGAGTTCCGCCGCCGGCTTCCCGCGCCCCCATGGAAGCCGAATGGTCAACCAGTATCAGCAGGCTCTTGCCGGCGCCGGCTCTGCCCATTCGGGTCGGCCCGGAAGCCGCAGTCACAAGGCTCGCCAGAATAAGGATTTGCAGCAACAAAAGCAGGTTGCGCCTGAGCCTCTGGAAGGGCGTGTTCGCCCGCATGTCGTCAACGCTCTTGCGCCAGAGGAGATTGCTTCCGACAAGGAGTTCCTGCCGCTTCATCTTCAGGAAGTAGAGCAGCAGCAGGGCCGCCAGCGCGGGCAGTCCGGCGACCAGGAACACCCAGGGAAAAAGGAAGCTCATCCGCAAACCTCAGGTCACGATCCCCATCTCTCTGAAGCGGCGAAGGACAAGGTCCTCCAGGTCCGCGTCGCTGGTGACACTCATGTGCTGGATGCCCCGGCTTACGCAGAACTGCCTCAATGCCGCCTGGAACTCCGCCAGGTTTGCCGCGTAATGCTCCAGCAACTCCGACGTGACGCTCACCTCGGTTTCATCCCCGGTCTCGGAATCCACCAGGCGAAAATCCCCCCGGAACGGCGGGGCGATCTCCTCCGGCGCAAGAATCTGGAGCGCGTAGACCTCGTATCGCCGCCCCAGAAGCGCGCCCAGAGCGTCATCATAACCTGCCGGATCCAGGAAATCCGAGATGACCAGCGCGATGCCGCGATTGCGCTGCTGGAGGCAGAACCTGCGCCCTGCGCCGAGCAGGTTCGTCTGTCCGGACGGCTCAAGCTCTTCGAGGAAATCGAACAGCCGTCTCGCTCCGGCCCGGCCTCTCGTCAGTGGGAAGACCTTCGACGCGTCACCGGAGAAGGCAGTTACGGAAACGCGATTCTGATTCACCAGCCCGATGTAACCAAGCGCGGCGCTCAGCCGCCGGGCGAGATCGAACTTCCTCGGCCCGCCGAAGTCCATTGACTGGCTGCAATCCAGAAGGACGTGGAAATAGAGGTCCTCCTCCTCGACGAAGAGTTTCACGAAAAGCCGGTCCAGACGGGCATAGGCGTTCCAGTCAATGAAGCGCGGCTCGTCGCCGGGGGAATAGTCCCGGTAATCCGCGAATTCAACGCTGGTTCCCCTGCGCTTGCTGCGCTTGTCGCCCTTGACGCGCCCGAGGAAGACGCGCCTGCTCTGAACGTCCAGCAGGTCCAGCTTGTTGAGTATCTCAGGCTCCAGCAGCGCCATGCTCAATCTTTCATTGTCGTTCTGGGCACAGGTTTTCCAAGAAATCGGGCTTTCGCGTCGTCAAGCAGTTGCTGCGGCAGTTCGATCCGCGCGCCGGGGCCGATGCCCCTTTCCTCGAACCAGCCCTGCGCCATCTCCAATGCGTAGCGGCATTCGACCGGGGCGCGGTGGCCTTCAGTGCTGAGGGGGCGCATCTGCGCGATCTTGACTATTGTCCCATCAGATCGCGCGAAGGCGACGGACAGGGGAACGAAGGTATTCTTCATCCAGAAACTCAGCGGGCGATCATCGGGATAAACGAATATCATGCCGCAGTCGGGGTCAAGAGACTTCCTGAGCATCAGGCCCCGCCTCCACTCATCCTCCGTCGCGGCCAGTTCGGCCTTTGCCTTGCGGCCTGCGATGACGATGTCGTAGCGCGGTCCGGGGGTTTGTTCGTCATGCCTCACGGCATCCTGCGTTGCCGAATTGTCATTTGACGGAGTTTTCGCGGCCGTCCCGCGATTCCTGTTGCATGACGGCATGACCGAAATGACAGCGATGGCCGCAAGTCCAAGATTTCCAATGACATACAGCGTCATCCTGTCGGTTCTTTGTCGCCGCGAATGCCCCATCTTATTCTCCCTCTTCGCCGCTCAGTATCGCGTGAATCACCTGGGCCAGAGTCAGCAGGTCCAGCGCGTTATGTTTCATTATTGCCTCCAGCTTGTGCGCGTTGCCGGTTTTAACGAAATCGTGATATGCCTGAGGGATTTCGTGGCCCGGGATGTCTCCCCGGCGGCTGCGTCGGCACACGCGCATTTCAATCGTCTGCAGGCGGCAGTCCGGCAGCAGTCTGCCCCATCGCCGGCGGGCCTCGTGGAGCAGGTCAACGTGGACCGCCGGCTCGGGCTGCGGCAGGTGATGGACGGCGGCGCGGGAACGCAGCGTCGGGATGTCGAAGGACTTGCCGTTATACGTCACCACCGCGTCCCACGGCTCATCGTCGAGCATGAGGTGTCGGATTATTGCGGCCTCTTCTGAGTAATCCCGGGCGAGCAATTGGCGGACGACGATTTCCTCTCCGGAGCTGCGCAACAGGCCGATCAAAAAGACCCTCTCGCCGCCGAGTCCAAGCGTCTCCAGGTCGAGATAGATGCGTCTTTCGTCCGGCACGCCAAGCAGGGCGCGTATGTCCTCGTGAAGGGCCTCGACGGGCGGGCGCATCATGCCGCGAACCATGACGGCGCGATATTTCGGCTGGAAATCCTCGCCCCCGGTCCAGATTCGCGCTATCCGGCGCTCTACGAAGTAGAATGCGCCGTCTTCATTTGTTTTCTCGATGCCGGACCAGTCCGCCGCCGCCTCGAGCGAAACATGCTTGCGGGGACGCGGGATTACGGGAGTTTCGCCGTTGCCGCCGGCATCGGTTGCCGGAGGCGCGATTGACGGGTCCGCTGCGGGCGTTCTGCCTTGCAGCGACGCGGCGGTCGTCATCGTGCGGCGCAGCGCGGCCGGGAGCTTGTCAAGGATTTCCCGCGCGCGGGGGGAAGGTTCGCCGGGGGAAGGCTCATGACGACGCGGGGACGACACCTTTCTACCGTCCTTCTCCTTTGGCGACGACTCATATTTATCATCCTTCTCCCCCGGGAGAAGGGGGATCGCTTGCGGTGGATGGGGGGCGACGATGGGGGCATTGGCCATATAAGAACTGCCGCGCGCCCCATCCGGACCGATCGGCGTTTTCGCTCCGGCCTTTTCGTCGGCGAAGCGGGACTTGATCATCCGCTCCAGTCGCTTGCGCAGTTCCGCGTCGTCCTTCACATCGGCTCCGTTCCGCCCCCGGGCGATTCCTTTTCCATTACAACCGGCGTTCATGGCGGGGCATTCCCCGCCGCCACTGAGACTAATCACGCGGGACAGGATAGTCAAGCGGACGCGTCCCGGGACAATCGCGATGAACCAGGAAACACGCCGTCGGTTGCGGGGGCGCTTTACAACGCGTATCTACCAGTGGGTCATATTACAAATGCCTCATCCTGAAAGACATCATCACTCATTGCGAACATTTGTTATAAGAATCGCAGCCCGGCTTGCCTTACGGCGTCGAATCGGCCCTGCGCGGAATGGAATTTCTCCTTGACACAATGCGCCGCTAGATAATAGACTCCGAGTTGATCGAACCGGTGCGTACTAACCGCGAATCTGAGAGGTGGAGAGGAGTCCATCCACACAGCCTCCGCAAGGGAGAGTATTGCCAATGAGATCAAGAGAAAAACGGCTTGCCACCCTGACACAATGCCTTCGTCCCTTCGAGCAACTCGAGAAGCGTATTCTGCTCGACCTCGTTCCTCAACCAGCCATCTTCTCCGTAAATGAAGAGGGCAGGCTGACCGGCCAGTTGGAGGCTACGGGGACAGCGGTCGGGGACAAGGAGTTTGAGTTATATACCAGAGGCGGCGTCACAGCATGGTTCGGCGATCCCACCGTGAATGCTGACGGCAGCTTTGTCATGGATCTGAGCGATACGAGGTGGACGGATTTCAACGGAACCGTCATATTCCAATTCCGGGTGCGGGACACGTATTCCGGAGTCTGGTCCGATCCGGCAAATGTCACCGTCAACGTAGCTCAGGTCAACGACCTTCCCTACCTGGTAACGACAGGCCCCGGCGCGGAAACCGATCCCATAACCCGAACGCTTGATGAAGACGAGCCTCAGACATTCCCCTTCGGTTTCTGGGACGCAGACCTTGATCCATATAAAAACGGCCAGGGGACAAACGTTGACACGATGAAATGGGAGGTGGCACAAAATCCCCTCCACGGCAAACTGGAACCGACCGCCGACCTTTTCACTTTCACCTATACGCCGGACAAGGATTTCTTCCTTGGTGGGGACACCGCGAAGATAAAGATTTCCGACAAGGCGGGCGCGTCGTTGACAAAAACCGTCAACTTTACAATCAACCCCGTGAACGATCAGCCGATAGTGCTCATTGACACAGGAACCGCGCATCAGCGTCTCGATCTGCTCATCCCGTTTGATATCAGTTATGGCGGTTACGATTCCGACACCATAATCACGTTGGAGCTTTACTACGATTTCGACGGCGTAAGGGACACCGGCGACGAGGTTGCCATAGTCAATAACCTTCCGCCGACGACATGGATGGACCATGACAATGATCCCACAACGCCGGATATTCTGGGGACTGACACCTATTCCTGGACTATTCCTTCAGGTCTGGTCGGGCGGACATTCTACCTTCTGGTCCGCAGCCATGACGCTCCAGGCCAGGGCGGGCAGACGATCCCGAACACCATTGACGAAGTAATGTACTCGCATGCCACCTTCACGGTCATTGACCCTTATCCCGGCGATCCGCTTGATCTGATTCTGGAGGAGGTCAGCAACCGCGAGGGCATTGCCGCCGAGAAGGATTGCTTCGGCATCAGTATGACGTCTGACGGGCGTTTCATCGTGTTCGACAGCAAGGACAGCGTGCTGGTTCCATCAGCCCTCGATTCACTGGGCTTCTCAGACATTTTCCTTTACAACTTCCAGACCGACACGATTCAAGTCATATCGCGGACTGCTGAGGATACGCCTGCGATGGGCGACGGCGACTCGATCAACGCGGATATCAGCGCGGACGGACGCTACATCGTTTTCCAGACGCGCTCCAGCAACCTGGTCGAGGGGGACGGCAACGAGGGATTGTGGGACATCCTGCTATATGACCGCCAGGCGGCCACGCTTGAAGAGTCTTTTACACTCGTCAGCCATAAAGCTGACGGAACAGACGCCGGCGACGGAGATTCCACCAACCCGGACATCAGCGATGACGGTTCGTTCATTGTCTTCCAGTCCAAGGCCGGCAACCTGGTCGCCGAGGGCGTTGACACGAACGGCGCGGACGACGTTTTCATCTACAACGTCCAGACTGGCCAGATCAACATCGTAAGCCGGGCCAACGGCGTGGCAAAGTCGGCAAACAAGGCCTCAATAAATCCGAGCATCGGAACGGTCGTAAGCGGCCAGAACGTGACGACCTACGTCGCTTATGCGTCGCTGGCTACCGATCTTCTGTCCGTCCCCGGCTCGGCGACTCAGCAGGTTTATCTGACCGTGATATCGCCGTCCGGGACCTACAGCACGATGCTTGTATCCGCCAATCCCGAGACGCTGGCCACTGGGCTTGCGCCATCAAACTTCCCGGATATCAGCAGCGACGGCAACTTCATCGCGTTCGAATCCGACGCCAACAACCTTACGGACGAATCGTCCACCTTCAAGGACGTTTATCTGTTCGATCTTTCGCACAACGCGATGTTCCTGGTCAGCCAGTCCTATTCCGGGAATCCGGCGTCCGGAAATTCGTCCAAACCGTCGGTCAGCGATGACGGACGGTTTGTGACCTTCCTGTCAAAGGCGTCCAACCTGGTCAGCGGGGTGGCGCCGGGCACGTCCACGCAAACATACATCCGGGACATGTGGGCTCCGGGAGTCGCCAACGAGATGATCAGCCGCAACCTGGCCGGCGTTCCGGCCAACGCGGCTTCATCGGAAACGACACTCCTTCCGAGCGCCCCGGGGTACGCGGACGAAGTCGCCCGGATTTTCCCGATTGTGAACGCTGAGGGGCGTTGGGTGGCCTTTCTCTCGCGCTCCACGAACCTTGACGGAACCAATCCCGGCGGAAAACAGCAGGTCTTTCTGAAGCAACGCGTCTTCTCCCCCGGACTGCGCCCGCTCCTTCCGGACGCGGACATGATGGTGGGCACGTGGGACAACGTGGACATTGCGTGGCTGGACAGCGACCCGTTCGACAACGCGACGATCTCCATCTACTACACAACGGACATAGTGACCGATCCGTGGAACTCCGGAACGCTGATTCAGCAGATTGACGAGGATTCAGTCGTTGACGGCACAGGCTGGGCGATTCCTGCGGGATTGAGCGGGGATTACTTCATTGCGCTGACCATCCAGGATTCCTTCCGCGCGGCAGCCGGCCTTGATCCCCTCGTCTACTACTGCCCGACCGATGAAGTCCCCGCGGTCATCACGGTCATCAGCGGTCTACAGCCCGGCATAAACAGGATAACAGCCAAGCAGACACGTGAAGACATTACCTCGCCCATCATCTCAATGGACATGTCCGCCACAGGGCGTTACATCGTGCTTGACACAACCGACGAGGACATGGTTCCCAACGACGAGAACCTGGCGACGGACGTTTTCTGGATTGACAGGGGCGGTTCAGGTTCCTACGTGCTGGTAAGCCACATCTTCGGCGACCCGGACGTTCCGGGCGTTAACGCCTCTTTCGATCCGAAGGTTTCCTATGACGGATTGCATGTCGTCTTCTCTTCCGATGCGGATGACCTGATAGAGAAAGGCGTGCCGACGGAGGACAGCAACGGGTACACAGACATTTACATGTATGTTGACGGCCTTCCCGCCGGCAACAACATATTCATGGTCAGCCGGGGCGCCGGCAACGCGCCCGCCGGCGGGGCTTCAGGCGGGGCAGTGGTCAACGGAGACGGACGCTTCGTCGCCTTCCACTCGGACGCCGACAACCTCGTCGCGCCGGATACAAACTTCAAGTCGGACGTCTTCCTGTATGAGGTTCGCCCGGATACCGGCCAGATTGTGAATCGGATACTGGTCAGCCCCGGTCTGCCGGTTCAAGACGAATTCGGGGTGCTTCAGCCCCAGTCGGCAAACGGCGCGTCATTCAATCCCGATATTTCCGAGGACGGACGCTACGTCGTCTTCGAGTCCTTCGCGTCCAACCTGACCGAAGACTTCGATACCAACGGCAGGTCGGACATCTTCTTATTTGACCGCAGGACCGGAAAGGTTGAGTTGATCAGCAAGGGGCTGGACGGAATCTCAAGCTCGAACGGAACCAGCAGCTCTCCCTGCATCAGCGGCGATGGACGTTACATCGCATTCTCCTCGACGTCCAGCGATCTGGTCGAGGGCGATACCAACAACAGGCGCGACGTGTTCATCTACGACCGCGAGCTTGACTATACATATCCCGCATGGAATTACTTTTACGGGACTGAAATCAACAACGCTGACTCGTCCGATCCGCAGATCAGCGGCGACGGGCGCTTCGTGGCATTCACATCAAGGGCTAGTAACCTCGTTCCCGGCGATACCAACGGAGCGGCGGACATTTTTGTTTTCGATAACTATTCGTTCCGCATCACCCTTGAAAGCAAGACCTTTTCAGGAGGGCAGACCTCCGTAACGTCATCAAACTTCAACCCGGTGATCAATTGGAACGGTCTGTTCCTCGGGTTCCTGTCGAATGACAGGGGACTGGTTGACGGTATCCAGAATTTCGTGGCGGACGCCTTTGTGGTAGTCAGGGAACACCCGGTAATATGGGTGGATCTGCCCTTGGATGACGTCGAGCTTGATATCGGCGACGCGTACGACATCTTGTATGCCACCTTCAGCCCCGACGTCAATGCAATGTTACAGGACGAACCGCACTTCCAAGCGGATCCCACGGTGACGGTCAACCTCTACCACGATCTTGACGGACTTCCGGGCGGGTCGTCGCCGATAGCGACAGACCTGCCATCGTTGTCCGGCTTGGAACTATATACGTGGACCACGCCGGAATCGCTTGCGGGCAGGACGGTTCACATCTACGCCACAATCACCAACTCCCGCACGGATGACGATTTCTCGATCGGCACGATCACGATTGACGCCCTGCCGATGCTTCAATTCATATCCCCGACGCTCGGCGCGACCGAATCCCTGCGCCAGGACGAGCCGTTCGAGATCGTCTGGCTGGGCGGCGACTTGAACAACCCGGAGGCGACTCTTGACCTCTGGTGGGACCGTGACCTGACCTTCGGAAACGGAAACGAGTTCCCCATCGCCAGCGATTTGCTCCTTGACCAGGGCGACGGGCGCGGGGCGTACTTCTGGACCACCGAGGACGTGCCCTTCCACCTGACGGACATCAACATCTACGGCTTCGCGACCGGCGGCAACAAAAACGTCGAGGACTACGCGAAGGGCCGCATCCGCATACTGGAGCACGTGGAACTGGGCGGGACGCGAGCGGACAGGATAGAATTCGTTGACCCTGACGGCACGACCGTTACGGTCATACCCTACCTGTCCAAGGCCAACGTCTACCTTGACGCCAACCCCGGAATGCTGCTCAACCTGGACGGCAGGACGATAAAGGTCACCGGCACGAATGTCACGCTGAACGGCGTGAAGTTCACGCAGTCCAGCAGTTATTCAGCCCTTTACATTCTGGCCAACGGCGGGGACGGTCTGGCGACCGTCGGCGGGATTGACACCCGCATTGATTACGCAGACGGTGGCGAACAGACCTACCCGGTCATGAGCCTCGGCAGAATTTTCGCTCCGAACGTCAACGTGATCGGGGACGTGATCGTCAACGGATGGCTCGGTTCGATGTACGTCGCAGGCATTATGAATGGCGCTGACGTGAAGGGCCATGATGGCGGGCTTGCCAGGCTGGCGGTCGGAACGCCGACGACGATCATAACGTCCCAGATCGCCGGCAATGCGGCGGCAGGCAACAGCGCGGATATCGCCGTGGGCGCGCCCCTGAATCTATACGTCATGGGCAACGTCAGCAACGCCAGCGCCGAGTCCGAACGCGATTTGAACTACGCCTACATCAGGGGCAACGCCGGTCAGTTCAGGGCCAGCGCCTTGAACGTGAACACGCTCTTCGTGGGCGGAACCGCCACTGACCTTAGCGTGGGCTTCACGATTGATCCCGATTCCGGTCTGCCAGAGGTCCAGTCCAGGAACGTCTACAACACGGTGATCCTGGGCAATACTGATTACGCGACGTTCATGGCAAGCGAGAACATCCGCCAGGTCTACGTCGGCGGACACGCTTCCAACGTGACACTTGACGCGCGGCAGGCCGGGAATCTCATATTCCGCGGCAACCTGCGCGATTCCCTGTTCACGACCAACCGCGATCTCTACCGGCTGTCCCTGGGCGGCGGCAGCACGAACAACCGCATAGTGGTGGACGAGGGCACGCTCTGGATGTTTGACATGCGGGGCAACATGCGCACGACGAACGTTGACGCGCGCGCCCTGGGCGTCGTCTACGTCGGCGGATTCGTCGGCTCGCCGGCCCCGGCGGCGGCCCCGACGCAGTTCCACATCGCGGCGGAGATCGGAAGGTTCACGCTGGTGCGCAATCTCCAGCCTGCCACGCGGTGGGAGACCTTCACTTACGAGGACGAACCGATCCTGCCGTAGCCGCAAAGGTTTTCGAGAACAAACAAAAGGGATCGGGATAAAACCCGATCCCTTTTTTCTTGCCTGCTTTCGGGAGGAAACGCGAATGGGCATCATGCGCGTCAGTCTGGTCGCTCCGGTTGTTCTGGGCATCAGCGCATCCGTTATCTTTGGCGCTGACAATGCGGCGCAATATGAGGAAATGCCGATTCCCGGCTTCTCTGCCCCGGACGTCTGGCGCAAGCACATGGACGGCGGCAATCCGCCGGAAACCGCGCCGGACGCCGAGACGCGACATGACGGCAAGCCGAGTCTGCGCGTAACCTATCGTAATAATCCGCCGGATTGGGGCAATCTGGTCATGGAGACGAGCGTTCCGCCGGACGCGACGGCCCTGAAGTTCCGCGTTTTCAAGCATTCCGCGACGGAGGCCGCCGCCATGCACGTCTGGCTCTGGGAGAGCGACGGCGACGCATGGGTTCAGAGGGTGAGCTTCGGCTCGAAACAGATAGCCAATCTCGAACCCGGCTGGCATGAGGCGACGCTCAACATCGCGGACTTCAACTTCGATCCGCGCGGCAAGAAGACGCGCAATATGCTCGATACCGTCCGGATGCTTTTCGGCTGCAACTTCGGGGACTTCAGCGTCAGCATTGCCGACGCGCGCTGGGTATGCCGTAAGAAGGGCGAAGCTCCGCCGCCGCCGAGGACGAAAAACCTGCAAATCGCTCAAGGCGCGGCGGGGCGCATGGCGGTCTGGTCCGCAGGAAAGACGGGAACATCTCAGCATTTTTCCGGCTGGGGAATCACGGCGCTGGAGGGCGGCGACCTGATGGACCCGGCTGTGCTGAATGCCGCGAATTTCGACGTCTTGTTCCTTCCCGAATCCCCGGTCTTCCCCGCAGGGGCGAAGCAGCCCCTGCTCGGATTCCTGAAGGGCGGCGGGTGCATGATCACCGTCGGCGGATACGCGTTCGACAGTCTGCGCAACTGGACGGGGGAAGCATGGGCCGCGCAGGGAATGGGCATCACGGCGCGGCAGATGTCGGCTGAAACGGAGATTACGGACATCAACGGGCGTCGCGGCAAATCCGGCGATTCCATGACGCTTTTCCCTGATGCGATTGCGATCTTCGATCCGGCGTATCATCTGCTGGACGCCCGATACGCGCGGCCTGCGCGGGGGGAGCATATTTTCAATTCCGAGTTCCGCCTCCCGGCCGGCGATTTTGCGCCGGGCGAGGATGCCTTCAAAGGTTACGCCGCAACCGCGCTGGACGACTGGAGCAACCCCGTCTTCGCCGTCAGGCGCGCGCGATACGTTCCGTTGCTGGATTCCAGCGACGCGGCAGGGCGCAGCCGGGGGCCTCTCGGCGGGATGCTGCTGCATTATGACGGCCCGTTCAAAGGCTCCGCTTGGGCGTTCTTCGGCGTGACCAACGCGGACCTTTTCAGCAAGGCGGAGATCGCCTCCCGGTTGCCTGAGCTTGCCGCCTGCCTGAAGAGAAGAATCTTCATCTGCGAGTTCGCCACTGAGCTTGCCTGCTACAGACCCGGCGAAGAAATTACAGCCGAGATCAAAATCGCCAACTTCGGCCCGGGCGAGCCGGATATCGAGGTCGTCTTTGACGATCTGTCAAATCCGGGTGGGGCGGCGCTGAAGTTGAAACCTGCAAGGGGGCAGATCGCCTCCGCGAAGATCAACCTGGGACTCGCAGCCGCCGGGCGCGACGGGCTGAGGAGGCGAGCGGCGAAGATTCTGCTCGACGGGCGCGTCATTGACTCGATGGATGCGGGATACGTTGTCTGGGACGGCAAAGGACCATCCTCGGAAAAGGGAATAACCTTCGAGGGCAACTATTTCCGTCGCGGCGGACGCAGTGTCTTCATGTGCGGTTCCAACCAGACCGGAATCATGTTCTCGACGCAGGACGAGAATCCGCTGACGTGGGACGATGATTTCAGAACCATGTCGGATGAGAATCTCCGTCTGTTGAGAATCCTTCATTTCTCGCCGTTCTCGAGCAAGGAACCGAAGGGGCTTGCCGAGGAGCCTCCGCTCAAACTCCAGCGCCAGACGGACGCCATTCTGTGGCTGGCCGCCCGGCATGGCGTGACTGTATTCCTGACGCTGCATGACTGGATGGGCGTTGATCTGACCGACGAAGAACTGGCCGCACAGCGCAAGTGGGCGGCGTACTGGACCGGGCGCTACCGGGACGCGAAAAACATCATTTACGACGTGCAGAACGAGCCGGCAGTCCAGTTGGCGGACACTCCACAAGCTTTGACCCTGTGGAACGAATGGTTGAAACAACGGTACGGCTCCATCGAGAAGGCATGGAAGGCATGGGGGCAGGAAAGCATATCGCCTAAGGAGCTTGTCTTCAGACCCGACAATTCTCCCCCGCGCGAAAGGGATACCGTGGCGATTGACAGGCAGAAATATAAATGCTTCCTCATCAACCGCTGGGTCAAGGCTAACGCGGAAGGCATTCGCGACGGCGATCCGGACGCCGTCTACACTGTCGGATACCTTCCGTCAATGGAGCCGGCGGACAAGGTGATGGGAGCGGAAAACGTCTGTTTCTCAAACATGCATTATTACGGCCCGGTCGGGCGTCTGCCGGGAGAATTGAAATTCATTGACCGGCGTTTCGAAGGCAAGGGACTGAGCATCGGCGAATTCGGCCATCAGGAGGCCCACGGTCTGCGCGTCAACGGGGCGGACGGCACGGCGGACCGCGAGTCCATCAGCCGCTTCCTGATGACGACGCATTACTGCCTCGGGTTGGGAGGGGCCTTCGCCTGCAACTGGGACATCAAAGATATGACGGGCAGCGTGTTCCCGTGGGGCGTCCATCACGCCGACCTTGTGCCGAAGCCGGTCGCCCTGGCCTTCCGGAACATGGCCCTGCTGCTGGCCATGCCTGAGCCGGTCTATCGCGATCCAGGATTGTGCTTCATCCTTCCTGACGGCTTCAGGCTCGGAGCGGAATACTCCCGGATCAACGGGGCGCTGCGCGAGGCCATGGCGGAACTTATGCGCGTTAAAGGGGATTTCAACGTCGCCAATGAGGACTCGCTGGACAGGCTCCCCGCGTCCGCGCGATGGGCGATCTGGCCGCTCGCCTTCGGAGCGTCGGATGAGGCGTTTGACAGGATGATCGCATTCGTCCGCAACGGCGGGATTCTCCTGGTCACAGGCGATCTGACGGTTTCGGCCTCCCGGGAAAGAACGCGGCGGGAGAAGGTCGAGGCGCTGGGCCTTCCGGTTCCCGATCCGTTTGATCCGTTCGCGGAAGCGAAATTGTCCGCAAAACCGGAATGGAAGGAAATCGGCAGGGGGCGGATTCTCTACGTTCCAATGATGCTGGAGCTTGCCGCGCCGGACATGGTTCGCGAGGTATACGCCAGGTTTCTGGCCGAGGGTGGAGCGCCGAAGAGGGCGCTCCTGACCGACGATCCGGACGCGATACTCTTTGAGACTCCGACGGCGGACGGCGGGAAGGTCATGATCCTCGCCGCTGAGGAAGGCGATCTCAGGAGCGTCAAAGTTATGACTGCGGCGGGAGAGACGGAATGCCGCATCGCCGGCGGTCTGCCGAGCCTGTTGTGGCTGGACGGCTCCGGGCGTGTTCTTGGCCGGGAAGAACCAACCGCGCAACCGGACGGATCGCTTGCTCACTCCGCGCTGGTCGGCCTTGACGGAAAGCCGCTGGACGAGGCGCAGTCTCTCCTTGTTCTCCCATTCCTGAAAGGCCGTATCGCATCGCCTTCCCCGGCCGGGAATACAGAGATCGCTTTCTTCGACATTTCGAATCATGAACTGCGTCAGTTGTCCGCATGGCGGCGGATGACGGCGGATGACGGCGGGGTTTCCTGCATTGACATGCCCGCCTCGCTCGATTTCGCAATCGTCTGTCCCGAAGGCGCAAACCGCGAAGCGGTCGAGACCGCAAGAAAGCTTTTGTGGCTTCGCTGACGCCAAGTTAACATTCGGGGGGTATTTGCAGTCCGCGCGTGGGCGCAACGGCCGAATCTTTTCGGAGAACAGGATCGGAAAAAGGCAGCTATGTCCGTAGAGTTCATGCAGCAAGCCTCCGGGGAGGCAAGGGCGATTCTGGATGCCGCGCCGGTTTCGCGCCACAACGGGATTACGCTGCGCTCGGTCCTCATCGGCCTCCTGTGCGTCGCCGTGGTAGCCGGATTCACCCCATATAACGACTGGTACCGCGACAATACCTTCTTTGTCGGCAACAATTTCTCCATCGGCGTCCTGTTCATGATCGCGTTCCTCGTGCTGGCCTGCAATACGGTCTGCAAACGGTTCTTCGAGGGCGCGCACCTGAGCTTCTCCGAGCTTGCCGTCATCCTGACGATGGCATGGGCGGCCTGCGTCGTCCCGACCAGCGGACTGACGCGCTACTGGATACCAACCATCATCGTCCCCGCCCGGCTTGAGTTAAGCCACAGCACATTCAAATACGTTCTTCCGCATATTCCAGACAAACTGATGGTCTGCATGGATCCTGACGATCCGGTGATGACGGATTTCTTCTTTGGGAATAAAGACGGCAAAGTCCCTTGGGATGCGTGGATCGGCCCTTTGCTGCGATGGAGCGCGATTATCATTCCCTTCATGGGAATGCTTGTCGCACTGAGCATCCTCATCAGACAGCAGTGGATGCGGCACGAACAGCTTACCTTTCCTCTCAGCCAGGTTATGGTGAGCATCATCGAGGAGCCGGCCCGGGGGAGGCTGCTCAATTCATTTTTCCACAACCCTCTCGCCTGGATAGGGCTTGGGGCTGTCGCTTTTCTTCACCTGCTCAACGGCCTCCACGTCTACTACCCGCAGGTTCCCAGTTTTCCGCTTTATTGCAACCTCTACCCGCTGTTCTGGAACTGGCCCTGGTGGCACATGACCTGGGGTCTGAAAGGCGGTCCCATCCTGGTCGGCGTCGTCTGCATGACGGTTCTCGTGCCGAAGGACGTCGCCTTCAGCATCTGGTTCTTCATGCTGGCTTCCGGCCTGTTCCGCATCGGATACATCTATCTGGGCATTCCCGTGATAGAGGATCATGGAGTTCAACAATTCGGGGGCTATCTCGTTCTCGGCGCCGCCATGACGTATGTCGCGCGATCTTATCTCTGGAAATCGTTCCGCAACATCCGCCGCCTGCCGATAAGAAACTCCCTCAACCCGGAAGACCGCCAGGCTTCGTGGGGAATGTTCTTCTGCCTGCTCTGCTCGCTTGTCTGCATGGCGTGGCTCTGGTATTGGGGGCCGCGCACCGCGATGTCGCTCTTCTGGTTCGCAATGCTAATCCTTCTGATGATCTGCGCCCATATTGTTCTGACACGGATGGTCTGCGAAGCCGGGGTCATATTCGTTATGACCATCTGGTGGCCCGGCACAATCTTCCTGAAGTTTCTCCACGTCAGCGATCTCGGCCCGATCACCGTGGCCGTCTGCATCCTTGCCACCATGGTGCTGACCTGCGACATGCGGGAGACCCTGCTGCCCTACGCCTGCAATTCCCAGTATGCGACCAGTTACAGCAAATACCTCAAACCCGCTTCGGTCGCTCTCCTCATGATGCTGGCCGTCATAGTCGCCCTTGCCATATCCCCCGCAGTGAGCGTCAAGCTCCACTACAAATACAGCCTGGCTGCGATGGACGGCTATTCGCCGGACTGGTGCCAGCGCATGTTCTGGGGATCATTCTGGGAAGACTCGCTCCACCCGCGTCCACATACCCGCGAGTGGGTGAATTTCGGCTGCGGCGCGGGCCTGACCGCCCTCCTCACCGCGATGCACCTGCGCTTCGTCTGGTGGCCGTTTCACCCGATAGGCTACGTCGCCGCAAACACATGGGCCTGCCACATGATGGTCTTCTCAACTTTTCTGGGATGGTGTATCAAGTGGCTTGTGATGCGCTACGGCGGATCATCCTTCTACCTGAAAGTTCGTCCTTTGTTCATAGGCGGAGCAATCGGAGAAGCACTTATCTCCGGATTCTGGATGATGTGGGCCGTCTACCTTTTCCTTGCGGGAGTCGTGCCGAAAAGCTTTGTCGTGATGCCGCAGTAGCCCCCCCGATCGGACTGTCGCATGTTCCCATTGAAAGTCAGAGACGTAATCATCACCGAGCGCGTGGTCTCGCCTGAATCCCGAACGGCTGCTGATCGTATCCTCTCAATGGTTGAGGCTCAGTCCGTCCGGCGCATGGACGACGCGCAACTCAACGATTTTCTGATTCAAGATTTCGCGTCGCGATCTTCAGGCAGGACTGGACAAAGCCGGAACAATCAGGAACTCATCCTCATCCTCAACGCCTTTTCGTGGCCGAGCGATGAGGAAGCGAGGGACAAGCGCGCAAGGCTTCCCGCGCTGGGCGGAATACCGATGCTGATGGGGCAGGGCGCGTGGACCTTCCGGGATGCCGCAAGCCTGCGACGCCACAGCAACGGCGTCTGCCAGTCCGCATTCGAGGTCCACTGCGCCTACGGTTGCTGCCACGATTGCCGCTACTGCCACGTCGGCAGCCACATCAACCTGATGCTCAACATGGGCGAGCTTGCCGGGCGTCTGGAGGCGTTCATGCCCCGCATCCCCTGGCAGCGGCTTTACAAGTTCGACAATTACACGGATCAGATATGCTACGAGCCGGAGCTTGGCGCGTCAAAAACGATGGTGGAATTCTTTGCCGGGCAGCGGGATCGCTATCTGCTCCTGTATACCCGCAGCGACAACATCGCCCACCTGCTTGACTTGGAGCATCGCGGGCATACGATCATCAACTGGAGCCTGTCAACCGGGCGGCAGGCCGCGCTGCTCGAACCCGCCGCCCCGACCCCGCAGGCGCGCATCGAGGCCATGCGCCGCTGCGCCGAGGCCGGATACCGCGTCCGCGTCAGGCTCTCGCCCATCGTTCCGCTTGCAGGATGGGAAGACGATATCACGGAACTTGCGGCGACGCTGCTTTCGCGGGTCAGCCCC
This sequence comes from Planctomycetota bacterium, assembly GCA_022711755.1. Classification (GTDB taxonomy): domain Bacteria; phylum Planctomycetota; class Brocadiia; order SM23-32; family JAKLEA01; genus JAKLEA01. The sequence goes on from JAKLEA010000008.1 coordinate 94,372, forward strand.
GACCTTATTACTTTGGATGTCGTCGGATGGATGACCGCGCGGCAGATGTCCGAGTGCATGGACATAGGCAGTTTCGCTCCCGACGCGCGCAAGGAGGTTGAGACGCTTCTCGAAACCCGGCCCGATACGATCCGGGGAAAGCATCTTCTGAGTCACGAATTGCGGACGCGGATATTTGAAAGAACGCTGGACGCCTTTCGCGGGATTGATCCGGGCGTACGCCTGTCAATCTGCATGGAAACACCCGAAATGTGGGAAACGATGGGGGAAAGACTCGGCATGAAACCCGGAGGTCAGGTCTGCTGCTGCGCCCCAACCAGCGCGCCGGGGCATCCGATGCTGCGGTCACATTGAATGAATGACGCATTCTCCAGTCGCCTGATACCTGCGGTACAAGTAATTCGGAAATATGGTAAAAAACACTTGACATCTAACATGAGACTTATATCATGTGAACTGTAAGCTTTGTATCGGTTTACCTTTCGGGTAAGCCTTGTTCTCAGAGAAGCGGACATGCTGAAGTCCGCGGGGATCTTTGTTGAAAGGGGAAACTGCTATGAAGTCAGGGAAAATGTGCTGTTGGTGGTTGCGCGTGGTCCTGTCGCCGGTGGTTCTCTTGTTTGTATTGTTGGGATGCAAACCAAAGAACGAATTCCAGGTTGCAGAAGAGTATACGAGCCGCAAAGGCCCCATAACTGTAACAAACCTGGAAGCAGGCGGTGACGCGCAACAGGTAAACGGGGCTACTCCAAATGGGGTGAAAAACACCAAGATGGTATTGGCTAGTAGAACGGCTACTTTGGCTGGCGGTACAATAGATGGCAGGAATGTGGTCTGGATAAAGGGGGGAGCGACATTCGCTTTCGAGACACCGGAACTGAGTGTTGGAGAGCAATCGTTCACCGGAAACGTTTCCTGTAGTGTGACGTACACTGCCGGTTCGGCGATTCCGCACACTTGGGGTGTCAGACAGATAGATACGGTTAAAGTAGTTGGATTCGAGAGTTGCAGTGTGTGGGGGGAAATTAATTCGGAGGACGGCAAATCTGGCACAGTTCACTTCAAGGGCGCTTTCTATCCGCATGAGGCTGGCATAAGCGTGTTTGCCGTCGTCAGTATCACGCGCGGCACAGGGACAATTGCTTCAGGCAGTGGCACAGCTATAACGATAGGGAGTGGTTCATTCGAAAATCAATTTGTGGTCAGCACCACCGGGGGTGAGCAACTTTCAGGCGGAACGATTAATGCTACATTCCGAGCCACATCGCAAGGGTATAGCGATAATGGCGAGGCAACCGGATCTTTTGGTGGCGTTCAAACACAAGGAGAACAAGTGATATGTGATTCCGGGGATATGGACAGTGAGATAGTACAAGAAGCTGCCACCGAGAATCCGATCGTAGAAGACAGTCTTGAGGAACTTATTTCAGTTATCCTTGAACAGATGCCAAATGAATCACGAGAAGCCGCTATCGCTTTCGCTACAAGTGGTGGGGTTGGAAAAGGGCGGCTGATTGCTGAAATGATGCGAAGCATTGACATGAGGGAAGTGATGAGACTATATAGGTCGCTTCCCAAGGAGGAGCAGGAGAAAATTCGCAGAATAGTCATTGAGTATATTCAAAGCCTGGAACCTCCCTTCAGACAGATGGCGTGGGCAATGATGTCGCCGTATATTGATGGTTGATGGTACAAGCTAGTTGTTCTGCGTTCGACAGACGGCATCCGGATTTTCTCTTGATGGCGCAAGGGAGGTTTTTTGCGATGAACGTATCCAGCGCAGTTAGAGAGAATGGCTTTTTACGACTGGGGTCGATACTGTTGGTTCTATATTGCGTCCTGTTCTGGTCATACGCTTTGCGCGCCGCCGAAACCGTGCCCGTGGATCGTCTGAAAGACATTCTCGAGGAAGACGGCTTACCACTCGAGGAGAAGAAAGCGCGGCTCACCAACCTGAACGGAGGTTTTGAAAAAAGCTGGTCTGACTCGATTCTGGACGAAGAGGGGATCAATGTCGCTGTGGAGGGGCTTCGCGTAGGCGAGCCGGGCTTGGCGCAAGACTTGGCTGGATGGATTCTTTCGGCATCCAGATTCGATCGCCGGAAGGCCGAGGAAATCCTATATGGCGTGGCGGAGGACGCCAAAACACCAGTGGCCAACAGGATTGCCGTTCTCGACTTCGCCCACATAAAGTGGAGGAAGTCCACGGGCCTGTTTCTCAAAGGGCGGCGGCCGGAGTCCGTGCTACGCGCAATACTCAAGACCGATACTAATCCAGAAGACACACTCATAGTCTTACGCTCCAGATCAGTCGCGGAATGTGAAGGTTGCCGCTCCAATCTCGTTCGGTTGGTTGTACACCCGGACCAACGGGTAGGTGTTGCGTGTATCGAGTCACTGACATTGAATGACAAGGCTCCCTTTGGAGAGTTCCAGACCAAGCTGGATATTTTGAAATGGCTTAATCTGGATATTTCTTATCTTTGGCTTGACCAAGAGGAGTCGATTGGAAGACATAGGGCGTGGATGCTGACAGAAGTTACGGGCGTGAAGACTCCTGATGGCGTACGCCCGAAGGAGTTCTGGCGCGCATGGTGGAAAGAGGCGGAAGCCCGCTACTGCGCCCCGGATTCACAGGAGTTGGCAGACGCGCAGAAACGCGTCTGCCGCGGAAGCCATCTTTCGGACGGAAAGAGCTGTATGCCGCCATGGGTCGTGGATGCTTTGACAGGAGCCATCGCATCCGCCAAGCCAGAACTGGCCAAAGCAATAGACGATCTATTCAGCGTAGGCATGAGGGGCGTCGAGCGCCCGAAGGAGTTATCTCCTGGTAAGTTTTGGCCCGCGTGGTGGGAAAAGAACAAGGAAGAGTACTCGCGCATCTACGGCAATCCCCTCGCCGATATTGCAGATAAAAGCCTGACGCTGACGGATAGGATGGTTGCCGCCGCACGTCTTCAGAGGGAATTTTATCTTTCCGAAACGGCATCTGAGCGAAACGCCATATTCAATGTACTAACAATTACTTTGGAATCTGATGGAGACGAAGACGAATTAAGAAAATGGGCGTTGCGGACACTCTTTTTCCTCGCCGGGAACGACTACTTCCCTGAAGACAGAAACAGAATTGCGAACAGCGTAATGAAATGGTTGGATGGAAATCCGCCAAAAGATACAGGGATGCTCCTGCAATGCTTGGGCCGGTTTGGCAATCCTGCAGAGAATGAGGCAATCAAGGGTAGATTGCTATCCGTTTTTCGCAATGTTGGAGAAGACATAGAGATTCGCTATTCAGCGCTTGAAGGTTTGGCGGAAGGAATCCGATATGACAAGCCCCTCATGGAAGAGATACTCAAATTCGCGGAGCAACAGGAGATATTGAGTCGTGACTTCATCAATAGTGAAAATGCAGTCAACTCTCACTTAACTGCCGCTTCTGGCGCGAAACGCTGTCTCGGCCGCATAAGCGGCAGATGCCTAACCGAAAGCTGGACGCTCGAAGACTGGCGGAAATATATCCAGTCCATGCCGTAACGCGAGTTTGTCTCCGATTGCTGCTACTCGCCAATGGTACCGCGAAGGTTGTATCCTACTTCAGCATCGCCTCCGGCAGGTTGTCCAGGTCCACAACCTCGCCAGTCGCCGCCGAATGAAGCACTGCCAGCCCGATTGTCGTCGCCTCCAGCGCATGCCGTCCCGTTGACACGGGGGCCTTGCCTTCTCGAATGGTCTGCATCCATGAGACCATCTGGTCGGCGAACATGTCATTCTTCTCGAACGAGTAGAGCTTCTGATCGCCCCGGCTGCGGATACAGTATGCGGCCCTTTTGTCGGGGTCTTCGCCTTCCGGCGGCGGGACGGTGTCATGAGAGAAGCCGCCCATCATGGCCACCACGTCATTGACCGAGGTTGTGGAGTTGTTCTTCAGACAGCCCCAGGACCAGCACATGAGCAACTGGTCGCCGCTCTTGAAGTCAATGATCGCCGTGCCGCTGTCAAACGCCGTGTGCTCCGGGTCGAAGGTTCTCATGCTGGCGTAGACTCGCTTTGCCGGGCCGAACATCTTGAGAGCGTAGTCGTAATTATGTACCGCCCCGTCAATGAGCGGCCCTCCCCCGATCTTGGCATCGCAGAACCATGTGTGGCTGGGGCCTCCACCGAACGAACCGACCGAGCGCCAGACGACCGGACGGCCTATCCGCCCTGTCTGGATGATGTCGTTCATCGCGCCCCAGTAGTTGTCATACCGTCGCACGAAGCCCATCGTGAGCGAGACGGTCGAATACTGGCACGCTTCAATCATTCTGTGGCAGTCCTTCACGGACATTGACATAGGTTTCTCGCAGAAGACGTGCTTACCGGCCTTGGCGGCAGGGATCACCCCGGCGGGATGGAAGTAGGTCGGAGAAGCCACAATGACGCCCTGAATCTCCTCAATCGCCAGAAACTTCTCCTGATCCGTCAGGACGTGTTTGACGTCGAACAGCTTCGCGAAGCTTGAGGCGGCCTCTTCTTTTACGTCAAAACAGCCGAGGATGTTGACGTCCTTCATCCTCTTGAGGTAGTTCGCGTGATGCCGCGCAATGTTGCCGCACCCGATAAAGCCGAGTTGCACCATGTCCGCATCTCCTGTCTTAAGAAACCGGCATGAAATCCCGGAGAGCCGGCAACTTTTTGCGCCGTTCCCCTTGTGGTTATGCTAAGTCGCTGATGCCGCGACGGCAAATGTTTTCCGGCGGAATCCGAGCGCAAAAAGGCAGTTCGTTTTCATGCCGCTTGACTTCCCCCGCGAACCCTATGAGAATACCCGTTTTGCTGAGGCATTGCGCACAGACATCAGCCGAACTCTTTGCCGCGCGGAGCATAGGACCATGCTTTTCTCGACACGCGCTCAGCAGCGCAGCCCGAAGACCGACATCTGGGCGGACTTTGCGCGCCGCAGTTTCACGGTCGCGCTGGCCGTTGCATTCCTGTTCGGAATGATTCCCGCCGCGGGCTGCCGTTACGTGGACCGCGCAACAACCGGCCCCGACCGCTGGCACTACGGCTCATACGCAAAACGTCACCCCCTCTACGTCCGCTCGTCTTCCAACTGCGCATTCATTTCAACGATTAGTTTTCCCCTTGCGGATTATCTTCCAGAAGGCGCGACGACCGACAACCTGATTGCGTATGACACCGACAACGAATGCGAACTGCCCCTCCAGTTTGAGGACAGCGACGGGGACGGGGTAATTACTCGAACAGACAATGCCTCGGCAATCATCCGCGTTTCACCCCGCCGCTGGCAGCGCGTGTGGCTCTACTGCAAGCCGAAAACCGAGATCAAACCCCGACAGAAGCCGCCGGAGTGGACTGTTGCGGGGGAAGGCGATTTTGTGACAGTCCGCGGGACGGACGTGTCAGGAAGGGAAATCGTTATCGAACTTTCCCCGGCGGAGTTTCTGCCCAGGGGGATAAGCGTCGCAGGTCGAAAGACGAATATGGTCACGGAATGGCCCGCGTGGAGCGCCGCGAAGAGCGACAGCGTCAAGTGGCGCGCCGGGCCGGTCAGGGCTGAAATGGTTTCCGCAGGCAAACACGGAAACAGAAGGCTCAGCGTTGATTCGCTGGGGCGGCTGACCTTCGACCTGGGACTTGCATCGTCGCCCGCCGATCCGAAAAAGGATCTGATTCTGAAGGCGGGGACGGCGTGGACAGGCGAGGAAATACCCGTTTTCGCAAGCGGCGGGGCGTGGCGATTCTTCGAGAATGCGGCGCACCTGAAAGGCGCGATAGAGAAGCTGGACAAGTCGCTGCTTCGCTTCCCGAACGCCCCGGATGACGCATGCGCGATCTGCCGGGCGAATGGAGGGGCAGGCGGCGTCATAGCGCGGGAATCCGGCGTCGGCTTCTGCATTGCGCAGCGTTTCCCCGGCGCGGATGCCGCCTTGTTGACGCGCGGGAGTGAGATCAGCTTCCAGGCCGACATGGCTGAATCCGCCGGCAGAGAGGGCGAATACGCATGCGAGTTCGGCTTTGACTGGGGCAAGGGGGCTAATGCCGGTTTTGTCATGCAAGTTCTGACTCGGGAAGATGCAAAAGACGCGCAACGAATGGTGTCGGCACTGGACGGTCTTTTCTGCAATCTGGATGTCATCAACGAGGCCTCTCTGACAGCAATCCTGGCAACCGAGGCCGGATCGTATTCTGAACTCGGTCTTCCGGAAAATGGGGCGAACGATGTTCTGATTCGCGCCAGGGCGACATCAGACAGGGATGCGGACGCATTGAAGCGCCTTGAGAATCGGATAGCCGATCTTTATGCCGAGGCGGACAGCCTTTCCCTGTCCGGGCTGGCTAACGCCGGGGCGAGAATCAGGCTGAGAAACGCCGCCAACTTCATCAGCGCCGCCAGGCGCGACAATGAATTCGACAACCACGGCGCTTTCCTGACACGCCTTCTGAAGGCTCGGGATGAAACTGCGGTCGCCGAATCCCTGATGAAACGCGCGCGGGATATCGGCGTCGGAAAACTCATAATGCGGGATGATCTCCCCCCGACGACCGTTTTCGGAGCGGTAATGTCCACTCCAATGCCCGGATTGAACGCCTCCGGCAGGGAGAATCCTGATTTCTATTCCGTCCTGACCTCCCTGGGGATCAACGCAATCATGCCCCAAAGCCCGGCTGGAACCGGATCGCTCAGCACAGACGCGCTGCGCAATGACATGAGATTCGACAGGCTTTTCAGCGTCTGGAAGCAGAACGATATGAAGGTTCTGCTGCCAATCGCGTCAGGCAATCCGGAAAGTTATTTCCGCGAGTTGTATAAGCTGTATGGAGCCGATCCGGAGACGATTGCCGGATGGCTTGGGCCTGATCTGCCGTGCGGCGATCCCCGGACATTCGTCACCGATCCAAAAGAGAAAACCGGCTTCAGGCAATGGCTGACCGCCAGATACGGTTCCCTCGACGCATTGAACAAGCGATGGAAAACATCCTTTCCTGACTGGTCGAAAGTTGAGGCCCCGAATCCAAAACCCGGCGCGGATACGCAGAAGGCGTGGACGGTTCCGGACGAAATTGACTGGGCGACGGCTGACATGCTGGAGTACGGTCTTTCGGAACATCGCCGACGCCTTGCCGGAAGTCTGGCGTGGATGAGCGAGGATACGCACTCAAGACCGATCATGTGGCCGCAGGCGTTGACGGTTCTCAACAGCAGGGAATCGCTTCTCTCGCAGTGCAGCGACGGCTTCATAATGGCAGAGGCGTCGCGCAAGGCTTGCAGCCTGAAGGTCCCGCTCTGCGCGCGCCCGGATGCCTTCCAGTCAATCGCGCAGATGGGATTCGCAAGCGAGGGCGAGAAGGCGCTCTGGGTCACTGACTTCTGCCTGCCCGGCGTGGCAAATCCCATTTTGCCGCCCGATCCCGACCTTCTCAGGAGGTTCATCTGGGCGGCTCTGGCCTATGACGTCAGGGGATTCTTCTGCCGCAACTGGGAGCCGCTTTCCTGGCTCAACATTGACGGAACCTTCACAGACGCGGCCATTGCGTTCGCCAATGCCAGGGCTGAGGCTGGGGAGCTGGCGCAACCACTGCGGCTTCACCGCAATATTCTTGTCGGCGTTCTGTATTCGCGCGCATGCGCGACACGCGATCAGCTTGACCCTAACGGGCGGGCCGTCGCGTCATGCCTGAAGGCCCTGCTTGATGCCGATGTGCCGGCGTCCACGGTTGATGCCGAGGCTGTGCTGGCGGGGGGGCTTTCCAAGTATGAAGTGCTCCTGATTCCGGCAACGCCATACATTGAAAAAGGGCTGAAGCCGAAGATTGAGGAATTCGTCGCCAACGGCGGCGTTCTAATCGCAGAGTGCCCGATAGCGGTCTATGATCTTGACGGCAAGCCGCAAGAAACGGTTCCCGGCGACGGTCTGGCCGAAATCTTCGGCGCGCGCTGCCTGACCAATGGACGTCCGCTTGCCCCGCCTCCGGCAGGGAGCAACGAATTCTCAATTCTGGAGTGCAACGGGGCCGTGCCGCTGGAGCTTGCAACGGGCAACTTTTCTGTGTCACTGACGGACCCGACGTGGGCAAGCTGGCGGAAAATCAAGAACGGCACGGCTGTCCTGCTTGGCAGGCGCGCGCAGGAGGACATTGCCAAAAGCTTGCAGGCGGCCGGTTGGAAGCCGCCGGTGCGAGTGGAGGAGGCGCAACCCAAGCAGACCGAAACGCTGCTCCTGGGCGGCGACCTCGTAGATTACATGGTGATACTCAACCACGGAACGGCGCGGAAGGTTACGGTCCGCATTGACGACCTTCGCGTGCGCGCCCTGGGGGACAAAGTTTTCGATGTCTTCTCGCTGGATGGCTATGACGTTGTGCGGGAGAAGGACGGCTGGCTGCGGCTGGATATACGCCTGAAGGACTACGACATTCTTCTCATACCCCTACACTGACGGGCCGTCACATCGTTTCGACAGGCAGGGGAACAGGCTGAATATCGCAAGCGCAGCCAGCATGCCCCCGGTTATCAGAAGGCCCGTTGACAACGAGCGCGGACGATAAGTCATCTCAATATTATGACTGCCCGGAGGGACAAGACATCCCCGGAAAGCGTAATTCAGCCTGAGCGTTTCCGTTTCCCGCCCGTCAATGCGCGTCGCCCATCCTGGATACCAGATATCGGACAGGACGAGTATCCCCCCCCCTCCCTCAGTCTCGAACGAGAGGCGCGTCGGCGAGAGCCGCATGGCCTTTATATCGCTTCCGGTCCAACTCGCGGCTTCCGCCGGCAGAGCGGCGGAAACAAGCGCCTCCGAAGCCGGGTCCCAGTCCCCCGCGTGCATGGCTTTCAACGCTTCATCGTCCGTCATTCGCCTGCCTCGCGGCACGATCAGGGCGCGCGCAAGCGCTCCTTTCAGCGTATCAATCTCGAGCGATAATGGCCTTCCTTCGGGATCGGTCTTAAGCCTGATCCTGTGAGTCACGCCCAGGAACGAAAAAAGTTTTTCCGCTCCGGGCGGTTCGGGACCATCGGAGACCGTGAAGTCCAGAACATTAAAGTAGCTCATTAAGGGAGCGCTCGGGCCGAAACCTGTCGCGCTCACTCGCCCAGCCGGCTGGTTGCGCCACCTCATGCCCGAGAGATTCATCCATTGGGCCATGCGTTCGGGCGTCTCAGCAGTTGCGGTTATGAGTTTCGATGCGTCCCGGAAGGAGAATGCGATTCGTTGGGCATCCGGAGTCTGCTCGCGCAACCTTCTCGCGTTCTCCTTGAGGGAGGCGAGCGGGATGGTCGGATTCAGGCGGAAATTCTGAACGGCCATGTCGAAAACAAGCAGGACGACAATGAGCTTCTGGAGATGATGACCCGTCGTTCCCGCATGGCCGGCCGGTTTGCGCGAAGCAATCAGCGCAATACTCCACGAAATCAGGGCAATGCATCCGGGCGCGAATGCCCTGATCATGCGGGCCGAACCGCCCGCGAGATGGTCCCGGATCGCCGCAATGCCGAGGATAATGGAGACAACCGCGATGAGGGGCGCGACAAAAAGCCCTGCGCCGGAAGCAGGACGGGTGCGCTGTTCAATTCCTACGGTGAGCAGATCAAAACCGAAGGCCGCCGCAACCGGCAGCGCGAAAGCCGCCGGCTCAAAAGCCTTGGCCGGAAACCGAAAGATTCCCGCTCCGGGCAGCATCTTCATCATGCGCCAAAGGATGAAATCGCCTCCCAACGCGAGAATTGCGAATAAGAAGAATCCTGCGCAGAAAAAACGCGCCCGCCAACTCCCAGTGATGAGCGCCGACGCTGCAAAACCGGCGACCATCGCGCCGCTGTAGGGCGACCAGACGTATCGTTGCAGGTAACCGCCGATCTCCCAGTCCGGGCCGGGCCGGGCGAAGAACTCCGCGTTCATCACTCGGGCGATGTCCTGAAGCGTGAAAGCCCAGAGATTGCCGGATGCGTCGTCCAGATGCGGGCGCACACTGTAAGGGATCAATTCCAGGGACGGCAATATCTGGACAGCGGCAAGGCACGCCCCTATCAGGGGCGTCAACCCGAAAACCATGAGCTTTATAATCGGTCTTTTTCCGCGTTCCTGAAATCCCGTTACAATAACGGATTCGTTTGATTTTTTCGGCTCAAAGAGACCCGATGCGCAAACAGCGTAAGCGCCAACTAGTATGCCGGAATAGAACGTAATCTCAGGCTGGCCGGCCAGCAGCGTCCAGCCCCAGCCGCAACACAGCAGCGCGAATCGCCCGCGCGTCGGTTGTTCGATCAACCGGTCGGTCAGAATCAAAAGCCACGGAACCCACGTCATCGTGCAGAGCGGACTGGTGTATTCAACGCCCGAAAGATACGTCCCGCCGAAGCTGAATCCAAATGCGCCGAACGCCGCCCCCGGCCTGCTCACGCCCCATCGCCTGAGCATAAGCCATGTCCCCCACGCGGCGAACGCGCAATGCGCGGCATATATCAGGCCAAGCGTCGTCGGGCATGGGGCCAGCCAGTAAAACCAGAATGGCGGATAAAGGATCATCATATTCCACGTGGCAAGTATCGGCACGCCGCATGCATTGTCCGGATACCAGGTTGGGAACTCTCCCTGGCGGATGCATTGAGCGGCGAACTCCATGGCCGGATAAAGGAAGCATCCAAAATCCCGGATAAAAAAAACATGGTTCAGGAATACGACCTTGCAGAAGAACGCGCACCCCAGCGCGAACGCAAGAAGCGCGAAACCCCATCTAGGGCGCGAATCATCGCCGTTTCGCTCCCCCCCGCTCATCCGGACGCCTCCGATGAACCGTCCGCAGCCTGAAACAGTCTGCTGCGCGCAATGCCCGACCTGTGGAGAAAGAAACGGGCGACAGTCGCAAGATTCCCAAGCCCATAAGCGACTGAATTGCTGAAGTTTATCGAGCTTGCCTCTGGCATGTAGCGCACCGGCACGGGCACATCGCCGATCCTGAATCCAAAATGAACGGCCTGAACGAGGAACTGCGTATCGAATATGAAGCCGTTGCCGTTGGCGTGGTACGGAATCGTTTCAAGCACGCGCCTCGTATAGCCGCGATAACCCGTATGCCACTCGCCGAGGTTCTGCCCAAGCGCCATGTTCTCGAAAAGCGTCAGGCCCCGGTTGGCTATGTACTTCCAGACCGGCATCCCGTTGCCAAGAGCCTCCCTGCGCGTGCGGATGCGGCAACCCAGCACGATATCGCAGATGTCATTTTCCAGAAAACCGCAGACATGCGGCAGAAGGCGGCTGTCATACTGGTAGTCCGGATGGATCATGACGATCATGTCCGCCCCGCGTTTCAGCGCTGCGTCATAACAAGTTTTCTGATTGCCCCCATAACCCAGGTTGCGCTCGTGCTCAATAACCGTGAGACCGAGCCGGCGGGCGACATCCACAGTTCCGTCGCCGCTGCAATCATCAACAAGAATGATTTCATCAACCGTCCCGGGCGGAATGTCGGCGACGGTTCTCTCCAGCGTCGTCGCGGCGTTGTAGGCCGGCATGACGACTATCACCCTGGAACGTTTTCTTGCGATAGATTCCGCCACGTAAGTCAATCCCGGTCATTCTGGTCGCGCGGAACAGCAAATTGAAACTGACGTCAGTCTACTTTCCGTCGGGGCTGACCGCAACGAGACAGTTGCGGACGCGAAATGCTGATTTGATGGACGGCATGTTACATGATACCATCTATCCCATGTGGCAATGCGGTCTGTAACCTGGCGACTCAGCCGGCGCGGACGGGCAAGCGATGAAAATATTCTGGCTCTGTTTTTTCCCATTGTTTGTCGCAGTTGACGCGATCGGCGTCCTGCCGATATTCATCAATCTGGTCGAGGAACTGGCCCCGGAGCGAATCCGCAGGATCGTCATTCAGTCCGTCGTCACCGCAGCGGCAGTAGCCCTCGGGTTCCTGGCCATAGGAACCGCAGTCCTGAACTTTCTTGGCGTCAGTGTGGCGGATTTCCTCGTCGCCGGCGGAACTCTCCTCTTCGCCATCTCAATGACTGATCTTGTCACGCCTGAGAAGAAACGCCATTACTCAGACCTTGAAAGCATCGGCGCAGTTCCAATCGGTGTTCCGCTGATAGTTGGACCGGCCGTGCTGACCACCGCGCTGATACTGCTGAGCGAGCACGGAGCCGTATTAACAGTGGCCGCCACAATCGCCAACATCGCCATTGCCGGGGGAATCTTCTGGTCTTCAGGCGCGATTTTCAAGGTGCTGGGCAAGCCTGGATCAAAGACCGTCTCAAAACTCGCGAGTCTTCTCCTCGCAGCCGTGGCGGTGAAGATGATCCGCAAGGGGATCGTCATGATGATCGTTGAATTCCGCGCCTGAGCCGTCCTCGTCCCGTTCACTGCCAGTATGGCCAGGTAATTTTCGGATCAGCTTCCTCCCCGTCCCCGCGCATCAGCACGACCACCCCATGATACGAGACACCGTAACCGAGTTGCCTGGTTTCACCGAATCGTTTGACCGGCCTGAAGTTTTCGCGTATCCAGTCCCCAAGTATTACACAGTGCGTTCTTCCGAAGATTTCCGGCCCGCCCGCGTGTTCCATGTGCTCGTTCGCCCAGATTATGAAACGCGTCCCCTTTGCTTGAAGTTCAGCGATAATCCTTCGCTGTTCCTCTTCGCCGACATGCAGATATCGGGAAAAATCCGTTATACGCGTCGCCTGCGGCCTGTCGGCGAGAAATAGATAAACCCCGTCCATCGGCACGGCCAGTATTCCCTCTCCGGGGCGGGTTCGGGCGGCGACATAATCGGACGCCTCCTGCACGGTCGTCGCCCAGCTCGTGGGGTCCTGCGGGTAGCGGATGTGGCTTACGCCGCCTCTGGGATGATAAAGTTCCTCCCACCAGCCGGATATTAGACAAACGCTTGTCGTCCCGTGCGCCAGCGCGAGCAGCCCTGCCGTCGCAACCCACCCCGCCTGCAGCGGCGATTCATACGGGCGATTCCGGGATCGCGACAAGCCGATTCGCTTCCATATATCGCGCATCACAATCGTCAGGGAGATTGCAATACCCGGCCCGGCGAAGAACCGCGCCCCGTAGGGGCTGCCCGCAAGCAGAAGCTCAGCCCCCCCCGCGAACAGCCACATCGCGCATATCCCCGCGAAATTGCATTCTTCTCGCCCCGAATCCTTGCGGCGCGGCATTGCCGCAATCGCCGAGACAGCGACAAGGGCGGTGACGAATTGAAGATTCCAGCACTCCCGCGCGAGCCTGTATATCAGCGCTGGAGCAGTCGCGGGCCGGGTCGAAAGCTTCTTCCAGTCCGACATAAGCGTGCCCGTGAAATTCCCATAATCGGGGCGATATGCCGGATCGAACGGGAAACAGCGCGGGACGGATTCCGCAGGCGTGGCATGCAGCAATGGAGCATATACCAGCAGCGTCAGTCCGCAATAGACGGCCAATGCGATGCCGCAATCGCGCAGGAACACCCGATCCAGGAGCGAACCGCCGGCCCTGAATCGCTCAATCCCAAGCCCCGAGAACATCGCCATCGCGAAGGCGATTCCGACGTTCAGCTTCACAAGAGAGGCCAGCCAGATGAATATTGCCGCACAGACGATGTTCCGCCTGCCTCCGCCCTTCAGATACCTCGCGCAGAATGCCAGCGCCACGGCGCTGAAGAATGCGACGCCGATGTGGTTGCCGGTGTGCGCGTAACCGCGAATCGGAGCGATGCACAGGAATAGAACGCCGCACGCCGCCGCCGCGCCCGCTCCGGCAATCTCGAATCCCGCGAAGGCGACGGCCAGCGCCGTCATCCCGACAGCAGCCATCTCTCCAATATCGAACGAGCGCATGCTGACTCCGAAGGCCTTGAAGCATCCCGCGTAGTAATACGGCATAAGCGGTCCATACGGCCAGTCGAAGTCAACGTACGGCATCCGACCGTTCAACGTCATCAAAGCGACGTGCAGGTCCCGCCCGCGGTCGTGTGTATACCAGTCAACGTGACCTGCCTGTCGAGACAGCACGGTCGCCGCCGCAAAGGTTGTGAAAGCAATGACGGCCAGGCGGGAACCGGTCCATGTCGGTTTCTTCACTTCAGTATCGGGTATCGCCGTCATTGCCGGCCTTTTCTGTCGGGCGGACCGCCCGCCGCCGCCCAGTCATTGAAACGTTCGCGCGACTCCCTCTGAACGTCGCTCAGTCTCTGCTCAGCTTTTCCGTCAAGGCGCGCCCTGACGGCGTCAAGTTCCAGGGCGCAACCATCCGCCCCCTGAGTCAGCCCGGCGTCCCGCAGGTCGCCGGCAAGCATCTCCAGAACCGGTTCATACTCCAATGAAAGCCTGAAGAATGAGCAGAGATACGCCGCTTTTCGCAACGTGTCCAGCCTTTCGTGACGCCTGCCATGCGGCAGATTCCGGGCCTTCAGCGTCATTGCGTCCAATCCTGTGTATAGAATGCCTTTCTCAACGCAGATTTCAATCGCTTTGTCGAGGTTGGACAGCGCGTCATCAGTTGTCCCGGAGTCCGCCGCTATGCGCGCGCGGAGAACCAGCGCCTCGGCAAGCCACTCTTTTCTTCCCTCCTTCTCGCAGGCAGAAATAAGTTGCCAGCAAATCTTCGCGGCCTCGTCCTTGCGGCCGCATGAATACAAAATGACAACCTGATCCCGAAGCGTCCCAGCCATGTACGCGAAGTCGGAGCCGAACCTTTCATCATCGCGCGCGGTTTCACATTCCTTCAGACAACCTTCCAGCGGGTCGTCTACGCCGCTCTTGTTATTCTCCGCCATGGGCCGAACGAGCCGGGCGGCGCATGCCCCAAGAACTTTCTGTCCATCCGGGGTCGCATGAGTGTCGAAGTTGTAATAGCTGCGCGGGGTTGCCCGAAGCGCCGGGGTTGTATCCGTCATCGGAACGCCCCTGCGGGCGCACCATCGCGAGATGGTTTCGCGCATAACGTCCCTGGGAGCGGGCAGTCCCGTCACATCCATCCCGAAATCCGACAGAACAGGCGCGGTCCGCGAGCTGAAACTGATCTCGAATGGAACGTACATGACCGCCATCCGGACGCCTCGCTCCCGGCACAGATCATCCATCCGCGCAAGCGCTCCGATAGCAAGCCGTATCCCCTCAATTGTCCCGAAGTCCCGGCAATGCGCCAGACGCTGATACCTGTCCCGGGCCGCCACGACCACATCAAAGGGGTTCATCTCCCCGCGCATCGCCGCAGCCTCCCAGCGATTCTTCGGCCTGAAATCCGGGAACTTGCTCAAGTGGTTCCTGAAATGCGGAACCGGGGGAAATACGTCATGAGAAGCAAGGGGCGTCATCGGCGCTTCGCCCCGGAGCATCCGTGAAACGGCTGAGAACAGCGCCGACGCGCTCGGTTTCCGAATGGTTTCCTTCACGGCGACATCCGGCAGCGCGTGTTGACTCTCGTCAATCAGGCAGTCATTCTGAAAGACGCACACGACTACGACATCGGGTTTGAACGCCAGCCCCATAATCGCCAGACGCTTCAGATACCCCGAAGGATCCTCGCCTCTGAAACCGAGGTTAACCACCTCAGCCTGTATCCCTTTTTCGCGAAGCGTGTTTGCGCAGACGGAAGGCCAGACTTCAGCATCGGCGACCCCGGCTCCCTCCGTGAACGAATCCCCCAGCGCGACAATTCGATATGTTCCAGGACCTTTCTTTAGAGGCACATCCGGCAGGCGATGTCCCCACGCCCCGTAATTCATCACAATGTCATACTCGTCCAGCGATCTCCAGCTCCAGCGGGTCCACGCAAGCCTGGGGAATGCGTCAAGACTTGCGGAAGGAAAGACAATCCTGCAGAAGATTTCCCCCAGGGCCAGCGCGGCGATAATACCCCCGGCGCAGGCGAGAAGCGCCTTGCGCCTACCCGCCGGCGAGTGTCTCGCCGGCGTTTCTCCGGCGGCGACAGGGTCATATGCGTTGCGGTGCTCGGCCACTTTGCTCAGCCCGGGAATGCGTGGATGAAAGTTACCGGCGACAGTCTACATGCTGCATTATGCCCGCACAACCTTGAAGGAATGGCGGAGCAGGGCCATCCCCACATCCGGTCGTTCCCCTCCAATGGAGTTGCAATCCTCCTCGGAACGACTGACAATAATGATATGCGGCTTTGACTGGCTGTAAGGGATGCGCATGCCGGATAAAGAGATTACAGAAACGCCCGCCGACTCGACCGACTGGCTGCTTGAACGCGCCGCGCTCTTTCGCGAGCGCTTCGCCATGCTCGAAGACGCCATCGGCAGAACGATTGTCGGCCACGGCAGCATCGTCAGGGACGTCCTGATCACCCTTTTCGCGGACGGCCACTGCCTGCTGGAGGGCGTCCCCGGCCTGGGCAAGACCTTGCTGGTAAGAACGCTTGCCCGGGCTTTGGACCTGGAGTTCGGGCGCATTCAGTTCACTCCGGACCTCATGCCTGCGGACGTGACCGGCACGCAGATGATCGTCCAGACGGAGGACGGGCGGCGGCGTTTCAACTTCGTCCCGGGGCCGATCTTTGCGAATATCCTTCTGGCTGATGAGATCAACCGCGCCACCCCAAAGACGCAATCAGCCCTGCTGGAGGCGATGCAGGAAAGGCGCGTGACCATATCCAGCCACAGGCGCGAGCTTGAGCGACCGTTCCTGGTCCTGGCCACTCAGAATCCCATCGAAATGCAGGGGACGTACCCGCTCCCGGAGGCTCAGCTTGACAGATTCATGATGAAGCTCAAGCTCGGAACAATGGGGCTGGCCGAACTTGAGGCCATACTGGACCGCACAACCGGGCCGAATGAGGCAGAAGCTAAACCGGTTCTCAGCAGAAAAGACGTCCTGGAGGGGCAGGAACTGGCTCGCCTGATCTACGCCGCGCCGGTCGTTGAGGAATTCGCGTCGCGCCTGACACTGTCGCTTCAGCCCTGCGGCGCTGAAGCCATGCCCGAGGCAAGAGCGTATGTCCGCTGCGGACCAAGCCCGCGCGGGGCGCAGGCGCTGATCCTTGCCGCAAAGGTCGCAGCCCTTCTTGATGGACGATTCAACATCAGTTTCGAAGACGTGGAGTCCGCCGCCTTCCCGTCGCTCCGGCATCGCGTCAGTCTGAATAATGAAGGACGCGCCGCCGGCGCCGATCCTGACGATCTCATCGCAGCAGCGCTGAACGTCTTGTCCGGGAGGCGCAGGAGAATGCTGGACTTGTAGACACATGCCCTATCAAGGCAACACAGGAGATCAGAACATGACGTTCGGAATCCGCAGGTTTTTCACGATGGCAGTCTTTGCCACCGTTCTGGTTTGCGCAATGAGCGTTGGCGCAGGGGATGGGGCGGGAAATCCAGCAGCAGTCAAGGGCGGAACCTTGAGCCGCAAAGGCGACTTCTACGTCCTTCACCTCAAAGGCACGTGGCGCGAGATGGGAAAGGCGCACGGAGAGCTCCTGCGGGATCAAATTCGCCACAACACGGCCGAATTGTGGGAAACCAGGATCATCCCGCAGATCGGCAAGGTTCCCGCGACGCTGCTGCGCAACCAGACCCTCAACCTGCGTCCGATGCTTCCGCCGGAGGTCAAGGAGGAACTTGAGGGAATCGCCGAAGGCTCCGGAGTTCCGATTGAGGACCTTCAGGTCGCCTGTCTGCTTGGCGGAGCCTGGCAATTCATGGCCGGGCGTCAGGAGGATGCCGGCATGGGCAACCCCATCCGCCCCAACGAGTGTTCCAGCTTTGCGGCCTTTGGAAAGGCCACAAAGGATGGGCATCTCATATACGCGCACAACTTCGACTGGGTGAAGGAACTGGGCCTTCAGGACTGCCCGCTTGTGGCGGCATATGAGCCGGAGAACGGGCAGCGTTTCGTTACCCTCGGCTGGGCCGGAGTCCTTTACGTTATAACCGGACTCAATGAATCGGGTGTGACCGTCGGCTGCATCGGCGCAACCTCCGCGGCAGAAAAACCATACGGGCTGCCGATGGGGCTGATCATCCGCAAGGTCCTTCAGAATGCGCATGACATGAGCGAGGCGGAGCAACTGGTCGGGGGCAGCAGGCGCATCTGCGGATTCAATTATGTGCTTGGCTGGGGCAGGGGACCGGACGCTCGCGTCTTTGAGACCAACGCCGAAGCCATTGCCGTATTCCGCCCGAATCAGAAATCGGAAGAGGACCCGCCCTGGATGATGCGCGTCCCGGATGCGCTGTTCCGGGCCGATTGCGCCATGAATCCGAAAATACGGGAAAGGCAGACTTGCGACCGCGGCAAACCAAAGGAACCGGGCATCGAACCCCCATTCGGTTCCGGCTCATACGAAACGCGCTACAAAGTCGTCGGCCAAATGATTGAAAATAATCTCGGCAAGGTTGATCTGGACATGGGCGTCAAGATCATGCAGGCCGCCGCGATGGTCAATGCGAACATGCAGAGCTACGTTTGCGATTCGACGCGCATGGTCTTCCGCGTCGCCGTCGCCAAAGGAGATGTCTCGGCGCATACAAGGGAGTACGTCGAGTTCAACTTCGCGGACTTGTTTGACGATAAGAAGGCAAAATAAAGCGCAAGGCCGCGATCCGCTGGTCAGCGATATATATTGTCTCCACCCCTCAGATCGGCTTCACCCTTGTTTTTGGGTAACTGCGTTCCTGGGGCCGGCACCGGCGTCGTTTCACCAGCCCGGGGATTCTTTGCCTTTTTTTGTTCGTCCAGTCGCATAGCCAGTTCTTTGAAGCGATTACTCAGTACCGGATCGCTTATCTGAGGTTCTTCCTCGCGCAGGGGTGCGGCAAGCTTATCAGCGCTTTCTGTCTGTCCCTTTTCAAGCCATTTCTCCATCTGATCAAGTCCGTATACGAACCAGAAACGCCTGACATCGGGATCGGGGGAGTGTATCCATCTGCTGACGCTCTCGGCCAGCTTGTCGTTGGACTCGAGCTTCACCCACGTCGAGGCCAGCTTCTGTTTCGTGGCTTCGTCCTGAGGATTATCTCGTAAAACCTCCTCAAGCACGGCTATGCTTGATTTCAGGTCTCTCTCTGCCTCGTAAGCCCCGGCGAGCATGCGGCGAAGGTCAGCAAGAGTCTTGTCCTCAACCTCTGTCCTTCTGAAGCGCTCAAGCTCGCGGGTCAGCAACTCAATCAGGTCCTTGGTCGCTTTCCTGGAATCCAGAACCTGCGCAACCTTCCTGAGTGTCTCAACGTCCGGCATTACCATTGAGCTGAGGGATTTCTCGGCTTTCGTCCGGACCCTCTCATCAGTGTCTTCAAGCGCACCGATCAGTCCTTCGACTGACTTTGCGGCGCTGAATGCCGCCAGAGCGCTTGCGGCGCCCTCGCGCACGCGCGGGCTTGCGTCCCCCAGAAGTATAGTCAGAGGTTCGATCGCCTGCTGACTGTTTGTCCTGCGAAGCCCGTCAGCGGCAAACCATCTAACATCTTCGGATGAATCCCTGGCGGCTTTTACGAGGTATTTAAGCGCGCCGGGGTCCTCCATCAGCCCAAGCCCTTCAGCCGCGGCGCGTCGAACCTTGACGTCATCATTGTCAATCAATTGGCCAAGCGCCGGAATGCTGGCCTTATCCTTCATCTGGCCCAACGCCAGGGCCGTGCTTGCCAGAACGGGACCGGACTGGTCCTTCAAATACTCTCTAAGCGAGGATACGGCCTGCGGGGACTCGAGCCTGGACAGCGCCTTGCAATAATTCAACCTTACTCCCGGATTCTCCTCAGATTTCGGGGAGGATAGCTTATCCATCAGGGCGGGATCGGATCCCGCGACAAGCTTCATGTCTTCATTCGTCAGCTTGGCCAGCTCTGAAGCCGCGTATTCCCTGACGCTCGAATATTCGCTCGATAGTATCTCGCTGAATTTCCGCTGAGCGCCCTCTCCGCGATCAATGCGCAGTGACAGTAGCCTGTCAATCTCCGCCTGCTTCGCGTCCACGCGTTTCTGTATGTCCTTGATCTTTCCCTCAAGCGTGGCTACATGGTCCTCAAGCAGGTCTTCGCGGCTTTTCACACGGTTGATGTCCCACCACTTTCGCCACGCGTTAACATCTGACTCGAGCGTCTGGTATGTGATCTTTGTAAGCGCTATGCGAGCTGCGTCCCGGATGTCCGTCTCCGGATCGGCCAGCAGATCAATCAGGGCATCCATCCCGGCGTAAATGCGACCGTATTCAAGCGTATGAATCAACAAAAGTCGCTTTTCGCGCGGTTCTGAGGGCATGGATACGAACTGGAGAACCTGGTTGACGTGGGCCGGGGTCTTGAAGTTTGCGAGCGATTCCGAGGCGGCGATGCGTAAAGCCTGATCTCTGTCCCCCAGGAGCGTGAGGAGGGGCTGGAACGCGTGCGAGTCCTGAACGCTCCCGAAAGCCTCAATGAGCGTTATTCGCACCTCAGGATCGGTATCCTCCTGCATTGTTCTCAGGAGCGTTTCGATGACTGCCTGGTCGCCGATTGCCAGCAGCGCGCCCGCCGCCTGCCTGCGCGTCCCCTTATCCCGGCTGCGCAGAGAACGCATGAAACCTGCGATCTTGCTTTCCCGTTCCATGCGCTGGCGCAACTCCTCCTCCGATTCCTTCTTCTTCGGCGGAGCGGGGGGCTGCGGCGCTTCCGCGACAACCGTTTGCTCAACCTTCTTTTCGGCAACAGACTCTTTGACCGGAGCTTCCCCTCTTTCGGTTGTAGCGCATGACGCCGTGATGCTCAGGATCAGGATTACGCCCGCATAGCGCAGAAAAACATCCTTCATCAGGAATATCTGATACGTCTTATATAACGGATGACAAAAGCGAAGCATAAAGCCTCCATCCACAAGCTCGGACAAATCAGACTGCGTCACTTACCCATGATAGTGGGACTGGCGACATGTGACAAGGGCATTTATAAATTAAGAACGGGAAATCAACATTCTCCTCGCTTCCCGCTCGAACTCCCAAGGAGCTTGCATTGAGAGAATGAATGACTATTCCTTCTTCGGATCGCGGAATTTGAAGGCCACGCCGCCCATCGTTATCCGGTCCCCATCCGAAATCCGCCGCTCGGAGTCGGGCTGTAGATCGTAGCCCTGCCCGCCGCTTTCCACGCTGACTGGGCCGATGGCTGTTATCCAGTGTTCCCCCCGGCGGTTGGTGACCTTCGCGTGGCGTGTCTTCACTTTCGGATCGTTGGTTATCAACACGTCGGCCGCCGCCTCGGATTGCTCCGGGGACGGGGCGCCGATGAATACCTCTTTCTTGTCCAGCAGACCGATCTTGACAAGCTGCGTCGGAGCCTGTTCCCTGGACTGGAAGATGACCTTCACGTCCTCCGGGCACGCCTCGAACGTCAACCCGCCGGCATCGCGGTTCTTGTCCAGAACCGTGCGCGGCCTGAAGTACCAGAGGATGAGGAGGATTAATATGGCGAGGGGGATCAGGTAGATCCACAACCCGCCCGACTCGACCACCCAGCCAACCTTGCCGCCGTTCACCTCGA
Source organism: Planctomycetota bacterium (assembly GCA_022711755.1). Taxonomy (GTDB): domain Bacteria; phylum Planctomycetota; class Brocadiia; order SM23-32; family JAKLEA01; genus JAKLEA01. The sequence goes on from JAKLEA010000008.1 coordinate 115,843, forward strand.
TGGTCTTTTTGTCCGCTGCGAGGTCCAGCATCCCGCTGTGGGAAATGCCAAACAAGGACCACTTGAGATTGACGTCCGCCTTCAGAATGGCGGCGTTGCCGCCCTCCTTGATGTCAAGCTGGGCAGGCTCCATGCTGATGGCGACGCCCTGCGGAAGCTCCTGCTCCGGCTTCATGGTCAGCTTCGCGCCTGCGGCGTATCTGTTCGCGTTCACGCTGACCGGCAGTTCCACCCCTTTAATACGGGGACTGAGGGCGGGGACCTTGATGGTCCATAAACCTGGCGTCCCTGTAACGTCCAGCACGCGCCGGATGATTGAGAGCCGCACGGGGATTTCCTTCGGGGTCACGTCGGACTTCGAGATGAAGCGTACCACGCCGTCATAATCGCCGGGAACCGCGCCCTCGACGACGAGCGTTATCCTCAGGTCGCTTTTGGCCTCCTTAACGCTCACTTGCTGGGGCGACGCCTCGACCGTCATGCCCTTGGGCAGGGAATCAAAGACGGCCTCCAGCTTCACCACGTCTCCGAACGCTCCGGGAGTGGCAAGCATGGCGGTCGCCAGTTCGTGCGGGGTTTCGCCGGATGCGGCCTCGAACTTGAGCTGCCCGGCGTCCGGGAAGTTGACGCTTCCAGGCTTCACTGTGTAAACAACCTTGATGGGTTTGCTGTCCAGGCGGGCCATGCGCGAATCGGTCGAGGCGTCAATTCGGAAGCTCTTGGCGCCCAGTTGATCGCCGGCCTTGACCGTCACATTGAACTCAGCCATCTTGTCCAGAATTGCCTGTACGGGCACTATCGTCACTGAGTCGCTTTTAGGCGTGTCGGTTGCTGTGAGTATGAGCTTGGGCTTGGCCGCGGCAGCGGTCTCGTTCGGGGTCAGCATTATCGTGCGGCTGGCGGACTGGCCGATCTCGATCTCGCCGAGATTAACCTCCTCGATTGATTTCAGGCTTATCACGGCGATTGACGCGACGGCCTTCCAGTCAACCTGCGGGGCGGAAAACCTTATCGCTCCATCCGAGGACTTCAATGCTATGCTACCCTTGACCTGCCCGGCGGAAGCAGCGTCCTCGGCGACCGCGAGCGTCAGATTGACGGTAATCTTCTCCTTGACCGCCACAGTCGCCGGCTCGATCGCAATACTTACGCCCTTGGGAAGTTCGCCGGCCGACTTCAGGTCAACTGTCGGAGCGGCCTTGGCGGCAGCCGCGTCAGGCGTCAGGGTTATCTGTTTAGACGATTTCGTTCCCGGCGGGACATTGCCAAAATCAAGGACTCCGGCCGGAGCAATCTCGACCATGCCGGCGGCTGGTTCGGCCTTCCACGCAATTCTGTCGGTTGAGAGGCTGGCAGACCCGTCGGGAACCTTCAGCGCAAATGCGCCTGAAACCGGCGCGGTCAGCCCGGCGTCGGGGGCGATTGTCAGCGTTACTTTTACCGGCATTTCTTCCTTGACGACGGGGGACGCCGGCTCAATGGTCGTAGTTACACCCTTCGGCAGTGAGCCTTCCTGCGCGATCTCGACCTTCGGGCCGGACGCTCGCGCGCCTTCGTCCGGAACAAGTTTCAGTTCGCGCGTGACGGAACTGCCGGCGGAAAGCGCGCCGAAGTCCAGTCCATCCGCCGGAGCCACATCAATACGCCCGCCAAGTGTCTCAAAGGCCAGCGGGAGGGAATCCGGTTTGAATGTTACTCCGCTGACCTTGGCCAGCCCGATGGCTCCGGAATACCCGCCAGGAACCACGGTGGCGTCCTTGGCCGCGCTGAGGGTCAGTTTGGAGGAACCGGGCTTGTCAAGCGGAAGCTCCCCCGGTTCGGCCGTCATGGTCACACCCTTCGGAAGATCGCTCGGAAGGACGATCTTCGCTGTCTTGCCGGCAGCGACCTTCACCGCCACGTCGTCCGGAGCTGTTTCTATGGTTTTTTCAATTGATTTGCCCCGGGCAAGCGGGCCGAATTTCAGGCTGTCCGGCCTGACGGCCACATTTGCCGGCAGAGCGGTGAAACTGATATGGAAATGCGCGACGACGAACATCAGCCGCCCCTCGCAGCGGGCGATGACGATGCCCGTCTTCTCGCCGGGGGAAAGGTTGACCGCCTTTAGCTTCAGAACTGCGCCCTGTTCGGCCTCGGCAAGGCTCATGCGTTTCGGGGATACTTCGATCTTCTCGCCGGGCTGGGCGTTTTCCAGTTGCACATCGCTCAACTCAATCTCATATTCGCCCGGCAAGGGGGTTTTCAGCTTGAAATCCTCTCCCTGGAGGACTTCCTTGAGGTCAATCTCCCATTCGCCGACGGGCATGGGACGTAGTTTCAGGTAATGCGGCGTAAAGGCAACCTTCGTGTAATCCCACGATCCGTCAATCTTCTTTTCGGAGCTTGACGCCGCTGATGCAAAGTCGGCGACTTCCGCATCCGGATCGCCCAGGAAGCAATGCCAGAAAACCTGGTTCTTATCCTTTCCGAAATGGCTGGCGTAGGTCTCAGTGAGGCCGGAAAAGGCCACCTTCTCCCCTTCGGAGGACGGCCTGTCATCGCCGTCTGTCAGGAGGATAAGGAGCTTTTTACGATTGGGATCAGAAGGAAGCGCTTCAAGCGCCTTGGCCGCAGCCTCGATGCCGATGGCCGTTGATGTCTTGCGCTCCGACGGTTCAAGCTCCTGTAGCGCCTTGATGATTTCAGCCTTGTCCGCTTCTGAGCCAACCTGCGTCTGGCGCACGACCTGTGAGCTTTCCCCGAATGTGACGAGCACAAAGTTCATTCCGGGGTCAACCGCGTCCTCGACGAACTTGATGACGCGGTCGCGGGCGATCTTGAAGTTCTTATGACGGCGCATGCTGCGGGAAACGTCCAGCACAACGGCCACGTCCGTACCGCCCATGTCGTGCGCGGCGACAGGCAATACCGTCGTCAGCATGACGAGAGCGACAACGGGGAAAATGAAAACAGATTTTCCGGGAAATGCCTTCATTGCGCATTCCTTTCCGAGAAGCGAACCCGCAGAAACGACTTTTTCTCCAGCCTCGCTGCGAAATCCTTCCGCCGCGACGCATCAATACTACCTTACTTATGCCGGCTTTAGTCTGTCTTTTTCAACCCTTTGCGTCAACCAAAATTCGTCCGATATGATTTGCCTGTCCCCTGTCCGCCTTGAAGTTTATGTCGGATTTTGCCTTTTGCGCATGGACAATGACCAATGTAGAATGGAACCCGGCGAGAGAATCAGCCGGCTAATACGCTGCGCCGCCTTTTTTGCAATCATCCGACTGACGGGATGAAAGAGGGAAATCATGCCCACGAAATTGACACAACTTCGCCGCCGTTGCCGTTTCCTGACTGTGTCCGCGGGGAATATCGAGTCTCTGGAAAGAAGGCTTCTGCTTGATGCGATCGCTCCGGTTGATGAACCGATTGCTCTGAGCCTGCCCCCCGACGGCGCCATTGACTCGCCGCTCACCGGGACAGGGATTGTGCAGGGCGATCCGCTCACGCTCTCCGGCTCCGGCTCCGACCCAGACGGAACAGTTGCGTCGTGGAACTGGGAAATCAGCGGACCAGGCGATTATTCGAAGACCTTCAGCGTAGAAGATCCCGGCGTCGTATATCTTGTGGAGCCGGGCGATTACACGATTACCCTCACGGTAACAGACGACAGCGGCGACGCCGATCCCTCGCCCGCCACGGCGAATGTGACCGTCTCGCGCGCGGCCGGAAGCGATCCGAACGGCATCATCGAGTCGCCCCTGAACGGCGCATTCGTGAAAACCGGCGAAAGCATCAATCTGCAGGGAACGGGCTACGATCCCGACGGTTCGATATTGACATGGGCATGGACAGTGACGGGGCCGGACGCGTTCCTGCGCGTCTTCACATCCGAAGACCCCGGTTCGCTGACGCTGACCAACCCCGGGAATTACACGATACTCCTTGCGGTCGTGGATAACACATTCCGGCCCGACCCGTCGCCGGCTACCGTAACAATCACCGTCGGCGACAGCCAGCCTCCGAACGGCGAGATCACCTCCCCGACAGACGGCCTCATAACCGCGCCGTATTCCTATGTCAACTTCCAGGGCAGCAGCAGCGATCCGGATGGAACCGTCGCTTCCTGGTTGTGGACGATCACCGGGCCATTCGGTTTCAACAGAACTTTTACACAAGAGGATCCTGGTTTTGTCCGTTTGAACAGCACTGGAGTTTATACGGCTACCTTCACGGTAACCGATGATGAAGGCATATCCGACCCCACTCCGGCGGTCGTTAATGTCAACGTGATGAGGCCGGGCGTTGAGCCGCCCGATGGCGTGATTGACTCGCCCGCCGACGGAACGGTCATAATGCAGGGCGCTCCGGTTGACCTTCAAGGCAGCGCCAGCGATCCGGACGGTCTGGTCGTCGCCTGGAAATGGGACGTCACCGGGCCGGACGGTTTCAGCCAGACTTTCACAACGGAAGACCCCGGAATTCAATACTTCATCACCCCCGGCGATTATGAGATCAAATTCACCGTGACGGACGACGATGGCGTTGCAGATATAACACCGGATATTGTCAATCTGACAGTTGAAAGCTCAGGCGGCACGTCCCCCAACGGCATAATCATTTCACCGCTTGACGGAACAACGATCAAGGCGGGGCAGACGATAAACCTTCAGGGAACCGGATACGATCCTGACGGCGAGATAATGACCTGGGCGTGGGTCATACGCGGACCCAACGATTTCTTCCGTTTCTTCGACGCTGAAGACCCCGGTGTAATTACCCTGGTTGATCCCGGCACATACCAGGTTATCCTCGAGGTGATTGACAATACCTTCCGCCCCGACCCAAGCCCGGCAATCGTAAATGTTGAAGTGGAACCGGTTTTCCCCCCCGAGGGTATAATTGATTCCCCCGGCAGCGGGACGGTCATCTTCCCCGGCGACAGCATAAACCTTATGGGAAGCGGAATTGATTCCGATGGCTGGATCGCGTCGTGGAATTGGGTCATCACGGGACCTGGCGGATTCTTCAAGACATACACGGTGGAAGACCCCGGCATGCTCGTCCTCGAAGAGGAAGGCGCATATCTGGTCTCTCTGGCAGTGACGGATAATGACGGCGTTCCCGATCCGGAGCCGGATTCGGCGGTCGTATTCGTGGGAGAGGAATTCCAGGGCAACAAGCCGCCATCAAGCCAGATTGATTCTCCCCTGCCCAATACGGAAATCCCGGTCGGCGGAACAATCTTCCTGCTGGGCAGCGGCACGGACGAGGACGGAGAGGTCGAGGAATATCGCTGGACGGTGTTCGGTCCCGGCGGCTTCTACAAGCTCTACGAAGAAGAAGACCCCGGAGCAGTTCAGCTTACCTCGCCCGGTTATTACAACGTGAGTCTCGTCGTCGTGGACGACGAGGGAACCCCTGACTCAAGCCCGAACTACGTGGTCGTCCAGGTGGGCGCCAGCGGCAACCAGTTGCCTGAAAGCGTCATCAACACCCCTACCGACGGCCTCACCGTGCGCGTCGGCGACACCATCAACCTGACCGGCACGGGCAGCGACCCTGACGGCATCATTGCCTACAACGTCTGGGTTGTCTACGGCCCCAACAAATTCCTGACGGGATTTGAGGTCGAAGACCCGGGGATTGTCACCCTGGAATATCCCGGAACCTACACTATCGCGTATTCGGCCATTGACTCGTCCCTACAGCCCGATCCGACACCGGCCTATGTGAATGTGACGGCAATCGGATTGCCGCCGAACGGGACGATTGACTCGCCGATTGACGGTCTTGAGATTCGCCCCGGAGACTCAATCGAGCTTAAAGGTACGGCAACCGATCCGGACGGTTACGTTGCAAAGTACGAATGGTGGATCGGCGGGCCGGACGGTTTTGAGTGGGGTTCAGCGCAGCAGGACCCGGGCTGGTTGAAGCTGAACAATGTTGGCGACTACTGGATTTACTTCACGGCGATTGATGACGTCGGATTGAAGGACCCGACGCCGGACATCATAAAAGTGACGGTCAAACCGGACCTGGTCGGCTTCGTCCCCACAAAAACAGGCGGCGTCTATATCTATGACGCCGACGGCCCGTCCGGTATACCGATAGACGGAACATACGGCGCGGGATACAGTCCCTACGATCTTTCCAACGACCTCCTCATAATCGAGACTCCCACCGGCGTCGGGATCATAGCGCGGGCCTGGGTGAACAAATCCGGAACCTGGACATGGGGCGATTTTTCCGGTCTGGGCATCGCCGTGCATGGCGGGACTCTGGATTTCTTCATTGACCAGCGGAAGGGAACCGGAGAGATCGCTTTCCTGGCGGCGACGGAGAAAATCGGCCCGGTCGTCATCAACTCCTCAATCGCCGGATTCGAGGGCCAGTTGAACCTGCCGTCGGAGGCCGGATGGTCAATCCCGGCAGGCGCGGCCCTCTATTCCGCCAACGGCGGTATAAGTTCCGTATATGTAAAGGGCGCTGACGTTACGGCCCGCAGCGTGACCGGGCACATAATCGGATGGAGTCTCGGCTCCCTCATCACGGCGGGGGACATGCAGGGCGACATCCGCGTGTCCGGCAACGCCGGTTCTGTAATCATCGGTTACGGCAGCCACTGGACGGGCGACTTCCAGGGAACTCTTGACGTCGGTTCTCTGAACCTGCTGTACACGACGGGGGACTTCAACGGGAATCTCTACGTTGACGGCAATGCCGCAACAGTCTACTCGGCAGGAAACTTCGCAGGGCAGGTCGGCGTCGGCGGAAATATCAGCCTGCTTTACGCAAAAAAGATTATCGGCAGCGATACTACGGAAATTACTGCAACGGGCATTTACCGGATAATCGCCGGGACCGGTTTTGAGGCCGAACTCGATGCGGACTGGCTGAACTCGCTGACGGTGCTTCAGGGCAATCTGTCAGGAGCGATTCAGGTCGGGCAGAACCTTCAGCTCCTTTCCCTCGGTTCCGGGAGTTTCCTGGCCGATGTGACCGTAGGCGGGGACCTCTGGACGGTCTCAATGCCTGGAGGAACGTATCGCGGGGAGATTTCGGTTGATGGGAAGATGATTTCCTTCGTCGCCGGCAGGTCGGCTGGAACGCTGGGCGACCGCGCGCAGATCGTGGCTAACGGCGGAATCTCCAGCCTGGTAATCCTAAAGGACATGCTGGACACGGACGTGGGCGTCGGGGTCCGGTCTCTGCCGTCCGGAACCACGGTTGCGCTGAGTTCGCTCTACATCGGCGGCGATTTCAAGAGCAGCAATGTTCTGGCCGGCGTCTGGAATGAGCCGGGATTCGGCGCAAGCCCCTTCAATCCGTTCAGTGACGGTTTCGAGAACGGGACGCCATACATTCCAGCCGGTTTTGCCGGAACCGCCCGGCTGGACCGCGTCTTCATAGGCGGGGAGGTCGGGACCGCCGGCGCGGGGGATTCCTACTGGGCCATCGCTTCCAAGAACAGCCCGAGAAGCGCGTGGACGCTGCTCAAGACGCCATACCCGGACGTCATTGTAAGAACGGTAGGATAGGAAAATGGAAAATGGGGGAAAATGGGGAAGCCATACTATTTTCTAAAGCAGAGCTTTGATGCAATATTTCTGCTTATATGGGAAGATAGCATAGCGTCCTTATTTTCCGTTCTCCTGCTTGCTTTCCTTGCCGGTTGCATCGGAACGCCCGAAGAGCGCGCCAACGCGAACGGCGTCATTTTCCTCAGGGACGGCTATCCCGACCTTGCCATGCCGGAATTTAATCGCGCCGTCAGGCTCAATCCGCAATTCGCCCCCGCATACAGGAATCGCGGAACCGCCCATGAGATGCTCCAGCAACATGATGAGGCGATCGGCGATTTCACGAAGGCCATCGAACTCAATCCCAGCGATGCCGCGAGTTATTCAAATCGCGGGCTGGTTTACTACGCAATGGACGATTACGAACAGGCTGTCCGGGATTTCAACAAGGCGATTGAACTCAACCCCGGCCTGTCGCAGGCGTTTTTCAGCCGCGGGCAGGCGTATTTCCAGATGGGGGAATATCAGAAGGCGCTTGATGACTTCGACAAGGTTCTGGCAATGAATTCCGGCGATGCCGGGGCGCATTTAAGGCGGGGAATGACGCTTGAAAGAATGGGGCAAACCGAAGGGGCCATCGGCTCTTTTGAGCGCTTTCTCGAAATCGCCACGCCGGCTTACGCCTCGCAGAAAGTCTACGTGGAGCAGAAGCTGGAAAGATTGAAATCACATCGGGACAGTCTGTGATCTCCCTTCAGGGCCGCGTTTCAGTCTTGAACATCAACGTCTCCACCCGCTCCCTCCATTTTCCCTCATCCCCCGTCGTCAGCAGCAGGAGGGACGCCGCGCGGTCAGGATCAATGTCAATCGCGCCATCCTGAATCTTGACGTCCTCAAGGCCAACCCAGCGCCCGTCCTTCAGGTCCCCGACGCTGCATTTCATGTTTCCAATAGAATCATTCCGAATCCATACCCGCCCGATCCCGAATGGGACGAGTAGAATAGCCTTCGATGAGACGAGGTCGCTTTCATCCAGCGATAGGAGGGCGCAGAGGACTTCGCCGTCCTTGACGATTCGCCCGTCAACCGATATGGAACCGAACGCCTGCGCCGCCAGGAGCCGTCCGTCTGCGGCGACATGCGTCAATCCCGGGGTGAGGCCCTTGATGTTCATCCTGACGCGCCGCCCGTTGCACGGGAAAGCCGTCTCCTTCATGCCGCGCGTTTCGTCGCGCCCGTAGGCGATCATGCACGTCCCGTTTTCGAGGGGTTGAGTCAGAATGTGGATATCGTCCTCGTCCGGGATGACCGGCGTCCGGACAACCTCCATGCGGTCAAGAATCCGCCGATAAAGCCCGCCCAGTTGCGCCGGTTCCCGCATCTCGATGGGGTCGTTGACGTAGATCGTCCGCCCCTTTCCCAGCCTGTTCTCGACCAGCAGCGGCGTCTCTCCCGACGCCGTCAGAGCCTCGGCTCCCTTCGCCTCGATCTTCAATCCGGGGCGCGCGTCAAAATCCCATGCCACGACGCCCTTCATGGCGTTCAGGGGAAACGCCGCGCCGTCGCGCCATGAGATATTGGGATAATTCTCGCCTCTCACGGAAACTCCCGCCAGCGATTCCAGCCGTGCCGCTCGCGTCCTTCGCCGGTTCTCGTCATACGATATATCACCGGAAATGTAGAGCGAGCCGCCCCGCCTCAAAAACTTTTCAAGCAGGCCGACGACCTTGTCCGACGGGCAATAGGGAACCGGATACCAGATCGCCTTCGTCGTCTCAGGGATGGCGGCGAGATCGTATTCGTTGATCGTATTGAAATCCGCGTGGCAGTTCGTCAGCGCCAGCAGGGATGCCATGACCGCGTCATGTACCTGCTGCCCGCCCCATCCGAAGCGATGGTTGTCCGGGATGAGGAATGTCAGTTTCGGCGCGATATAGACCGGCGACATGGTTCGGAAAACGAGCGACATGTTGCGATATGCGATAGCCGTATCCTTCGGCGCTGTCATTCCCGGATAGAACAGTCCCCATGGGAAGATCCATTCCTGCGCGTCGTCCAGACACCAGTTCTGTATCTTCGACGCGCCCATCCCGAAGGAGTAGTATCCGACCGCCAGGAAATGCTCGATCGCCTCCTGTTCCGTCCGGCCTATGTGGTAGGCGAACGCCCCGTTCTCCTCGCCCCAGGCCGGATGCGTCTTGACGCCGAACTCGCCGAGCGTCAGTGACTTTCCTCTGGCGCGCTGGTCCGTCCAGCGCAACGTCGGCGGGAGCATCCGGATATCTTCATACGGAAGCTTGAAGTAGCCGATGTTGGCGACATCCGTGTCGCCTATGGACGCGACCGCGTCAATCCCGCCGAACGGGATGCAGTAGAATTCCGCCGTCGTGGGCTGCTTCGCGCCGGCTTCGCGGCATGAGGCCTTCATGGAATTGAGCCAGAGGCGCGTGAGGGATAACTCGAAGTCCGTCCGATCAACTACGCTCCGATCCGTCCACTCCGTGCCAGGCATTGCGGGCATCGCGGCATCCGAGATCGTCTTCTGAGCCTTCTCGCCCCAAGCCGTCCTCAGGTTCTCATCGCTTCCGTAGCGGTTTTTGAGAAACGCCCTCCACTTTTCGAGATACCATTCCTGCTCCTGGGGGATATCGTAGCGCAGGTCTCCGTTGAGGTAGAGAATCAACCGCGCGGCGTCCTTGTAGCGCCCGGCGTATTTGCGGCACATCTCCTTTTGCTTCGCCAGCGTCGCGTCGTCAATCGCGACGTTGTGCCCGCACAGGAGACACGGCATGTAGATCAAGCCATTCTGCGACACCAGTTGCAGCATCGCGTCGAACTGGTTGAACTGCTTCTCGCTGAACTCAAAGTTTGGTGGAGTGTATTGAAGGTTTTCGTAGACGCTCAGGCCGATGTCCTTCGCCATGCGCAGGTCGCGGTCCCATGTCGCGGGATTATGGCAGCGGGTGTTGAATACGTTATTGAAGGTATCGCTGCCGGTCATGAAGACCGGCCTGCCGTCCAGACGGAAGTAGTTATCGGAGAAGGATAGTTGCGGCCCGGATTTCACCGCCGATTCGTTTTTCGCCACAAATCCTGTTATTTCCTCATCAACCGTCTTTCCACCGTAGGACAAGGCGCAACGAATCTTCGCAAGCCCATCTCCTGCGATTGGGAAATCGGGGATTGTCAGCGATTTGCTTTCGCCCGGATTGAGTTTCACCTGTAACGGTCCAGCGGATCCGTATCTCTCCGCGTTGTCGCTGAAACCCTCAAGCGCGACTTCGCCTTCGAATTTGCGTATCCCCATGTTTCTGATTGTGACAACGACCCGCGCTTTCTCTCCCGGAGAATAAAGCGCCTTGTCGGTTTCAATAGATTCGATGTAGACCGCCTCAACCAGTCTTCGGGCCATGCCGACCAGCAGCGCGTCGCATTTCGGATCGCCGGAGAACAGGTCGGCGTTGTCAACCCCGACAAAGCCCCATGATGAGCCGGCGAAGGCCCCTTCCTGATGGTGGATGATTGCCGCCGCAGGGCCTCGAGACCGTCCGAACCTATCAACGGCGTCAAGTATCGGAACATATTTTGCCGCATGGAAGCCCCTGACAGCCGTTGCGGCCCAGCCCGTCGCCGCAAGGGGTAGTTCGAAATCACCCGGTGCGATAGACTGATCGGGAGAGGCGACGAGTCTGCTGACCCGCTTCAACGGGAACGACGGATCGAAAACTCCGATCTGATCGGGCCGGACCTCAAGCCCGTCCTTCGGCGCGCCCTCGCTTGTGTTGATTCTCAGGTTCCCGACCGCCGTGACGTCGAGGAGCTTCGCGTCGTCAAACCACGCCTCCCCTGTCGCCTGGTAGATGCCAAGTTGGAACTGGATTCGCGCGGCCATCTGATTAGCGGTGAAGGTGTAGGCGTATCGCCTCCAGTCCCGCGTCCCGCGCGTCTGGACGAAATCCTGAAACTCGACCAGCTTGTCGCTCGCATCGTACTGGTAGACGGCCATGTATGCGTAGAATCCCTGGATTTCGCGCGTCTTCATCCATCCCTCGGCGGTGTAGGCATGTCCCGCAATGGGTTTGATGTCGGCGCGGAACATTGAGTGCGCAAGGCTTCCCCCCTGCGGCACGCATACGCGGGCGCACTTCTGCCCGGAGCGTGGCGAATCCTCGACAACTGATGCCATTTCGGGCGCGACCCTGTCCCAACCCTTGTCGCCATCCTCGAATCCGGAGTTGGCGATCAGATTCGGACGATATGCCGCCGGGTGATCGTTCGGAACATCCTCGATAGCGACCCGCGCGCCGGCGACCTTGAACAGCGGCTTCTGGAAGGCGTAACCGCCAAGGCTCAGAAAGCGCCCGCCCTTGCGAAGGTAGCCCAGGAATGAGTCCCGCGCCTCCGCCGGAAAAGCCTCCCCATACGGCAGCACGACCAGATCGAGATTCCGGGGATCGAGTTTCGCGGGATCGGCCAGCGCTGCAGAATCAACCAACTCCGCTTCCATTCCGGCTTTACGCAGAATCTCTGCAATACGGTCGGGTGAGGAAGGCGCGCCGCAGACGGGGAAATCGTCCTTCAGAATCGCCACTCTTGCGGGGCCTGATTTGACGGCGGTCTCGCGTTTCATCTCCACGTCTCCGATGTCCATCGCTTTCCCTCCGGCAACAAGCGTGAAGTCGTCGAAGCGCGCCCTGCCCCGACCGAGGAATATCCCGGCCCGGATGGAGAAGGTGTGAGCGCCCGGCGCGGCTTCGAAGTCATATGCGTGTCTGAGCCACGGCGTGACGCCCTGAAGGTAGACGAAGTCCTTGAAGCTCAGAATCTTGCCGTCCGCGTCGAGCTGATAAACCGCTGCGTAGACGTGCCCGCCCGGCTCGCTGGCGGCAAATTCGTCAACCTTGATCCGGCAGCTTATGCTGTATCTGCCGGGCGCGGGGCATGGGATGTCCTGCATGACCGAGCTTTGGCCTGCGCATTCCAGGCATGCGTCATGCGCGCCGTCGGGGACAATCCGGCAATCATTCGTGAAGGTCCAGATTGAGCGCGAGTCCAGCCCGCCGTTGCCAAGCATATTCACGGGCTTTGTCTTCCGTTCGGCTCCGGCGGCTGTCGCGGCGGCAAGCACGACGCAGGCGATGACGGCAAGTCCGAGGGCAGGCACATTCTTTTGCATTATCATTCTTCCAACCCCGCAGATAAAGACAAGGATGACATCGCCGGGCAGGACGCCTCCGGTATCATAGAGGATAACGCCCTCCCGGAAAAGCCGGAAGGAACGTCCAGCCCGCGCAAACCGAATGACGCCGATTCAGCCATGTATGCCCTTCTGCGAAAACGGTCTTCTGCTATAATCGAACGCAGGCATGAAAAATCATCAATTAATCCGCCGTGGCGTTCAATTTGCCGCGCTGTTCTGGATCGGTCTTGCGGTCTTTCCGGACGGAGCGGGGCGCATCTTCGCCCAGGATAGCAACGCTGAGAACCGCGCAACGGACGAAGGCGCAACCGCCGCGCCCTCCCGCGAACAGCTTGAGAAGCTGGTAGGGGAAATCCGCGAGATTGCGAAATTGGCATCAGCGATGTCTCCGGACGCGCTGGGCAAGGTGCGCGACCATGAGGCGATGCTCGCGCTGGCCACACTTCACGCGGAGAAGGCGCAGATTCTCTACTATTACGCAGAACGCGACGCCTACTACATGAAGGACTTCAAGGCGGAGCTTGCGTCCGCGCGCGGCATCTTCGAGGCGCTCAAGGCCGGAAGAAATCCCGAAGTCCCGACCCGGGGGAGAATCGAGCGGGCCTATATCGCCGCCTGCGACAACTCCGTCCAGCCCTACTGGCTCTTCGTCCCCCCCAACTACAATCCCGCCCATCCCGCCGGACTGCTCGTCTTCCTGCACGGTTACCATCCCGGCCTGAACAAGGTCAACTGGTTCGAGACGATGTTCTGCCCTGAGTTGGAGACCATCGCCGAACGGCTCAATTACGTCGTCCTGCTACCCTACGCCCGCAGCAACACGGACTTCCAGGGCATCGGGGAAGACGACGTGATGGAGACCGTATCCCTCGCGCAGAGGGAATTCGCTATTGACCCCGACCGCGTCGTCCTGACCGGCGGCAGCATGGGCGGGATGGGCGTTCTGACCATCGCGGCGCATTATCCCGACGCCTTCGCCGGGATCGTGCCCATCAGCGCGCGAGGGGACTTCTACCTCTGGAAGGGCATGGAAGAACTCTCTCTTCCCGCCTGGAAGCGCATCCAGATGGACATGGAGTTCGGCAAGCCGCTTGCGCAGAACCTCCAGATGCAGTCCTTTTTCTTCCACGGCGCGCGGGATTACGTTGTCCAACCCGCCCAGTCGCGGAACATGAGCGCCCTCCTGAAAGCCATGGGCTACCCGGTCAGGTATCTGGAGCTTGCGGCGTCCGACCACTGGTGCTGGTCGGACGTTTTCGCCCACGCCGACCTCGGCAAATGGCTTGCCGACGTCCGGCGGGAGCGATGCCCGAAGCGGATTGCCTACAAGACGTGGCACCTGAAGTTCAACCGCGCATACTGGCTCAGCATTCAGGGCATGGCATCCTTTGCGCGCCCGGCGGTCGTAGAGGCCGAATGGGCCGAGGAGACCGCAGGAAAGCGTATCCCGCTGATTGCGATCAAGTCGGAGAACGTGACCCGGTTGGACGCGGCCCTTCCGGAGGAGCTTTGCGGCGCGGCGCGGAAGGTGGTCGTGTCCTGGAACGGCGAGATCACGACGCATGACGTGACGGAAAAGCGGTTTATCAGCCTAGCCTCGAAGGACGCCGGTCCGGAGGACGGTCTGCGCAAAACGCCCCGGCAGTGCGGGCGCATCCGGGAAGCCTACGCGCAGCCCTTCGTCATCGTCTACAGCACGAGGGACGAATCGAGCAAGGCCGCGGCGGCGCAGGCAGCCAAGGACTGGATGCTCTTCACGCAGGGCAGCCCCTCCTTCATGCCGGACAGGGACATCACGAGGGAGATGATCCGGGACTACAACCTGATCATCTACGGCCTCCCGGCGGAAAAGACGCTTCTGGCGGAAATCCCGTCAAAGCTGCCGATCCGCGTCGAGGGGGACAATTACGTTGTCGGGGAAAGGCGCATTCCGCGCGGCAATCTCGGGATGTCGGTGATTTACCCGAACCCGCTGGAGCCGAAGCGCTCGGTGGTTCTGAACGTTGGGCCGGTCTGGGGGCGCGAACTGCCGAAAAATCACAAGTACGACTTCCTGCCGGACTTCATCATCTTCAGCGACGAAAAGGCCGAGGACGGCACGGAGTCGAACAAGGCGGTCTGCGCGGGGTACTTCGACGGGCAGTGGCGGCTGAGCGCTGATAGTGAGTGGTTTGCGGATCCGGCGCGGTGAGCCATCAATCAACGATTGGGTAAAAGAATAACCATGCGGCTGTGGAAAAGCGCCATTTGCAATAAGCAAATGGTCTGAAAATCATATCCTAAGCCGGTCATGGCCCAACTTCATTCAGCCGCGGCGTGAAGCATGGGCGGACTAAAATTGCCGGGCAGTCACCGCGCCAGCCCCTATCCGGACAATCGGATTGCGCCCTCCCAATTATTTGACTTCTGGGAAGAGGACTCTTAACATGCAATATGTTGCGCTTCACGATCTGGAGAACAGAGCAATGAAGGTCGTTGTTGACACGGAAACCTGCACTGCCTGCGGCTTGTGCGAGGACGCCTGCCCGAAGGTCTTCCGGCTCGGGGACGAATACGCCGAGGTAATTGCGGACCCTGTCCCCGCCGCCGATGAGGAAGCCGCGCGCAAGACCGTCGAGGATTGCCCCGTCGGGGCGATAAGCGTCAAGGAATAACCAGCGGCGGTCCATCTGCCGGAACGGAATTCCCTGCGACAGACAAGGAGAGTCAAGTGGCTGGAAGCTGCAAGTGCTGCGGAGGAAGCGGCGGAGGTTCGGAAGCCCTTAAAATAGCGCTCAAAACCGAGCAGGAAGGGCGTGAAATGTACCTGAAGGCGGCCCATGCCGCCGCGCATCCCTTCGGCAAAAAAATGCTGGAATCGCTGGCCGAGGATGAAGCGTCCCACGTGCGCATGATAGAAAAGATCGCAAAAGGGATGGGTATGGACGTCGCTGTGGAATCAGCCCGCAAGGGAACGCCTCGCGACCGGATCGTTACGATCTTCACCGGCGTTAAAGACAAGGTGGCCAAAAAGCTGGCCGCGTCAACCGATGAAGTCGAGGCATTGAAGACAGCGATGGAATTCGAAAAGAAGGGCTGGGAGTTCTACGAGGCGTCCGCAAAGAAAGCATCCGACAAGAACGAGAAGGAGCTTTTCACGCGGCTTGCCGCAGAGGAATCCCAGCACTACGACATCGTGCGCAACACATACGAGTACCTTGAGGACACGAAGCACTGGTACACGTGGGCGGAGAAATCGCTGCTGGACGGTTGAGCCTCCTGAGCGAACTCCGGATGCTGACAGGAAAGACCGAACGCATGGCAGAGAACGCACGGAAAAGAGGCCGCGCGAAACCCCGGATGGGGAAGCTACCGGCGAAGAAAGCCGTCTCTGCCGCCTGCGATACGTGCGGGAAGGCGGCCGGTCGGAACACGCACCTCTGCTCCCCCCCGTCGCCGGGCAAGGCTCGCGCCTGCGAATTCTGCGGCCTGGAGCACACTGACCCATACCACGTCTGCAAGACGATGGCGGAAGGCGTAAAATACTTCTGCGGCAACTGCGGCAGGCTCAGCCCCTCCCGGGCCAACCTCTGCAGGCCGAAGAAGATAATCTGAAGGCTGTCCGGCGCGATGCCGGTCGGCGGACGCCTGATTCGGCCCGGCGTTCCGCTCAGTCAGTTTCATAACGGTCGAGAACCAGGAGGATTGGATAATGTGCAAGTCCTGCGGATGTAGCAAGAAGAAGGAAGAACCCAAGAAGGATGCTCCGAAGAAGGAAGAGAAGAAGAAGGGCTGCTGCGGTAAGTAGCCTGGCGTATGACAGACAGGCGGCCGGCCATACCTGACCGGTCGCCTGTTCGTTTTCTGCAATGCCGAAGCCGCCCGACAATATGCCGCCTGATTCTGTCCTGGAACGTTTCGACGCGCTGCCGGCCTTCCGCTCCTTGGAGATCGCGGACAGACTTGCGTACTCCGACTGGCTGGCCGGACACCCCCTTGAGGTATCCGAACTTACCTTTACCAACCTGTTCGCATGGCGAAGGTCCCATTCGGTCACGGCTTCGCGGCACGGCGGATTCCTTATCCCGCTGCTCGGTTCGGAAACGCCCTTCCCGCACCTGTATCCGCCGATCGGCGAAGGCGACCTGCCTGCCGCAACCCGCGCTGCATTCGACGCGTTCGAGAAACTCTTTCCCGGCGTCAGCCCGAGGATGGACCGCGTCCCTGAACCGGTTGCCCGGACGCTCGAATCGGCTGGTTTCCGCATCGAGGAGGACCGGGCCAACTTCGATTACGTCTACTGGGTCAGCAAGATGGTGCGGCTTGAGGGCAGAAATCTCTCCAACAAGCGCAACCGCATCAGGCGCTGTCTCGATGCCAACGCCTGCGCATACGAGGCGATGACGCCGGACAATATCCCTGAATGTCTTGGCTTCCAGGAGGAATGGCGTCGCGCCAGAAACGCCGCCGATGACCCCGGCGTGAACGAGGAATCGGATGCCGTCCGGGATTCGCTGGAGCGTTTCGTCGAATTCGGCCTGTTCGGGGGGCTTGTCCGCATTGACGGGCGCGTCCAGGCGTTCGCCGTCGGCGAGATGATGGACAGCGAGACTGCGGTCGAGCACTTCGAGAAGGCCAACCCCGCCGTTGACGGGCTTTATCAGGTTATGCTGCGCTGGTTCTGCGAGAACGCCCTCCAGGGGGTGACATGGCTGAACCGGGAGCAGGACCTGGGCATACCCGGGCTGAGGCAGGCCAAGATGAGCTACCTGCCGGATAAATTCATCAGCAAATATTCAATCTCTCGCGGATAAGAGCGTGTATGTAAAGGGCGCAAACATGTAGGGTTCTCTGAACCCACGCGGACCAATCCATATTTCCTTTCCCGCATGGGTTCGCGCTGGGTATGTGTTTAGCGTGTGTGTTTAGCGCAAACTGTCCTTCGGAGAACCTTCCGTCCCAAGTTTTAAAAATCATCCTTCCCCCGCGCGCCGTGCGAAGTGCGCAGCGTGGGTGAAGGTGTCGTCTCGCTTGGCGAGACGCCCTCGTTCGTCGAGGTGACGGAAGGGGGAATTGATTGCCCCCATTTGCTATTGCCCCCCATTTCAAGGGATCACTTGACGCTAAACACATACCGCGCTGAAGTGCCGAACCTATCTTACCCTTTTCACGCCCGCACTCAGTTTTCTCCGCCCGATTCGATTGCCGCGCCCCCGTCTTTTGAGATTCGCATTGCGATGCTCTCGGTCTTCTTCAACGCTTTCATAACCCCGGCGGCGGAATCCCCGGCGTAGATCAGCAAGGCCGGAGGCATCCGCCCCGACAGGAGAATTCCCGCCCCGCGCGCGCCGGCCTTCTTCGCGGCGTCCGCTTTCTCCGCGCATCCGTCCCAGTCCATCGAGAGGTACTGCGCGCAGATTTCGCGCTGATCGTCAAGTAGCTCCCCGAAACGGTTGCAATCGAACATGTCGCAGCCCATCGCTTCCATCATCTGGGAGAGAATCTGCCTGAGCCGGATGTGGGCATACGCGGCGCATGCTGTTTTCTGGTCAAGTCCGCTCAGGCACGAAAGCATCGCGTCAAAGTCGCCCGATGAGAAATCCGTTTCCGGGTGTGACGCCCTGACTTTTCCCATGACCTCGGCAATGCCGGTTGCGTAATACGCGAAATCAAGCCCTCTTTCCGTGGCAGGGAAACAGACAATGAAATCGCCTGTGGCGGCTTGGACTTGGATGAACGACGGGGCGGGGGATGCCTGGAAAAGTAGCAGTCCCCCAATTGCCGCAGCAAGACATTCGGGAGCGGCGGCGGGGAACTTCTTCAGTCCGCCTGTCGCGATTGCCGCTATCTTCTGCGAACTTGCCTTGTCAAGCGCGCTGGAGAGCTTCAATGCGGCTGTAGCCGCCGCGACGGCGGTGGGTGCGCGGAGCATGTCGGCAGCGGCGTCTGGCCAGCTTTTCGGAGTCTTCACGAAGGCGGGAAGCAGACGCGCCTCCGCCGGATGCCCGAGGAAGGCGTCCAGCGATTCAATCGTCTCCCGGACGGCAATGGCTATCGGGTTGGCTTGCGGATCGAGTATCTCGGAACCGCGATGAACGCCAAGCGCTTCTGCGCCGGAATCTTCCGGAAGCGCCTCAATCGTCAGCCTCTGGTTGACGGCCATCCAGAGGGACGGCAATCCCATCGGCATTTCCGTGGCGCCGGCGATGCAGACGACCGCCGGCGCACTTATGGTGAAATTTCTCTTCATTTCCCGATGACCATTCGTGTGTCCGAATGTGGGTTCACATATGACAAATGCAAATCATAATGCGGCGGGCGCGGCGCTTCCAGCGATTCGTCAAAGGTTGAGAAAAACAGATGGCGCGAACCTGTCGGTTCATTGCAGAAATTTCGGCATGGGGAAGGCATTTTATCCGGATTTCCATAAATCCCTTGACATAAAGCCTTTCCGTACTGTATCCTTATGCGCGTTGGCTTGCGGCGCAGGGGCGGGAACACGGTTCCCGGGCAAGCACAGAGGGGAAAATCCATACAAACGCCGTCACGTTCCGCGCTTGCAGTGTCTTCGCGGGGAAAATCTCTTTCCAATCGCGCGATACACCGCAAAATGAGCGTTGGGATTATGACGGCAGCCATTCCGGAGGGGAATGCGTCGCCCCGCCCATTGAGAATCGCTCACTGCCATGTCAAAACCAAGAAACTATCTGCAGTTGATCAAGGATCGTGAGGAGGCATTGGCGCTGATCGCCGAGAAGGCCATCCTCGTGGAACGTTGCGCTGAAAGTGGGTTGCCTTCGCTGGCAAGACCCGAACTGGAGTTCATCAAGAAGGCCCGTCAGCACGTGCGCTGCGGCGGTCACATCGCCCGGTGTCCTGCCCACACGCCGCTTTACATCCTGGAACCTGGTGAAGAGCCTGGTCCATGCCCGCTCTGCGAGCCGCTTGAAGAAAGCGCTTGAACGGAATGCAGCGTGACTGTCGGCAGGTTTCAGTCCTGACATGCCCAAAGGGATGAAACAGGTCTGGAAAGGCAGTCCGAACAAGGTTCGACTGCAACCGCGCAATAATTACCGTGGCGGAGCCGTGTGAACATAACTCTCATTAAAACAAGAGTTTATGCTCCATGCCTGATTATCATTCTGGCGTCCGTTCTGCTGTATCATTCAACCTTTCGTTATAGTCTGGCGGGGGATGATTATTGTGTCCTTCAACGTGCCGGGAACAGCGGTCCGTGGTGGTCCCTCTGGATAGGCCGCGATACGTTGCGCGACATGCTGAAGGTCCACGGCTGGACTGATAATGTGCTGGTGTATGGCAGCGACGTTTTCAGGCCGGGACTGATCTGGTACCACAAATTCGCTCGCTTGATATTCTCTGAAAATGAAGTCGGATTCCGCGCTCTGAAGTTGCTTTCCATGACCATATTCTGCGTTGCCGGGGCGATGTTCCTGGCGGGATATTTTGGGGCGGGGGGAAACGGGTTTGTCATCTGCTTATGCGGCCTGTTTCTCCTGCTTTGTAACCCGAACCGGGCGCTGATGCGGCGAACATTCACTGAAGGAATCAGTTACCTGTCTGGAGCTTTGATCCTGTGCGCCTTGTATATGCATATGCGTTCTGGAGAGAAAGATGCGTCGGGGAGGGATGTTGCGCCGATATGCGGACTTTTCGCCCTTGCTCTATGTTTTCGGGAGAATGGGATAGGTTTCGCTGGAATGGCAATTCTTGTTGATTGGGCGGCGGGACGTTCATTCCGAAAACAGTCTCGGTCTTACATCGCATATTCGGGCGTGACCATCATATACTTGGCGATAAGGTGGCTCTATTACGGCGGTTCTTTCGGTAGCTATGGCACGGCCAGTCTGGGCGAGATGATCGGGACGCGAAACGGAATCTCCGCGCTGGTTGAAAAGGCCCCCAGCATTATTTACCATGAGATTCCACGGGAATGCCTTTTCCCCGGAACGTCAGTGGCGCAATATGTCATTGCCGGTGCGCTGTTAGTCATAACACTATTGATTCAAATAATTTACTCCAGGCAGGATTTTGTTGCAGGATTCAGGAAACCGGGCGCGCTTGCCGGTTGCGCGATTCTGGCCCTGGGCCCCGGATGGCTGGTGCGGGTGGACAGCCTTTATTGCCTTCTGCCAGCTGTTTTCATGATCGGACTGCTGCTTGAAGCTGCGGACCTGCGCCGGATTGCCGCCCAGCCCGCGCGGTTGAAATCGGCGTCAGCATGGTGTCTGCTGTTGCCCCTGATAATTTCCGTCTCTTTGATGGCTGGAAACTGGATCAAGCTTGATATCAAGGAACGCCGACCGGAAAAGGCTGAACTCCTGCGTCAGGAATTCAGAAGGCTCGTCCAGTCCCTTGACCGGAAGTCTCAGGCTCCATGGGCGGTTGTGTTCCTTGCCCTGCCGTGCGACTGGGAATACGATCTTTTCGATAATGTGCCGGAACCGGCTGTGCCCATGTTGACCGATGGAAGAGGCTTCGGAAAGGCGGTTGTCCTATATCATTGGAAAGCAATTACTTCCGATGTTCAAGTTAATTGCTGGAAATCCAACGAACTCTGGAGACCAGGGGAGAAATGCTATAGCATAGCCCCGCTCGGGGAATATGAGCCATATTTCCCGCAGGTCGCCGGCGTCCGCCTCCCGTTCTCAAATGTGGCTTTTAAAGTATTGAATATCGCCGGCCCGCCTGTTTCGGTTGACATTTCGCTTGACGCCGACTGGTTCGGATCGTTCCGGGAAGTTCACGTTGTCTATCACGACGGGCGAGCATTCAGGGAACTGGATCATCTCAGGCCTGCCTTGAAGGACGCCGAGCCGCGTTGATTTACAGCTTGTCCATCTGATAATCTTGAAACAGTATGACCCGCGATTGGTACATGAGCCTGATTGAGGGACGCAGGAAAGGCCCTGCCGCTGCGTTGGCGCGCGGCGGGCTGTCCGCGCTGTCTCTTCCATACGGCGCAGCGATTGCCGGTAGGAATTCCATGTACGAAAGCGGCATCCTGCGTTCGGAGAAGCTTCCGATCCCGGTTGTGAGCGTTGGCAATCTGACAGCAGGGGGGACGGGGAAGACGCCGTTTGTAGAACTTATAATGCGCAAGTTGCAGGCTGCGGGGCACAAGCCGGGGTTGCTGAGCCGCGGTTACGGACGCGTGGGAAACGTCTCCGGACAACCGATCAATGACGAACTGCTCGTGCTGAGGGACAATCTCGGTGATTTTCCAGCCTACATTGGGCCGGACAGAGCCGCCAACGGACGCCTTGCCGTCTCGCGCGGCGATTGCGACTGCCTCGTCATGGACGACGGATTTCAGCACCGAAGGCTCAGGCGGGACATTGACATCGTAATGATTGATGCGACAAACCCCCTCGGCCATGGCAGACTGTTGCCGCGCGGGTTACTCAGGGAACCTTTCGAATCAATCAGAAGGGCGCGGGTGGTCGTTCTGAACCGGGTTGATATGGCGGACCCATCGCGCGTTCTGGAAATCGAGGCGGCTGTAAGGCGGACGGCTGCGGGGTGCGTTCTGTTGAAAGCCGGACATCAGGTCATTGGCTTTCTCAGGAGTTCCGATGCCGAATGTTTCCCCACGGTGAATTTCAGTGGAAAACGCGTATTTGCGGCCTGCGGGATAGGCAATCCTGAATCATTCTTCCGGCTTCTTGAGATGCTTGGTTTGGAGGTGGTCGGGAAACTCGCGTTTCCGGATCATTGCGCCTTTGAGCCGGGCGATATCCGCGAGATCGAGGAAACCCGCAAATCCTGTTCTGCTGAAACTGTAATCGTCACGCAGAAAGACATTGTGAAGATTGCCGCCGTCGTGAAGGAATCCGGTTCGGGCTTGGCAGGTTTGGAGAAATGGTTCACACTGCTGATTCGGACTGAACTGGTCTCTGGCGAGGCGGAGCTTGACGGGTTGCTGACGGAACTCTGGCCGGAGAGCCGTAAGGGATAGACGTGTCTCATAAAAAGAACAGGCTGATGATTCAGATCGAATATCTGGGCGCGAAGCTCATAATCTCGACGATACGGGCTGTTTCGTGGAAGGTTTCCCTTCGGCTTGCCCGCGCTGCGGCGTGGCTTGTTTATCAGCTAGACGCGCGGCATCGGAGAGTGGCGGACGAGAACCTGAAAGCCGCATATGGCGACGCGATGTCGCCGGACGAGCGCGACCGGATCACCCGCCAGGTTTATCGCCACTTCGCAGAGATGAGCGTCGAGATCATCAAGATGCGCCAGGTTGCCGATCAGGGGAAATGGATGGATCACGTCGAATACAACGTCCCGCAGGAGGTCTGGGACGTCTTCATGAGTCCGAAGGGAGTCCTTTTCCTGAGCGGGCATCTCGGCAATTTCGAGGTGGCGGCGGCGTCAATCGGCGCGCGCGGGGTTCGCGGCTATGGAATCGCGCGTCCGATGGACAACCCCTTGCTCGGCGATCTGATAGACGAAATGCGGCTCAAGTCTGGCTTCGAGGTCTTGCCGCACCGTGGTACAATCCCGCGCATGGTCCGGATACTGCGTGAAGGTGGCAACATCGGCCTGTTGATTGACCAGGACGCCGGTCAGGACGGCGTTTTCGTGCCGTTTTTCGGGCGTCCGGCCTCGACAACGCCAGCCGTCGCGGCGATGGCCCTCAAGACCGGTTGCGCGATCATCATGGGTTTCGCCTTCCGAAAAGGGGACGATCTGAAGTTCGAGATGCGGACGATCGGACCGCTCTATCCTGAGTCAACCGGTGACCGGGATGCCGACATTCTCAGGATCACGGCGGATATAACGCGGCGGTTGGAAGAGGTCGTCCGGGAGCGTCCGGAGAGATGGCTGTGGCTGCACAGAAGGTGGAAGACACAGCCTTGATTCGAGTTTCCAGGAGGCAAAATGGACAATCAGTTGCTTGCGTTCTTGAACCGGAAACCCGCGCCGAGGATCGTTGTCATCGGGGACGCGCTGCTTGACCGCTACGCATGGGGGCGCGTGAAGGAAGTATCCGAGGAGGCTCCCGTGCCCGTGGTAGGGGTCGAGCGGGAAGAGCTACAGCCGGCAGGCGCTGGACTGGTGGCCGCGATGCTGGCCGCGCTCGGCGCGAGAGTCAGCCTGATTGCGTGCAAAGGGCGCGACGATGACGGCGACCGACTTGAAGAATGTTTATCAAAGGCTGGTGTCGAGTTCTTGCCCTTGAAGGCCTCGCCTTCGGCCACTGCTCGACGGATGCGCGTTTTCGGCTACGTTCATTACGCGGGGCGCGGCGTTCAGCAGGTCGTCTCCCTCATCCACTTGCCCAAACCGGCGGAACTTGCCGAAGCGCGAAAGGAACTGATCGAGCGAATTGACGAATTGCTCGCCGGTTGCGATCTGCTTGTCATGCAGGACAGCGGGCATGGACTTTTGAGCGGCGATGCCCCGCGCGAAATAATCTCAGCCGCAACAAAGCGAAACGTCGGCGTTGTCTGCGATCCGGAAGCGACGGGAAATCCGGACCGGTTCCGAGGGGCCGGCGCCTGGGTTGTTAATCGCTTCGAGGCGGAGAAGTTCACCGGCATGGCGATGGCTGACCCGGCGCATTACTCGGCGGCGGCCAAATGGCTCAGAGAGACCTACGGCCTCAACGCGGTCTACGTGAAGCTTGATCGGGAGGGGATGTACCTCGATTCCAGCCGGGAAGGTTCGGAACTTGTTCCGACCGTGCAACGCGAGGTGGCGGACGTCACCGGCGCGGGGGATGAGGCGCTGGCGGCGACGGCTTTTGTCACGGCGGCGGGCGGGTCGGACAATCTCGCCGCGCACGTGGCGAACTTTGCGGCCAGCCTGGAAGTCACGCGGTTGGGCGGCGTGCCTTTGACGAGGGAGGAGATTGTGCGCGAGGTTCTTTCCCGCCAGGCGCAGCACTCCGCCAAGGTTGTCACCCGTGAAGAGGCCGTAGCGATCAGGGAGCGCGTTCGCCGGGAAGGGAAGACGGTCGCGTTCACAAACGGTTGCTTCGATCTCCTGCACATCGGGCACATCTCGCTAATCCGGTTTGCGCGGCGGCAGGGGGACGTCCTGATGGTCGGGATCAACTCCGACGCTTCGACGCGGCGTCTCAAGGGCGAGGGGCGTCCGGTCAACGATCAGGCTACGCGCGCAGGCGTGCTGGCTGCGCTTGAGGACCTGGATTACGTTTTCGTTTTTGACGAAACGTCCGTGCTGGACAGCCTGAAACTCATCAAGCCGGACGTGCTGGTAAAGGGGGGGGACTATGACAAGGAGGGCGTCGTCGGCTGGCGGGAGATTGAGGCCTGCGGCGGACGGGTCGTTCTTGCGCCGCTGGTTCAGGACAAGTCCACGACCGCTACGGTAAGGAAGATTCTGAATTCCGGAACGGCGGAGTCGAAGTAATAATTTATGTCACATCATATAATTTTATGCGCGGTAACATATTGCGCGGCGATTCTTTTTGGCATATGCTGTCAAGCCATCCGCAGGAAATCCGCGAGGCGTTTGCACAGGGGAGGAACAGGAACATGCCGATCCGTTTTAAGTGCAAAGAGTGCGGGGAGCGACTCGAAATGCCGTCAAGTCATTTCGGGCGCAGGGCTTTCTGTACAGAATGCGGGAAGTCCATTCTTGTGCCGTTGCCGGTGGCCCATGCATGCGACAAGTGCGGCAAGTCCCGCGTCATGGACGGACGACGGGACGGGCAGATATGCCAATGCGGAGGCCAAATGAAGGCCACGCAGATGTTTATCAAGAAACTGCCGGGCGAGATGTCCCGGACTTATGACGTTGATGAGTTGATGAAGGAAATCGGCAGCGAGACCGGCGATCTGTAGCAGGACCCAGTCGGTCACTTCACAGGCTGAATCCTTATTGTCAGAACATCCTGAGCGTCACCGCTGACGAGACGCCAATCGGCGTCTTCAAATTCAACCTCTACCGCGCCCGCTCCGTCCTTGAGCATCATACTGACACCAGCGGCTTCCAGCGACTTTGATCCGGCCAAGGCAATACGCTCGGTCTGTCCGTTGGCCGCGCGACGGACAGCGCAGACGTCGCCGTCAAGAACCAGCCCCCATTCCTTGACAACGCATCCCTTCCCGCCGGACTCAACGACGAGATCGGCGACGCCGTCGGCGTGCGAGATTTCCAGGGCGACGACTGAATCCGGCGATTTATTCCCGGCGCGGTCCGTCGGTTCCATCCGGCGGGCTTTGCTGATGAAAGGTTTACCCTCGTAGGGATCAATCACAGACACGAAGGTCGTATCCAGCGGAACATTCCCGGATTTTCTGCCGACCATTATTCGTGGAATCCATGCGTCTTCATTCTCAACGAAGCTGTTGATCGAAACCCACCCCTCACAGAGCGACGCGCATGCGCCGCGCGTGAAATCCGTGTGCCTGACGCGCAGATCGCGCTGCTGGGGCAGAAGTTTCAGGCGATCCTCAACCTTCCATTCGACTGACCAGCCCGGTTGCGGCGACGGATCTGTGCGGAAGCTCCGCATCTCCGTCTTGCGCCCGAAATCGGGGGCCGATTCCAGCTTCAATCCCGCGACGGCCACGTCACCGAAGTGGCTGTGCGCGAACTTGGCGTGTTCTTTCCCGCCGACGACGCGGAAGACGTCCACAACGTAAAAATCAACAGGAGAAACATTGATCATGATCGCCGATCGCTCATAGACTCCGCCATCTGCCAGTTCAGGACAGGAAGCGCGAATCGCCTTGAGCATTCCGCAATCCGCCCAAAGCGTTGTCCGCCCCTGGGCGGAATCCTGGTTTTCTCCGTCAAAGACAACCGTGCAGTGCGCCGACGTCATCGTGTACCATACGGCTTTCGGCGCGCCCCAGCCGCCGTAATTCACCGGCGGATATCCGAAATCGGGCATGAGGTCCAGCCCCTTTGCGAACAGGCCGAGATTCATGCCGTCGTGGTGGCTGTGCGCCCCGCCGGAATCGTAATCAAGCCAGAGCGCGCGACGATCAGCGCCCTCCCCGGCGCGCAGGATCGCCAGACGCCATTCCTGCTTGTTCACGCTGGCCAGGCGCGGCTCGGTCCCTTCCTTTGCAATGACCGCCTCAATACGTTTCTGGAACGCCTCCGGGTCTTCCGCGAAAAGGTCATACGGCATGTCCTTTGAGGAATTACCGTTTGCGCGATACAGAATCTGAGCGAAACCGGCGTCGCCGGTTATATCACAAAGGGAACCCAGGAATGTATGCATCGAAGGCGACATGCCGGGATTCTTCGAGAGGCTGACGCCGCAGTATCCCGAGAACGGCCGCGCGTATGATCCGCTGTCGCCGCACGTGGGGTAATACTTGTCCAGGCAGAGCGTGTCGAGGTGGAATCGGAACATCTGATGAATTCGGGGGTGACGTTTCAGGATTTCAGGCAAAAAGGTCGGGTCCATCTGGGCGTATTGCGCCAGCAGCCACGCCGTTCCGTTGACGGCATAGGCGGTATACCCCGCAAGCCCCTTTTCGCCCGTCACGCCGTCAACCCTGGTTGCGCGCTCAAGGACTCCGTCCAGTATCTTCATCACCTCTTCGCGGTTGGACGGCCAGCCGAGGACGGTCTTGGCGAAGGCGATGGTCGTGTCGGTCTGCGGGTAATTGGATTCGATTTTCTTGCGGCTTGTGACGCAATCCCGCAGAATTCGATCCTCGATGTTACGTTGTATGTCTCCGAAAGTCTTTTTCGGATTGTCGAGCTTGAATCGCTCTGACTTTCCGGCCAAAAAGGATACAAGCTCGGCGTCGCCCCTGATCGCCTCGAAAATCTGATCGTATGCGATGACCATCAGACGCGTTTCGTAGCATGCGTCGTGCCATGTCGAGACATAGCCCGCCGCGCCCCGAACCTCGTAGACCAGCCCCTCCTTGCCGAAGTCGAAGGATGGATAAAGGTCGGCGACCCGGTCGAGCAGGATTCCGGCCTTGTGCGCGTAAATCTTTTCGCCGGTGACCGAATACGCGTCCGCCATCGCGCGGATGCCGTCAACGATCGCCCTTTTGAACTGGCCATAGATGAGATACGCTCCGATGAAGCGCCATCGCTTGTCGCCATCAACGTATCCCTCCCCGTCGTCAACGCCGAAACCGCGAAGCGGATCGTTGGCGTCCGGGTGTTCCTCATTGAAGAGCAGGGATCGGTCGGCGCGCGCCGGATCGAAGACGTTATGCTCATCCAGCCCGGAGCGATAGAACTTTCCGAAATCGTTCTTGGGGAAGAACTCGTTGCAATGCGGGCACTGTGTCTTCCACGGATGGTTGAAGGGGTCCATGCGCCAGTTGTACATGGGCACGCCCTTTTTACATGCGGGACAGTATCCGTTGGACCAGACCATCCAGGAGCGGCTGATAGTGTTGCCGAACATGAGGCTCCAGAGGTCCTCATCGGAAATCTGCGTCCAGGGTTGCGCCGCCTTGACGATTGCGTCGCGGTTTTCCGCCGCCCATGGGTATTTCTCCGCGTTGGACCGCGCCGTCTGGATCAGGCGATTGGGGTAGAACACGCCGGATTCCTTTCGCGCGGCGTCTTCAGCCGGCAGCGCGGCGCCGGACAGCACAAGCGCGGTGATTCCCACAGCCGTCGGAATTGTCAATCTGCATGGCATTTTGTTTTTGCTCCCATGTTCGCGGATTCTTTTTTAATCAGCGCCGGCGCTCTTAATTCGACCTCTGAACACGCACGGAATCCGTTTTGATCCGGGAATCTCGCCGGTGACGTTCATCATCGTGTTATCGTCAAGCCAGACCATGCGGGTGTCGTTAATCGCCTTCGGCATCGGCGTGGCCTCTGAAAAGAGATTGGTCTCTGTGTCGTAGACGATCACGCGGTTTGAGAATCCTTCCGAGTCGCAGCCGTAACGGGGGCGCGTCGCGCCGTCCGGATTGAGAACCTGACGCCCGCAATATCCGCCGAAGAGCAGAACGTAACGATCCTGATATGCCAGAGATGACCATCCCCCGCACGGGAATGGCAGGTCGCGTATTCGCGTCCATTGGCGAGAATCCGGATCGTATCGCCAGTTGTCCGCGCAATTCCATGCCTCTGGTTTGTCGCCTCCTCTGCAAGCAACGCCGCCGAAGACGTAGAGTCTTCTGCGTATCGCCTCCATTGCATGGTGGGAGCGATGTGTTCCGGGCAGTTCCGGCAATTGCTCCCATCCTTTTCCCGCATCGGACAGGTCAAGCGCTTCCAGGTGGCGTCCAACGCCTTGATATTCTGAATCCCAGCCTGCGCGAAGGCCGTCCTTTGCGTAGTTGGCCCCTCCCATGACATAGAGCCTGTCGTCAGCCGGCGCGCAACCGAATTCTGCCGTGTCGAAGAGCATGTCTGGAAGCCGCTCCCATTTCCATGCGCCTTCAACTTGAAAGAGACGATAGGCATCCCGGAAGCAGAATGGTTCGGCATAGCTTTGTCCGCCGAGGATGAAGACGCTCCGGCCATCTCCGGCGGAATATGCGCCATAAGCTCTGGCAATCCCCGGGAATAAAGGTCTGGTAAGCGTCCATTCCTTCGTCGGGATATGAAATAAGGCCAGCATACGGTGATAACCGTCGTGATAACCGGGAATGTTTTTTAATTCGTCAGGGACTTCGCGTCCGAAACCTGTCGCATAAATAACGTAGTTGTCAATGCGTCCGATCGTTCCGCCGTTGCAGACCCACGGGAATTCCTGCTCCTGTTTCCAGTCTATCAGGATTTGCATTTTGATACCTGACTGCGGTGTTATGTCTTGAAGGTCGGAAATGGTTGATTTGGAGCATCCGATGATGATTAGCGGAAACGTCAGCATCGCATATGCGCCGGCGTGACGCATTGAATTTCAACCTTCTCGAAAAATGCGCAAGTTCATCCCTGGATACGGAAATTCGTCGAGCCGATGCGCAGTCTGTCGCCGGATTTCAGGATGGCTTTTCCGGCCACGCGTTTCTCATTATGGAAGGTTCCGTTGCTGCTGCCGAAATCGGTGACGATCACAGTTCGCTCTTTCTGGGTGACCGAACAGTGGCGTCTGCTGGTGCGTTTGTCAATAAGCAGCACGTCGCAGCCGACCTTTTCACGCCCGAAGATGATCTCAATCCCCGCGCTCAGCACAATTTCATCGCCCTTGATGCCGTCAGGGATCAGGCGCAGGGCGCCGTTGGGCGGGTTTTGAATCAGTTGCCGCGCGGCGTGGCTCAACGCATATACAATCTTGGCTCCGGAAGGTTCTGTAGGTTTTGGAGGGGATTGCGGGACTGCGCTATACAACGTCGTTCTTGTCTCCCTCGTTGTTACTGGATCAGGTCTGGGTTCATCGCGCCCCCGCAGAGCGCTGACGGTATCTGCGCCGGACGATGTCGTCTGCGGGCGCAGGTTCGGACGCATTTTGGCTTTTTTGAGTCTGTCAGCCAGGCCGGAGGAATGAGCAGGGATGCGGTGTTCCTGTTCGGGCTTATCAGGTTTTGCGGCGTCCTTCTCAAACTTCTCAACCGGCGTGACTGAGCCTGGGCTTGGCGTTTCGGGGCCTGGAGATATGTCACCGGGGGAGTCTGAGTGATCTTCATCAATATCAGATTCGCCTACTCCGCCAAGAAGGTCTTCCGGGGATGCGTCGGGTTTGGGCGGCAGCCGCACTGGGGCCGGACCTGCATCGTCAAACAGCAGGTTCACCGGCACGTTATCGTCCATGGGTTCTCCCGGCAGGCCGGCAGGGATCGTGCGGTCCGAAGCATGGTCCATCTCCTTTTCG
This sequence comes from Planctomycetota bacterium, assembly GCA_022711755.1. GTDB lineage: Bacteria > Planctomycetota > Brocadiia > SM23-32 > JAKLEA01 > JAKLEA01. The sequence continues at coordinate 146,273 of JAKLEA010000008.1, forward strand.
GCCTGTTTCAGGTCAATGACCAACTCGGCGGGGGTCTGATACCTTGCGTCCGGATTCTTCTCAACCATCCGGGCAACAATCGCGTTGGTGCGCTCAGATATCTCAGGCACGAATTCCTTGACGGTCGGGCATGGTGTTCTGATATGGTCAGTTAGAACTTCCGCCGGCGTGCCGTAGAAGGGGGCCTCGCCGACGAGCATGTGGAACATGGTAATGCCAAGCGAGTATATATCCGCTCGGACGTCAATATCCTCCTTTGCCATGGCCTGCTCCGGGGCGATATATTTTGGCGTGCCGACCGCCGTGAAACGACCGGTGGTCTCCGTGTCGCCCTGATCCTCGTCGGTTCCCGGCGCTCCTACGAATTTGGCCAGACCGAGGTCGGTAAGCTTGGCCCATCCGTCCTTGCTGAGAAGTATGTTGCCTGGTTTGATATCGCGGTGAACAAGGCCTGCCTTGTGAGCGTGGTCAAGCGCTTCGGCAATCTGTCTGATTATCTCCAGCGTGCGCTGCTCGCTGAGTCGGGTTTCCTTCTTCAGGATGCGGCTCAGAGATGTGCCGTCCACGTATTCCATGGCCAGATAGCACGTATCTTCATGCCGCCCGCAGTCGTGGGCGATGACCATGTTCGGGTGGTTCAACCGCCCGGTGTAGCGCGCAGTCTTGATAAAACGGTCAACCCACTGCGCATCGGTGATCAGTTTCTTGGCAAGGATTTTCAGGGCGACTACGCGGTCCATACTGACCTGTCGCGCCAGGTATACGACGCCGGAGCCTCCCTTGCCGATAGGCTTGATAATTTCATATCCTGGAACCGCCGGGGGTTGGCTTATGAACTGTACAGCAGCATCGTTCTGCGACCTGGCAGTCGCGCTTGCCGACGCGTCCGGAGTGGCATCAATAGTCGCTGCGCCTTCCGGGGAAGCTTCGCTTGCGTCGCGTGAAATCTCCTCCTGGGCAGTGACTTCTGCTTCCGGTCCGGCCTTCCCGTTATCTGTTTCTGACTCCTTCACAGATGAGCCTTCGGTGTTCGCGCCCCCGGCATTATTTTTCCCACCCATTTTCCACACCACTTACCATCATATTGCAAATGGCGCATACGGGCAATATCAGGCGCGGGAATTTCCAAAATATCATCGTATCCGGGTTGAATTTCAACGCTTTACAAGGCATTCTGAAAGACAGCAAATCTGGAGTCCGGAATCATCTCCGCAAGCCGCATGGAGGAACTCGAATGGCCGCGCGAGATCGAAGCGTTGCAAAATCATGGTCCCTGTATGAGCATGCCTGTCGAAGAATCCCGCTCGGCACTCAGACAAACAGCAAGGCGCCTTCCCGCGAACTTCAGGGAATCGAGCCGTGCTTCGTCCGCCGTGGGGATGGCGCGAGTATATGGGACGTTGACGGCAACGAATATCTCGATTTCCGCTGCTCCCTGGGGCCGATAACGCTTGGGCATAACTTCCCTGCCGTCACCCGCGCTGTAATGGAACAACTCTCCAACGGGACGACATTCAGTTACCCCTGCCCGCTGGAACTCGAAGTTGCGGAACTGCTCTGCGCAACCGTTCCCTGCGCCGAGATGGTCCGCTTCCTCAAGACCGGAGGCGAGGCAATGGCTGCCGCATTCAAGGTCGCAAGGGCCTTTACGGGCAGGGACGTCATCCTGCGCTGTGGATATCACGGCTGGCTGTCTGCCACAGATCAACCCGGCGTCCCGCAGGAGGTGAACCGTCTGTTCCCAAGTTTTGGTTATGGCGACGTTGATGGACTTCGCAAACTTGCTGAACAACATTCAGAACGACTGGCCGCAATCAGTATTGCCGCCTCCTACTCCCATCTCTCGCCTACTGACCTCTTTCTATCTGAGGCAAGAAAGGTGGCAGACAATCTTGGCGCGCTGCTGATCTTTGACGAGATCGTTACGGGATTCCGAGTTGCGCTGGGCGGTGTCCAGGAATATTTCCGCGTCAAGCCTGACCTGGCAGTCTTCAGCAAAGGCATGGCCAACGGTTATCCGATATCGGCGCTTCTAGGACGCGCGGAGATCATGCGCGCGCTGGAGAAAACTACTGTTTCCTCCACGTTCGGCGGGGAGGCGCTTTCTCTGGCGGCTGCGAAAGCGACAATCGGCGTTTATCAGAATGAACCGGTAATCGAGCACATTTGGACGCTTGGCGAAAGGATGGTTCGAGGCGTCAATGAAATCTGCGCAAAAGCCGGAATGCCGATCCGCTACGTCGGATTGCCGTGTTGTCCGCAACTGATCTTTGACAGCGGCGATCCGAAGTCCGCCCACGACTTGCAGATAAAGCTGATGTCAGGTCTCATAAAGAGGGGTATAATCATTTATACAGTAACTTACGTGAATTATTCCCATAGCCTCGAGGACATTTCCCTGTTGCTTGCTGCCTGGCGGGAAACCGTTTCGGAGGAAATGCGCTTCTGATGCCCTTTTCATCTCATAGGAGGCTTTAAATGCAGATTGCCAATGTGCGCGCGGTCGGCAGCATTGCGCTTTATATTATCTTGTCAGCCGGGACAACTCTTTCAGAATCAATGACAACGGCTACCCCGGTTCCGAGGAATCAGCTTATCCCGTCCGGAGTCAAAGTTTATCCAACCGTATATTTGACGCCAAAGGATATCGAACGGGCGCGCGCGAACGTTGAGAAATATGCATGGGCGCGGGAAACAAAGGAGGCGATAATCGCTTCTGCAGAAGGTTGGTTGCAGAAAGAGTCGGATTACTGGCTCAGCCGCCTGCCTGGTCCGAACGCCTGTTATGCCTATGGTTTCACAGGATGCCCAATCTGCGGGGCAAAATGGGGGACGTGGAAGGGGGCGAGGTGTGCATGGGATGATCCGGGGCATGTCACTTGCACAGGCGGACACAGGTTGCCAGATGCCGAACATCCCGATGACGGCAAGGGATACACAGCCCCAGATGGGCGGATTCATTATTTCGTTGGTTCGTATAACGCATGGGTGACTGAAAATCTGAGTCTGGATGCTATTCAGAATCTGAGCAAAGCATATGCATTGACCGGAGACGAGCGGTACGCCGAATCGGCTTCTGCGATTTTCGATGGTCTGGCGGCCATTTATTCTGAAAGCACGGCCGGATCATGGGATTATCCCAGCGATCCTCCCAGCGGGCGCTTTGCCCGGCCTTGGTACCAGGTTGCAAGGGTTCTTGTCCATTACGTTGCGGCCTATGATCTGCTTTACTACAGCAAGTCGTTGGACATACCGTCGCAAAGAGAGGGCTTCACGCGAAGACGGAACATCGAGGAACGTCTTCTGATGGACGGCGCGTGGTATTGCTACAGCCACAGTTTTTCCGGCGCGCTGCATAACGGTCATGCGGATTACATGAGGGGCGCCCTGGCGGTCGGTATTCTTCTCGGTGTGCCTGAATTCGTCAAGGTGTCAGTGAATGGGCCGTATTCGATAAGCGCAATGCTGGCCAATAACGTTGATCGCGACGGCAGATACTATGAAACATCGTTTGGTTATGCCATCCATACGCGACTTCTTTACCATACCTTCGCGGAACCGTTGCTTAATTGCCGGGTGGAGCCTTTCCCGGATGGTTATGATCTTTACAAAGATCGCCGCTTCGCCGGATTCCTCCTGCTTCCGGACGCTGTAGCCAATGTCTGCGGGCGCAGGCCGAATCTGGGCGACGACGGGCCGGACGTCAAGTTCGTGGCTCAGGCGGATAATTCATTTCAGCGTATTGATAAAACATTTCTCGAATACCTGCTTGCCGGAACACGAAGTCCTGAAGCGCGAAGGCATCTGGAAAGTGTCCTGCTGACAGCCTGTCGGAGCGAAGAAGGCCGTATTGATGGCTCTCTGAGGGAATGGCTCTTATTCCATTATGATCCATTATCAGTTGTTGATACATCTTTGCCGGCTTGGCTTAAATCGCGTTGCGATGGTTCCTGGGTTATGGGGCAAAAGGGGATTGCATTTCTGAGAACGGGAAATGCCGGAACGGGCAGACAGGCCGTGGTCTTGCGTTACGGTCCGACTCTCAACCACGGCGATCCGGACGAACTGCACTTGTCATATTATGCGCAAGGTTACGAAATGACTTACGATCTAGGTTACGGATTGGGTTCGACGCACGCACACGTCGGATTCGCCAGCCAGACCATCAGCCATTGCACGGTGACGGTTGATGAAAAGAGCCAGATGGGCGCGGAGGGCAGCGGTGGAAGTCTTAATCTGTTCGCCTCCATGCCTGGGATTCAGCTTGTGGAGGCATCCAGCGAGAATGCCTACAGGGCGCAGAAGGTGGACCTGTATCGCCGCACACTGGCAATGATAGGCGAGGGCAACGACGCTTTTCTCGTTGATATCTTTCGCGTTCGCGGGGGAGCGCAGCACGACTTCTCGCTCAATTCCCACAGCCGGGACATAGAGATAGCAGGCGTTGTTCCGGACGCGGTCAGGGAGAAAGGATCGCTTGCCGGCGAGGACATTGAGTGGGGGCGCATGATCGGCAACGACGGGGACATCAAAGGACATCCGAACAAACCATACTGGAATCCGCCGCCGGAAAACGGGTACGGATTCCTGCACAACATCCGATCCGGTCGTCCAACCGGGCCGTGGGGGATGACGTGGAGGATCGCACGTCCGCAGCCCGCCGCATATCGCGCAATTATCTGCCCGCAGGACGGCGACGAGGCGCTCATCTGCGATGCGCCGGGCATTTATCCCAATCTGCCGGACGCGACATACATTATTGAGAGGCGCAAGGGCGATTTCCCGCTGGCGAGCTGTTTTGCGGCGGTTCATCAGAGCGCCGGTCCCCCCTTCATTCCCGGTCTAATATCGTATAAAAGTCTGGATGAAATGCTTGTTGCCGCTTCGGCTGAAACGCGGATGCTTGACGATTTATGCATATTTATACTGAAAGCGACAAATGTCGGGCAGGAGGCTAGCTTCGCGAAGGCAATCGCGAAGCCGGGCAAGTATAAAGTTTCCGCCGACTTCCTCAAATCGCCGAGTTACGGGGCCGCCGCGCTTTTCGTTGATGGACGGCAGTGCGGCGAGACGATTGATCTCATGGATTCTTCAGTGGGCGGGACGATTCGGATTTCAGCTCCGGAGATCGAACTCGGAGCGGGGGATCACATCATCACAATCCGCGCCATGCCGACATCTGATGAACGAGGATTACGTTACATCGGCATCCAGTCGCTGCAGATTGCGCTGAGTAATGAGGCCGCGCCGCAGACGCAGTTCTCAATCAGCCGAACCGAACGCCTTGCGGTATCGCGGGAAAAGAATTCGCTGATCGAGCCTGTCGCGCTCCTGATTCACGCCGTCAAGGGCGAAGTTCTGTTTCTGAGCGGTTGCGCGGGGAACGGCGTTCAGAAATGCGAAATCGGCGGCGAATCCGTCGAATGGGAAGGCTCGATATGCGTCATAACTGGTTGGGGCAGCGAAGCGCCGAAGATCAACGGATGCGGGCTGAAACGCCTGAGCGCGGGTAAATTGCGAATTCTCGCCACTGACAAGTATGAGGCTGAGGCGGAAGATTGCGATTATGACGCCGCGACAGTCAAGGCGCATCCGGCCATTACGGACGGAGTGGACCTTGCCGGCAGCATGATAATCTTTGAAAATCCGGCGTGGACGAGAAATTCGGCTTACACGCTGAGAGCATTGCGCCCCGACGGCGACTCGACCATTCTCGAATTCCGCGACCAGCCGCTCATTCTCGGAAAAGGACGCGTCTATGCAAAAGAGGACGGAAACCTGATTCGTTGCGATATTCCGCACGAATACGCGCGCTCGGTACGACGCATTAATTCGCTTTACTTCGACGGCAAGGTGGTCAGAACTCCCGACGGACGCTTTTCACGAATCAGGAAGCTGAGCATCGCCAACCCGATGGACCTTCAGATGGAAGACGCCTCGAAGCTCAAACTGGGCGACGATTTCGACTACTGCGACGTCGCGCCAGGCGACCGAATCAACATCCCGGCATGGTTTCAAGCGGAGAAAACCGCCGACGGCTGGCGCGCGACCGGCACTGCGTCGGCGAGAATCGAATGAATTCAATGAAACAAGGCGCGGTTGTGCTGATGATTGCGTTCGTTGTGTTGTTCGCTTCATGCGTCGAAAGCGGGAAGCGCTGCGAATCCAGGGATCCGGCGATCGGGAATGGAGTTCCGAAACCGGGCAGGGAGTGGCCCCGATTCGCTCGCCCGAGGGCTATCGTCCGCGTGCCGATGGTTTCGGATCAGGCCGCGCGGACCATGCTTGCCACGGCATCCGGACTTGCCGCTCAGTCTGCGACAGAAGGACGCTATGACGATGCCGTTTACGCGTGGGAAGCGATACAGTCAAGCAATTACGAATGGTGGTTCGGGGCTATGATCCGCCAGACCGGGGCGCGAGTGATGGAACTGGCCGACCCATGGGATTACGTTGACATACTCATTGCCGGCGGAATCGTCAAAGGGTACGCGCTTTACGATTACGACCGCTCGGACAGGCAGTATTACGAACCCGGTTCCGGCATGGATGTTTCCGTCAATGTCGCAACGACCATGTGCGGGATTCTCGGCGGCATAGCGATTGACGCATCGCTGGAAGAAAAGGCGAAGGGCAGGGGGCTGAAACTTCTGGCCGATTGCCGCGGAAAAACCGAATCATGGTGTTTCGATCAGCATCGCCAACATTTGAATCGAACGCTTCTCGTCTGCCAGGACCCCAAGAATCCGCAAGTCCGGGATCTGGCCGTGGCGGCCCGGGCACTGACGGTTTCGGCGGCTGACGACACTTACGAGAAGGCTCTCGAATGGATGGAGCCGGATTCGCCGGTGATCGGCTGGGGGATGCGGATTGAGGACCTCATGACAGGTCCATCCAGCGAATACGGGCATTACCAGACCGCGAGCAACTGGTGCATGAACATGGCGTGCCTGTCAACCGAATCTCCCGCTGAGACCGTTTCCTGGTCGCGCATCAGGCGGCGGGAAGACAATCGCGCCCAACTCGCCGATCTTGTATGGGAGGACGGCGTTTCATATGTCTCATTCGTAATGTCCGACGGCGACAACGTGCAATGGCTGATGGGAAACTTCGCCGGCGGCGGGGAGGGGCATTACTATTACGATAGCGACGCCCGCGGCAGGTTCCCGATGGCATGGACCCTCCCCCCCATGGACCTCGCGCAGTGCTGCCCATATGCGCTTGAGCACCTGTTCGCATCAGCCACCGGGAACGACGACTTCATTTTCTTCGGGGGGGGGTATTTTTATCCGGACTGGTTCGGACGGAAACGGACGGAGCGCGGCCTTGCGGCCCGCCACGTCGCGCTGGTCTCCGATTACATGAAAGGCTGCGGGATGAACCTGATCGCCGTCAACGCCATGGATTGGGATTCCCCGGAAGCCGTCGAGTTCTACGGCAAGGCGGCGCGCGGGATTGACCGTCTGCTGGGCGTCATGACGATCCAATACAATCCCTACACAGCCGGGAACGGGCAGGTTCTATGGGTTCGCGACGCGGCGGGGCGGGATGCGCCGGTCGTCTCCTGCAAGTGGGCGATATGGAACAACGTCCGGCGCGACAGACAGGCGTCCCCCGCCGCAGTGGCCGCCATGATGAACGGTATGCCGACCACAGGCGAAACGAATTCGCCTGATCGCTTCGGTTGGGCGATAGTCCACTGTTGGTCATACTTCCGCGGCACAGGCGACAATCCTGACCCGGCCGCCGAGGAGATGCCTCAGGCCGACGCGCCGAAAAACGGCGGGCAGCGCGGGGCCGCTCCGGCCTACTGGTGCGCCCGCAGGCTCAAGCCGAACATCCGCGCCGTGACGCCGGAAAAGATGCTGCTGCAGATTCGTCTTCGGCTGCGCACCCGCCAGACGCTGGAAATCTGGCTTTCGGCGATGAGGGAAACGGCGGAAAGAATTCAACGCGATGTCACGGATTGTCCCGATGCCGCGGCTCTATCGCAAGAAATTGGATCGGCGATTGCCGCTCTTGCAACGCTTCCGGAACACGGTCCGGCCGACACCGCATCCGGCGGACCGCATTTTGAAAGCGCAAAAGCGTTATCCCGCAGGCTCGACGCCCTGCGCGAGTCGTTGCGCGCGCGCGGCGCAGCCATCCATCGGCGCGGGGTCTTCCATTTCAGCGCTGATGAGTTGGACGACGGAATCGCGCAATAGCCGAAACAGGAGACGAATCAAATGGCCCTTGAAAAGGTGAAGCTCGGCAAACTTGATGTTACTAAGTTCATACTCGGCGGAAATCCCTTCAGCGGATTCTCCCATCAGACTCACGAAGCCAACAGCGAGATGGTCCATTATTACACCGCTGAGCGCATCAAGCAGGTATTCCGGGAAGCCGAGCGTCTGGGCGTGAACACGCACCTGGGCCGCGCGGACCATCACATCATGCGCGTCCTGCTTGAATATTGGGACGAGGGCGGCACGCTTCAGTGGATCGCGCAGACCTGTCCGGAGGTCGGCAGCATCCAGCGCGGGATCCAGAACGGCATCGCCGGCGGAGCCAGCGCCTGCTTCATCCACGGCGGAGTAATGGATAACCTGCTGGCCAACAACCGTCTCGGCGATGTCCCCGACTGCATAAAGATGATCCGCGACGCCGGGCTTCCGGCGGGCGTGGCCGGGCACGACCCGCGCGTGTTCGAGTGGGCGGAGGAGCATCTCGACTGCGATTTCTACATGTGCTGCTATTACAATCCAAGCTCGCGCGCCTCGAAAGCCGACCATGATCCCGACGCGAAGGAGTGGTTCAGGGATGAGGATCGCGAGGTCATGACGCGCCTGATTGCGAAGCTCTCCAGACCGGCGATCCATTACAAAATCATGGCGGCCGGGCGCAACCGCCCGAGCGAGGCGTTCGCCTACGCGGCAAAGCGCATGAGGGCCGGCGACGCGGTATGCGTCGGCGTCTTCCCAAAGCATAGACCGAAGGAGCTTGAGGAGGACGCGCGCCTGGTGGAGGAGTTAATGCAGTAATACTGTCAACAACCTGTCCCGGCCGAAGGCTGGTTGCGGGTGGCTGGACATCGCCGGATTCGGCCAGCGCGTCCCCCTTCCGTCATATCGCGCGCGATATTTCATTGCATAGTGAGCCGCCACCCCCCCCCCCCATGCTTCGCGCGGGGGAAGGGCTGTTGAGAACTCGCGCAGGTCCGGAGAACCCTACCTGTTGGCGCACACAACACATGGACACGATCAGCGCTTTGTTTCAACATGTTCGCTGCTTGACGCAAGGCCGTCCGCGTCAATGATGTTGAAATAATAAACGGTCGTTCCGTCCGGCACATCGGCCTCCGCAGAGGATGACGCGGCGTCAAGCTTTGCGGGGATGGTTTCCCATTTCCTGTCCGGCCACGGCCCGGCGTCAAGCGTGTAGTTGAACTCAGCCGATGCCGCGGTCCGTCTGCCTTCGTACTTCACCCACGCCCGGTTTCCGTCCCGCCCCTGCGCGGTCGCGCGCGTCAGCGGTAGTCCCCCCCTCAGAACGGATTCCGCAAAGACGCCGATCTCCGGCGGATTCTCCCCCGCCCCGCCGTGGCCGTGCGGCATCCTGACCCGTATGCAGAGCGAATCCGGCCCCGGAGCGAGCCGGTAGGATTTCTGTAGCGAATCCATCGGGTAGGCGAAATCGTTGGTGCCCGTCACCCAGAGCATCGGCATTTTCGCCAGCGGCAGGTAGACGCTCGGATCCCAGAGGCCGAGCCAGCGGGATGCCTTTTCTTCGCCCATCTGCTTGAAATTCGGGAGCCACGCGGAATTGTCGCCCAGGTAACCGCAGCCGTAGACCGGGGCGGCGAACTTGAAGCGCGGGTCGGCCCCGGCGATTATGCACGTGAGATATCCGCCCCAGGAGATGCCGGTTATGCCGGTCATTTCCGGATCAACCTCCGGAAATGAGCGGATAAGCGAGTGCGCGAGGATGACGCCTGCGACGGCCTGCCATGTCCACTGGTCCCTCGGATCGTCGTCAATCCGGTCGAAGCCGCCCCATCCCGGCGGGCCGCCCGCGTCGTGACGATGCCAGTCGCCGTATTTGCCGCGCGGAACGCAGCCGCAGGTGTCCATCGCGATTGCGGCATACCCCCGGCTGTTCCAGAGCTTCACCCACTCCGCGAAGGCCGTCCCGCCGCCGCCGTGAACGAGAACCATCGCGGGGAGCTTCTTTCCCACGGCATTGCCGGCGTCCGATGCGGCAGTCTTCGGCGCGCCGTACCAGGCGAAAACGCGAGTCGGCTTGCCCTTCCATGCCGGGCCGTCGTAGAAGAGCGCCCTGATCCCGTCCTTCTCATTTTCATCAAAGCCAGGGGCGGGATGTACGCCCGGGGACTTGCCGAGTTCTTCCATGTTCCACATCATGCGAGGCTCCGTCGTCGCGCGAGCCGGTCCTTCCGCTCCGGCGTCGGCGCAGATTGCCCCTGCTGAAAAAGAGACAAGAATCAACCCCATGCCGGCAACGAATGAGGGCCGCGTGAAGCATTTCAGCATGAAATCTCCTTCCCGGCGGGAATCGCTCAAGGCACGAAGTACCTGACGAAACCGGGCATGTATGGAAATACGCTCAGAAGCGGACGCCGCAATCGCGGCGGCAGCAGGGACATCATCCTGTCAAGCAGGGAACGGATATCCTGAACGCGCCACTTCCAGAGATCGGAAGTCGCCAGCGAAAAACGGTTCTTCACGTAGTAGGTGAGAATGCCGCAGCGGATGAACTCGGCAAGCATGACGGAGGAGGCAAGCCCGATAAGCTCGAACTTCAACGCCAGTGGAATGCCCAGCGCGAGGTTGGCGCACATGGCCACGGCAAGGGCGATGAAGCCGGGGATCGGCTCCCCGATAGCCCTGAGCGCCTCGTCCTGAAGCCTGCCGAGCGAGCGCAGAGGGAAGATCAGCACCATGATGAAGCAGGGCGTGACCGCCCCAGTGAACCTGTTGCCGAAAAGGAAGGGGACGGCGACGGGGACGAGCGCGGCAGTGCCCAGCATCAGAACGGCGCAGAGAATTCCCGACTGCCGAAACGCGGCGGCAAACGCGCGCCCGGTCTCCGCCCGGTCCTTTCTGCGGGCAATGGCGGAAAAGGCCACAACCGCCAGCGCGCTGGGAATGAACATGGGCGCGAGGGCGAAGGTGAACGCGGCGTCGTAAAGCCCGACCTGCCGGCTGCTCAGCAGCGTCACCGCCACCACCGTGTCGAGCTTGCGGTCGCAGTATAGGCCGACAGTGGTCGGCAGGAAGGGCAGCCCTTCCCGAATCAGAGTCACACCGTCGCGGATTCTGACGGGCCTGCCGGCCATCAGACTCCCGAGGCTGACGCCGATTCTCGCCGCGCCGACCGCCAGGTTCGTAATAAGCATGGCGATGACGAAATAGAACACGGTCCCTATATCCACGAACCAGATTATAACTAACAAAGCCATATTGATCAGGGTCACGGACGTGGTCATCGCGTTGTAACGCGCGAACCTGCCCATGCCCTGATCCATGCTTTGCAGACACGTTATTATGAAATTGAACGGGATGAACATGAGCATCAGGCGGGAATACCAGACGAGGTCCTGCTTGTCCGGCGGGAGCAGGCTGGGCAAAATGAAATATCCCACGGGAAGCACAAAGACGGCCAGGCCGAGAGTTGAAAAGACGCCCAACCTTGACACGTCCGGATAACTCTCAGGCCGCTCCGCCGCGCGGCGGGCAAGCACCCAGTGGCAACCCAGCGTCCCCAGGCCGGCGATGATCATGGGCCAGAGCATGACGGCTGAGAGCGCGCCTTTGCCGGACGGGCCGAGTATCCGCGCGGTAAGAACCCCGGTGATAATGGTTGCGAAGCGGATGATGAAGTTCGCCCCGACGGTCAGGATAGTCCCCCGCAGAGCGCTGTCGCCTTTCCCCATCAACCCCTCCCCCCGGCAGTCCCCGCGCTTGAGCCGATCAGCCGGGGATGAACAAAACGCCGATCACGCGCCGGCTGGTCGGGCGGATTCTCGATGTTTGCGCTGCGTTCAATCACCTCTGACTCATCCTCAACAATCCTGCCCGGCTCAACGCGCCCGACTTTATGGTTTCGCCTTCACGGCGGGACTCCGCCTATAAACGGCGTCGGCCTGAACGTAAAGGCCCGTGGCTGCGGAGCGCGGGAGCATGCCGCTGAATCCCATCATTGAGAAGCCGGCCCCGGTTAGAATCGCGTCAATTTCGGGAAGGAGCGCCTGTCCTTCGTACAACTCGATGACGCTGACTTCCAGGTAGACCAGCGCGCAGCGTTCGAGCGTCCTCGTCGCGCCGCGCAGAACTTGCGCTTCGAAACCCTGGACGTCAATTTTGAGCATGATCGGATCGCTCATTCTGATTTCGGCGGCCCATGCGTCCAGAGGCCGAACCTCGACCTTTATCTGCGTCTCTAAGCCGCTGCCTGGAAAGCTGGCTTCCATCAGACCCGTCATGGGCAGCACTGAAGACCGTGCCGTGCCGTCGAACCGACGGAATTGCGTTGTTTCGCTCTTCTGGCCGCAGGCGAGTTGAAATGCCTTGAATTTCGGATCGCGTCCCATGTTGGCGACAAGTTCGGTAAAGCATTCAGGAATCGGCTCGAAGCTGAATATTGCCGCATTCGGAAGGGCTTTGCGGGCCTCCCCGGCAAACTCGCCGACATGGGCGCCGACGTCCAGCACGGTTTGTATCCCGCATTTGCGCATGATGCCCGGCAGGGGATCGGGCTGTCTGCGCAGCAGTTCCATCCCTAACGCATTGAACGGCGCTTTGATCGCCTTCTTTATCAGGCTGTTCACCTAACGCCCTCTCTTCACAGGCGAAATTACGTTCTGCCGGCCATCAGTCGTGGACGCCCGCCGGTCTGTAATTGGTAAACATCAATGCGACTCTTTCCATGCGACAGAAAGACGAGGAATTATAGAACAGAATCCGCCCAGCGATTCAAGCCAATATTCCATGAGCCAGGGGATTCCGAATGCGGAGCAGGCCTTGTTGATAAATGCGCCAAATGTCGGTCAGTTTCACTTTCCACCGTCGCCGCTTGGTTCAACCCTTGACGATATCTGCCCGCTGCTAACGCGTGTCCGGATAAGTGTTCCCGCCGGGGCTTCTGAGGCGTCGCGGATGACTTTCCCCGTGTCCGCAAGCGTCGTGATGCTGTAGCCGCGATCCAGAATTCTCAGCGGGCTGAGCGCGTCCAGTCTCGCGGCCAGGGAATCCAGCTTCGCCCGGTTCTGCTTCAAGGAAAGGCGAATCGAGCCGGAAAGCCGGGTTTCAAGATCGTCCACCCGCTGGACGTGGCGCTGAATCATCTCCAGTGGACGCTGGGATACGCCCCGCTCCGCCAGCGCGTCCACTCGCTGGCGCGCGGCCTCCAGCCGCCAGCTCAGTTGCCGTCCCATGCGGCTGCGGAGGTTGTCAACCCGCCGCCCAAGCTCAATCCTGTCCGGCGTGACAATTGCCGCGGCCTCAGTCGGCGTCGCCGCGCGGACGTCCGCCGCGTAATCAGAGATCGTCACGTCAATCTCGTGTCCGACGCCGCTGACGACCGGTATGCGCGAGGCGGCGATTGCGCGGGCGACGATCTCTTCGTTGAACGGCCAGAGGTCTTCCAGGCTCCCGCCGCCGCGCCCGACTATCATCGCGTCAAGCTCCGGCATGTTTTTATTTAGCCTTTCGATCGCCGCTGCGATGAGGGGCGCCGCGCCGTCGCCCTGGACTCTTACGGGATAGATGAAGACGTCGAGGTCCGCCCCGCGCGATTTCAATATGCGCAGCATGTCGCGCAGGGCCGCGCCGGTCGGGGAGGTGACTATTGCTATCCGCCTGGGGAACTCCGGCAGGGGTTTCTTGCGGGCGGCCTCGAACAATCCCTCCGCCCTCAGTTTTTCGAGCAGTTGCGTGAAGGCGAGCTGAAGCGCGCCCATGCCCTTGGGCATTATCCGGGAGACGGAGAGCTGGTATTTGCCCTGCGGCTCGTAGACGGTTATCCGCCCGAAGGCGAAGACCTCCATGCCATGCTCCAGCGTGAAACGGAGCCTGGCCGCGACCGTGCGCCACATGACGGCGCTCAACTGCGCGGCGTTGTCCTTCAGCGTGAAGTAGACGTGGCCGCTCTGATGGTACTTCAGGTTCGATATCTCGCCGACGACCCAGACGTCTGCGAACTGGTTTTCCAGTTGTTTGCGAATTTGAGCCGTCAGTTGCGAGACGCTCAGCAGCGGGGCGTCCCCGATCAGTTCCTCCGGCGGACGACCTCCCGAATCCCGCATATCCTGCCTTTGTTGCATGTTCGTCCCCGATCAGCCCTTCTTCGGCATGATGAGGGGGTTGGTCCATGCGCGGCGTCCCTGTGCGTCAACGATCTCGATGCGGACATAGGGCCAGTCGCCGCGCGGTTCGCACTCGTATCGCGTCAGCGAATCGCAGCAATCCGCCTTCACCCATCGCCCCGTCGAATGCCTGGACATTATCCGGATTTCCCGCGCCGGGGAGCATTCGATCAGCAGCTTGCCATCGCGCAATCCGACGTATTGGATCACAGGGCCGCAACTGGCGTAATAACAACCAGTGCGTATCGCCTCAATCGCCCCGGCCAGGTCCGGCGATTTCGCCTTGAGCATGGTCCAAGCGCCATAGAGGTCCCTGTCGCCGTGGACGTCGTCAACCGCAACGGCCGGGAGCATCCTTCCGGCGGCCAGCATGTCATCCCAGTGGACGGAGCTTGTCCCCTTGCCGATGTTGCGGCAGGTCGAGTTCTCGACCTCGAAGGCAACGATGCCGCGCACCGGTTCCATCTCCCGGATTGTCAGCCCGCACCAGTATGGATGCCCGAGTATGACCATGCCGCCGGCGTCGGTTGTGAGTTTTATCTGTTCTTCAATCGTATTCTGGTTCTTAGGATTGAAGTCCTGCGGCACGTTCAGGTTGACGATATGGTAGTAGGCGAACTTGTCCGCCGTCTGGGCGGTGGTCTCGACTCCGCGTATCAGGATCATGCCCATCGGGTCGAGCGCGTCCACGTCAACTACGGCGTTATGATCGGTGAGCGCCAAAACGCGATAACCTTCCCGCGCGTACTGCCCTATCCGCTCCTGCGGCGGGACGGAGCCGTCCGATACGGTTGTGTGCGTGTGGAGGTTTGCTTTCAGCCATTCGCCTTCAACGTCGAAGGGATTGACAATCACTGGATCGCGCGGAAGTTCCTGCATTGTTGTTCCTTTGAAAAAGTGGTCAGCCTGCAAAACCGGGTTGGCTTCCCGCGCGGCGCACGTTGATCTCATCAACGACCGCATTATCCGGAAGCGTCAGGAGGAACATCACAATCCCGGCCACGTCTTCGGGGCGGATAAGGCCGCTGCGATCGAGATCGGGGCGCGCCCGGCTGATCAGCTCGGTATCTGTGCCGCCCGGGCAGATTGCTTGAACGCGTATGTTGTCCGCCTGGCCCTCGACGGCTAGGACCTTGGTCAATCCCATGATCGCATGCTTGGAGGCGGAGTAGACCGCCTGATTGGGGTAGCCCTTGCGGCCCACGACGGAGGAGACGTTGACGATCCGCCCGCCGCCGGTCCCGGCCATCCAGAGCATCTCCTCCCGGCAGCAGAGGAACGTGCCGCGGGCGTTGACGCGCATGACGCGGTCCCACTCGTCGCCGGTGGTCTCAACCGCCTTCTTGAAGACGCCGATTCCGGCGTTGTTCACGGCCATGTCCAGGAACGGCCACCTTGTCTTGAGTTCGCAGAAGAGGGCCTTCACCTGCGCCTCGTCGCCGACGTCACATGGCAGGGCAACTATCGTCGCGCCGGTTTCTGAGGCGAGCCTCGCGCGGGCGGATTCCAACCGTTCCGTATTCACGGCGGTTATGCACACGTTCGAGCCGGAGAACGCCAACGCGCGGGCTATGGAATAGCCGATTCCCCTGCTGCCGCCCGTGACGAGGCTGAACGCGCCCTCAGCCCTGAACTGAACCGCCCTTTTCTTGGTCAAATCGCGTTCGGAGGATTGATCCACGTATGACTCCAACTGCGCGTACTCCCGCTGGAGCGCCGCGCCGAATTATCCGCCAGATTTGAGTCTACAGCAGATCGCTCCGGCTGACAAGCGTGGCAGCCGTGTTGACTGTCGGGACGGAGGCGGTTATTTTTCCATCCGCAGAAGACGCGCGCTGGACGGCGAATGCGTCCGATGTCGTAAATGAGGGACATTCATTGCGTTTCAACAGGCTGGACAACGCGGCGTTGAGTGAGTTGAGGAGCGTCGTCGGAGAGCGGAACGTGCTCACCGGGAGGGCGGACCTCCTCTGCTACTCCTATGACGCGACCAAGCAGGAATCGCTCCCCGAGGCTGTCGTCATTATCACGGACAGCCGGCAGGCGCGGGAACTCGTTCTTTTCTGCAATCGGCGGCTTGTTCCGCTCTACGCGCGCGGCGCGGGCAGCAATCTCTCCGGTGGAAGCTTCCCCAGCTTCGGCGGCATCGTCGCGGACTTCTCGAAGATGAACCGCATCCTGTCAATCTCCCCGGACGACCTTGTGGCAGTGGTGGAGCCGGGGGTGATAACGGGCGATCTTCAGCGGAAAGTTGCGGAATTCGGCTTGAAATATCCCCCCGACCCGGCCAGCGCCGATTTCTCGACGATAGGCGGCAACATTGCCGAATGCGCCGGGGGGCTGACCGGCGTAAAGTATGGCGTGACAAGGGATTACGTGCTATCGCTGGAAGTCGTCACCGGCTCCGGCGAGCTTGTCCGCCTCGGCAGGCCGACGCTGAAGGACGTCGCCGGGCTTGACTTGACGAGGCTGGTGGTAGGCTCTGAGGGCACGCTGGCTCTTGTCACCCAGGCGACGCTTAAGTTGATACCCATGCCCGAATCCGAGGCAGTCGTGCGGGCGTGCTACGACAGCCTGGAAAAACTGGCCGCCGCATGCGGGCGCATCTTCGCCAGACGGATTTTCCCGACGACCATGGAGTTCATGGACCGGCCAAGCCTGGACTGCGTCAGGGACTACCGCAAGACGGACATCCCGCTGGAGACTGACGCGCTCCTGCTGGTCGCGCTGGACGGCTCCGCCGCCGAAATGCAATCCCAGGCGGAGAGGGTGAAGGAAGCGTGTCTGGAGGGCGGTGCGTTCGACGTCAGGACGGCTTTGCTGCCGGAAGACCGCGAGCGGCTCTGGGGCGCCCGCAAGGCGATATCCCCCGCGCTTTACAGGATTGCCCCGCGAAAGCTGAATGAGGACATCTGCGTTCCAAGAAGCAAGCTGCCGGAGATGGTCCGAAGGATCGCGGCGAGGGCCGGGCAGTTCCCCACGCTGAAGGTCATCAACTTCGGCCACATCGGGGACGGGAACATCCACATGAACGTCCAGCATGAGGACACGGAGGAGGACTACAGGCTCTCCCATCAGTTCATGGCATCGGTCATGCCGGACGTGGTTGAGCTTGGCGGAACGGTGTCCGGCGAGCATGGAATAGGCAACCGGAAAGTCGAGTTCCTTCCGATGGAGCTTGGCCCGCAGGTTCTGGAATTGATGAGAAAGGTGAAGAAAGTTTTCGATCCGCGTGGTATACTGAATCCAGGTAAGTTGTTGCCCGCAGGCGACACAGAGATTGAGACGGCGAACGGAGGCGCGACCAGAGCGTGACTATGGAAGAAGGCGGAAAGACACAGCCGATGCTGTTCGAGCGGGATTCGAGCTACGTTTCCTACCGGGCGGCGGGGAACCAGCGTTTCGGTCCGTATCAGTTGGACGAGTTGATTGTCTATTATCGCTGCCCCGGCTGCAAGAAGGAGATGAGGCCCAGCTTCGCCCGTTTCTGCATGGGGTTCGCCAGTCTCGATGAATTCCGGCGAGCGGCCGTCAATCTTTTTGAAAGGGCTTCAAGGCGCTCCGGATGCGAACATTGCGGACAGGAGGCCAAGGAACAGCTTCTTAAGCGCCGCTCTTATTTTTTCCACTTTTCCTATTTCAAGAAGAAGGACTTTATTATCGAGGTAAGAAGAACGAGCGGCAGGATTTTCTGTCGTTACGCGCTCATGGACGACCAGGGCGTGATCGAACACCTCACCAGGGAGCAGATTGCCGGGGCGGACGTTTATTTCGATCCGGGGATGGCCGAATTCCGGCAGGGTTACGCCGAGTTGACATTCCACAGTCGTCTTGAGGACGCGCGAGTGCATCTTTCCCGCGCCCTGTACCTGCATCCAGTCTTCCCGGAGGCGGAGCTGGAGCTGGCCCGGCTGTCGCTGGCCTGCGGCAAGCCCGGAGAGGCTGACGAACACCTTGAACAGGCCGAGCGCATGGGCACTTCGGACCTCCTGTCGCGGCTTCTGCGGGCGGAGATATTCATCGCAGAGGGCGCTTTCGTGAAGGCGCAGAGCATCTGCCGGGACATCCTGATCAAATATCCGGAGGAGGCTGACGGCTTCTACCTTCGCGGCATGGCCTACCTGAACGAGGGCAAGAAGAACCTGGCCGCGCGCGATTTCAAACAGGCGATATCGCTGGACTCGGCGCATGCCAGGTCCATCAAAGCCCTGCATGAGCTTGGCATTGAACTTCCAGAAGAGTCCGTATTGCATCGGCTGAAGAAACCACATCCGATTGACGACGCTTGACATAACGACGGCATGACTATAAGAAATCATCAGCGCAATCATATGAGTTACCCGTTGCAGACAATGGCCGGAAGGAACGGACGGCGAAAGAAGGGCCGTTGCCTGCTTACATTGTTATGCCTGCCGGCCATGATACTTACGACGGCTGGCGGCGGGGATGCAGTGATATGCGTAAGCGATGGGGGCATCGCGCTTGAACCGGCCGTCGGCAGGATGGGGTATTTCAGCGATGGGGCGGATTCCGTGTGCGCCTGCCGTGATGAAGAACAACAGGATGAAGGCTCCCTTCGCAGCGGAGAAATGCGCTGCTCAGACCTGACGCTGACATTCGGCGGATCTCAATCAACCGCGAAAACCAGAGCATTCCGCCACCTCGTCCTTGCCTTGCGCGTTCAGGATGACATCAATCGGCGAAGCGCCCCGTATATTCAAAGTCCGGCGTCTTCAGCCTTCGGCTTTCCTGATGACTCGCTTCGCGAACTTATCGAATCTGTCGTTATTATAATCTAATAAATCCCGCCTCGCGGCCGTGATAAATCCCTGATCTTCGCTCCTGTGCGGTTCCGAAGATCGCCGCGCTCTCCCCTTGCCGGGATCATTCCACTGGAAGGAACTCAATGAAACCAATACCCGCATTAATTTTTTTCCTGGCTATTGCTTCTTTCTCAAGCCTTTGCGTGTCGGCGGAGGAGACTGCGCCCCCGCATCAAACCCGGCAGCCCGGCGGGAATCCGGACGGCGCGCCGGAGACTTCGGGACCAATAACGCTTCGCGCCGCCTTGTCGCGGACTCTGCTTGAAAATCCCGAACTCCAGGCATGGTCTCTTGATATCCGCGCAGCCGAGGCCGGAGTTCTTCAGTCCCGGGCGCTGCCGAATCCAGAACTGGGCGTCGAGGCGGAGAACGCGGCCGGTTCCGGGGAGTACCGCGGAGCGGACTCTCTGGAAACAACCATCGGCGTCAGCCAGCTCATCGAGCTTGGCGGCAAGCGCGCCCAGAGGCATCGCGTGGCGGACCTGGAGAGAAAGCTGGCCGAGTTCGACTATCAGTCGGCGCGGACGCGCGCGCTGGTCGGGGTCGCGCAAGCCTTCGCGGATGTCCTTGCGGCGCAGGAACGGGCGAGACTGGCGGAGGATGTTTCAACAATCGTGGCGGAGGCGGCCGGCGCAGTCTCTGCGCAGGCGCGCGTGGGCAAGATATCCCCCGTCGAGGAGCAGAAGGCCGCGGTCGAGCTGGCTCTGAGCCGCGTGGAATCCGACAGGGCAAGCAACGAGCTTGAGCTTGCTCGGAAGCGTCTGGCTGCGTTCTGGGGGGATGAGGACGCAAATTTCTCGCGCGCTGAAGGAAGCCTGGAGCATCCTCTTGCAGTTCCGGAATATGCAAGGCTTGCGGGCAGACTGTCCGAGAACCCGGACATCGCGCGATGGGCCATTGAGATCGAAAGGAATCGCGCGGCGCTGAAACTTGAAAACGCGAACGCCTTCGCGGACCCGACGGTCAGCGCCGGAGTCAGACATTTCAAGGATTCCGGCGACCATGCTTTTGTTGCGGGCGTGTCCGTGCCCATTCCAATACTCAATAGAAATCAGGGAGCCAGGCGACAGGCTCAGTTCCAATTGTCGAAGGCGACCCAGTTGCGCCGCGCGGCGGAGCTTGGCGTCCGCGAGCGCCTGGCGGAACTCTACAGCGATCTCAAAACGGCCGCGTCTGAGGCCTCAACGCTCAGGGATCAGGCGATCCCCGCCGCCGAGAGCGCGATGACCGCCGCGCAGCGGGGATTCGAGATGGGCAAATTCAGCTACCTCGAAACGCTTGACGCCAGAAGGACCTACGTCGAGACCAAATCGAGATACCTGGACGCTCTGGCGGCATGGCGCAAGACGGCCGCAGAGATCGAGGGATTGACGGGAGAGGCGATTTCAGGGGGCGGATCAGTCAAGACGGCAGCACAGGAGACCGGCGATGCAAGTCAATAGAGGAAAAATCACAGGCAATTTCGGAATGGCGCTCTTCGTATTCACGCTCATGAGCGGAATCCTTCTCTGGATGACCGGCTACCTGCGCCTCGGTGCTCAGACGGCGTCGGCGACTCAAACCGAAGCGCATGAGGAGGCGCACGGCGAGGCTAGCGGAGCGGCGCACGGAGTAGCGCAGGGGCATGATCACGAAGGAGAGGCAGCGCCCTCAAGCGGCGATCATTCTGAAGAATGCGCTGACTGCGAGGAAGCGGAAGGAGCCGATATCGAGAGCGTCGGCAAAACCGCGAAGGAATCATGGAACGCGCAGATCGCCGCGATTGAGAAAGAAAACTGCGAGCACGGCGGGCCGATTGTCGAATGCGACAAGTGCCGATTCGAGGCCGGCGTCGTGAAGGTCATCCCGTCAGTGAGCGGGGGATTGATCGCCTCCGCGCCGGTCGAGGAGCGGGAAGCTGTCAACGTCCTGCGGCTCAACGGCGAAATACAGCATGACCCGACGCGCGTCGTCGAGGTGACGCCCATCGTCTCCGGCAGAATAGCAGGCATCAGAGCGGAGTTGGGACAAACTGTCCAGGCCGGGGACGTTCTTGCAGTCATTCTGTCTCCGGAGTTGGGCGAGGCGCGCGCGACATGCGGCAGGTCCGCCGCCGCGCTGGAGATCGCCCGCAAGGAGCAGCAGAGGCAATCAGGGCTGAACGAGGCGTTGGAGGCATTGTTGAGACGCCTTGACGCCGAAGGTGGCGCGGGAGATTTCGGCTCATCGGATGCCGACGGGGTCATAGGCGAATGGAAGTCGAAGCTGCTCGGCGCGGCGGCGCGTCTGAAGGTTGCACGTTCCGCGCTCAAGCGGGAGGAGGAGTTGCATGAGATGAAGATCTCAAGCGCGGCGGAGCATGAGAGCGCCGATCAGGAATTCCAGACCGCGCAGGCCGAATACAACGCGTTTATCGAGGAGGTCAGGCTCAACCTGGCACTGGACAAACTGCGCGCCGACAGGGGCGTTCAGCAGGCCGAGGCCGACCTTGCGGCCGCGCAAAGCCGGTTGAAGATCATGGGAATTTCACCTGACGCCCCGGACGACGGAGAGCCGTCGCGCCTTGAGGTCAAGGCTCCGAGAAGCGGAACGATCATCGCCGCCGGCGTTTCCGAAGGAAAATTCGCGGAAACGTCAACGACACTGTTCACGGTGGCCGATCTGGGCAGTCTGTGGGTCTGGTGCGACCTTTACGAGAGAGACCTTTCCGGCATTCACGCGGCCCTTGCCTCAAGCGGGACAATCAAGGCCGTTATCCGCGTTGCGGCATTCAAGGATCGCGCGTTCGAGGGGACGGCGGACCTTATCGGCAGCGAATTTGACGAACACACGCGGACGGTCAAGGTCAGAATCCGCGTCGCCAATCCCGACCGCGCGCTCAGCCCCGGCATGTTCGCCCATGCCGAAATACCCCTGCCTTTGGGGAGGCGCGCGCTGGTCATCCCAAACGAGGCGCTCCTTTCTGACGAGGGCCGGTTCTTCGTGTTCAAAAAGTGGCGGGACGACATGTGGGTGCGGCGAGACGTCAGGCCGGGACGTTCGCAGGGAGGGTTTGTGGAGATCGTAGCGGGAGTCGCCGGCGGCGACGTCATAGTCACACGCGGCGCGTTCATGCTCAAGAGCGACGTCCTGCGCGGCAAGATGGGCGCGGGTTGTGCGGACTGAGTCCGGGGAGGATGGAATGATACTCGAAAAACTGCTGGGCTTTGTCCTGCGGATGAGACTGCTGACGGCGCTGACGGCAATCCTGATCCTCGGCGCGGGTATCGCCGCGTGGAAGCGGCTGCCGATTGACGCCTTTCCGGACGTGACGAACGTTCAGGTAATGATCCTGGCCGAAGCGCCGGGACTGGCCCCCGGGGAGGTTGAGCGGCTGATAACTCAGCCTATTGAGATCGAAATGGGCGGGCTGCCGGACGTGACGCAGGTCCGCTCCCTTTCGAAGACCGGACTGTCGCAGGTGATCGTCGTCTTTACGGACGAGACCGACACCTATTTCGCGCGGCAGCTTGTCTTCGAGCGCCTCAGCCAGGCGCGGGAACGCCTTCCTGAAGGTGTAGAGCCTGAAATGGGGCCGATTTCCACAGGGCTTGGAGAGATATACCAGTATGTTATTGAGGGGGTGTTCCACTGCCCGGAACATCCTTCGGAGTGGTCGCGCGACCCCGGCAAATGCGGGCAATGCGGCAGGGAGTTCGCGGCAAGCGCTCACGGTCTGGCCGATCTCAGGACGCTTCAGGACTGGCTCATCAGCCCGCAGCTTCGCCGTCTGCCGGGCGTGACCGAGGTGAACAGCTTCGGCGGATTTGTCAAGCAGTACCACGTTGTTCCCGATCCCGCGCTGCTTTTAAAGTTCGGCATCAGCCTGAACGACATCATTGAGGCCCTTGAATCCAACAACGCCAATGCGGGCGGCGGGTTCATAACGCGGGATTGGGAACAGATCAACGTCGTATCCAGCGGGCTTCTCAAGACGATTTCGGACATTGAGACGATAGTCCTGAAGGCCGAGGACGGAACGCCGGTTTATCTCAGGGACGTCGCCGAGATCAGCGTCGGCAATCAGACGCGCAACGGGGTCGTTACGCGGGACGGGCGCGGGGAGGCCGTCATCGGCATGGTGATCATGCTGAAGGGAGCCAATTCAAAGATTGTGGTCGAGCGCGTGAAGGCGGAGATTCCGAAGATTCAGAACTCCCTCCCGCCGGGCGTCAGGATCGTGCCGTTCTATGACCGGACGAGCCTGATCCAGGCCTGCATCGGCACAATAACCGGCGCGCTCGGTCAGGGTGTCATTCTTGTCGTGATCGTCCTTTTCCTTCTTCTCTGGGACATGCGCGCCGCGCTTACGGTAGCCGTCTGTCTGCCGGTGACGGTCGGGATAACGTTCCTGCTCATGGACTGGCGGGACGTGACCACCAATCTCATGAGCCTGGGCGGGCTGGCTATCGCGATCGGGATGGTTGTGGATGGCTCCATCGTCATAACGGAGAACATCTCCAGACATCTCCGCGACAAGGCGGAATCCGAGCTGTCCCGCATCGAGGTTGCTCATATCGCCGTCAATGAGGTCGCTCGTCCGGTGGTATTCTCGACGCTGATAATCATCATAGTTTTCCTGCCGCTTTTCACGCTCCAGTCGCTTGAGGGCAAGATGTTCAAGCCGCTGGGCCTGACCATGTGCTTCGCGATGGCCGGCGCGCTGATCGCGGCGCTGACGATTGTGCCGGTTCTGGCGTCGCTCCTGGTCAGGAGGGCATCCGCGACTGGCGGCGAGAATCTACTCGTCAGGATCGTTCAGAGGACTTATGCGCCCATCCTTGCGCTTGCGATGCGCGGGCGCTGGATGACGGCTGCCGTCGCGGCGAGCGTCATGGTCGGGGCGTTTTCCCTGCTTCCGAAACTGGGGACGGAATTCCTGCCCGCGCTCGACGAGGGCGCGATAGCGATCAACTGCGTTCGCCTTCCCACGGCAAGCGTCGAAGGCTCCGCGCTGCAAAGCTCCGCGATTGAAAAACGCCTGCTGGAGAAGTTCCCTGAGGTCACGACCGTTGTCTCGAAAACTGGCCGGGCGGAAATCTCCGAGGACCCCATGGGGCCGGAGCAGAGCGACCTCTTCATCATGCTCAAACCGCCCGGCGAATGGACGGACGGACGGACGAAAGAGCAACTTGTCGAGGAAATCAACGCGGAACTCGCGCTCTTTCCCGGCATACGCCCCTCCTTCTCGCAACCAATCTCCCTGCGCGTGAACGAGTTGATCAGCGGCATCAAATCGGACGTGGCGATCAAAATATCTGGCGAGGACATGGAAGTCCTGCGCGGGGTCGGGGAACGCATGGCCCCGTTGCTGGCTTCAATTGCCGGGGCGGAGGACGTAAAGATCGAACAGGTCTCCGGCTTCACCCAGCTTGAGGCGCGGGTGAACAGGGAGGCGATGGCCAGGCACATGATCAACGCCCGCGACATAAGCGACCTCATCGAGACCGCAGTCGGCGGCAGGATCGCAACAACGATCTTCGAGGGACAGAGACGGTTCGCCGTTCTCGTCCGCTTCCCGCAAGAGGCTCGCAGCAACCTTGAATCTCTTGAAAGGCTGCTGGTTCCGTCGCCCCTGGGATATGATGTCCCTCTTGGCGACGTTGCCGGCATTGTTGAGACCGACGTGCCGGCGCAGATCAGCCGCGAGGATTCGCGCAGGCGTCTGATCGTTGAGTGCAATGTCCGCGGGCGCGACATCGGGGGGTTCGTCGCCGAAGCTTCCGCGAAGATGGCCGGCATCGAGGCAGGTCTGCCGCAGGGCTACCGGATTGACATGGGCGGCCAGTTCGAGAACCAGCAGCGCGCGATGGCCCGACTGATGATGGTCGTTCCGGTGGCGCTGCTGCTCATCTTCGTCATGCTCTACGTGTCGCTGGGTTCGCTCAGGAGCGCTCTGCTCGTCCTGGTCAACCTGCCGTTCGCGCTTGTCGGTGGGATAGCGGCGATTTATCTGCTGGATATCAACCTGAGCGTATCGGCATCCATCGGCTTTATAACGCTGCTGGGCATCGCCGTTGAGAACGGGCTGATACTGGTCACCTTCTTCGACCAGTTGAGGAAGGAGGGACGCCGGGTAAATGACGCGGTTTCCGAGGCGTGCCTGTTGCGGGTGCGCCCTCTTATGGGAACCACACTTACGACCCTGCTGGGACTGCTTCCCATGATCTATGCGACCGGCTCCGGCTCGGAGATTCAGAAACCGCTTGTGGCCGTCATCTTCGGCGGGCTGGTCAGCTCGCTGATTCTGACTCTGGTGATACTGCCGGCGCTTTATTCGCTGGTGAATGCCGACAGGTCAGAGCAGGCGGGCGCAGACAGTATTCCGGAAGGGGGAGTGAACAGTCAGTAGCCCTGCCAGGGCTATTATCTGTGATTACTCCAATTCCCGCCCATTTGGGATAGGCATTGTCAATAATTTAACACGCCACGACCTGCCCAGTCCTGCGTCCCATTAAACATCTGTCCATTTTAAATGTCCCATTGTCTTATATGCAATATCCGTGCAGAACATTATTGATCACGACAGGGTCAATAACCTTGAATCGGATCCGAAAAATAAATCAAAATCGGCAAACGAGATTCTGGCGATTCAGGCCCGTTTATCGTCATGAAGCCGCCGAGTCCGTTTTGCTTAAAATGAATTGACATCGGCACATGCAAACAATAGAGTAATGTCCAAAGCAGGAGTCTGTTCCCGGCAGCCCATCCTTGGGCCGGGAGGATTCCATGCCGAAGCCTCTGGAGAGGTTCATGTCCGATCAGAACCCGCCTAATCAACCGGGCCAACCCGGAAGCGATCAAGCGACCGGAGCCAGGTCCTCCAGGTTTGCGGAATGGCTCTACAGCCACCAGAAACCTGAGGATGAAGCCGAGGGAAGGGCTGCTGAGTCGGCGGGAACAAGCCCGCAACTGCCGGCCGCAACTCCAACCAGAGAGGATTCCGGAACCAGGCTTCAGGTAATTGACGAAACGCTGTCGGAACTTGGCGACAGACTTGCGAATATAGAAAGCCTGCTGCGTTCAACGGTTGACACTTATCATAACTTCGTTCAGGGTATTCAGAAGGCTCTGACCATGCTGGTCAAGAATCAGGAAACCCTGGCCAAGCGCTTTGATAAGATAAACGAGACTCTGGAACAGGCTATTGCCAACGGCATGTCCGCAGGAGGGGGAGCGGCGGGGCTTGAGCAGACTGGAGACGCCACAAGCCAGGCCATGGATCAGCTTGGGCCGCCCCCGCCAACCGCTCCTCCGGCACTGCTGAAAGATCCGACCCATGTAAAAGCCCGCCGCATCGCCAACGCCATGGTCAGCGATCTTGAGGCATATAACCGTTCAATCCTGGTTGACGCGATCAAGCAGGGAACGGTGGAGAACGTTCTACTGAAGCAGATTGCCGACATGCGTTCGCAATACGAACGCCGCGTTCCTCAGGCCGTCAGGGACAAGCATGACTACCTGCAGGAAGCGTTGCAGTTGATGATCTACCGCAAGAAAGCCGAAGCTCTTGGACTACAGGTTCCCGGAGGCGCAGCGCCGCCGCCCGCCAAGCCTCAGGCGGGTGCCGTCGCAGCTCCCGCTCAGGCTGCCGCGCCGGCAGCGACTGGATTGCGCGCCAATGTCGTGCTGGCCGGCCCGGTACAGGAGAGCATGATCGCGGACATTATCCAGTTGCTGAGCAACAACCGCGACACAGGTGTCTTCCGCATCGCAAGCGACAAAGGCGAAGTCATTTTCTACTTTGTTCAGGGCATGATCCACGACGCCTCTTTCGGCGCGTTGAAGGGCGAGAAGGCGTTCTTTGAGGGATTCTCAATCAACGAGGGGCAGTTCGAATTCGAGCGTCAGCAGGATCTGCAGGTTGAGCGGACCATCCAGATGGAAACCTCATTCCTGATCATCGAAGCGCTCAGACGGATTGACGAAGGACAAGCCAAGGTGGCGCCGGGTTGACGCCGCGCAGCAAGCGGAACATCCCCATCTCGCCCGGTTCGCATGGGATAATGTTTTTTCAAGTTTCCTGAGACAAGAGGTTGAGAGCATGACTGAGAACGAAAAGCAGGCCGCCGGCCCGGAACGCGCCGAGGAAGTTCAGCAGGCGCAGAAACCGGCCGATGAAAATCAGCCGGGCGCTCCGGGAGTCCTTGATGAGGAAGATGACGCGACAGCGACGGGAAACCTGGTCATAGTCGTCGTCATAATCCTTGTCCTCGTAGTCGTCTGGTTGTTCAACAAACTCTGGAAGAAGGATGATACGGCGATGCCCCCCGCGGGACAAACGCCCGCCGCGAACGTCCAGCAACCCGCCCAGCAGTCTCAGCAACCCTCCGGCCCCGCCGCGCCGACAACCTACGCGGAAAGGCGCACGGAAGAACTGAAGCGTGTCCGCGGAATGATGTTCAAGCAGACGGGCGACGCCGGAAATCGCTATATTGTCGCAATCGGCCCCAGGCCCAAGCAGGTCGAAGGCAATGTTCAATTCGTTGAGGGCGAACTCTTCGACGTGACTAAAACCGCCGAAGGCTTCGATATCGGCGATCTGGTCCCGTGCGGATTCAAGGACAACCTGGCCATACCGACGCAGAAGAATCCGATCATCCTCAAGATGCTCGGAACCCCCGACCTGACCGCCCCCCGCTTCATGAAAGCTGCTGAGGCGACCTTCCTGCGGGACGATGAGGATTTCGTGCTGGGAATCGTCATTGACGGAGAGGCGCGCGCCTATCCGTGCAATATCCTGAGCCACCACTTCCTGATCTATGACACAGTGGCGCAAAAGAAGGTCGTCGTTATCTTCAACGGATTCACCTTCGCGTCGTCAGCCTTCAAGACAAACATCGGAGATCACGAGTCATTTATCGGATTCGCCGGAAGGCTCTATCGCGGCAATATTGTGCTTTACGATGACAAGACTGGCTCTCTCTGGGATTCCCTGGAAGGCGCGGCATTGACCGGCGCCTGCTCCGAAAAGGGATTGTCGCTGGAAGCCGTGCCCGTTGAAGCCGTGAAGTGGGGTTGGTGGAAGAAACAGCATCCCGACACGACCGTCCTGAGCATGGAAACCGGCGCGGAAAGCCATGTGACGCAGATGGGCGCCAGCTACATGCAGAATTTCCTGGATCAGGCGGCCGGTTACTACAGAAGCGATGCGCTCTTCTCCACGGTCCCCTATTATGACCCGAAGACATCGCCGCTGGGCGCAAAGGAGATCGTGTTCGGCGTTCATACGCCGGGCGGCAACCGCGCTTACAAGCGCACTTCCCTGATTAACCTGCAGGAACCGATCAAGGATAAGATAGGCAACGTGGAGATAACTGTCGCATGGAACGCGGAAAAGGGTGTCCCCGATTTCCAGGCGGATGGGAAACCGATCGCGGCAATGCCTATGCTCTGGTTCGGATGGCGCGCCTGCAATGCCGAGACAGACGTCTACCAGGATCCGGTGCCGGATTCCCTTGCGCCGAAGGATGATGCAAAGGCTGCGCCTGCGCCAACCGATGCGCAACCTGCTCCTGTTGAACCGCCCAAGGCCCCGTAGCCCGGTCTTTCAATAAAAAACATGAACGCCGTTCGGAACGCATACCGTTCAGGACGGCGTTTTCTTTTCACGCTCTCAGACCGGAACATCAAGCTTGACAGCAATCAGCGCCGTAACTAAAGTCGGTTCCTGATACAATGGCGTTCGCGCGGAAAATGACGGTCCATACGTCCTTTTCTGTGAATTTTCAGAAACGCCGAGGACGCTGGAATGAAAAAGTGCATCTCCCAATGGGCGTTCAAGAACCAGGAACAGCGCTCCGCCGCGGAACTTTTCAAGACCGCCAAGGACGCGGGCTTCGAGGGCATCGAGCTGTGCGTCGGCATGAACGGCATCCTCACGCCTGAAACGACGCAAGAGCAATGCGGGAGACTGCTTGAGACCGCGAAAAAGGCAGACATTAAGATCACCAGCATGGCAAGCGGGCTGTTCTGGCAGTTTCGCCCGACGTCGCCGGATCAGGCCGTGGTTGACACGGCCAAGGACATCCTGACCAAGAGCCTGACGATCGCCGGATGGCTGGGTGTTGACAGCCTGCTGGTCATCCCCGGAGTCGTCGGTTGCGACTTCATACCGGGCTGCGAAGTAGTCCCTTACGACGTCTGCATGAAGAAGGCCGCTGCGTTCGTCAAGAGCGGATTGAAGGCCGCGAAGAAATCCGGCTGCGCCATGGCGCTGGAATACGTCTGGAACAAGTTCCTGCTCAGCCCCGTTGAATACCGCGATTTCATTGACCAGTTCGACAATCCGCTGGTCGGGTTCTACATGGATACCGGCAACATGCTCAACACAGGCTACCCGGAACAGTGGATAGCCATCATGAAAAAGCGGGTTAAAGCAGTCCATTTCAAGGACTTCCGACGTGACGTGGCGACTCTTGAAGGTTTCTGCGATCTTCTGGAAGGGGATGTTGACTGGCCGGCGGTAATGGCCGCCCTGAAAGCCATCAAATACAAAGGCCCCTGCACGGCGGAATACTTCGGGCTGGATGATAAAGCCCTCCTCAAGACAAGCAAAGCCATGGACAAGATTCTGGCCATGTAATCCGCGCAACTGATCCCTGGAAAAGCATCGAATGAGCCAATCCGCCAAACCGGGACGTTTGGATGTCAGCGTCGTGCTCCCCTCATACAATGAGGCAGAGGCCATGCCTTCCGTTATCGGCGACATACGGAAGGCGCTGGACGGCGGGCGCTGGACGTACGAAATCCTTGTCAT
The DNA here is from genome assembly GCA_022711755.1 of Planctomycetota bacterium. Taxonomy (GTDB): domain Bacteria; phylum Planctomycetota; class Brocadiia; order SM23-32; family JAKLEA01; genus JAKLEA01. Next base: position 176,238 of record JAKLEA010000008.1, read on the forward strand.
TGACGACAGTTCAAGCGACGGAACCCCGGACATCGCAAGGAATCTCGGCGCAAGGGTGATAACCCGAAGGGTCAGGGGCGGCGCTGGAGCATCGCGAAAGACCGGCATCATCAACGCGCTTGGCGATATTGTTGTAATGCTTGACGCGGACGGGACTTACACCGCAGCCGATATCCCGAAGATGCTCGAATACTTCCCCGATTATGATCAGGTGAATGGCGCGCGCACCAGCGAGCAGGGAACCATGAAACTCCTGCGAACCCCCGCCAAGTGGGCCATCCGCATGCTGGCCATCTATCTCTCCCGTACTCATATCCCGGACCTGAACACCGGTCTGAAGGCGTTCAAGCGCAACATCATGTTGAATTATCTCTGGGTCATTCCGGACGGTTTTTCCTGCGTCACCACGATGACGCTGGCCTTCCTCTGCAACGGATTCGCTGTCAAATACATACCGTCCGAGTATCACCCTCGCATCGGCAAGTCCAAGTTCCACCCGATCAAGGATTCCGCCGCCTACTTTATGACCGTCATCCGGGTCATCATGTACTTCAACCCTCTTCGAGTTTTTCTTCCGCTCAGCATGGTCGTCTTAGCGGCCGGGATCGCGCGCGGGATATTTGACCATTTCTATACGGACGACCATGCGCTGCGGCAGGCGACCATCATCATGCTCCTGGCCTCTGTGATGATCTTCTCCATCGGCCTTCTGGCCGATCTGATCGTCGCCCGCGGGCGCGAGACCGCCTACCTCAATCTGCTCTCCAGCGGCAGGACGGAAAGCGACTGATGTGCGGAATCTGCGGATTCGTCGGACGGCGCGATCCGGACCTCCTGAAGCGGATGACCGACATCCTCGCCCACCGAGGGCCTGACGACGAAGGTTTCCGCGAATCCGACTACGCGTCCCTTGGTCATCGCCGACTCAGCATTATTGACCTTGCCACAGGCCGTCAGCCAATGCCCAACGAGGACGGCACCATCTGGACCGTCTTCAATGGTGAAATTTACAACTACCGGGAACTGAGGCGCCAACTGGAGCCGAAAGGCCACGTCTTCAAGACAAAATCCGACACAGAGGCAATCGTCCACGCCTATGAGGAATGGGGAACCTGTTGCTTTGAGAAGTTCAACGGGCAGTGGGGCATCGGCATCTGGGATGAACCGAACCGCCGCCTTGTCCTGAGCCGCGACAGGATCGGCATTAGGCCGGTCTACTACTGCCGATTGCCGGAGCGATTTCTCTTTGCATCAGAGTTGAAGTCCATACTCGAATGCGGCGACGTTCCGCGCGATCTCGATCCTGCCGCCCTGAACGATTACCTGAGCTTCCGCTATGTCTGCACACCGCACAGCATGTTCAAGGCCGCACGGCGACTGCCGCCGGCGTCGTTTCTGGTTTTCGAGGGCGGGAATCTCCGCATCGAGCCGTACTGGAAGCTCTCCCCGACCCCCATAGACGCAAAGACTCCGGCGGACTGCCACGCGCATTACCGCGAATTGCTCCAGGATTCCGTGGCGATGCGCCTGATAGCGGACGTTCCGCTCGGTGCGTTCCTCAGCGGTGGGATTGACAGCTCAAGCGTTGTCGCGCTCATGCGGAAAGCCTCAAACCATCCGCCCCGGACGTTCTGCATCGGCTTCGGAACGGACATTGATGAAACCGGTAAAGCCCGCCGGATAGCCGAGTTCGTCGGCGCGGAACACTCCGAGACGGTCATCGGGGAGGAATCGGTCGAGAGTCTGGAGAAGATCATCTGGCATCTTGACGAGCCGCTGGGCGACGCGATCATCATGCCGATCTACTTCCTGGCGCGCGAGGCCAGGAAGCAGGTCAAGGTCGTCCTGACCGGCGAGGGCGCCGACGAGACGATGGCCGGATACGTGCATCAGGTGGCCATGAACCTCGGGGAACGGTTCCGAAGGCTCATGCCGGGCTTTATGGCGCGCGGCGTCGTCCCGGCGATCATCCGGGGCATGCCGACGGCCCTGCTTAATCCATTCTTCCCATATCCGGCGGCGCTCGGCAGACGCGGCAGGGACCGCCTGGCGGCGTATTTCGAGGCCGGGGATAATCATGCGACTGCTTACCTGACGCTGACAACACTGTTCAGCCCGACGGAAAAAAGGAGGTTGCTGGCGCCGGAATGGCATGATAGCATCGCCGAAGCCGAAGCCGCCGTTGAGGCGGAGTTGTCGGATGCGCTGGCCGCCCGAAGCCCTGGAGACCTAGTCAACCGGATCTGCGATTACGACATAAAGCACTGGCTTCAGGACAACATCCTTTTCAAGCAGGACCGGTTGTCAATGGCGTGGGGGCTGGAAGGGCGCGTGCCGATGCTGGACCATCGCATTGTGGAATACTGCGCCGGCCTGCCCTTGAAGACCAAAATCCGCCGCATGCAGGGCAAGCAGTTGCTGCGCGGGGCGATGGACGGCGTTCTGCCCCCGGAGACCGTCCGCGCAAAGAAGCAGGCGTTCTACATGCCGACAGAGAAGGTCTTCGGCTCCGCCTTCGAGGGCTACGTCCGGGACATTCTGTCGGAGGACGCTGTTCGCAGGCGCGGCATTCTCGATCCGAAGGCCGTCGGCGAGATAACCCGGCGGGGGGGCGGCGGAGAATTGCTCAACAACAAGCAGATGATGGCCATCCTGCTGCTGGAGTTGTGGTTCAGGCAATACCATGAAAGCTGAATCGGTTCTGGCTAAGGCTGCGCTGAGTCAACTGCCCCGGATTCTGGGACTGGGGGACCGGCGCAAGGGCAGCCGGACCTGGGGCTGCTTCGACCGCCATTACTGGCATTACCGACTGCACGACTGGAGCAACGCGCGTTATCAGGAGGCGGCGTGGCTGATGGCTCTGGCCTACTCCAGCCCGATGCCGGAGAACCGGTGGCGCGGGCTTCCGGCGCTCAGGCAGTGGGCGCTGGCCGCCGTGGACTTCTGGGCGAAGTCGCAGAACCGGGACGGCAGCTTCAACGAGGTTTATCCCCGCGAGCGCGGATTCTGCGCCACGGCATTCAGCGCGTATTGCGTATGCGAGACCCTGCTTCTGCTCAAGGTTGACCCGCCCCCGCAGGTGGCGCGGACCGCCAAGTGGCTGGCGGACCACGACAACCCGGCCGTCGCCAACCAGCGCGCCGCCTCCTGCGCGGCCCTTATGAGCGCAAGCGCCTTGATGAGCGCCCCGCGCTTCCGCGCCATCGCAGAGGACCGCATGGAACTCCTCTTGAAGGATTACCGCGCAAACGGCTACTTCCCGGAATACGGCGGCTTCGACATCGGCTACACGACCGTCACGTTGAGTTGCCTGGCCGGATACCTGACCCGCTCGCCCAGCGAAGGCGTACAGGAGGTCTGCGCGCAGGCCGTCGGCCAACTCGAACCACAGATAGCCCCGAACGGACAGTTCGACTACTCCCGCGCCAGCCGCAAGACGCAATACGTCTATCCCCGGGCCTTCGCGCGGATGCGCAGCCCCGTCATTGACAGAATCGCGGCGGGCGTGGACGAGGACCTCATCTCGTCCCCCGCCTGGATGGATGACCGCTATGTCATCCCGCTGGCGACGGACTACCTGCTGGCCGCCCTGGAGCTTGGGGGATAGGAGAATCGCGAAATGCTGATGACTTCCGCAAGGCTGATAATCATGCGCGGCTACCTGCTCACGCTCGGAAGGCTGAGCATATTCACGCGGCTGTTGCGCTGGTTCCTGCTCAAGCTGCTCGTCAGGGGGAAGAAGGAAAAATACGTTCCGAGCGCCAGATTTTTCAGTATGAACGAACTGGAAGATTGACGGGAACGCTTCCAAGCCCGCTTGACACTCCCCCGCCCAGGCTATAGCATTATTTGCGTTGCGGTAATGCGCGGATTCATCATGCCGGGGACAGCCCATCGGCGGACGAAGGCATTTGGAAGCAGGGCGAGAGCACACATATGGGTTCGGATTCGCAGAGCTTCAGATCGGCGGACCTCTATGCGCTTCTGCGCAGTGTCCTGACCACGGAGCAGTTGAAGGATTGCGAGGACGCAAGGGCCACGCTTGCCAGTCTTGGCATTAAAAGAACCGTGGGCGAAATAGCGCTGGAGCGCGGTTATATCAGGGAAGAGGAACTGAAAGAGCTTGAAGGCGTTCTGACGGAGCGCACCGAGGGGCTTGAGTGGGAAGAGGAGGATTATGACGGCCCCGCCCCTGAAATCCCCGGCTACCGTATGCTTGACAGGCTTGGCTCCGGCGGGATGGGGACGGTCTACCTTGCGCTTCAGGAAAAGATGAACCGCCAGGTCGCAGTAAAGATTCTGGCCCCCCACCTGCTGATTGACTCGGACCACATAAAGCGGTTTGAAGAGGAAGCGAAGGCGGTTGCGGCGCTGAATCACAGAAATATCGTTCAGGGTTTCGACTGGGTGGAAAGCGGGGACCACTGCTGTCTGGTCATGGAGTATGTGCACGGTCTGCCGCTTGACGTGCTGGTGAAGCGGGAGAGGCGTCTTTCCGAGAAGCGCGCGCTAAGCATAGCGATCGAGGTGGCGCGCGGATTGAACCACGCCTTCCAGCGCGGCATAGTCCATCGCGACCTCAAGCCTGCAAACATCATCATCAGCAGCGACGGAACCGCGAAGATCGCGGATTTCGGGCTTGCGCGAGTCATACGCGACGCGGGAACCGACGGCAAAAAAATGCCGGACACGCTGGCATATCGCATCAGCGGGACGCCCATGTTCATGTCCCCGGAGCAGGCCAGGGGTATCCGGGAGATTGACACGCGCAGCGATCTGTACTGCCTGGGCCTGGTGATCTATTTCATGGTCACGGGGCAGCTTCCCTACAAGGGCAACGTGACCGAGGTCATACACCGCCAGATTCATGACCCCATCCCATCGCCGCGCTCAATCGTGCCTGAGATAACTGATGGGACGTGCAGGCTGATATGGCGGCTTACGCACAAAAGGGCTGAGGAGCGTTATCAGACCCCGCAGGAACTGCTGGTTGACCTGCGCGCCGCGCACGACCGTCTCGGCCTTGACATCAAGCCGGAAAAGGATTCCGACTTCGGCCTCACGCAGGCCCATTTCCAGATTGACCTGCTGGGAGATCAGTCCGTCGTCCTGCTCGATACGGACTCCGCGAAGGTTGAACCTGATCTGGCAAAGATGCCGACGGAAAGGATTCCCGCCCCCCCGCCGCCCACTGAGAAGGAGTTTCTTACACCCGGCTCGCCGTGCCGATTCCGCGCGGTCGAGGGGCCGGGAGAGGGATTGGCGAAGGTCCTCCTGCCCGGCCAGACCCTGACGATCGGAAGGGACGCAGCGGTAAGCCAGATCGCCATAACAGACACGAAAATATCCCGCCTGCATTGCCTCGTGCGGCATTTGGGCGAGCGCGTTGTCATCGAGGATGCCGGTAGCACAAATGGAACCTTCGTTGACGGAGAGCGGCTCACGGGGCGCGTGCCGCTGGAGATCGGTTGCCGAATCCAGGTCGGGGACACGATATTCGTCGTCGAAGCATGAGCGGGGAAGATTCCGGCTGCTACTGCCTGATTTTGAAATGTAAATGCGAGAGAGCGATCCGCGTCGGCAGTTTCGGGACATGGTCATTTCCGGCAGGTGTTTATGTCTATACTGGCAGCGCGCAGGCCGGTCTTGAAGCTCGGCTTGCAAGGCATGAAAGGCGGCTGAAGAAGTCGCACTGGCATATTGATTATCTCAGGCGTTTCTGCAATGTCGCCGGGATTGCCACATTCAAGGGATCGAATCGCGAGGAGTGCAGGATCGCCGGGCGCGTTGCTCAGCGCGGGGAGCGTTATCCGGCGAACTTCGGCGCGAGCGACTGCCGGTGCGGCGGACACCTGGTTCGTTTCGACAGCGTCTCATCGGCCATGGCCGCAGTAAGAGCGGCGGGAAAGATGATGCTGCTCCAATGCGCCGGCACGCAGGAAGATCAGCAATAATTAATAACTATATCTTGACTTCTGCTATGGAGTTATGGTAACATCCGTGTTGGCTTGGAGAGGAACGTCGTCTGTATTCCGTAAGAAAAGGGCGGCAGATGGCTCAGGACGGAGGAGGGAAACGCCCGTCTGGAGGAGGAACCGGAGCCAAGGTGTTTGAGGATGTCGTTATCGTCCTCACCGCGTTTGCTCTGGGGATAACGCTGTTGTATCCGCGGCAGCCATGGACCCGCCAGGTATGGTACGTTCTTCTCGCGCTGATGGTGATGGTCTCTTTCTTCAGGGTAGCGAGACTGCTCAAGAGCAGGGAGGAAAACCCCGGAGAGGAGATGGAAGACACGATAGAGGTCTAGGCCGTTAGCGTCAGAAACTGTTTTGCCGGAATGTTTGACGCTTTGGAGGTGGATGGAATGGATCCGGTATCTGTTTTGGCGCTCGTAATGAGCGCGGCGGCACTCGTCATTGGTTTTCATTATTGGTTGTTCCGAGTCTCCAAGCCTTTCCTGGGCAGGAGGCTTCGTCGCGTTTCAGAAACGCTGACCGATCAGGGACAACAGTTCTCCCAGCGCCATGAAGAGGCGGAGCAGAAACTCTCCGAACTCGCCAATCGCCAGAATGAGATGGCGAAGGCGTTGACGGAGCGCGTCTCGGAGATTGAGGCGCGCCTGGAGAACATGGACAAGCTCAATGCGATGCTTGACGGGCTTGGGCGGCGCATCGAGAACATCGCGCAACGGGGCGACGAAGCGCGGCAGGCCCTTGCGCAGCGCATTGACGACGTCCAGCGGGCCGGGGACACCGCGATCCAGGAGATTCGCGGTCTTATAAGCGCGCTTGAAAAGGCCGGGGACGCGACCGCCGAGGTGGTTTCGATGAACTCCCGCCAGATCGGCGAGGTCTCAGCCGCTGCGCAGCAGCAGCGTATTGCGATGAACGAGCAGCGCGCGGCGCTGGAAACAGCGCTTGCCGCCGCGGAGAACCGGGGCGCGTCCGCCAGGGGCGAGATTGCCGATTCGTTCAAGCAGTTCCGCATGGCGGCCGAGCAGCAGTTCGGCCAGCTTCAGACCCGCTTGGCGGCTTGGGAGCGCGAGGTTTCGGCCAGCAACGCCGATCTGCGCGAGACCATCACTGCGACAGTCGAGAGCCTTGCTCTGGACGTGAACGAGAAGCAACGTTCCGTAGCAGACCGGTTTGAGCTTGTTGACAACCGCATCGGAGAGGTGGCGCAGAGCGCCCGCGCGGCCAGGGAGAACCTGCTTGGCCTGCAGGGGCATCTGGCGCAGCTCCAGACGCAATATGATGAACATGCCGAGCGAATTGCCGTGAATGAGTCGCGCCTGGATGAAAGCGTTGAAGGCCTGAAGGTCTACGCAGAGAAGCGTCTTGAGGAAACCGACGGCGAACTGACTCAGAAGCTGGATGCGCTCAGGCAGGCATTCGAAGCGCGATCCCTTGAAGCGGAAGCCGAGATGAGGGACGCGGACGCCGGACTGGTAGCGCGGGCCGATTCCATGGCCGGAGAGATTGAATCCGTGCGACAGTCGCTCAAGACCGAATCTGAACGGACCGCCGCCGCGATGTCCGTTGAGATTGAGGCTGCAAGGCAGTTGCTGCAGGCGGAGTCCGAGCGGGTTGACGCCGCGTTGACCGAGAGCAAAACCTCTGCCGCCGCCAGGGCGGACGCTCTCAATGCTGAAATCGAATCAATCCGGAAGTACCTCAAGACTCATGCTGAGGAAACCGGAACCGCGATGAGCAGAATCCAGTCGGCCTTCGCCTCCAAGTCGGAAATGCTGGCCGGCGAGCTTGCAGCGCTGAGGGCTGAGGCCCAGCACCGCGCGGGCATGCTCTCAGATGCCATACAGGGCCTTGAGATCGGCGCGGAAGGCAAGCGCGACGAACTTACGGTCGCAATCGAGCAACTGCGAAGCGAGTCGCTGAGCCGCGTTGATTCCCTGGCGGCCGGGGTGGATTCCCTGAAGGAGAACAACCAGAGGCTGCGCGAGGAGCTTACGGCCGGAGCCGAGAAGCTGCGAATCGAGTCAGCCGGCAGGTCCGACACGCTCGCCTCTGCGATTGACGCGCTCAAGGACAACGATCAGCGCATCCGCGACGACTTCGCGGGGCGGCTCTCTGAACTTCGTGCTGAATACGCGGCCGGGGCTGAGGCGGCGGCGTCCGCGCTTGAAACAGCCAGAGGCAATGCGCTGGCAAGGATCGAATCAATCGAAGTGGCGATGGATACCCTCGGCGAAAACCTGAGCAAGGCGAGCGAGGAGACGGAGGCTATAACGGCCGAATACCGCGAGGGCGCTCGCTGCCTGAGGGAGGATTTCGAGAACAGGCTGAAGCAGACCACTGAGGCAGACAGCGTAGCCAGAGCGAAAATCGCGGAATCCATCGCCGAACTGAGGCAGAACGCGCAGGCGCTCGAGGCCAACGTCGAGCAGCAACTGGCGCAGACCAGCCAGTCATGGGCGGATAGATACGCCCATGTCGAGGAAATGCTCAGCGACACGGTCGCCGGATTGAGGGCGGAGGACCAGAGGATCAGCGAGATCGTCGCGGAAATCCGCCACAACAACCAGCACTTTCTGGAGGCCGTCGAAAACCGTCTGGGCCTCGTCGAGGATGGCGGCAAACGAGAAAAGGAGCGCTTCGAGGAATCGCTGGAAGACTTCCGCAAGACGATACACGACTCTTCAACGGAGTTAGTGTGCCGTTTTGAAGAACTGAAGGTCGCCAATATTTCGGCGCTTGAGGACATGGTCCGGGAACACTCCGGGGAACTGACACAGCGGATCGAGGAGCATTCGCAGAATCTCACCGATCACGCCAGACACTCCCTGGAGGACAGGACATTGATACGGGAGAACCTCAACGAACTGTTCTCCCAGGTGACGGCCGCCGTTCAGCGCGCCGACGCCATCGAACAGGCTGTCGAGCTTTTCCGGAATCAGGTCCGGGAACTGCCGGAACTGGTCGGGATGCGCGAGACCATCGCAGCCTGCGACGCCGACATGCAGTCCGTGAAGGGAGAGCTTGATACGCTGCGGCAGAACCTGGTCCGGATGGAGCAGGAACTTGGCGGACGCATCGAATCCCTTGTCGCGGAAGAGTCGTCGGCCCAGCCCGCTCCGGAGGTTGCTGAACGCAAGATAGAGGTCTTCGGAGAGGACGATTACGAGGAATCGGAGCCGGTAAAGGTTTCCGCTTCGATTGAGTCCTCGGACGCAGGCGGCGAAGCGCCGGAAACGGTTGCAGAGGCCCCGGAGTCCGTTTCGGAATCGCAGGAGCAGATCGTCATCGCGGAGGTTGAGGCCGGGCCTGTGACGGACGAACCGGTCGCCCCCCAGCCGGAGGCGATATCAGACGACGCCGGGAAGGGTGAACCATCTGACTCGCTGCCCGGCGAGATTGCCGACGCCGGGATTGTGACTGACGAGGCCGCTCCGACCGCCATGGTCGAGGAGATCGAGGCGATTGAGGACGAGGCTGAATCTCCCGAAGCCTTGGCGGACCTGACCGCGGCGGACGGGGCTGAAGAAGGCGGAACTGACGATCTGACGTCGGAAGAGATACTCGATTTCGACGATGATTCCGACGCGGCCACAGAATCGGAAGATGACAAGGGCGGAACCGCGCCAGACGTGACGGCGATGATACCGGATGACATCGCGTCAATCGGCGACGTGGCGCAGGGAGATGACGGGGCAGCCGAATCCGAGGCTCCGGCCTCGCCTTCGGATTCCTCCGAACCGCCCGCCAAGCCCCAGCAGGCGCAATTGCACATGGGGCTGTTCACCGAAGGTGATGACGACGAGTAGCCGTTAAAGCAGCATACGAGGCGTCAGTTGGGAGCATTCCCAATTGACGCCTCTTCTTTTTCCGGTTGCGCAAATATGGCGGAAAAGGCTGTAATCGCCGTCTTCGAGACCTGACAATCAAATTTCGGGACGGGTCAGGCAGCGGACGATTGAGGTTGAAATGGCTGACGACGCGCAAGACTATTCGAAGTGCGCAAAGCTCAAGGTCGCGCTCGTGCACGACTGGCTCACCGGAATGCGCGGGGGGGAGCGCTGCCTGGAGGTTTTCTGCGAACTCTTCCCGCGGGCGGAGATATATACGCTCGTTCATATTCGGGGAAAGCTGTCTCCGACCATTGAGCGGATGCCCGTTCACGAGTCCTTCGTCCGGAAGCTGCCGATGGTCGAGAAGCGTTACCGGCATTACCTTCCGCTTTTTCCGCGCGCAATCGAATCGCTGAAGATTGCCGATTGCGATCTCGTCCTGAGCAGCAGCCATTGCGTGGCCAAGGGCGCGATCGCCCCGCCCGGCGTTCCGCACGTCTGCTACTGCTTCACGCCGATGCGCTACGTGTGGGACCTTTACGACGATTACTTCGGGCCGCAACGCGCCGGCTCCGCCGTCCGCGCCGCCATGGGCATGGTCAGGGGAAGGCTGCGGAAATGGGACGTTGATAGCGCGGCCCGGGTAAAGGAATTCGTGGCGATATCCGATTTCATAGCCGACAGGATCAGGCGTCATTACGGACGGGAAAGCAAGGTCATTTACCCCCCGGTCGAAAGCGGGCGTTTCTCGATATCGAGGGAGGTCGGGGATTACTACCTGGTTGTCTCCGCGCTTGCGCCGTATAAGCGCGTTGACCTCGCGGTTGAGGCGTGCCGGAAGCTAGGGCGGAGGCTGCTGGTCGTCGGAACGGGGCAGGACGAGGCGCGGCTGAAGGCCATCGCGGGGCCGGGAGTGGAATTCCTGGGCTGGAAATCGGACGAGGAGGTGGCGGCGCTCTACAGCCGTTGCCGCGCATTCATCTTTCCGGGGGTCGAGGATTTCGGCATCACGCCCCTGGAGGCGATGGCAAGCGGGCGTCCGGTGATCGCTTACGGCATGGGCGGCGCGCTGGAAACGGTGGTTGAGGGGAAGACGGGAGTATTCTTCAAGAAGCAGACTGCTGAGGGGCTATGCGGGGCGATGGAGAGGTTCGAGGAGATCGAGGGGGGATTCAGGCCGGAGGAGTTGCGCTCCCACGCGGAGAACTTTGATACGCGGATATTCAAGCGACGGATTGCGGAGTTCGTGACGGCGATGGTCGGGTGATACCGAAGTACTGAATCACGCCGGTTCGGGCAGCGGCCCCATCGGGATGAAACCCTTGCCGGGGGGACAAAGCGCGAGCCTGAGAATCATCCCTGTGTAGGCAGCGGGAGTCAGGAAATCCCCAGTTTCCCCGCCATGCTCCCCCAGAACATCATCGCCTTGCACCCGCCGAACGCCACTCCCATCCATGCCGCCTCTGTGATTTCGGCATCGCTGACACCCATGCCGCGCGCCTTCTCGACGTGGATGGTCAGGCACGGTTCGCACTGAACCGCCACGGACAGGGCAATGGTCGTGATCTCCTTCTGCAGCACGTCTAATGCGCCGGGGCTGAATGCCTTGCCCATGAACTGCCGGAACGCCGCCTCGGCGTTCCCCGCCGCTGCGCCCCCAACCGCAGATCCGTCAGCGGATGCTGAGCAGCATTCGATGGCGTTATTTCGCTCCGGTTGCTGTCCGCCGGAGCAGCACGGCTTTCCCGAATCCGCCGGCTGCGCCGTCGCCGCATCTTCCTTTGCCCGGCTGCAACCCGAAGTCTGACTGCATTCCTCTTTGTTTTTCACCGTGATTCTCCCTTCGGATGTCCCTGCCACCCTCCCGACCACCGTCGCCGCGCCGCATCCGGCCGCCCGCAGCTTCGCCAGCGCCTCCCCGGCGCGATCTTCTGGAAAAGCGATGAGCAGCCCGCCGGAGGTCTGCGCGTCATAAAGAACGCCCACTGCCCACTCGGGAACGCCTTCCGCAACCGCCACCGCATGTGACGCGTATTCCCTGTTCCTCTCCGCCGCGCCGGAGACCGCGCCCTGACGCGCAAGCTCCTCCACCCCGGAGAACGTCGGCACGGCATTCGCCCATAGGTCAACGCTGACCTTGCTCTCGCGCGCAAGCTGGAAGAGATGCCCCAGCAATCCGAAGCCCGTGACGTCCGTGCATGCTGTCGCCCCGCACTCAAGCATCACCCCGGCTGCGGCGCGGTTCAGAGTCGCCATTGACTCGCCGATCTCCCGAATCGCCTCGGTTGATGCCCGGCCCATCTGTGCCGCGAAGGATATGATGCCGGTCCCGATTTTCTTCGTCAGGATAAGAACGTCTCCCGGGCGCGCCCCGGCGTTGGTCACGATCCGGTCGGGGCGGATGACGCCCGTGACGGCGTAACCGAACTTGATCTCCTCGTCGTTGATGCTGTGGCCGCCGATGATGGCGACGCCGGCCCCGGTCATCACGTCCTGCCCGCCCTTGAGCATCCGGTACATCCATTCGCCGCTCAGACTGTGGATCGGGAAGCCGATCACAGAAAGCGCCGTGAGCGGCATCCCGCCCATCGCGTATATGTCGCTGAGGGAGTTGCAGGCGGCGATCCTGCCGAACAGGTAGGGATCGTCAACGCACGGCGAGAAGACATCAACGGTCTGCACGAGGCAGAGATCGTCCGAAATCCTGAAAACCCCGGCGTCGTCGGCCGTAGCCGTCCCGACCAGAACTCTTGAATCCTCGATCTGCGGAAGTCGGGAAAGAATCCCGGCAAGCTCAGCAGGGGGGATTTTCGACGCGCAACCGGCGTTCTTGACGAGTTTCGTAAGCGCCGGTGGTTTGCCCGATGGGGCGGCGTTCTCAACCCTCTCTCCGGCGCAGAGGCAGACGTTCTTTGCGATGAAAAGCTCGCACGGACACGGCTTTCTCGGATCGCAGATGCAGTGCCCGAGCTTTTTCGAGCGTCCCATCACGCGCGCGCGTTTGGCGGACGCCGCCATGATCGTTCCTCCATTGCCTGTTTCCAATTCCCCGTCCCGTGACGCATCGCTACATGCCAGGAGACGGCAGACGGCAAATCCGTCGCCGTCCGGCATTCCCGGATTTCATTGTCCGGAATATCGGGGCGCAGTTCAATTACATCGTCTGACGATTTCAGAATTTCCTCCGTCGGGATGTTATAATGCGCGAACGTGCCGATTTTACGATTTCGCCGCGCCACAGAAGTTCTGAAAGACAAGCGCGGGAAAGCATTTCATGCGGACGTCCGACTCTTGCAGAGCCGCAGACGACCGCCATTCATCAAGGACGCCGCGCTCTTGCTGTTCCAAAGCTGGGCATTTCTGATCTTCTTCGCGATCGTCTTCCCGTTCCACCTCCTCGTCAAGGGCGCGCGGCTTCGCATTCCGTGCCTGTTGATCGCCAATTACGCTTTCTACGGATTCTGGAATCCCCTTTACCCTCTCCTTCTCCTTTACGCGACAACGGTTGACTACCTTGCCGTCGCCTGGATGTCTCGCGGGGGGCCGAAAAAATTATGCGTCGGCCTGAGCGTCGTAAACGGCCTGACGTTGCTCGCGTTCTTCAAATATGCCGCATTCATCGCCGACAACGTCAACCTGCTCCTTGCGAAGTTTGGTATGGCATGGTCGGCGCCGCGTCCGGACTTCGTCCTTCCGGTGGGGATATCGTTCTACGTCTTCCAGTCCCTGACCTACACGATTGACTGCTACAGGGGACAGGTTGAGAGGGAAACGAGCTTCTGGCGATACGCGGCCTTCGTTTCGCTTTTCCCGCAGATATGCGCCGGGCCGATCCAGCGGGCAAGGGAACTCCTGCCACAACTTCGCGAAACTCCGCGCATCGGCGGGCGCGACGTTGCGGACGGCGCATCTCTTTTCATCGTTGGCCTTTTCAAGAAGGTTGCGCTGGCGGACTATTTCTCGCTATACGTGGATGAGGTTTATTCCATGCCCGGCGAGTATCAGGCCGGGACATTGATGCTGGCCACATTCGCCTTCGCGTGGCAGCTTTACTTCGATTTCAGCGGTTATACGGACATGGCCCGCGGGGTGGCGCGCATGATGGGATTGCGCTACGGCCTGAATTTCAATAATCCGTACCTCGCCACTGGTCTTGGCGAATTCTGGCAGAGATGGCACATAAGCCTCTCGAACTGGTTCAGGGATTATCTTTACATCCCGCTGGGCGGCAACCGGAAAGGCAATCTGCGCACATATATCAATATGTTCCTGACGATGGTGATCTCCGGCCTGTGGCACGGCGCAAGCTGGAATTACGTCATCTGGGGAGCGCTGCACGGCGCGGGGCGCGTCTGCACCCGCGAGCTTGAGCGGACAAACTTTTACCGCAGTCGCCTCCCGAAGATTGTCAAGCAGCTTTTCACGTTTGTATTTGTGTGCTTCTGCTGGATATTCTTTCGCGCGGAGACCTTTGCAGACGCGCGGCTGATCGTCTCCCGCATCTTCGCGTCGGGTTTTGGCGAACCGAAGTTCCCGCTGCTGATGGCGGGGCTTGCGCTGTCTGTCTGGGCGTATCAGTTCGTTCATGAGTCGCGGTTCTCATTGTGGCTCCAGTTTGCGCCGGTGAAGGTCGCGCTGACCGCCGCGATGCTGATCTACATAGCGGTCTTTGCGAGAACCGGCAATCAGGCGTTCATCTACTTCCAGTTCTGAGCACATGCCCACGCCGTCCGGCGCGCCGGAGGCGGAACAGAGAGATACGAAAGGGAAGCCAACGTGACAAGACGGATTCTGACAATGGTCGGCGCGATCATGCTGGCGGTAGCGTTCCTGTCGCCGGGCGTCGCGCTTTCTCAATCCGACGGCGAGCGCGTCTGCGCCCCGCTCAAGCAGGCTCCGGAAATTGACGGCGTCATCAGCGACGACCCGGCATGGGCCGGAAATCCCGAAACTTCGGGCTTCAAAGTCCTCGGCGGCGGTGCTGCCGGAAAACAGACCCGATTCCGCGTCGGTTACACCGCCGACGCCCTCTATGCCGCCATCGTCTGTGACGAGACGGAGCGCGACAAGATAACCGCCGAACAGGATGACGGCGGGAAGCTCTGGGAAGAGGACGGCGTGGAACTCTTCCTCTCCCCGGACGGAAAATCCGAGCTGCAATTCGCGGTCAACACGCTCGGTAGTCGCGCAAGCTCTGCGACGCTGAAGCGCTGGAAAGCCGCCGCTAATGTTGAAGACGAACGTTATTCAATCGAGATCGAGATTCCGTGGGAGATCATCGGCGTCGTCCCGAAGCCTGGAGAGGCATGGGGGCTGAACGTGTGCCGTAACAACCTGACCTCCGGGAACATGGAACACAACTCCTGGGCTTCGGTTGAAAAAAGTTTTCACGAGCCAGCGAATTTCGGAAGGATGGTTTTCCAGGGATTGGACGCCGCAACCGCCGCAAGCATCGCAAAACGCATCAAGGACAACCCGGTTTCCGAGGACGTATTCCTGGTCTCGCGCGAGGCGCTCGGCATCCAGCGCGTCACGGAGCGCGCCACCGAACGTATACTCTGGGCGCAGGGAGCGCACGTCGCCCCCCAGCTTTCCCCGGATAAGAAGACAATCGTCTACACCTCCATGGTCGGCGGGAAACCGGGCGTTTGGATTGCCGGCATTGACGGAAAAGACCCTCGCCGCTTATGCGACGGATGCCAGGCGACATGGCTGCCGGACGGCAAGCGCGTGGTCCTTCAGAGAAACGGTCGCATAGTCGAGTTTGAAACAGTCACCGGCAAGGAAAGGTTCCTGTCCCGCCCGAGCAAGCTGATATTCGAGTGGCCATCCCCAACGCAGGATGAAGCCATAATCTGCGTCGAGACGAAGACCGGAAGCATCGTCAGGCTCTACCGGAAGGAAGGCAGGGAAGGCGACGTTCTCGTCAAAGGCGGTTGTCAGGATCGGCCCCGATGCTCTCCGGACGGCTCTCTACTGGCTTATCGCCGGGGCGCGCACGTCTGCGTCATGGATGTTCAAACAGGAATCGCGCGAAGGACGACGCTTGCCCCCGGCGTCCAGTCCGGCCCCGTCTGGGCCGTCGGCGGGCATGGGATCTGCTATGCTCAGACCTCTGACTTGTATTCGGACACATGGGACATTAATTTCGTCTCGCTCAAAGATCTCGGAACGGTGAACGTCATAGAGCGCGCCGTTCACGGCAATTTCGACTGGCGGGGCGCGTCTCCCGCGCCTGCAGAGACAAAAACAGTCAAAGGCGCGACGCTGACGCTCTGGAACCGCAAGGAGGACGCCGAGATCGCTGCCCTCTCGGACATCGTCACTGAAAAGGGTTGGAAGCAGATCCCGCCCGGAATGCCGGGTTGCGACCTGGTCGGCTCGGCGGCGGTGGAGACCGATTGGCTGGTGTTCTCCGTCTCGGCTTCCGGCGTTCAGGTCATCCCGAAGGCCGGCGCCGCGACGCCGTTCCGCATTCCGCTTCGCGTGACAGACATCGCCGGTTCTACATTCCCGGAGGTTCAGGAGATACGCCTGCTGCGGATCGAAACAGACGCCGTCGCCTTGGCGGTTGGATTCGGCGCCGGCAAGGGTGAAACCTTGCAGGTTGTCTTCCACGTCCTGAAAACAAGCCCCGTTGTCGAAATCAGTACCGAATCGCCGAAATCAGTGGTCTCTGTCCTGTCTGCCATGTCGCGCGTAGTCGTTCCGGACCGGTTTGCCAACGACATTGTCCTTGATCCGGCGGCTGTCGGGGAACGTAGCGTGCTTCCGACTGCGCCTCTATGCCTTGGATTCCTGGATGAGCCGCGCGGAATCATTGGAATCATAACCCCTTCGCCCGATCAGTTCGTCGGCGTGGTTAAACCCGGGGGGGGAACCGCATTTGAGGAGATCGCCGTCGCGCCGCGAGGCGGCAGCTTCTACCTTTCCCTGGTCATGGGGGACAAGCTGTGGTCGAATCCGGAGATTGCAAAACCGGGAGCCAGGGACGGATGGGGCGTAAAGTGGCGCAACGCATTCCGCGGGCAGTGGCGCATGACGGCTTGGAATGGCGAGATTGCGTCATCGAGGATGTGGAATGGAGTGGAACTGGACGAACGCATGGTCCGCGGCTTCAGCGACGTTGACGTGGCCGAAGGCCAGGTTCCTTCCCAGGTCCTTCAGGGAATCGTTTCCAGCAGTCCCGCTCTTCCGGTCGAATGGGAAGCCAAATCGGAACCGCAGGGGGCGCTTGCCTATATATGGGCGAGGGAGGCCAATACGCCGTACGACGTTCTGGCCGTCGAGGACACGCTTATTGACGCCCTGGGTCAGCATGAATACGCAAAACTTTTCGATATCGAGGGGTTGAGGAGTTTCCGCCTGGGCGAGGGCTGGTTGCCATTCAAGGACCTTGACACCCGCGAACTTGACTGGGCTCCCTGGGAGTCCCACCTAGAAACGCGCGGGTTCGGCGTCCTGGACATCATGTCCGGGGTTTTCCCCGCCGGCACGCCGGGAACCAAGGCCTTCATTACGCACATGGGAAATGACGCGATCAAGTTAATCGAAGGACTTGACTCCCGGATCATGGAGTACGACCGCGCCATTGACGCAATGCGCGCCTACTGCGCCGTCAATGACGACAACGAATTCCTCAAATCCCTTGCGGCGGAGGCAAGACTGACCTTGGAGACCGGCAGGGACGCGGAAAGGGATGACTTGGCGAAGGCCCGCAACGCTCTGGACGCTTTGCTTGCGCTTTCAGAACCGAAGGGGAAAAGGCTCTGGAATGACGACATCATTTATCGCACTGATGAATTCCGCGATTTCTCGCGCTCGTGCAGGGCGCTCCTTGAACAAAGGCAAAAGGTCCTCGCCGGATATCGCTCATTCGCCAAACGCGTCCGGGACGATTCCGCCCGGAGAATGTTGACTGATCCCGCGTTCCGGAACTCGGGCGACCGGCTGCGCGAAACCGCCCGGCTTGCCCTGCGAAACCGTTACTACCTGGAACAGGGCTGGGGCGGCGAGGTTCCTGTGGATGCGCCGACTGACAAATGAGACCACCTTCCATGAAGAAGCCTTTTTCAATGTCCATTCTTTTTGCCACCGCGACCCTTGTGGTCACGCTCATATCCGGGACGCTTAAAGCGGAAACGAAGGTAAGCGACTCATGGAACGCGGATGGGAACGTAAAGATCGAAGGCGCGGGCTGGACTGCCATTATCGCGCGCGGAGCATCCGACATTCAATTCCAGCGCGGCAACCAGTCCGTGAAGATTGCCTTCCTCCCCGACGGCAAATCGGATCCGCTCCCAATTTCCTCCTGCAAGGCAGCCGCTGCGGCGGATGGAAAGCAGGTTGAGACAATGCTCTCCCTCGAGGGGGGAGGAAAAACCGGTTCGCTGAAGCTGTTCCTTGCCGGTAACGGCGACGCGCGGATCGCGCCGGGCGAGGGAGTCGCCACTCTGATGGTGAAATGCCCGATCGAGGTTGGCCTTCTACCCGGAATCCTTCTGGAATCCGTCGCCTACCTTCCCGGCGATTTCGCCGGACGTTCCGAAATTTGTGTTCCATCGGAGGGCTGGTTCGCGGGGCTTGCCAAAGGGCGCAATGCCATTGCCGCGCTCGCATGGCCGCGTGGGAAACAACGTCTTTCGCTGACACTGGAAGGATCAGGTGAGGAACGCGCCTTCTCCGCCATGAGGCTCGACCTTGACGGCAGGGAGGCCTTTTTCGGCCTGCTCTGCGTCGAGGGAATCTGGCACAGGGAGCGTCCGAAACCCAACTACCTTGAGAAGAACGTCAAGCTCGACTGGAAGCGTCCTTTCGACGCCGAGTGGCGCACGGAGCTGCCCATCAAAGCGGAGACAACCGCGCCGCGCACATTCGAATTCTCCTCATCGCGTCAAAGCCCCTGGCGTCCGGAAATCGGGGCCTACGTCTGGCCCGTCTGGTTCGACAAGGGCGATGCATACATGCATCTCAGTAAGCGTATCCCGCCCACGAATGATGTCGTCATCTATCCGATCAGCGGACACGACAACAGCCTCGCTGGTTTCATAAACAGGACGCCGATGGGCGGCGAACTGTCTGCGGCAAACGAGCGTCGTCCACATCCACTCGGCCCGCGCAACGCCCCCAACGTCGGTTTCAACGCCTGCTGGGGGACGTTCCTCATGCGCCGCTCCGTCTACGCCGCAGGGGCGCAGGCCCGCGAAAAGGAATTTCTGCGCGAACACGCCGAGTTCCTGGCCGACTACGTCGCAATCATCCAGATCCGCAACAGGGGATACTTCGACTTCATCGAGCGCATGAAGAAGAAAATCCCTGAGCTTAAGACAACCGCCGGCGCAAACCCCGCGGCAGGCGAATTCCTTGACGTCATGATGAAACGCGTCGCAGAACTTGAGATTGGCCATCGCGAAAAAATGATCCTTTTCGGAGAAGACACGCCAGAGCAGCACATCGCGCGGGCGGACAGATACGAGAAACGCCTCAAGGAACTCCTTGAAACCCCCGGTCGAGAGGTCTTCCCGGAATGCTGGAACCTTGTTGACTCATTCAACAGGATGTCCTGGGGACATGACGAATCAACCGGCATGCGATTCAACATGCTCGCCCGCGGTTGGGCCCAGGAGTGCGCGCGTCTATGCGCCGACAAGCCGGACGCCGTCGTCCTGGCGACTGATATCCGCGGCGACATCCTGGACGCGCTCAGGAGCGCGGCCCCGTGGTAGAGTAGACGGCGGGTTTCGTTGCGCCTCAGCCGACATATAACCAAGACGTCTGGAATGGAGAATGTTTTGGTCATGAGAATCAGGAAGTTGGAAATCGCCGTCCTCCTCGCACTGATCCTCTGCGCGTTCGGCGTCACCCGCGCTGAACCGCCATCTCAACCGACCACAGTCAAAACGAAGACAGGCGTTCAGATGGTGCTCCTCCCCGGCGGAGCGTTCGTCATGGGTCAGGAAGGCGGAGAGGTTGACGAAACCCCGCATGAAGTGACCGTCAGCCCGTTCTACATTGACAAGTGCGAGGTGACGCAGGAGGACTACGAGCGCGTCATGAGCGACAATCCGTCGAAGATCAAGAACAGGAAGAACCCAGTCGAGCAGGTCCGCTGGTCGGACGCCGTCCGCTACTGTAACGAGCGATCGAAACTCGAGGGGTTTGAGCCTGCATATGATCTGAAGACGTGGACATGCCGGTTCGAGGCTGACGGTTATCGTCTGCCGACCGAGGCGGAGTGGGAATACGCCGCCAGGGCAGGATCGAAGACGCCGTTCTCCTTCGGCGAGTCCGACGCGCCGCTCAAGATGTTCGCCTGGTTCAAGGACAATGCCGGCGGCAAGCCCCATCCCGTCGCCCAGCGCAAGCCGAATCCGTGGGGGCTTTATGACATGCACGGCAATCTCTGGGAGTGGTGCAACGACTTTTACGGCGTGGATTATTATGCCGGCAGCCCTAAGAACGACCCGCGCGGCCCGGAGAACGGAGAAAAGAAGGTGCTGCGCGGCGGATGCTGGAACTCCAACCCCGACGCCTGCCGCAGCGCCTATCGCTACAACGAAAGCCCCGCCTATGCGGACGCCTGTTTCGGATACGACATCTACGGCTTCCGCTGCGTCAGGAAATACGACGGCAACCAACCTTGATGAGCCAGGCACATAAAGCTCCGTCGCCGTCCCAATCGAAGGACTCCGGGAAATCAGAGGATGCCTTCAGCTCGAACTCCGTCCGGCTCTCCGGGCGGCAGTGGTTCGCCGCGCTGGTTGTCTTCGCCGCGTTCTGCGTTCTTGTTCCGGCGGCGTGGTCACGCGCCGAACACTTTGCGCCGGGCCGGGACTACCGCGTGCCCTACTCCATGAGCGACGACTACTGGCACTACGCCAGGCTCTGCCGCCGCGCAAGAGAGAGAGAAGACGTCGTCCTCATCGGAGATTCCGTCGTCTGGGGCGAATACGTCAGTCCGGACAAGACATTATCAGCTCACTTGAACGCTCTCGACGGCAAACGAACTTATGCAAACCTCGGCGTGGACGGCACCCATCCGGCGGCCATGCTTGGACTGGTCAGGTATTACGGAAGAGCCATTTCCGGACGGCGCGTCCTCCTGCACTTCAACCCGCTCTGGATGACCTCCCCGCGCGTGGACCTTCAGACTGAGAAGGAATTCCGATTCAATCACTCTAAACTCGTGCCGCAGTTCTTCCCCCGAATCCCATGTTTCAAGGACCCGTATCCGAACCGCATTGGGACCGCGATTGGACGTTACATGCCTGTCCGCGCGTGGGTGAATCACGTATCTCTCGTCTACCTTGACAATTCCGATCCGGCCTCATGGACCATCAACAATCCACTGACCAGTCCCATTGGCATGCTGACAATGAATCTGCCCGAGCCTGAGACCGCCCCGCGCCACGAACAGATTTCGTGGACCGAACGCGGCATGAAGCCGTCTAACTTCGAATGGGTTTCGCCTGAAATGTCCTTGCAGCTCATGTTCTTCAAGCAGACTGCGGAGTTGCTTCTTTCGCGCGGCAATCGAGTGCTCGTTATCCTCGGACCTTTCAACGAGCATGCAATCGCCGCTGAATCCAAAGCGGGTTATGGCAGGATAATAGAGGGCATGCGGCAATGGCTTGACAAGAAAGGCATTCCAAGCTTTGCCCCCCCCCTCCTGCCCTCAGAACAATACGGCGATTCCAGCCATCCGCTTTATGAGGGGTACTCGATAATGGCGAAAGGATTGCTGGAAAGCGAAGCCTTCCGCCGCGAATTCCAGCAATAATGATGTATGTTGGAGAATATGGGGGTAAATATGGCAGAATATGACGAAATCTCCCAAATTTTGTTCGTGACATCCATTCTGAAGAACCGCAAATCTGATCTACATGGATTGGAAGAAAAACGGCCGCTGTCGTATATTCCCCAACTGAGTATGGTGCTCAAAGCCGCTCTGCCGCACGTTGGCAGGTATCGTAAGTCCGCGATTCGGCTATAGTTACGACTGGTGGGCGGTACAGGATTCGAACCTGTGACCCCATGCGTGTCGAGCATGTGCTCTAGCCAACTGAGCTAACCGCCCGAATTGAATCAGTATGAAATATAGCCGGGCACCGGCCTTTGTGTCAAGCAAAACGAGTTCTTTCGATCAGAGTCCTATAGAGTCTTGTTGAGCCGCTTGCTGCTATTCCATAGATTCACATGACATATTCTCAAGAATGCGCATCGCCTGTTTGGAGCGTTCGATGACACGGAGGATCATCTCATCCTCTGCCGGTGGCGAAAGCGGGTCCTGCCGGTTGAGCAGCGCGTCGGCGTAATCCCGAACGGCCTTCTGATAGGCGAGTATCCAACTGCGCAGATATTCCCTGTCCTCAGCGTTGACGGGTGACGGGCGCCCCTCAACCTTCACGATGATCGGTCCGGAATGGGCGAACTGACGCCACAACCGTCCGGTTGAGTCCTCGGCCCAGGCTGGGCGAAGGCCTTCGGCTGAAGGTCCGAAGACTCGCAGGGCCAACCAACCTTCACTTTCCGGTTTGACAGTCGTCTCGGCGTGGAAGTTTTTGACGGAAGACTGGAGCGGCGCGCCGTCTTCCGGCAAATGCTCCGGCGATGACGCAACTTTGCTGTCTGAAAACTTCACATCGCGCTTAGTTTCATCGAGGTTCCAGGACTTGATCGTCTTGCCGCGCCAGAGGAGTTCCACGCATCCGATCCCCCATAGCGAATGCGCGTCAAGGCTGGCGCGCACTTCCCGTCCCGGCTTGATTGTCATGATCGAACCGGGGCGGAGTCCGTCCAACTTGAGATCGAGTATCGGTCCGTTAGTGGCGAAGGTTGCGCCGGCGCGATAGGCGGCGGCTACGGCTTCCATGGTCCGGCTTGCGGCGAGGGCGTAGGTCCTGAAACCGCCGGGCAGTCCGTCACCCTGGTCCAGATAGACATCGCTGCAACCGACCGCGCCGACAATCAGACCGAGATTAAGGAGCCGGTAATAATCCCTCAGCTTTTCGGTAAGACGTTGTGTTTCGTCGCTGCTCAGGATATCGCAGCAGGTGCGCGCTCCCAGCAGGGCGTCAATCACCCATTCGCGCCCGACGGACAGGCGGTCGGCGCGTCCGACCTGCTCGATCATCGGTCCCCCGTCCGCTGCGGTGTCGTACGGGTGCGTGGCGACTGCCGCCCCGCCCATTGCTTCCAACTGTCTGTAGACCTCCCAGTCGTCCGGCCAGGAGGCATGAGGGTGGCTTAGTTCCAGGAGTTGCGGGATGTTGACGGTTGCGAGGTGCCCGAAGAAATCCGCCGTTACTTCGTGTGCCACCGCTCCGATGAAATCCTCTTCTTCATCGCGCCAGACCTTGCCGAGATTCTCGCGCAGGAAGCGCCATTCGCCCTGCATGGAAACAGCGTTCAGCCCTTCGCCGTTGGCGATGCCCATGAAGCGGTCCAGCGTGATGCGGGGATACCGCGTGTGGCTGTGGAAGTGCAGGTGGCAGTGGTGGTCAACAGCCAGCCAGCCGCGCTCCGGCCAGTTCCATGCGCGCTCAAGCCGCGCGTCGAGGGTTTTGCTCTCGCCATCCGACAGGTTTCCGGACCATTGCCAAGGGAGGAATTCAAATCCGCGCCTGACCTCGACGGCGACGTCCCCGGTGGGGACGTCGAAAGTTATCGCGCCTTTTCGCGCCGGGTGCGCTCCGCGTCCCTCGGCATAGAAGTAGCCGTCAAGGGGATCAAAGGTTTCGCCGGAGGCATTCCTTACCATCACGCGGGCATCCAGCGCCGAGCCGGTTGCGGCGTTTGTGATTCTTACAAACAGTCTTGCGCGGCCGGGGGAGAGCGCGGGCAGGGACGATTCCAGCCGCAGGTTTCTGGCCCAGAATTCGCCGTCGAAGAGGTCGTCTCCGCCGTACCAGAAACGCTGTAATTTCAGAGAGGGGGGGGAGTATAGCGTTGACGGGTCACCAGGGGAGGCTGAGACTTCGAAGAGTGCCTGCACCGCGCCTTCGGGGACGACGACATCCTCCCAGTCTGTCGCCCATTCCTTCGCGCGGAGAACGCGGCGGAACCAGTCATCGCGTCCGATTACACCGCCGCTCTGATTGATCCATAGAAGACTTACGCCAACGCCGCGCGTCGCGTAGTTCCAATGCCGTTGGCCGTGATAACGGCATTCCCAGGCTGCCCTGAACGCGATCCCAGGAGAGAGCTTCTGCGCGGCGGTCTGCCAGAGCCAAGGGGCATTGGCCATGCGCCCGCCGCATACGCCGGGGCCTTGTGATGCGGCTTCGGCAAGAACGGTTTCGACGTTTCCCTTCGATTCGACCAGCTTGAATCCGGAAAGTTCGAACATTGCATGTCACCGGAAATTTGACAAATCAGCGGCGCGGTTGGAATGACAAAGCGCCCGGCGTTCTTTAAGATGGATTATAGCGCGATTGGAAGTGAGATCATTAGAGCAAGGCTGTGAATATCCGTCAGAGCGTTTCGATTTTTTCGTCAACCAGCGCGCCGTCCTGTATGTCTTCCGACAGTTCTTTTTTGACGGTTCGGACCAGTTCTTCGGGCGTGGGGAAGGGGCCGTAGCTGTTTTCGGTGAATTCCATTAGCTGGTCAATCTGCCGCTCCAGTTTTGAAATTTCATCGAGAATGGCTTTCGGATCGTTGCTCTGATTCTGCGTGATAGTCTTGCAGCGGTTCTGGATGCGGACAAGGCGTTCCCATACCTGGAGGGGGTATACTTCGTGGATGGAATTGTTGATGAGTGTACGAAGATCAGTCCGGATCTTGTTGAAGGCGTTCTGCGCCTGGACGAGGTCGCGTTTCTTCAGGGGGAGTTCCCGTTTTGCGGTTTCGGCGAAAGGATGGTTTTCTCCGAATTGTTTGATTGCGGCCTGCGCTTCTTCGATACGTCCCTCCAAGTCGGCGATTTTAGTGCGTGAATCGGCCATAGCCTGGACCAATTGGTCGGCTTTGCTGGCTCTCAGCCTTTTCACGACCAACGTCACAATCTTCGACATGGGCAGCCTCCGCCATGCGATGGATAATGCGGTTTCTCGCCGCGTCCGACTGGAGGCGCACTACTTCCGCATGGACCTACGATTGTCGTTAATGTAGCAATGCCAGCAACGAATGTCAACACATGTTTGATAAATTCCCGATTTCGGCAAAATGAATCGTGAATTAAAGGTATTCCTATTCCCAACCATCAATACACGCGCATATTTCATAAAGACCTTGCATTGCCGGGCGACTCTACCTATCATCCGTCCAACTGATCGGCTGCGCAGTTGCCGATCCTGTTTTTCCGGCGGAGGAGAAGG
This sequence comes from Planctomycetota bacterium, assembly GCA_022711755.1. Classification (GTDB taxonomy): domain Bacteria; phylum Planctomycetota; class Brocadiia; order SM23-32; family JAKLEA01; genus JAKLEA01. The sequence continues at coordinate 201,360 of JAKLEA010000008.1, forward strand.
ATAATCTTGAGCGGAGAGGGCATGTTTCAACCGGCGTGGAACTTCCTGGGCCTGCCCGGGGACAAGGCGTCTCCTGAAGGCGCCAGGGGATGGCTCCTGCCCGTTCCTTACGAGTCTACGACCTCCTACGGCGCGGGGACGCGCGAAGGTCCGGCGGCGATAATCGCCGCATCCCGTCAGGTGGAGCTTTACGACCGCGATTCCGGTTGCGAACCGGCCATGCGGTACGGCGTTCACACGATGAATCCGCTGGCGATTTTGCAGAAATCCCCGGATGCGATGGTTCGCCTGATCGAGGAAGCCGTTCGAGGCATTCTCTGCGGCAATCCGAAGCCGGAGGTTCTGGCGGTCCTGGGCGGGGAGCACACGATTTCAGCGGGCGTCGCGCGCGGCATTGCCCGGGTTCTGCCGAAAGGTTCGCTGGTCTGCGTTCAGATTGACGCGCACGCCGACCTTCGGGACGAATACGAGGGATCGCCCTTCAGCCACGCCTGCGCCGCGCGCCGGATTCTGGACGTCTGCCCGGTCTTCCAGATCGGGATCAGAAATATCTCCGAGGGGGAGGAATCATTCCGCAAGAAGCGCCGGGACGTGAAGACCGTCTTCGCGGAAGAAGCAACATCGCCGCGCGGAGCGTTCCTGAAGGACCTGGCGAAATTCGTGAACGGCAAGAACGTTTTCCTGACAGTTGATCTTGACGGCTTGGACCCGTCAATCATGCCGTCTGTGGGCACTCCGGAGCCGGGCGGCGTGACATGGGAGCGGATGCTCGACGTGATAAGAGTCGTCAGCGGCAACGCGGAGGGCGTTCCCGTTTTTGACGTCGTGGAGCTTGCGCCCATTCCGGGACTAAGAGCGCCGGACTTTCTGGCGGCCAGGCTTGTCTACAAGATTTTTACGAGCGTCCTGATGCGCCCCCAGGCTAAGAAGGGGTGAAGCGGAGAAGAGATCATGGCCGATGTTAGACTGCCTAAGGAATTCATCAGCAAATACCCGCATAAATTTGCAAAGGGAAAGGGGAAGTTCCTCTGCGGAAATCGCATACTGCCCAATCCAATAACGGGCAAGGAGAAACTGCCGGAGCTGATTGACGGAACATTTCTTGCCTATAACGCAGCTCGCATGGGTGAGGCGTGCCGCCTGTTTTCGGAGAAGATGCTCGGATCGGATGTCACGGTCGGTATGAGCCTGGCCGGCGCCCTGACGCCCGCGGGCCTCGGTTCCGCCGCGGTTGTTCCCCTCATAAAGGCCGGTTTCGTGGACTGGATCATCTCGACCGGCGCGAACCTTTACCACGACATGCACCACGCGATGAATCTGCCGCTTTATCGCGGGTCGCCGTTCGTGCGGGATCCTGAGTTGCGCGCGGTAGGCGTCGTGCGTATCTACGACATCCTGCTCGACTATAACGACGTCCTGATGGCGACAGACCATGTCCTGCGCCAGATTCTGACGCAGGAGGAGTTCCAGAAGGAGATGGGAACTTCCGAGCTGCATCATCTGATCGGAAAGTACTGCGCCGAGCTTGAAGAACAGACCGGGCTGAAAGACGCTTCTGTGCTGGCGGCAGCCTATCGCGCCGGCGTGCCATGCTTCTGCCCGTCCCCCGGGGACTCGACGATCGGCATGAACATCGCCGGGCTTGAATTGCGCGGCAGCAAGCTCAGGATCAATCCCTCCCGCGACGTTAATGAGACCGCCGCGATCGTGTTGGACGCCAAGATGCGCAAGAAGAAGAGCGGAGTCCTGCTGATCGGCGGTGGCTCGCCCAAGAACTTCACCCTCCAGACCGAGCCGCAGATTCAGGAAGTTCTGCGCGTGAAGGAGAACGGCCACGACTTCTTCATCCAATTCACAGACGCGCGTCCGGACACGGGCGGACTTTCCGGCGCCACGCCTCATGAGGCTGTAAGCTGGGGAAAGGTTGATCCCCGGCAGTTACCGGACGCAGTCGTGTGCTACCTTGATTCGACCGTTGCCCTGCCCGTGCTGACGCATTACGCTCTGGCGCGCCATAAACCTCGAAGACTGAAGCGTCTTTACGACAGGCTGCCCGGACTTCTGAAAATGGAGGCCGAGCAGTACTGGAAGCATAACAAGTCTCTGTGATCAGTGATCCGTTGCGGGGATATCGCTACCACCCGCCAAGCGGACCAGAACCTTTGTAAGAGAGATTCGATGCCAAAGCTGTCCATTCTGACGCATCTGGCCGAGGAACACGGAACGCCGCTTTTCGTTGTTGACCATGAAACGCTCCGTCGAAACTATCGGGAATTCACCCGTCACCTGCCGCGCGTTCATGCGTATTACGCCGTCAAAGCGAATCCGGATCCTGAGATTGTCCGCACGCTTTACAAGCTCGGTTCGAGCTTTGACGTGGCTTCGATATCCGAGTTCAGGATGGTCTACGAGAATATCAAACGTCTGCCGGCAAAGGAGCGCCGGGACTTCATATGGGACAAGATAATATACGCCAACCCCATAAAGGACAAGTTCGCGCTTGAGGAGCTTGATGCCTACAAACCGCTCGTGACGTTCGACAACCGGGAGGAGATCGCCAAGATCAGCAGGCATGCGCCTCACGCTGGTCTGGGGTTGCGCATACGCGTCCCGAACACCGGTTCGATGGTGGAGCTTTCCAGCAAGTTCGGGGCGGCTCCGGGCGAAGCGGTAGATCTGATACAGGTTGCGGCCGACGCCGGGCTGGTGGTCGAAGGGTTGTGCTTCCACGTCGGCAGCCAGTGCAATAACTTCGAGAACTATGTCCAGGCGCTGAGCATCTCTGCCGCAATAATGGAGGAGACCGAATCGCGCGGTTTCAAGATGAAGCTTCTGGACATCGGCGGCGGGTTCCCGACGCGTTACGATTTGAGCGTCAAGCCCTTTCGGGAACTTGCGGAGATACTGAATCCCGAGCTTGACAGGCAATTCCCGAAGGAGATCGAAATCATTGCCGAACCGGGCCGTTTCCTTGTCGCCACCGCTGCTACGCTCGTCGCGGAGGTCATCGGCAAGGCGGACAGGGACGGGCGGCGCTGCTACTACATCAACGACGGCATTTACAACACCTTCTCCGGAATTCTCTTCGATCACTGCCAGTACCGCGTGAAATCCTTCAAGAAGGGGCGCAAGGAGATATCAGCAGTTTTCGGGCCGACGTGCGACGCGCTGGATTGCGTGTCCCAGGCTGAGGCGCTGCCGAATCTCCAGATCGGCGACCTGGTCTACACCGAAAACATCGGCGCCTACTCAAACGCATCCTCCACGGGATTCAATGGTTTCCCGGCGGCGAAGGTGATTCATATCAACCTGTAGATTCCGGTAAAATGGACTGCGGCTTGACAGCCCGCCGATATAAGGTATAGTGAAGCGCGATGGCGGCTTGGCAGGCTCTCTACCAGAATCTTTCCGCAGGCTTGCATTGGGGCATACCATAGCGGAAATCATGACCTGGGGGCGATAAGCCGGGGCGCAGGGATCGGGCAGCGGGCAATCCCCGGCCCAGCCATGCCGTATCATCGCGCCGTTTGCGCGAATCCGGGGAGGCTTCGTAAGGAAATGGCAGATCAGAATTCGCAGTTGCTTGCGCAGATCGAGATACCGGGCTATCAGATTCTCAAGCCGCTTTCAGCCGGAAAGCTTGGCAGGTCATACCTTGCTGAGCAGATGTCTTTGCGAAGGAAGGTTATTATTAAGACTGTGCATCCTGCGCATACTCGCGGCAAAGGAGTAGCCGACGCGCTGGCGGAGGAAATGCGTTCCATCGCGACCTTCCGACACCCTGGCATGGCGGTTGTTTCCGACTGCGGCGTGGTTGCCAACTCCTTCTGCATCATACGTGATTACGTCGAGGGCGAGTCACTTGCCAAGGCTGTGACCTCAAGGGAACAGATTGATGAAAGCGAAGTCCTTGACCTCGCGTTGCAGGTCGGAACCACCCTTGTCGAACTTGAGAAGAAGAAGCTCGTTCATGGAAACATCAAACCGTCAAACCTGATTTTCAGCGAAGACGGGCGTCTGATTCTGACGGATTTCGGTTTTTTGCGTCCGCTTGCCGGCCCGGAGGCCCGATCTTCGGCAAGCCCGGGAGCACAGTCCATGGAGGAGCGGCTTCTCGTTCTCACTCATCCGAATTTTGTGTCCCCGCAATGGGCGCAGGACGAGCACCTCAGGGACGTAAGAACGGACATTTATACCCTTGGGATGATCTTCTACTGTCTTCTTACAGGAAGCATCCCTTATGAAGCGTCATCTAAAGAAATACTGAAGATGCAGGCAGAGGTGTCCCCGCCGCCGCCCCTGGTACAATTCGCGCCCGGTTTAAGCCCAGAGGTCGTGCGGCTTGTTGACAGGATGATTGCAAAATCCATCTATGGCAGGTATCAGACCGCGGCGGAGTTGCTTGACGGAATAGAGCGCGCCAGGCGCAGCAAGCAGTCAATCTCCGAACGACTTGGGACACAACCTGCGGCAAGGTTCTCCCCGCCGATTTCATCCCGCGCCGAGATTGAGGACGTGAAGACGACTGTCCCGCCGGAATTGATGGATTCCGAAGCTGAAAGCTCCGCTGATGATGCCGTGGAGGAGCAGAACGAAAAACCTCAAAAATCCGATCTGCGCAAACGCCTTACCCGCAAACCACCCACGCCTCCGGCGCCTCAAGAGCCATTTCAAGCCGACGATGAGGAAGACATCTCGCGCACCCGGACATTTCCGGCCTCAGGAGATGAGGTCTGGGAGCGTTCCGAAACCGCTAGTGGGGTCAGGCATGTATTGAAACCTGATGACGTTTTCACCATTGAAATAATTGACGGCGCCGCGAAAGGGCAGAAGGTAGTTGTTGAAGAGGGGAAGAAAGTCGTCATCGGCCGGGGCAAGGACTGTGATCTCTGGCTGCCGGACAATCGCGCGTCCGGGAATCATTGCACGATCGTTCGTCAGAGCGGTTTCGTGATTGCCGAGGACCTGGAAAGCCATAACGGGACACGGGTCAACGCCAGACGCATCAAGCAGGCGGAAATCTTCGATAAAGACCTTATCATGATCGGAAAGACGCACATACGCTGCCGGGTGAACTGACGTCTGACCGTTTCCGAGCATGTATGAAAAGAGATTGGAAGGTTCCGCGCTTGACCCATCTTCTACAGTTGAAAAGAGTGATTTGCCGCCGGGCGGGCGCAATCAATCTCGGGAGCGTGACACTACGCTTCGTCCGCTTGTCCTAAACCCTTGCAGACAAGGCACTTCCCTTTCGCAACTGTAGAAGATTGGTCTGAGTAGATGATAGGATTCGCCGGGGTGACGGAATGGGACGGGGCGTAGATGCGGAACAGGACGGTGTTGACACGCGTTCCAGGACGGGGCACGATCTTCAGAAGTAAAAAGCCAGTCTTTCTGAGGGAGCGGGCGATGTGCCTCCGGACGAAGACAGAGCCGTAGCTCATCACACAAGCGCGGCGACAAATGGGACGCTATGTCACCTTGTTTCCGACGTAGACGCGGGCCATGAGTTGATCGAAGGAGTTGATGATCCCGTCGCCGTTGATGTCGCGTCGCGCGTTGGACGCATTCACCGCCTGCCCGACGAAGGCGCGAATGTTGAGCAGGTCAAAACTGTCCACCTGCCCGTTGCCGTTCGCGTCCCCGCGCAACGCCCTGACGCTGATCTGCGCCAGGCTCGTCATCTGGTTGCCCGCCGCGTCACGCACGTCAGTGCCAAGACTGACCGAGTAGCGATCAACGTCCGGCAGAGCCGTCGAGAACAGCGCCGTCACCTTGTCCCCGGAACCCGTGACGCTCGATATCCGACCGCTCTGGTCTCCGTTGGCGACTCCCACCACGCTCAAGTCCCCGGCGCTGACGCTTGATGCGTCCAGCGTCTCGTCAAACGTGATGATGAACTTCTTCAGTCCCGCGTAACGGCTCTCCACATACCCGGTGGAGATATTGTTGATCACCTCGCCCACCCCGCCACCATGCGCCAATGCAACCTGCCATTGCGTAGCCGACGGCCCTTGTGTGTCTATCGTCACCGCGTCGCTGTCGCTCGCCGTGCCGACCCCGGATACCACGAAGTCAACGTTGACGGGATAATCCGTAAAATCTCCGTCCGCCAGCGGCCCGCCGGGCGTGAACTGATACGTCCCCGCGTCGCCCACAGCGCGTTCCTCGTCCCAAACCGCGTTGCCGTCGTAGTCAATCTTGATCGTCCCGGCACGGTTGACCGTGACGTCAAAGGTCGGCGTGTTGTCGTTGGTGATGTTGTCAGTGTTCGACATTCCGGAGTCGCTGCCGGACTGAAGGTCAACGCTTGCGGACGGCGCGGGCAGAACGATGTCCACGCTGACCATCGGCACGTCCCGCTCAACGTCCGCCCACTCAATGCTCCCCTCATACGCGCGTGCAAGCTCATCCTCCCCGGAGGATGTCATGATGCCGCACGCGCCGACGCTGTCGGCTGAGAACGTGGCGTAGCCCAGCCTCACCCATTCGTCATCCCCCATGTCAACCACGCCGAGGGCCGCCGCCCCGCCCAGGTCAATCGAGCCGGAATGGGCGGTTGCGACCGGATGGATGGTGTAGATTCCGCCGTTGCTCACGCCGGTAGGGCTGACGAGCATCGAGTTGAACGTGAAGTTCATGTATCCGCCCACGATTCCGTTCTCGGAGGCGTCAAGATTCCTCACCCAGACCTCGACGACGAACGTACTCCCTCTGTCAACCTCGGCCACTCCGGTCGGCAGTGTGCCGGACGTGTCGGCGCCGCTCGGTGCAGTCAGCACGACGCATTCCATGTCAATTTTCCCGGCAGTGGGGATGTCGTCTCCCGACGTGATGATCCCGGCCCATTGCGGGGCAACCAACAAGGACTGCATCAGGGACTTGGATGTCACCGTCGCCGGCAAAGGCCCGGCAACCACAAGGTCCCCCGCAGGCGCAAGGGCGATTACATCACCGGAGGCCACCGAGGCAGACCATGTCAGAGTGTATTCCTGGCCTGATCCATGAATCGTTCCGTTATCGTCAACGGGGGGGGAGAGAACTTGGATATAATAAGCACCGCCGGCTGGCAGCTTTACGTCAATTACTTCATCGTCGTCATTGGAAGCGCCCGTCCCGAAAATCGTTCCAAATTGGTCTTTCAGATAGATATTTACATTACCCTCTGAATGCAGGAAGTCGCATGTAATCTGCACCTGTAAATCGGTCTTTGGGACCTCGATTCTATAAAAGTCGGAGTCCCACTGTTTCCCTGTTGCCGGGGTATCCTCAGCCAGGTTGGGCTTTGCCATGGATTGACTTACCGAATCGTCTTCCTCGTGTTCATCGTCACCCAGAATAAAGAGCAACATTTCGTTCCAGTGGGTGTCTGCCGCAAAATCCAGGCCCGCGTCATAGTAGTCAAGCCGCGGCGTCTTCGGATAGTTGACGGCCATTCCCGTGGTATGCGGCGTCTTCATGTCGGCAGCAGTAAGAACAGCCCAATACTGTCTTGCATCCTGAGCTGCTGTCCTGATACTTGGCGTAATCAAGGAATTCTGGCCGACACGTTCCAGGAAAGAGCCAAGATCCACGTATTCGTTCTCGAATGATCTTACCGAGTTTCTTATCCTCTGAATCTGGACAATGTCGGCGGGCGTCGCATCGGAGATAACGGTTTGAGCGAAAGCGTCAATCTTTGGGACGGTCAGTTCAGCAACGGCATAAGTATGCACCGCCGACCAAGTCTGTCCATCATCGTATGCGTAGTAGTTCGCTATGAAATTATTAATGGTCGCCCTTGCGGCATTAATCGGCTCGGGGTTGCCGTACATATAGGTAAGCAGGTCTCCGTAGTCATGCGATGAGTCGTAAGAGACATTTTCGGAAAATGTTATGTAGTCGGTGGCGTGTCTCAGTTCATAGGCTGTTTCGATGTTGCCGAAGAGGCATACCTGGCAGTGCAGGTAATCAATTGGGCGAATACTCTCGATTGAATCCGCCAATTCTCTTCTGTCCTGGCTGCATGCGTGATCGAAGTAACCGTGGTCCACAAGCGCAAGCATGTACTTGTGCGCCGGATAGTTCTCCACGCTCCAAGTCATGAATTCCTCGAAGACCGCATTCTCGCCCATGTTAACTTCGCCAAGGTCTTCAATGGTGTTGTTGTCGCCCAATCTCATCCGGAAGGCGTTAGAGCCAAAGAAGATGCCGCCTCCATCGGCAGGATCGAACATGATCGTAACGGCGACATTTCCCGGCGGAAGAGTGTCAAAGACTTCGTTTAATCGCTCGGTCAGTTGCTCATCCAGGTTGCTGTCCGCGTCCATGTAAAGCATGACTGTCCAATCATATTCAGCGCCGGGCAAGTCCTTCCATCTGAGCGTGTAGTGGCTGCCGATATCCTGCGCGGGTTCTGAAGTCTTAACCATGATGTAGTAGGAGCCGGCTTCCGGCACGGTCAGCGATATGTCTCCGTAAGAATGTGTTGTCGAATCAGGCAGAACGCAGAGGGCGTTGGGACCGCCCGGATAGGTTTCAAGTATCTTGCCATCCTCGTCAAACAACTCAAACCATAGCATGACGCCGTCGCCAAAGTCGTTGCGCTCGCACCAGATCGTCACCTGCTCCCGTCCGGGCTGGACATCAATGCGCCAGTAATCTACATCCCAGACTGTGCCGTCGGTTGGCGTGTCCAATGGAAGAGCTTCGCCAACCTCTGCTTGTGCGATGGTGTCGTCTTCCTCATGGAAGTCGTCCTTCGAGGCAAACCACTTGAGGTCGTATTGTATGCCCCTGTGGCGTTCAAACGTGTAGGTGCCTATGTAATAGATTCCGGGATCCAGAATCGCCCTTATGCGGTCGCTATCGGTTCCGCCCATGCCTGCGGCGACACGATCTCCGTTGGAATCAACCAGTACCAGATTAATGTTGCCCAGGGAATCGTCAAAGACACAGTCAACCTGCACAAAGGGCTGACCTGCCGGAACCTCGATCTTGTAGACGTCGGACTCCCACGACACTCTGTCATACAGCCATGTGTCTTCGGCCAACAGGCCATGCATATCGGCCTGGCCGCGGGTATTGTCATGCTCGTGGTCATCGTCCATCACCTCGCAGTTCCACTGAAGGGTGTAATCCTGGCCGACGTTGGCGGCGCCGCCCGCGTAGACCATGATGTAGTGGCGCCCGCCGGTGGGGGTGGTGATGTCAATGAATTCGCTGTCCGACGTAGTAGTTCCAGCAGCGAGGGGAATATGATCAGGATCGGCCAGTTGGATGTCAATGTCGCCCAGGGAGTTATCGAATTCGCAACTTATCCTGACGTGGCGGGCAAATGGCGGGATGTCAATGGCGTAGATATCGTCATCATTCTGTACGCCTTCCTGCACCGTGAGGGAAGCCAACGCGCCCTTGGCGTCGGCCTGCGCCCATGTGTCATCCTGTTCGTGCCAGTCGTCGGAGGCTGCGAACGACCATTTAAGCTGATATTCCTGACCGGTCGGGGTTTGCGTCACCGGGTAGACGTGGATGTAATAATCACCGCTCTTTGGGAAATCAATTTCAATGTGTTCGGAATCAGCGTGCGTTACCGAAGATGCCAGGTTTTTTTCAGCCGCATCGTAGACGTAAAGCGACAGATCTCCCTCGATATATGGCGCATCAAGATCAACCGTCACGTGCAGCCGGCCCATTGGAACGCCTATTTTATAGTAATCCCTATCAAAGCTGCGTCCAGTCAGCCATGTGTCTCTGGGCATATAATCCGCAAGTTCAGCCAGATATTGTTTGTCATTTTCCTCGTAGAGGTCATCGGCGCGTCTCTCCGTGTAGAGAAAATCATATGTCTGGTCTGTCGGCGCGCCTACACCGGTCACGCAGACGTAATAGTAACCGCTTGATGGGACAGTAGTGTTGATTGTCTCTATTCCGCTTCCATCGCTGCTCCAGTCCAGAAGATCGCCTTCTGAGTCATACAGCAGGATATCCAGGTTTCCTTCATCCGGCTGGTAGTAGCAATTGATGATAAGTTTCTCGAATCCCGGTCTGGCATAAATCTCAAAGTAGTCGTCATCTCTGTTGACAGCTTTACCACCGACGGCATCGGAAAAACTTATGCCGGAGCGAAGCTCCTCTTCTCTTGCGGCAGCTTGCGCGATGGAGTCGTCCTGTTCATGTTTATCATCGTCGGCTTTGCCTTGCCACTTCAGATTGTATTCCTGGCCGGCAGGCGCATCGGGGCTCCAGACTCTAATATAATAGATTCCGGCAGGTACCCACTTATTGAATCTTTCCTGGAAGATATTATCGGATGTGTAGTCCCGGATAAGAACCCCGCTGGAATCATATAGAGACAAATTAAGATTGCCATCATTCGCATCAAAGGAGCATGTCACATCAAGCAATGACATGCCTGGCATGGCCATGATCTGGTATATGTCATCGTCATTTAGAACCCCCCTATATGGAAGCGAAGCCGGCAGTGAACCGAGCGCGTCGGCTTGGGCGAATGTGTTGTCCGGCTCGTGCGGATCAGCCGGGCCATAGCATTGCCATTGCATGACGTAATTCTCGCCCACGGCCGGGCCGCCGACTGTGAAGACGCGGATGTAGTAGGTTCCCGGGCTTATGGTCGTCGTGTCTATCACTTCGTCGTCGTCCGTGCTGTACGACCCGGCGATTACCATTCCTGTCGAACCGATAAGCTCAATGTCAATGTTCCCGTCGGCGTGAGCGAAGAACGCCTCCACCTTTATCCTGTCGCTCTTGTTTGTCGGAACGACTATACGGTAGAAGTCTTCATCCAACTGGTAGCTCTGTATTGCTCCCTCGGCGAAATCCCCCAGAGCGTCGGCCTGATCCCTGTCGTCGTCTTCTTCATGGGCGTCGAAGCCGGGGATGATCAGAATACTGACCGTCGCCGTATCGGTCCGGCCTGTTCCGTCGTTGATTGTGTATTGGAAGCTATCCAGCCCCCATTCCCCCTCGTCGGGGGTGTAAATGGCGTTCTTGCCGTCTGTTGATACGGTTCCCTTTGTCGGAAGCACAGGAAATGCTGTAATCGTCAGCGGATCGCCGTCCGTGTCAACATCGTTCAACAGCACGCTGATCATATTCCCTTCGGAAGATGCCATCACGGTCGCATCGTCGTCGCCGGCCTCCGGCGGCCTGTCAACGTTGAACGCTGTCACGCCGATGGTTCCGTTCATCCACCGCCCGGTACTGTCCATCAGCTTGTATGCAAGCGTATTCGTGCCTGGCTGATCAGGAGTGAAGTAGACGTAACTTCCGTCCGTCGTGGCCGTGCCGATGGGTTCGCCGGAGAGATTCCAGACCGAGTCAATATGTATCGCATCCCTGTCCGGGTCTGAGTCGTTGGCGAGAACGTCAATTTGATAATTTACTGCGGTCTCCAGCATCGTCGCGCTGTCGTTTTGCGCTATGGGAGCGTCCGGTAGCGGGTTAATGGTGACATATATGCGTCCCCACTGCGATATGCCGTTCGAGTCGGTTATCTTGTAGGAAACGATGTTGTCTCCGAATAGATCAAAATAGGGCGTGTAGTAGACGCATGTTCCGTCGGTCCAGCCGGTGCATTCCGTGACAGTCAGCCCCGTGCCGATGTCGTTGGGCAATACTGTGATCTGGTTATCGAAGGAATCCTCATCAACTGTCGCGAAATCGTCCACGGCTTCAAGTTGGTACGGTGTAGCCGTCCACTTGAGGTCGTAGTCGCGATTAACGGCTGAACCGCCCACGTTGAACACCTTCAGATACCATGTCCCCGTCGTCGGGACATAGCATGACAGCCGGGCGTAGTCTTCATAACTTACTGAAAAGGCAGTTATCTGGTGCATGCTGTCTATCAGGTAGATGCCCATCATGCCGTCGTTATGATTGAACGTCAGTTCCACCTCCACCAGTCTCTCGCCGGTCGGGACATCAATCATGAAATAATCGTCGTCATTGGCCACCCCTCGGGCGTCATAAACATCAGAATACCATGTGTCCTCCGGGAAGTTGCCAAGCCCCGGAGCCAGAAAAACTGTATCATCCTCCTCGTGCAGGTCAGGAACCGCCATATTGTCCCACTTCAGATCATATCTCTGCCCGGACGCCCCCAGCGGCGAAGTAACCCTGATGAAATACCCGCCTGTCGTATATAAATCCGCCGTCAGCAACTCGTTGTCACCCGTGCTTGCGGAGGTCTCAACCAGGTTGCCAAGCCAGTCGTACAACTCCAGGTCAATGTCACCCTCGTCATGCTCGAACCGGCAGTCAATGACAACCCGCCTCTCCTGCGGATTGGTCACCTGGATGAGGAACATGTCATCGTCTCCGGCAATGGCCATCTTGCCATATTGTTCGGAGAACCATTGCACTTCAGCGTACGGCCCGCAATTCTCCGAGCCGAACATGTCGTTGTCGCCATACCACCATATCGAGTCGTGCGGGTCCTGAGGATACTGGATGAATGCGCTGTTGTTCATTCGCTGCCAGTTGGAACTGAGCCACGCATAATCGCCCATATCAACGTCGAAGTCGCCGTCAAAGTCGGCCTTGTAATTCCAGTTCGCGGTATCAGGCGGGGGATAAGACGAAGGGGTGAAGTCGTATCCGCCGCTCTCCTGCCATGCGGCGTTGAAGATCGTGTCGTCGCCCAGGTTGACCTGCTGATCAAGGTTCAGGTCGTATGTGCATGTGGTCAGCAGCACGCGCTCTTCAAGGCGCTCGAAGTTGCCATTAATTCGTTTGTTCCCGTCCAACAAAGCCCGTCCAGAACTTTTCTTCTGTTTCATGGTTTGCTCCAGGTATTCCTGTTCCAAAAAGAAACCATTCCGTTTGTTGCCGGACTCATGCCAAAAATTAACAAGACATCAGTATTGCTATAATAGCCCATTTTGTCAATTCGCTGTGTCAACAAATAATCGCAAGGTTTATTTTGGTTTGGAAATAGCCTCGCCGCTGCTTCCGTCAGCGGCCCATTACCCAGCCTTTTATATCGGGCATCCTACCGGACGCTGTCTCTGGACACGGTTGTTTGAAGCATGTAGGATACGGCGACACTCAAGGTCGCCGTCCGGCGGCCTGTTTGAATTCTCTTTAGCGCGCGATGAACGCGCGGAACACATTCACCAGGAAAGGAGCCGCCTGATGGCAGGAGACCCCCAAGCGATAATGCGCGAGTTCAATCCGACGAAGAAGTTCTTCATCGGAATTGACTCCGACGGTTGCGCCTTCGACACCATGGAGATCAAGCACAAGGAATGCTTCATCCCCAACATCATCAAGCACTGGCGCTTGCAGGCAGTGTCGAAATACGCCCGCGAGGCAGGCGAGTTCGTCAACCTCTACTCCCGCTGGCGCGGGATCAACCGCTTTCCGGCGCTTATCATGGTCTTCGACCTGCTGAAGGAGCGCGACGAGGTTAATCGCCGCAACGTCACTCCGCCCATCGCCCAGCCCATCCGCGACTGGATCAAGCGGGAGTCCAAACTCGGCAACCCGACGCTGAAGGCCGAGGTTGAGAAGACGAAGGACCCAGTTCTGACGCAGGCGCTGGAGTGGAGCCTGGCCGTCAACGAGTCGGTCGAGGACATCGTGTTCGGCGTGCCGCCCTTCCCGTTCGTGCGCGAGAGTCTGGAGCGCATGGCGGCTTCCGCCGACGTGATGTGCGTCTCCGCCACGCCCGGCGAGGCGCTGGTCCGCGAGTGGCAGGAGCACGACATCGCCAAACACGCCTGCATCATCGCCGGGCAGGAGATGGGGTCAAAGAAACAGCACATAGCCCTTACAGCCGGCGGGAAATACGACGCCGACAAGATTCTGATGATCGGGGACGCGCCGGGCGACATGGACGCCGCAAAGACCAACAAAGCGCTCTTCTTCCCAGTCGTGCCGGGACGCGAGGATAAGTCCTGGGAGCTTTTCTTCAACGAGGCTATGGACAAGTTCTTCAAGGGCCAGTACGCCGGGGCCTACGAGAAGGCGCTCATTGACGATTTCCTGGCGGGTCTTCCCGAGGTTCCCCCCTGGAAGAAGTAATCCCCGTCCCGGACGACGATCAGACGCATGATCCGAACGCAACGCGGCGCAGTCCGGCAGACTGCGCCGTTTCTTTCTAACTGTTGAACCCGACGCTTGAAGGCGACTGCTTCCGGACGCCACAGGCGGCGGGCATTATCGAATGGAGCATGAAATGCTCGAAGGCATCGGTTACGAAGACAGGTTCGTCAGCGCTCAGGAAGCCGAGGGCGTGGTCAGGCGCGGACTGGAGAGCTTTAATCTGCAGGGCAAGAAGGTCCTCGTCATCATCCCGGATCACACGCGCACCGCACCCATCGGGATGATGTTCCGCGCGCTTTACGACGTTCTGGCCGGCGTGGTTGACAAGCTGGACTACCTCGTCGCGCTCGGAACGCACCCGCCGATGACCGAGGCCGCAATATATGAGCGCGTCGAGATCACCGCGCAGGAGCATAAGACGAAATTCCCGAAGGTCCGCTTCTTCAATCACGACTGGAAGAATCCTGACGCGCTGATGAAGGTGGGAACCTTCGCGAGAAAAACCGTCGAGGAAATCACCGAAGGACGCTTCAGTCTTGAGGTTCCCGTGACGGTCAACAGGATGCTGTTCGATTACGACCTGCTTCTGATCTGCGGGCCGGTATTCCCGCATGAAGTCGTGGGTTTCTCCGGCGGATGCAAGTACATGTTCCCCGGCGTCAGCGGCGAGGAGATCATCAACTTCTTCCACTGGCTGGGCGCTGTCATCACGAATCCCGTCATCATCGGGACGAAATACACGCCGGTGCGGGCAGTGGTTGAACGCGCGGCGGCAATGGTCAACGTGCCGAAATTCTGCATCGGGCTGGTTGTGAAGGGCGACGGGCTGGCGGGCATCTATGCGGGCGATCCGCAGGAGGCGTGGTCGTCCGCCGCCGACCTTTCCGATAAGCTCCACATCGTCTACAAGTACCGCCCGTATCGCAGCATCCTGTCCTGCGCGCCGAAGATGTACGACGACATCTGGACGGCGGGAAAGTGCATGTACAAGCTTGAGCCGGTCGTCGCCGACGGCGGGGAGCTCATCATCTACGCCCCGCACGTAACTGAAATCTCATACACGCACGGTAAGATTCTGGACGAAGTCGGCTACCATACGCGCGACTACTTCCTGGCGCAGTGGGACGCCTTCAAGCATTACCCGTGGGGCGTTCTGGCGCACTCAACCCACGTGAAGGGTATCGGGAAGTACGAGAACGGTGTCGAGAAGCCGCGCGTGAACGTCACGCTGGCCACGGGAATCCCGGAGGCGCGCTGCCGCAAGGTCAATCTCGGTTACCGCGATCCGGTCGCGATCAACCCGGACGACTGGAAGGGCCGGGAGGAGGAGGGCGTCCTGCTCGTCCCGAAGGCCGGCGAGATGCTCTTCAGGCTCAAAAACGATCCTTTCAGAAAATAGCGCGACGCGGTAAATCCGCGCGGAGAACGCACGATGAACAGACTTCGTTATCGCCAGATTCACCTGGATTTCCACACAAGCGAAGACGTCCCCGGCATCGGCAGCGAGTTTGACGCGGACGAGTTCGCCGATACGCTCAAGGCCGCTCACGTCAACTCGATTACGTGCTTCTCCCGCTGTCACCACGGATGGATATACCACGACACGGAGAAGTTTCCCGAGCGGCGGCATCCCAACCTTGAATGCAACCTGCTCAAGGAACAGATCGAAGCCTGCCACGCCCGCGACATCCGCGTTCCAATCTACATTACCGTCCAATGGGACCTCTTTACCTCCCGCCGCCATCCTGAATGGCTCGTCATGGACGAGAACGGGGGGCATCCGGGCACAAAGCCCTTCGACGCGGGTTTCTATCGCCGCTTCTGCCTCAACAGCGATTACGTCAACTTCATCGAGGAACAGACCACCGAGGTCTGCGAAACGCTTGAGGTTGACGGCATCTTCTTCGACATCGTTGACTCGACTCCGTGCTGCTGCTGGAAGTGCGTGCAGGGCATGATAACCGATGGGCTTGAGCCATCGAACGCCGCGCATCGGGCGCAATACGCCGACGCCGTCCTGCGCCGCTTTCAGGACCGCCTGTTCAAGGTCGTGCGCTCGCGAAGGCCGGACGCAACCGTCTTCTTCAACGCCGGCCACGTCGGGCCGAGGCATCGCGGCATGATCGGCGCGTTCTCCCACCTGGAACTCGAATCGCTTCCAAGCGGCGGATGGGGCTACATGCACTTCCCGGTGGCACAGCGCTACGGGCGTAACCTCGGAGTCGCCACGCTGGGCATGACCGGCAAGTTCCATACCTCGTGGGGCGATTTCCATTCCTTCAAGAATCCCGCCGCTCTGGAGTTCGAGTGCCTGAACATGCTGGCGCTGGGGGCAAGGTGTTCCATCGGAGACCAGCTCCATCCCAGCGGCAAAATCTGCAAACACACGTATGACCTCATCGGCGGGGCATACGCGAAGGTCGAAGCCGCGGAACCGTGGTGCCACGGGGCGGAACCCGTCGTCGAGATCGGCCTGATGACCCCGGAGGAATTCGCAGCCCCGCGCCTTCATCCCGCGGCAATCGGCGCGACGCGCATGCTCCAGGAGTTGCAGCATCAGTTCGACATCATTGACTCAAAGTCCGATCTGGGAAAATACAAGGTCGTCGTCCTGCCGGATGAGATTCCCGTTTCCGGCGAGCTTGCGCGCAAACTCTCGCGTTACGTCGCCGGAGGCGGCGCGATTCTGGCAAGCTACAAGTCGGGCTTGAAGCCGGACGGCTCAGGCTTCGCCATGCCTGAGCTTGGCGTTGAATACAAGGGAGAGGCGGAATTCTCCCCGGACTTCATCGTTCCCGGCAAACTGGATGCGGGTCTGGCGGACACGGAATACGTCATGTACCTGCGCGGGCTGAGCGTGGAGGCGCTTCCGGGCGCGGAGGTCCTCTGCGGGATGATAAAGCCCTATTTCAACCGAACTTATCGGCATTTCTGCTCGCACAGGCACGCGCCCGCCGGCGGCGTGGCGGAATATCCCGGCGCGGTGAAGAACGGCAACTGCGTCTACTTCATGCACCCGATCTTCACGCAATACGACAAATGCGCCCCGCTCTGGTGCAAGAAGCTCGTCCGTAACGCCATATCCCTGCTGCTGCCGGAGCAACTGGTGAAGGCCGAAGCGCCAAGCTCGACTATTCTCGCCCTCAACCGCCAGCCGGAATGGCGGAAGCTGGTCCTGCACGTCCTGAGTTATGTTCCGGAGCGCCGCGGGCGGGATTTCGACGTCATCGAGGACGTCGTCCCGATCTTCAACGTCAAGGTCCGCCTGCGCGCGGATGGCGACGTGACCGGCGTGAGCCTCGTCCCGCAGGGCGCGGCGATTGATTTCGAGCGCATCCCCGGCGGAATATCCTTCACGATACCGAAGGTTGAAGGACACCAGATGGTGTCGGTACAGTTGGGATAATTTATGATAAGACATGATTGGCAAGTGATCATGGGTTTGTTCTGTAAAATAACCTTGCAGCAGGCCCTCGATCGTGCATAGAATTATCATCTGTTATGTCTTGACGTGCGGTAGTCATAAGGCTAAGATTTTTATCTGTGTTGTGGGTTCGTGGTCATGTCGTTTTGGAAAGTGTTTGTGTGACTGTAAGGAGATCGAAATGGAAGACCAAAAACCATTCAACCCAGATGTGATGCCCGCTTCTCCACTAACGGGAGAACCACAATGTCCTTGCGTTCTCCTCTTGGATGTTTCGGGTTCGATGCAAGGAGTACCGATCTCCGAATTGAATGCCGGGCTAGTTCAATTCAAGGATGAACTTGTCGCAGACGCATTGGCAACGAAGCGCGTTGATATAGCTATTGTTACCTTTGGTGAGCAAGTGTCCGTTGCGACTGACTTCACACACGCAGACACTTTCATGCCGCCAACTTTGAGTGCGAATGGATACACGCCCATGGGAGAGGCGATTAACAAAGCACTCGATATGATAAGGGATAGAAAAGAATCATATAAGCAACAAGGATTGGCATATTATAGACCATGGGTCTTCCTGATCACGGACGGTGCCCCAACTGACAACTGGAAGCCAGCCGCTGACCGTGTCAATAAGGAGGATAGCGAAAGCAGGTTTTCATTTTTTTGTGTCGGAGTTGAGGGTGCCAATATGCAGATACTTCAGGACATATGTAAGTCGAGGCAGCCTCTTAAATTGAAGGGGTTACGGTTCAGGGATCTCTTCCTATGGCTTTCTCGTTCCATGATATCAGTTTCTAAATCGAAGCCAAGCCAAACCGTCCCGCTAGAAAACCCAACGGGTCCAACGGGCTGGGCGGAGATAAAGGTGTAGGAGCCCGACAATGGACGAGGGGGTACAGCAGTGTACCTTGGTTGTGGTTGGCCGATGCCAACAAACACGTAAGCTTTTTGGTGTAACATTTAAGTTGCAGGGGTTTTCGCATTGGGTTTCAGAATGGGCATTTCCCATCGAGGAAAATGTTGATCGGAAACGGGAGCGATATGTCGAAGGAAGCGTTCAGGGCTCATTCGAGTTGGTGAGTGGTTATCCCGGTTGCCCTCACTGTAAGAACCCATCAATCTTCCAGTGTGCCAACGGACATATAGCCTGCTGGGACGGGCATACCCTTTTCGTAGCATGTCCGTGGTGCGGTTCTTCAGGAAAATTGACTGAGAAAATAGAGAGCATGAGCAAATCCAGCGACGCATGAGGTACGCAAAGTGTGGAGAATCATCGCCAGTAGTGTAACAGGCACCTCTCATGTAACGGGATGTATTCCTAATCAGGATTTCCTCGTTACAGAAGTGATTCGCTGGGGAGCCGAGGACGTATTAGTTGTAATCTGTGCTGATGGAGCTGGAAGTGCAGCGCTTGCTGACACAGGGAGCAGCACGGTATGCACCAGCCTGATTAATATCGTTCGGGAGTATGCTAGTGGTGATACATCTCTTGCTGGGGTAACACGAGATCGTATCGCAGACTGGATAGTCAATGTTCGCGCAGCAGTTACTGCAAAAGCCCTTGAAATGGGAACGCAACCTAAGGAATTAGCTAGCACACTTCTTGGTGCGTTTGTTGGCAGCGACATTGGGGTGTTCTTTCAAATAGGGGACGGATGCATGGTCATCAAGTGCGGTGATAGTTACGAGCATATTATCTGGCCTCAAACTGGAGAATACATGAATGAGACGAACTTTGTAATTGGAGAACGGGCGTTGGATGATATGGACTTTGTAATCAAGGAATATAACATTGATAAGCTGGCAGTCTTCACAGATGGCTTGGAACTACTATTGCTTGACTACAAGACTCACACGCCACACCGTGTTATGTTTGATTTCTTGTTTTCAAATGCTGATTCATACGAGGACGCGATTGGAAGACCAGCATTGGATGCCCTCTTGAGTTCTCCGCGCATCAGTGAACGAACTGATGACGACAAAACCTTGCTATTGGCTGTGAGGGTTGGGGAAGATGCCAAGACCTCTCTATGATGGAGGTGGGGCAGAGGTCATCCTCGATACGTGTCTAGGTCGGGGAGGTGAAGGCTCAGTCTTCGCCATCAGGGCAGATGCTGGAAACGTAGCGAAGATATATTTGAACCCTAATCCCGCTAAAAGCAGCAAGATTGAGCATATGGTTAGCGTATATTCCCCTGCTCTTGCCAAGATTGCCGCATGGCCCGTTAAGACACTTCACTCTAGCCGCGGGGGGGCGGTGGTCGGCTTTGCGATGCCAAGAATTCCACAGGGGGCTCACGAGATCCATAATCTTTCGTCTCCGGCCACCAGGTTTAGGAAGTATCCTTCTGCGAATTGGGCATTTCTTGTGCGCGCAGCTAGGAACTGTGCTATAGCTTTTGACACCGTACACGCTTCAGGCTGTGTAATAGGTGACGTCAGTGCCACGAATGAGGTGGTCAAGTCCGACGCAACTGTCTTTCTGATCGACTGCGATTCCTACCAAATAAGCTGTTCAGGACGTCATTTCTTTTGCGAAGTTGGAACACCTGAGTACACGCCCCCCGAACTTCACGGCAAGGATTTGAGTAAGGTAGTTCGTACCACCAACCATGACAATTTTGGACTATCTGTTTTGATCTTTCAATTATTATTGATGTGGCATCCGTATATGGGAGTTTATGAGGGCACGGGCGAGGCTCCGACGTTAGTTGAGTTTATCAGGAACTGCCACTATGCTTACAGTGTGCATTCATCACGATACTCTCTCAGTCCTGCGCCTTCTGTAATTCCTATGTGTTATCTACCGACACCCATCCAGACTTTTTTTGAGAGGGCCTTTGGCTCGTCGGGTATGGCTACGAACGGACGCCCGACCGCCCGTGAATGGATGAGTGCGCTAGGGGACCTAGAGTCTGGTTTACGTCCTTGCAAGTCGCACAGAGCACACATGTATTATGAATCTGGAAAGGGATGTCCGTGGTGCGATGTTACGAAGAGGCGACAAATCGAGTATTTTATTATTATAGATAATACCGTCATATCACATAGTATATTTGATGACCGGTCGCCGTTAATTGTTGATCTCCTGAGACAGTTTGGACTGTTTCAGTTAGAAGAGATCACAATACCAGCAATAGACCTCGGTAAATACTCTCCAAAACCAGTCTCTCCTGAGGTAATCGTGTCTCTTAAGCGATGGACAGCACTGAAAAGGGCCATCTGGATTTCTGTAGTTGTAGTAATTATTGTCTCAGCATTACTGCAGTCCATGGCCTTTACCATCTTGTGTGGAATTGGGATTATGCTTGTGTGGGGATATTCCAGAGTGCATAATCTCTATGAAGAGGAAGTAATAGAGCGTAAGCGCCTGCTAGACGATAGGCGTCGTAGGGCTGACGACGTCTTGTCACAATTACGGAATTGTTGCTCGCGATACCGCCAGGATTATTCGGGTGCAGATGAGCGCATTCGAAAACTCGCTTGTGGTCACCGAAACATAAAGGGAAACTACGAGCAGGAGATTCAGTCATTACGGCAGCAAGCTAAGGATCAACAGTTCAGGCTATATATGCAGGGCGTGCTTTTGGAAGATAGTAGTATCCCCAACATGGGAGCGAAGCGAATTGGTCGCTTGGCTACATATGGGATAGTCTCGGCTTGGGATATCACCAACCAGAACCTAAGGTGGGGACCTGGCCAGAAGCAAGGCGGAATACCTGGGTTCGCAGAGGTGTTGTGTACCCAATTGTTGGCGTGGCGTGAACATGTGGCAAAGGGTTTCAGGTTCGACCCTAAGAGAGCCGAGGATCCTGCCAAGAAGAATCAAGTTGCTCGTAAATGGCAACAGATTCAAACGGAAAATGAGGACAATATCAGGCGCATGATCAGTGACCAACAGCGTCAGCATCGGAAGGTGAAGGATGAAGTTGAAAGGCTGTCACTTCTAGTATGTAGCATGCGTAGGGAGGCCGCAATGGCCGAAGCTGATTATACGCTGCTACAGCGCATGAGACATTCGGATACTGTTAATGATTCTCCATAGCAGGCGTCATGTTTGTCAGGAGATAGAACATGGGTTGGACATACCGCAAGTCAGTGAACTTTGGTCCTTTGCGCATTAACCTTAGCAAGTCTGGTGTTGGTTACTCAGTCGGAGGAAAGGGGTACCGAACAGGCAAGACCGCCAAAGGGCGCAATTACACGAGTATCAGCATACCTGGTACAGGTCTGCGCTACTACAAGTCTGGTAGCAAGCAGACTCAACCTGTGCAGCCAGTAGGCTGTATTTTCGCTCTTTTGTTCTTGTTTGGCACAGCAATAGTCTCGACTTGCACCTTGTACATGGCCCTGTAAGACAGGAGGAAGAAATGCAACGCGACTTTGTTCGAATATTTCGGACACCCTATTCTGAGCGTGTCCTATTGCAGCAGGCCGGCAAGGATCTAGTATCCCTAGACATCCACTACATTCTGGATGGACATGTGGCTGTCACGGTTGTTCTCTTGGAAGGCTGCGGAATAGCTGATGATGGTGTGCCTGATTTATTGGCATACATTGACGATAAGCTCCTTCCTGAAGTGAGTCTAGAAGAAGATACGCTTGTCTTCTCCGTTGTTAGGGCGACGACTGTTGACAACTATGTACGTGAGCAGAAATCGCTCAAGTGACTCAATAGTATACTGAAACTAGTACAAACTATTTGCTTTCCTCCACCATCCACTCAAGTATCCCGCCCGAAAATCCCGGCTTCAACTGGACCTCAATCCGCAACCCGGTCGTCTCAACCTCCTTGAACTTCACCTCGTTGAAGGCGTCCGGCTTGCAGCCGTATTCCGACGCATTCTCGCCCAAATGTAGGATGGTATTCACCCGCCTTTGGCGAGCTTTTGCACACGCGCAAACCGCCATTAATTGAATATTACATGCGAAATCGCCCATTTGTCATTGAGCGGTGAAAACCAGCCAGTAGAAAGCGCTTGAAAACCAGCCACGCAGATAAGGTTTGAAGCCGAATAGCATGGCCTCCGAAAGGAGGTTTGCTAGATGGCCAACCAGATCAAGATGGCTGTGCGGGATACGATAGTAACGCTGTGGGAGCGCGGCTGGTCGCAGAGGCGCATAGCGCGGGAGCTTGGGATAGACCGCGAGACGGTATCGCGGTATGTGCGGCTGGCGCGACAGGAGCGGTCAAGCCCGGACGGGAAGCCGCCTGGCTGCGCGCACAGCGCGGGCAGCGCCGTGGAGGTCTGGGATGACGGTTCAAAACCAGCCAAAGCGCTTGCCGGGCTTGACGCGGGCGAATTGTCGGAAGCCTCTGCCGGGGCTGATGGATACGACGGGGTATTGTCTGAGTGTGAGAATGCCTCAGTGGCTGGGTTTGGTGGTTCAAAACCAGCCAAAGCGCTCACCGGGGATCAGACGCCTGCCGGCGCTGAGTGTGTTGAAGCAGCGGCGG
>JAKLEA010000079.1 GCA_022711755.1 Planctomycetota bacterium
GTTTCATCAACCGGCGCGCCGAGGAAATGCTCGGCCGGGGCGGTGAGGCTTTGTTCGGGCTGACGCCTGCCGATGTACTGTTCGGCGGCCGTGACGAGGAGAGTTCGCCGCCGCTGGCGCCAGCCATGGCCGGGCGCCGGCATTTCATCGGCGAAGCCCGCCTGGCCGGCGAGCCGCCGCTGCCCGTCGCCATGCTCGGCGCGCCGCTGCCCGCCGGCCATGGCGCCGTTGCCGGCGGCTACGTCCTGTCATTGCGCGATCTGTCGCAGGCGCGGCAGGCCGAGGCTCGGCTGTTCCTTGCCGCCCACGTCTTCGACAGCCTGGCCGAGGCGATGGTCATCACCGGTGCCGACGGTCGCATCCAGTCGGTCAATCCGGCATTCACAAAAATTACCGGCTATGCCGAGGCGGAGGCGCGCGGGCAGAAACCCGGTGACCTGCTGCGCTCCGGCCAGCATGATCGGGACTTCTACAACGGCATGTGGAAGGCGCTCGCCGAGCAGGGCAGCTGGCAGGGCGAAGTCAGCAACCGGCGAAAAAACGGCGAATCGTATACTGAATGGCTGTCGATCTCCGCCGTGCGC
>JAKLEA010000080.1 GCA_022711755.1 Planctomycetota bacterium
CACATCTCTCATATCTCCCCTGAAAGTCATTGAACCACCGAGGCCGTTGAGATATCCTGGACGGCCGGATTGCCTTTGCTTGATGAATGATGGGCTTTTGGGAAAGGTGGGGATATGAAGAATGCCACGACACGCGCACAGACTCATGCCGCTTCGATTTCCCGTCGTACGCTGCTTGGCGCCGGCGCTGCGGCTGCGGCGTTCACGGTCGTCCCCCGGCGCGTGCTGGGCGGCGCGGGCCATACGCCTCCGAGCGAGAAGCTCAACATCGCCGGCGTCGGCATCGGCGGGCAGGGGGCCAGCGATCTCAACGACGTCAGCAGCGAGAACATCGTCGCTTTGTGCGACGTGGACTGGGACTACGCCGGCCACACCTTCAAGAAATACCCCAAGGCCAAGCAATACAAGGACTATCGCGTCATGTTCGAGAAGGAAAAGGGCATTCGCATGGACGCGGTTTTCGGGGCGTCCGGGCAGCTGGCCAGGCAGATCGAGGCCGGGGCTCCCTATGACCTTTTCCTGAGCGCGGACGAGAAATGGGCGAAATACCTGGAGGAAAAAGGGAAGCCGGAGAAGGTG
>JAKLEA010000081.1 GCA_022711755.1 Planctomycetota bacterium
GGAAGCTGTTGCCGTGCGTGCGCGGCATCCGGCTGTTCACCTGGGCGATCACGTAGCGGGCGTTGGCCGCCGCGGCCTGGACGATGTCAACCGACACGCCGAGGCTGCACAGGCCGTTCACGTCCGGCGGCGCCACCGAGATCAGGGCCACATCGACCGGGATCCGCCCCGTCTCGAATTCCATCGGAATCTCGGACAGGAAGATCGGCGTGTAATCCCCGATCCCCTTCTCCAGGGCGTCGCGCACGTTCTCCGCGATGAAGAAGCTGTTCATCTTGAACTTCTCGCGGAACTTCTCGTGCACGTAGGGCGCCTCGCCCATCGTCAGCAGATGCACGATGTGGGCGTCATAGATGTGATCGGAGTACTCGACCAACGCTTCGACAAGATGCTGGGGCTGGCCACAGCCGGTCCCGATGAAGATGCTGTGGCCCGATTTGATGAGCTTCATGGCCGCAGCAGCGGTCTTGATCTTGTCTTTGTACTTGGCTTTCCAGTCGAATTCTTGCATGTCATTTCTTCTCTAAGCTAATACGGGCATCCACGGCGATCGCGGTCGTACCGGGCGCGCCTACCA
>JAKLEA010000082.1 GCA_022711755.1 Planctomycetota bacterium
CGGCTCGGGCGCGCCGCCCAGCGCAGGCAGGCCGCGAGTCAGCGCCGCCAGCGGGCATTGGTACGGATGCTGGAGCGTCCAGTTCTGGACGTCCAGGCTCTCGTAATACGTGGTTCGCAGATGGGTGATCCAGTTGGCGAAGGGGATCGTCCGCCGCAACGCGATTCGTGCACGCTGGGAGAACGGCGCCTTGTAGCAGGGGATCTTGACCGTGAACTGCGAGACCAGTTCCGAGTGGTTGAAGCGGAATTCCTTGTCGGTCTGGAGGTCGTGCTTGACGGAGGTCATCCAGAGCGGGTTGAAGTGCAGCACCACCGTGCGTCCGCTCAGGCTGGGACTGTAATGGCGGAGCAGGCCTTCGAGCGCGGCCGGGTGCGTCCCGTCCAGGCCCAGGTTGGTGAACTGCTGCCGGCCGGAGAATTCGCTGAGGTAGTGCGAGAGCGTCTCGTTCGGCGGCACGTAGTGGCCCCAGACGACCGAATCGCCGATCACGAGCGTCTTTCTCTTGTCGCACGCCTGCCTGCTGCAGCGGCTGTAGAGCCAGTAGTCGCTGCTGAGCTCGTAGGGCATCCGATAG
>JAKLEA010000083.1 GCA_022711755.1 Planctomycetota bacterium
GTAGAACTGGTCGGCGATAACGCCGCGCTCGACGTGGGTGACGACTTCGCGGCTGATGAGACGCACCTTGTCGCTTGCCAGGGCGCGTTCGCGGCAGACAAAGTGGTTCTGGTCGACCCATTCCCAGCTCCGGGGTTCGAAATGGGAGCGCATCCAGTCGCCGTCGGTGACGTCCAGCAGGACCCGGCCCCCGGACTTGAGCACGCGGAGCACGGTGCGCAGGACGGCGAGGTCGTCTTCTTCGCGTTCAAAGTAGCCGAAGGAATTGCCCATGATGAACACGCAATCGAAGGACGACTCGGGCAGCCGGAACTTCCGTGCGTCGCCCTCGCGGAACGTGATCTGGAGCTTTTTGCGCTCGGCGCGCCGCCGGGCCAGCCGGATGAGGTGGCGCGAGCGGTCGATGCCGGTGACGTACTTGTAGCCCCGGCGCGCGAGTTCCATGCTGTGGCGTCCCTGGCCGCAGCACAGGTCAAGGACGCGGTCCTCCGGGCCGATGCCCGTGGCCGTGATGAGCTGGTCAACGTCCTGGATCGTGTTGGTCTCGTTCTCGACGACATCGCCGTCTGTTT
>JAKLEA010000084.1 GCA_022711755.1 Planctomycetota bacterium
GTCGCTGCTCGTCTTGCGCTCGTAGCCCTCGGGCTGCTGCGCGGCTTCGATGGCCTTTTCCATTTCGCTGTGCGCGGCGGCCGGGGTGAGGTAGTGCGTGCTGCTCGCCAGCAGGATCTTGCCGTTGACCGGCTGACGGACGCGGAAGCGGAACTCGTCGCCCGGCGTCGCATCGATCTCGGCATAGATGTCGTAGGCGACCGTCGACAGGTTGCGCCGCTGCCAGTTGGTGATGTCGAGCAGGCGGGCAATGCGCCGCTCGAAACCGGAAACGTTGGTCGTATTCCACAGCTCGTCCGGCTCCTTCAGCGCCGCGTCGTACTTGTCGCGCGCGATGAGGTAGTTCGCCTGCTGCTCGACCTCGGCATCTACAACGTCGTGGTCGACATCAACGACGGCAGCAAGGGCTGGCCCGGCCAGGCGCCGTTCGACCGCATCATCGTCACCGCGGCGGCCGAGGAGCGCCCCCAGGCGCTGATCGATCAGCTCGCCGTCGGCGGAATCCTGATCGTGCCGGTCGGCCGCGATCCCACCTCCCAGGTCGTCGAGCGCATCGTGAAGACCGAGAGCGG
>JAKLEA010000085.1 GCA_022711755.1 Planctomycetota bacterium
GCGATGACCCGGGGTTGAGCACGACATTGACGGTCAGCGTGCCTTCGTTGAACGGCGGCAGGAAGGACTTCGCAAAGAAGGGAATGGAGGCCAGCGCGATGACCACGACGGCGACGGCGCCGATCAGCAGCGCCCGGGCACGGTCGAACGACCAGTTAAGCAGGCGTTCGTCCCAGGCTTTGAGTTTTCTGACCAGGGCGCTGTCGCCGTGATCAATATGCTTCATCTTCGGCAACAGGTAGTAGCAGAGCACCGGCGTGATGGTCATCGCCACCGCCATGCTGGCCAGGATGGACACGATATAGGCGACACCGAGCGGCGTGAATAGCCGACCCTCGATGCCGGGCAGGGCGAACAGCGGGACGAAGACGAGGGCGATGATCAGCGTCGCGTAGACGATGGCCGTGCGGACTTCGAGCGAGGCGGCGACGATCGTCGCCGGCACCGAGTACGGCCGCCCGCTCGCCGCCTTTTCGCGCAGCCGGCGCAGGATGTTCTCGACATCGACCACGGCATCGTCGACCAGCTCGCCGATGGCGATCGCCAGCCCGCCCAGAGTCATGGTGT
>JAKLEA010000086.1 GCA_022711755.1 Planctomycetota bacterium
TTCCCAGACGGCCTTGAGGCGGGCGCGGATGTCGTCGCGGGCAAGGTCGTCGAGCTTGATGCGGTGGCTGCGCGGGTCGGGGAAGGGGGTGTAGCTGCCGCCGGTGCAGGTGAATTCGGCGTAAAGCTCGATGACGTTGCCGACATCGAGGACGACGAGAAAGGGCGGTCGGCCTTCGTCGGCCGGCAGGTGGCGGGCGTAGTTTTCGGCCTGGCCACGGGCGCGTAGCAGGGCGTCGTCGAATTTTCGGGTGGCGGCATCGGCGCGGATTTTCTTGGCTTCGCCAATGAAGCTGCCGCGTTTGTAGCAGTCGATGAAGCCGTTGCTGGTGCTGCCGTCGCCGTGGTGAAAGACGACGCGGCGCTCGAAGACGTAGGGGTTGTTCCGGGTGTCTTCGTTGGCAGGCTGGGGTTTGTCGACTTCAAGCAGTTCGCAGAGGTCGGCGATGAAGAGCTGGTAGTTGGCGCGCTCGGAGCCGCCGGCGTTGCGCCAGCGGGTCAGGAAGGTGTCGATTTGCATGATGACGGGATTGTAGCCCGCCGGTTGCGGTCGACCGCCAAAAAGG
>JAKLEA010000087.1 GCA_022711755.1 Planctomycetota bacterium
GGTCACCGATATTGGTGTGTTCCGGTCGGGCCAGTGGATCCTTGATTACGGCATTGACGGGACGGTAAACCGCCGTTTGAACTACGGTCAGGCGAATGATAAACCAATCGTAGGCGACTTCAACAATGACGGCACGGCGGATATCGGGGTATTCCGGTCGGGCCAGTGGATTCTGGATTACGGGATGGACGGGACGGTAAACCGTCGGTTCAACTACGGTCTTTCGACAGATATTCCGGTAACAGGCGACTTCAACAATGACGGCACGGCGGATATTGGTGTGTTCCGGTCGGGCCAGTGGATCCTTGATTACAGCATTGACGGGACAGTAAACCGCCGTTTGAACTACGGTCAGGCGAACGATCAACCCGTCATAGGGGACTTCAACAATGACGGCACGGCGGATATCGGTGTGTTCCGGTCTGGTCAGTGGATACTTGATTACGGCATGGACGGGACGGTAAACCGTCGGCTGAACTACGGTCTTGCCACCGATATTCCCCTTGCAGGCGACTTCAACAATGACGGCACGGCGGATATCGGTGTGTTCCGGTCCGGCCAGTG
>JAKLEA010000088.1 GCA_022711755.1 Planctomycetota bacterium
GGCCAGCAACTCGCTGCGCAGCACGCCCGGCAAGGCGCCACTGCTCAGCGGCGGCGTCAGCAAGCAACCATCGCGCTCGACGAAGACGTTGCTGCGCGCCCCTTCGGCCACCTCGCCGCGTTCGTTGAGAAAGACCAGGTCGAATACCGGCGACCCGGGTTTCAGGCGGCTCAAGGCATCGTCGTAGACTTTCCGCGCCGTGGTCTTGTGACGACGCAACGGATCGCCGGAATCAATGCGTGTCTCGGCCAGCAATGCCAGGCGAGACGTTACCGGCGCGTCATCCAACGGGAAGGCCTGAACCTCGATAGCCCCCGCCTTGTCCAGCGTCAGGCGCACGCGCCAGAGGCCAAGGGCAGGCAGGGCGGCCAGCCGCTGCCGTACCAAGGCCTCATCGCAGGCGAACCCAAGCCAGGCCGCCGAACGGCGCAGGCGATCCAGGTGACCGGACAGACGCGGATAATCGCCACTCTCCCGGCGCAGGGTCTCGATCAGTTTCAGCCCGGGATCGCAGTCGGCCAGGAAGGCGGCCTTGAGCAGGCACTCCCGCCACTCGGCCGGC
>JAKLEA010000009.1 GCA_022711755.1 Planctomycetota bacterium
TAATCCCCGCTGCCTCATGCCTCCGTGCGCCTCTCCTCCGCTCAAAAACCGTCATAAATCATGGCCAGGCGCGCTCTTTCCCTGTTGCTGCGGAATCGCTGGCCTTCCCGTGATTGTCTTGAAAAGCCTGGATAGTTGGATAATAATCCATCAGTTAATCCCCGGAGCCGATCAGTTGCAGAGGTTTCTTGCATGGGCCAGAAACAGAACGGCATGTCCAGAAAAGTCCTGATAGTGAAAGCCGGTTATTCCGAGACGCTGGACTCGAAGGTCAGCGCGCTTGTGAGCCTCGGTGACGTGCTGCGCACCACTGCAATTCTGCATCTCTTCGCTGACGATGAGGTTGTCTGGCTGACCGACGCAAAGGGCTTGCCGCTGCTGGAGGGTAATCCCAGGATTTCCCGGATCGTGACGTTCGACCTTCTCAGCGCGCTTGCCCTGTTGAGCGAGAGATTCGACATCATCGTCAATCTTGAGAAATCGCCGGGGCTGTGCGCCATGGCGGACAGGATTGAGGCATGGCGTCGTTACGGTTTCAGGTTTGATCCCCGCTCCGGCAAGGCGCTTTCCTACCAGCTTTCCGATGAGGCGCTGTATATTGCATCATCGGAGGAATACAAAAAGGCCCATGGGAAGAGCTGGTTGCAGGTTCTTTTCGGCATGATGGGGCGGGAATACGCCGGGGAGAATTACATTCTTGGGTATCAACCTGCGACGACGGAGACCTACGACATCGGGTTCAATACGGAGGTTGGTCCGAAGACGCCTTGCAAAGCTTGGCCGCGGGAAAACTGGACGGAACTTGAACGGTTGGCGGCAGGAAGGTTCAGCTACGATTACCAACGTTCCTTGAATGATCTGCGCGGCTATATGGACTGGATCAACTCGTGCAGGGTGATTGTCACGAACGACAGTCTCGGACTTCATCTCGCGCTGGCGCTGCGCAAGAAGGTTGTGGCGCTTTTCGGTCCGACGATAAGTTCCGAGATCCACGACATGCCGAACCTCGTAAAACTGCACGCTGATCCCGGTTGTTGTCCGTTCATGCCGTGTCTGGACGGCCCGTGCCGGAACAAGGTTCATTGCATGCAGACCATAACCCCGGTGGAAGTGATGACCACAGTTTCAGACCTGCTCGAAAAGCCGGGGGCTTCCATGAGTACCTGTGGATAGAGAAAATGAACTACTTCTTCTACAACGCCGACGTAGACGCAGATGAATTCAAGGGTAAGAGCCGGACAGACTTTGACCGCCGGATAAACTTCCTGATTGAACAAGGTCTGGCAGTGACCGGGGGGGCCATCCAGTTCGGCGAACAACTGGGAAAACTGTCACCGGATGACAGGATTCTGATGTATGAAAATAAGGTTGGTATTGTTGCTGCCGGCAAAGTCAGAGAAAAATGGGACGGTCGTGCATGTCCAGATACAGATCCGAAGTACTACGATAAACAAGTAGATGAGTACCATATCAAGGTTGACTGGGTTAAAATAGATAGCCCAATCAACCCGCAAGAGTTGAGGATGCGACTGTTCCTCCCCAGAGGTGCAGTCAAGCCGATCGTGAAAAAGCGACCGGAAGCCGAGAAGATGTTTTTTGAGATTCTTGGGCATCACCTCAACCACCCGTTCCTCATACCAGAGGAGGTTTGTTACGGCACGGAGAGGATTCTGGAGGGAGCCAAGACCCGAATTACTGGCAATGCGTACGAGCGGGACCCGCGAGCGCGAGAGCGATGCATAGAGCATTGGGGGACGCGTTGCCAAGTTTGTGGGGTGGATTTACAGGATGTCTACGGAACTCCGGCAACGGGCTACACCCATGTTCACCATCTCATTCCGCTTTCGGAAATTCAAGAGCAATACGCCGTTGATCCATTGAATGACTTGCGCCCGGTTTGCCCAAACTGCCATGCGGTACTGCATCGCAAAAATCCACCGTACACAATTGACGACGTTAAGGGGATGATCCAAAGGGCGGACAACAAGCAATACAATGTGACTCCTTAGCCTGCACCGAGGGATGTACAGCTTCCGGAGCAACTCAACGGCGATGTCGGCGGAATGAAACATGCCGCAACTCAATCCCATTATATTACCCCCGGATTGCAACTACTTTGCAATCTTCCTGACGCTGGATTGCCCGCTTGCCTGCCCGTATTGCATAAACCACCATATATCGCCGGCGCGTCGCAGAAAAACGCTTCCAGCTTCGATCTGGATTCCGGCCATAAATCGCGTCACTCCTCGCGAAGATCTGCCTGTCACGCTTCAAGGGGGAGAACCCGGCGTTTATCCGGATTTCCTTGAGTTGATAAACGGCATCCGGGAAGACATGCCGATTGACATCCTGACGAATCTCCAGTTCGATCTGGATGGGTTCATCCGGGCAGTCAGGCCTGAGAGGCTGCGGCGGAAGTCGCCATATGCGAGCATTCGGGTGTCATACCATCCCGGGCAGGTTGACCCGGTCGAGTTTCTCGATAATGTCCGACGGCTTCAGAACCTCGGTTACCATATAGGCGTTTGGGCCGTGGAGCATCCGGCATTCGCGTCAGAAGTTGCTGAGATAAAAGGACTTGCGGCGGAAAGAGGCATTGACTTCCGAACTAAGGAGTTCCTAGGTTACCATGACGGCAAGCTCTACGGGACCTACCGGTGGAAGGACTCATGCGCCGGGAAGGCGACGGGCGAAACAGTCCAGTGCAGGACGACTGAATTGATAATTGATCCGGCAGGAGCCGTCTACCGATGTCACAGCGATCTCTATGCGGCGCGGGAGCCTGTCGGTGACCTGCTGTATCCGGATTTCCGTCCGGATTTCCGATACCGGGACTGCAACTGCTACGGTCTCTGCAATCCATGCGATGTGAAGGTGAAGACAAACCGTTTCCAGGTCTTCGGCCATACTTCTGTTGACATACGTTTCAGAGACCGGAGAGATGGCGATAAACATGACGAGAGTCCAAAGTCATAAGTCATCGTCTTTCAGTAACATGTGAGCGGCAGGCATACAGTGAGTCCAATCCAATCGCCACAAGCCGGGGCAGAATCAAATATAAGTCAGGAAGATCATGCAATCCTGGACGGCACAGTGCGTGGAAAGACTTTTTTAGGCAAATTCGAGTTCTGGGCTGTATTGGCGGCGATAGGAATGTTCCTGATATTGCCCGGACGAGGAATTGGAATAATTCTGCTTTGGCTGGCCTCATCAATCGTAAGCAGATTCTTTTCCGGGAAACTGATTGATCGAGCTATATTGACATTTCTGTTGGCGCCTTCTATATGCTCTCTTCTTGGTCTTGCGTTGTCGCTTACAGGGCAATTCTCGCCACTCATATGGTTAATCTGTTTAACCACAATCACAGCGCTTGCCTATATTGTAACATATTGGCGTCACGATAGATACGATGAACTGGGCGAAGCATATGGCAAGACTGAATCAGTTCATTGGCTGGAATATGTACTGACAATCGTGGCCGGTCTTGCGGGAGCGGGATGGTCTATATTCTGGAATCCGTACGCAATGATGACCCATGGACATTACTGGAGCATCAACGACGGCGGGTGGTTCATCGCGAGGTATGGGGTATTTCCATGGCTTGACCCGTGGCGCATAAGTCATTTCAATGACCACCTTTACTACAATCCAGCCATGACCTTCATGTCGGCCTCGTGCCACCTTTTCTGCAATGATGATCTGAAGGCCGCACAGCTTGTCAACACTGTTCCCGGTTTGTTTGTATGCGCGACGTTGCTGGTATTAATCAGGTTATCGCAACTGTGTTTCCGCTCCGAGCGCCCTGGTTTATACGGGTTCCTGATGCTTTTCGGCTCCTGTTGGTTATACAAAACCGTCTTTGTGGTGACCCATGATACCCTCATCGTTTTTTCCGCATCAGCGTCAATTTACCTTGGCCTTCGCTGGCTTCGTAATAGGGCAACGCTGGATGCCGCCGGATTCGGGATTTCCCTATTCTGCGCGGGTATGGTCAGACCCTACCTTGGACCTTACATGTTAGTATGGTTGGTATTTGTAGCAGTTGTTGTTTCAATGAAAAAAGGTTGCGGATCGGTAGTGTCTATTCGTGACAGTCTAACGGTGTCAGGCAAATGTGGCTTATTGAGCGTAAGGATTGGCATGATACTTGCCATTTGTATAGCCGGGATGGTTTCGTGGAACGCGCTGCTTTGGATAAAGTACGGCAGTCCTGTTTATCCGCATGGCGCTGGCATATTCCATCCGCCTGATTCCTGGCCTGCGGATTTGCGCATAGCAGTTGATTTCTTTGCCGGGACAAATCCCGGATATGACTTCTGCGGATCAAGATGGAATGGGCTTAGGTGGCTTGAGGCGCGCATCCCGTCGCAGGAACCGCGAAGCTTGTTTCAGTATGTTTTTTTTGGAGAAGCATTTCCGCCGGTCATGCTAATCGGACTGCCCTTGTGCCTGCTGGCTTTCCGGAGAGGCGGCGGAGTGGAGAGAAATACAAATAGCCTGTTGCTCATCACTTATGCCATTGGGCCATTCGCGCTCTGGCTTGCTGTGGCTGAACGCAACGCTAGTCCGAAGCTACTGCTGCCGGCGTTTGGACCGTTGTTTGTATCTGCCGGATGGGGCGTGTTGACTCTTCTGAGGAGAGTTGAAAAACGCTTTTCGATTGTGAAGGGCAGGGAAACGGGACTGAGCCGTGCTGTAATGTTGTTTTTCATTGGATTCCTTTGTATTCCGGCGTTGGCGGCTGATGCCTATTTCATAGGTGTATACCTGAGGACATTTCGGGGTGAGAAGAGCACGAAAATACCATGGCAGTTCCTTCCTGCCGAGTGCCAGCTTGACAGGGGGCTTTTCTCAGAAGTTGGGAAGCGAATTCCGGCTGGAGGCAGAACGCTGCTGCTGCCGTGGGCGGAACCCTGCGGCGGTTATCTGATTGCTTCTCGTCCGTATTGGCAGCATCTTTCTTACGAGAATCCTGAGACATATCGGCTTCATCATGCATCAACACGTAATGAGGTTATCCTTGAGTGTGAAAGGTTGGGAATAAGGTGGATAGTTGCATTTCGCTCCAAGGATAACACGGAGAATTGGAGAAGGTTTCTGGATGTATTCAGGGGGAAGAATGCCCAGGAGATGCTGCCAGACATGCTTTTCGACGGCCCGCCGTTCTTCATAATCGCGGCAGACGAACAGGGATTGGGCCATTACCTGTTGGAATTCCGTCCCGGCGTGACAGACAGACGCAATGATACGCCTTGAGGTGTTCATCCGGCTTGACACCCCTAACGACGACTAATATCATCACAAGAGGGCTTGTTCCGCCCTTTCTTTCAAAAGAACGAAATTCAGCATGAAGATACTCTTTGTCCATGAAGACTTCGCAGTCACTTATCCGCAGGGGATGGCATATCTATCAGGCGCGTTGAAGGAGGCAGGGCATGAAACACGCCTTGAATTCGCCCGTCATAGGGACTTCTTGGAACGGGTCAGCAAATTCCGCCCGGACGTGCTTGCCTATTCGGTCATGACCGGCGTCCATACTTATTACCTTGATGTCAATTTGCGAGTGAAGCGCGAGCTGCCGGAGCTTAAGGCGGTATCGGTCTTCGGCGGGCCTCACGCCACATTTGCGCCGGGGCTTATTGAACGGGAGGGGGTGGACGCGGTTTGCGTTGGCGAAGGGGAAAACTCCTTCAGAGAGTTCGTAGATTGCCTTGCAGACGGTAAAGATTATACAGCGGTTGCCGGTTTTCACGTCCGGACGAAGGACGGAATTGTCCGCAATGAACCGGCGCCTCTTGTAAGCGATCTGGACAGCCTAGCCCAGCCGGACTACAATCTTTTCTTCGATGCCGATCCGCTTGCGGGCAGGATGATCCCCAAGGTTTTCATGCCATTCAGAGGATGCCCGTTTCCCTGCGCATTCTGTTTCAACCACAAGGCAAGGCAGCTTTACGCAGGCAAAGGGCGATGGATTCGCGCTCATTCCGTCGAATACATCCTCAAAGCGATTGAGGATGTGCGCGAGCGTCATGCGGTTCCGTTTGTCAGGTTCGACTCGGATAATTTTCTGCTCTTTCCCGAATGGCTTGAGGAATTCGCTGAAAAATACCCGCAGCGGGTTGGCGTTCCGTTTGAGGTACACCTGAGGCTTGACGAGGTTGACGAGAAGAAAGCCGATCTGCTTGTCAGGGCGGGTTGCCGGAAGGTGGAAGTCGGCGTGGAGGCCGGGTCAGATCGCGTCAGAATGGAACTGATGAATCGCAAGATGGACAAGGATACCATTCTGCGCGGTTGCAGAATCCTGAACGATCGCGGCTTTGCCCTGGTTTGTAATAACATAATCGGCTCGCCGAGCGAGACGTTCACAGAGGCGTTGGAAACAGCGCGCCTGAACGCAGATGCCCGTCCGTCATATGCCGCCGGATACCTTTACACTCCGTTGCCGGGCACGAGCATGGCGGAGTTCGCAGTTGAGCAGAGGTATTTCGACGGCGATTTTGATAAGGTTGGTTTTGCGGGATTCTACGGAAGCAGCGTCCTGCGTTACGACGATCCGATGGAAAAGAGGCGTCTTGAGAACCTTCAGAAGCTTTTAGGGATAAGTGTCGCATTTCCGGTTCTCATTAAAGCCTTGCCGTTCCTCACCGGATTGCCGCTCAGTCCGATCTACGGGTTCATTCACCTGTTGTGGTGGGGGCTTGTGGTGCGGTTCAGGGTTCGTTCCTGTCCCGTACAGATAAGGCTTCTGCCGCAAATGATTTTCAGATTCTTCAGCCGATTTGGTTATTAGGTGGCGCGCATGAGAGTAGCCTTCATACTTGAGAACTATCAACTCGTATATCCTCTCGGGATACGTTACCTGTCAGGTTCACTGAAAAAGGCTGGACACGATGCCAAGTTGTTTATCGCGCTCGGACGCGCTTTCAAGGAAAGGCTTGCGGCTTTCCAGCCGGATATTATCGGATTCACCACGACAACCGGCATGCACACGCGATTATTAAAGCTTAATAGAGAATTGAGACGCGAATTCGGCGCGAAGAAGCCTATTTCGATATTCGGCGGGCCTCATCCCACATTTTTCCCGGAGATGATTAATGAGGAGGGTGTTGATGCGGTATTCAGGGGCGAGTCGGAGAGGGCGATTGTCGAGTTCTGTAATCGGCTCAGAGACGGCGCGGATCACACGTCCTGTCCCAATGTGTGGATGAAGACCTCCCATGGGATTGTGAAGAACGAGATGGGGCCTCTCGTGGAGGACCTTGACGAGTTGCCCCTTCCGGATGAGGCTTTGATCCACGATGCCGATCCTTATGCCATGTATCTTGTGCCTCTTTCGACCTTCCCGTTCCGGGGTTGTCCTTACGGTTGCAGCTATTGTTACAACCGGCAACTTGCAGGAATGTACAAGGGCAAGGGCAGATGGCTGAGGCATCATTCGGTTGATTATTGCGTCAGACATCTTGAACTGCAGATGTCGCTTTCGAAAGTTCCGTTCGTACAGTTCCATTCCGATCATTTCATGACAAATGACGATTGGATGAACGAGTTCGCAGGCGAATACTCGAAGCGCGTGAAACTTCCGTTCCAGATAAACGTCCGCGCGGAAGCCGTCACGGATGAACGGGTGAAACTGCTCAAGTCCGCCGGGTGCGTGCGCATGACATTGGGGGCGGAGCAGGGGTTGCCGCCGTTTCCTGATGTCTTGAATCGCAAACAGTCGCGGGAAGTCATTCTGAAGGCCGGGAAGATCATAAGGGGGAACGGGCTTGCAGCGGTTACAAATACAATGGTGGGGCTTCCCGGGGAGAAGATTGAAGAGGCCCTGCAAACTTTAAGGATGGTGGCTGAATGCGAGCCGACGTATGCGTGGTCGGCTGTCTACAATCCTTATCCGGGGACCCCGCTGGCTGAATATGCGATTGAAAAAGGATATTTCGACGGGGATTTCGACAAGCTGGATTACTCGTTCTACGGCCATAGCGCCTTGAAATTCCGCTCCGACAGGGAAAGGCGGCAGATGGAGAATCTCTGCAAGCTTTTCGCCCTGCTTGCGGAGCACCCGTGGGCGATTTCCCGCGTAGAACCTGTCTTGGGACTTCCGCTTGGACCGCTTTATAATCTGCTGTATCAGTTATGGTGGGGATGGGTGGCGCACACGAGGCTTATCTATTACCCTCTCTCCATGAAACATGTTGCAGTTGCGACCCTGCGGTTTTTTTACAAGATCGGCCATTGATTTTCCGGGATTGGCGCAACTGTATCACACATTTTCGTGATCTTGTCCGTTTCATTCCGGATGTCTTGTCGCGTTTCTGCTTGCCAGTTTTTGCAGACCTCGTATAGGATACTTTGCGGCTGAAGCGCTCGTCCTGGATGCTTGCCTGGAAGATAGCATGCGTTTCCTAACGTCAACACTACTGTTGCTGTCTGTGTGGCTTTGCTGCTCGCAGGTCGTGATCCTGTGGGCGTACCGCGTCTTCAGGGATGAAGGGGAGGATTTTCGCCGGGAACTTCCCGCCTATCTTCTCGGATCGGGCATTTTCCCGTTATCGTTGTTCCTTTTTCTGACGTATCTTGTTTATCCGCAGCGAAGTCCCGTGTCATATCTGGCTGTTTGCGGCGCAGTCTTTGCAATATTGGTTCTGCCTGTCAGATCATATTGGAAGGTTCTGCTGAAAGATTACGCATTTATCTTTCGGATGACAGGAAGAGAATGGAAACTGTCCTGGGCCGATAAACTGCTGATGGCGAGTGTCGCCTGTATTCTTCTGATTACTGCGGCCATTGCCATGCTTCCCATCGCGGAGCATGATGCGCTTATTCAGGCCAAACAGTCTGAACTGGTTTTCGAGCGTTCCAGTGTCGCAATCACCTATGCGTCCGAGGCTGATCCCGAAACCTCGTTTCTGACTCTGGGCTATGGGAATGGGACTACGATGGTCTCGGTTCTGGCGTTCACTCTAAGCAGGCCGATGGGAACGGATGTCGGCTTGCGCTCAATCAGCCTGATTGCGACGATATTCTTAATCATTCTCTGGGGAAGATTTCTTGCTGCGGCGACGGGATGCCCGAACGCGACGTTATTGTTCGCGATGGGGCTCCTGATTTGCCCGCAGGTAATCTACCTGGTTGTTACTCATCAGAAGGAGCCGCTGCTGTTCCTCATGTACGGCACAGGAGGCGCAGTGATACTCAGGCTTGCTCATCGCGGCGCATGGAAACGATACTGGCCGTTCATAACCGTCTGGTGGGGGTTATGCGCACATTTCTATTTTCCGGGCAGCGTGATTTTCTTTGCCGGGATTGCTCTCTGGCTGGTCTGGATTGACGAATCCCGGAATCGCGCCATCAAAGCGCTGGCTCTGGCGATGGGGATTGGAACCGCCGCCGCAGTCTTCGTCAACAGCATTCTTCCTCTTGCGTTCGGTCATCCGTATGTTCTCTTCCTGCAGCCGATGCGCAATTACTCGGCCTGGGTTCAGAGATATGCAGGCTTATTGCACTATTTCGGCAAATATCCAAAATATGATAATTACCTGTTGGCTGCCGGCGACAGCAAGCTGAACATTCTCAAGGTGGCGTACTATGGGCCGATTTCGTTCACATTCATACCTCTGGCGATATGGGCGCTGGCAACAAGGCGGGGAAGAGGAACACCTGGATTAGGCGCTCTGGCCATGGCATTTCTGGCGGGGACGTTTGTAATCTCTGACCCGTTCTGGCTCGAGTTTCTTATTGAGAAGAAAATCATGCAGTTCTTCTGGCATACGAAATACTGGACGCAGGTCTACGTTGTCGGCGTGGCGCTCTTCACCTATATTCTCTGCGCGGATTTCGAAAAGGTCGGACGCGCGAGGCTGATTCCGGTATTGTTTTCCCTGGCGCCGATCGCTTTCTGGCCGTTCGATAAGACCGAGCGATTTGACAAAACCGGCTTTGAGATGCTGGGCCAACTGCGCCAGTGTGTGTTAACTCCAAGAGAGGAATTCGGACGGTTGAAGCGAGATATCGAAGCGTCAGGTATTGGTCGGCGATTTGATTCCGATGACGCCGCGTATTGGGAGTTGGTGCGAATGGGGGAGAGCGATGGGACATATGAAACCTGCAACATCTTATGCGCGTTGGTTGATAATGCGGCAAAGTCCGGCGGGCGTACGCTTGTATTGAGCGAGGCTGCGCCAACCCACTGGTATTATTTCAAGTCGCCGGCGATGAGGATGGGCGACCCAAGACTCGATCCTGTCTATGACATGGATGATCCTGAGCAGGCGGCCAGGTTTCTGCGGGACCAGTTGGGAGTAACCCATATCGTTTGGGCCACCTATTTTGAATGCGCCGGCAACCTGTCACTTCATTATAGCGTGTTGTTAAAAGTCGCAAAAGATAAGAAACTCTGCCGAACAATCGCGACCAGCATGCATCATGTTCTGCTGGAGCTTCTGCCGGATCAGAACAACGCGGAGCAACCCGCCGGCCAATGACCGTCCTTTTTTCCCCCCCCGCCGACCGGCTGGATCTGATGCTCCAATCAGGTTTGTCCCTTGGCTCAGCGAGGGTATAATCCATGCCACTCGCAGGATACCGGGCAGTCGTCATTTCAGGTTGTTGTCAATCGTTGCCAATAGCGGAGGTGCAGTATGGGCGCAAGAAAGGTCACGTTCGCGGTCTTCACCAAACCTTGGAAGATGCCGCTTCCCGAACTGGGGAAGTTCGTCCACGATCTTGGTTTTGACGGCATTGAGTTCCCCGTGCGGGGGGGGTATCAGGTAGAACCGGAAAACATCGGCAAGGGGCTTCCCGACGCCGCGAAGATTCTGGCTGACTGCGGGGTGAAGATATGCAGCATTGCTGGCCCGACGGACGAGGTCGCAATAGCGGCATGCCAGGAAGCGGGTGTCCCGATCATCCGCATATGCCTGCACGTGCCAAAAGATGAGACC
This sequence comes from Planctomycetota bacterium, assembly GCA_022711755.1. Classification (GTDB taxonomy): domain Bacteria; phylum Planctomycetota; class Brocadiia; order SM23-32; family JAKLEA01; genus JAKLEA01. The sequence goes on from JAKLEA010000009.1 coordinate 10,941, forward strand.
TACATGCAGGCCGAGAGCGACTGGATGAGAGAGTATGACGAGCTTGTTCCGCTGCTGGAGAGGCACGGTGTGACTATCGGAATCCAGAATCATTGCGGCAATTCGGCGCTTGACGCGATGTACATGCGCCATCTGATTGAGAAGTATGATCCGAAGCAGATTGCGGCGGTCTGGGACGCCGGGCACAGCGGGCTTTGCGGAGAAGAACCGAGGTTGGGATTGGACATAGTCTGGTCGCATCTCTGCATGGTGAACCTGAAAAACGCCTTCTGGATGCGCAGCACGGGGCCGGAGGCGGAAGACGTGAAGTGGAAGAGCTATTGGACCAGCGGGCGGCAGGGAATGTCCTCGTGGCCGGAGGTGGCGAAGGTCCTGAAGGAGCGCAACTACTGCGGACCGGTCTGCCTGACTGCGGAATACAGCGACCATGATTCCGTCAACCGGCTGATCGCAGAAGACATCGCTTTTGCCAAGCCGCTGTTTGAGTGATCGGAGATAAGCAATGGCCGGCACGAAATACGGAAAGCGGAAGAACATGGGGCGTAAAGTTCGTGTGGCGATGATCGGCGCGGGAGGGATGGCCAATGCCGTTCATTATCCCTCGCTGGCGTTATTCGACGACGTCGAGATCGCAGCCATATGCGATCTCGATTCGGCGCGTCTGAATGAGACTGCGGACAAGTATAAAATCGAGAAGCGCTACGCTGATTACCGAAAGATGGTCGAGGAGATTGCTCCGGATGCGGTATACGCCATCGGCAATCCGCACATCATGTATGACGTGTGGATGTGGTGTCTGGGCCAGGGGCGGAATCTCTACATAGAAAAACCCATGGGGATAACCATCCATCAGGCGCGGGCCATGGCGCACATGGCGCAGAAGAAGGGCTGCATAACCCAGGTCAGCTTCCAGCGCCGGACGTGCCCAATGGTGGTGAAGCTACGTAACGAGTGCCTCAGGCGCGGGCCGATCATCCACGCCGTCTGCCTGTTCTACAAGTGCAACATCGAGCCGTTCCTCGGCGCGCGCGACCATATGATGGACGACGGGGTTCACGCGATTGACACGCTGCGCTGGATGTGCGGGGGGGAGGTGACAAGGATACAGTCTGTCACGCGGCGGGTCATGGTCCCGGATATGAATTTCATCATGGCGATGCTGGAGTTCGACAACGGGGCGACGGGCGTCATGATGAACAGTTGGACCAGCGGCAGGCGCATCTTCAAGGTGGAAATGCACGCGCCCGGAATCTGTGCCGAGGCGGAGCATGAGGGCAAGGGACGCCTTTACGCGGACGGCGATACGAACGGCGTCGAATACGACACCTGCACGGAAGCCGGGAGCGGCGAGAAGTTCATATACGCCGGTTTCCAGGCAAAAAATCGCGAGTTCATTGACTGCGTGAAGGCCGGAAGGCAGCCGGGGTCGAACTTCTCCGACGCGGTCAAGACAATGGATATCGCGGAGAGAATTCTTGCGCAGGACCTGATGAGGGGATAGCGGCATGGGCGGAAAATTCACAATCAGCCTTCGGTCTCAGGAGCTATGCCGCGATTCAGGCGGGCATAACTACTGGCGGATGACGAATGTTCCGATTGTCATCGGAGCGGAGAATTCGGCTCTCCTGTTGTGTGACGTATGGGACAGGCATTGGAGCCGCGGGGCGAACGAGCGCGTCAATGCGATGATTCCGCGTATGAGCGAGGTCGTCGCAACGGCGCGGGCGGCGGGCATTCAGATTGTTCACGCCCCTTCCGATACGATGGCGTTCTACAAGGACTTCCCGGCCAGGAAGCGGGTGGTTGCCGCGCCGCAGATCGAACCGCCGCCGGACATAGAGCGCCCCGATCCGCCGCTTCCGGTGGACGCATCCGACGATGGATCGGACACCGATGGCGATCAGCAGCGCTGCGCGTGGATTCGGCAGCATCCCGGTATCGAAATTCTGGATGAGGACGCCATCTCGGACAACGGGCGGGAGGTCTACAGCCTGCTTGCCGGGAAGGGGATCGGGAACCTGCTGATAATGGGCGTGCACACGAACATGTGCGTGCTGGGGCGCTCGTTCGCCATCAAGCAGATGGTCAGGTGGGGTATGAAGGTCGTTCTTGTCCGCGACTTGACGGACACGATGTACAATCCGGCGAGATCGCCCTACGTGAATCACGCGGAGGGCACGCGGCTGGTGGTCGAATACATAGAGAAGTTCTGGTGTCCGACGACGACGAGCGAGGATCTGCTTCGGGCGTTGCGGGCGCATGATGTCGCCTGAGGATTGCGGCCCTGCGAATCTGGAGGATACGCCACGGTGATTTCAATTGGCTCGCGGATGACGGGTTTGATGATGGCGTTTGTGATGATTGGTCTTGCTGAGCATTCGTGCCGAGCTGCTGCTGGGGACTGGAGAGTGGAAAGCCGCCTTGACGTGGCACAGGTCTGGGCCGGGCATCCGGTCGGCTTCTGCCTCATCACGCACAAGGATCGCCAGTTCGCGGCGTATTATGACGCCGACCGCAACATGACGGTCGCCTCGAGGAAACTCGGCGAATCAAAGTGGACGTATTCCATTCTTCCTCAGAAGGTTGTCTGGGACAGCCATAACTATGTCACGATGGTCGTGGATGACGACGGCTTCATTCACCTGAGCGGGAACATGCACTGCGTTCCGCTGATTTATCTCCGGACAACGAAACCGCTTGACGCCGCAACATTTGAGCGCGTTCCGGCGATGGTCGGACAGCGGGAGGGTAAATGCACCTATCCGACATTCTTCAGGGGGCCGAACAAGGAATTGATTTTCACCTATCGCGACGGCAGCAGCGGAAACGGCGACCAGTTGTACAATGTTTATGATCACGCGACGAAGACGTGGCGAAGACTGCTGGACCAGCCGCTGACTTCCGGGGAGGGGCTGATGAACGCCTACTTCAACGGTCCGACGCTCGGTCCGGACGGCAATTATCACCTGTGCTGGGTTTGGCGCGATCATGGGGGATGCGAGACCAATCACGACCTTTCATACGCTCGCAGCAAGGATTTGATCCACTGGACAAAGAGCGACGGTTCGGCGCTGGAATTGCCGATAACAATCGGCAAGGCGGAGATCGTTGATCCGGTTCCGGCAAAGGGCGGTATGATTAATGGAAACACGCGGATCGGATTCGATTCCAGGAAGCGCGTCATCATCAGCTACCACAAGTTCGATGAGAACGGGAAGACGCAGGCTTACAACGCCCGGCTTGAAGACGGGAAGTGGAAGATATACAAGACAAGCGACTGGGACTATCGCTGGTACTTCGAGGGCGGCGGCGCGATCGTTTTTGAGGTGCATATCGGGAACGTCAGTCCGGCTGGGCCGGGACAGTTGAGCCAGTCATTCTCGCACAAGGTTCACGGTTCAGGGGTATGGCGTTTGGATGAGGAAACCCTCAAGCCGGTCGGCCTCATCGAGTCGAAGCGTTCCACGCCATCGGAGATGCACAAGCTTGAATCGGATTTCCCCGGTATGGAGGTCAGATTCTGCGGGGATTCCGGAGAGTTCCGGGACCCGAACGCGAAATACATGCTCAGGTGGGAAACTTTGCCGGCCAACAGGGACAGACCCCGCGCGGGCGATCTTCCCGGACCGGCGATGATGCGGCTTTACAAGCTTGTTGAGGAATAAGCCCGCGCCGGATGCAATACGCGTCGGATTCTTGATGTTTCACGGGAAACTTCTTCCTGATGTCGGACTCAAATGGAGAAAAAAATGCCGAAAACGAATGTTGTCGCGCCTGACACAAGCTGGTTCGTTCATGATCGTTTCGGGCTTTTCATCCACTGGGGCACATACGCCCTTGCCGCAAGGCACGAGTGGGTGAAGCACAACGAGCAAATCCCGGACGGAGTCTACGAGAAATACTTCAAGCATTTCGATCCCGATCTTTACGATCCGCAGCAATGGGCCGACGCTGCAGCGAACGCGGGGATGAAGTATTTCGTCATCACCACGAAGCACCATGAGGGATTCTGCCTCTGGGACTCGAAGCTGACCGACTACAATGCGACGAACACGCCGTGCGGACGCGATCTCATCAAGCCGATGGCGGAGGCGTTTCGCGCAAAGGGCCTTCACGTGGGCTTCTACCACTCGTTGATTGACTGGCATCATCCACACTTCGTCATTGACAACCTTCACTCGATGCGCAATCACCCCGACCGCGCGAAGATGAACGAGTCCCGCGATCAGAAACAGTATGCAAAATACCTCCACGGGCAGGTGAGAGAGCTGCTGACGAAGTACGGCAAGGTTGACGTGCTGTTCTACGATTTCAGTTATCCCGTCATGACCGACGGACGTCCGGACACGACAAAGGGCAAGGGACGGGACGACTGGGAGAGCGAGAAGCTGATCGCCATGACGCGCAAACTACAGCCCGGGATCATCGTCAATGACCGTCTGAATCTGGAGGACGCGCCCGGCGGATGGGACATCAAGACGCCGGAGCAGTTCATGCCGCGCGAGTGGGTGAAAGTGGACGGCAAGCCGGTCGTCTGGGAGACCTGTCAGACGTTCTCAGGCTCATGGGGCTATCACCGAGACGAGGCGTCATGGAAGAGCGTGGGACAGTTGTTGCGGATGCTCATCGAGGTGGTCAGCAAGGGCGGGAACCTGCTGCTCAACGTCGGCCCAACGGGGCGAGGCGAGTTCGACGAGCGGGCGATGGACCGGCTGCGCGGGATGGGCGAGTGGATGAAACGCCATTCGCGTTCCATCTACGGATGCACGTCCGCCCCGGTTGGATTCCTGACGCCGCAGGATTGCCGCCTGACGTGGAATCCGGAATCGCGGCGCATGTATCTGCACGTCTTCGCGTGGCCGTTCCGCCATCTTCATATGGACGGATTCGCCGGCAAGGTGGCATACGCGCAACTGCTCAACGACGCTTCGGAAATAAGATTCAACGAGAAGCCGGGCGATGCCGCGAAGACGCTGACGCTCGACCTGCCGGTCTGCAAGCCTAACGTCGAGATACCGGTGATTGAGCTTTACATGAAGGATTGATCAAAGTCGTTGAGTGAAACCAAAGGGCCGATGGACTGAGGTTGTTTGCGCGCTCAATTCGGCGCGAGCTTTCACGCGCTGTCTTGCACGCCTTAACGGTCTGAAGCGTTTCGGCGCGCTTCGGCAATCCGGGATAATGTTTCCCTCGCCGGGGCGCAACCGGGATCAATCTCAAGAGCCCTTCGGCAATCCAGTTCCGCATCATTCAGGCGTCCCATATGAAGCAGCACCGACGCGCGGCTGTAAAGCGGTTCGGGCAGGTTGGGATTCTCGACAATAAGACGGTCATAAATGGAGATTGCTTCTTCAAATCGCCCCATCTGAACACGGCAACAGGCCAGGTTGACTTTTGCGTCCTTTCTCCCGGGGCGGATTGATAAAGCCCTTTGGAAAAGCGCCGCCGCCTCTTCATAGCGTCCCGCTCGCATTCTGATGTTACCGAGGTTATAGGCTGCGTTGTCCGATTGGGGATTATTTCTCAATGCGATTTCATAATGCATGGCAGCCTTTGCGGGATCGGGATTTGAACGGTTGGCGTAGTAATGTCCCAGGTTCAGATGCGCCTCCCACTGATCGGGATTTCCGGCCAGCACATCCTGCCAGAGCGTCGGTGAATCCCGCCAGACATGGGCGCGGTTGAAAGAAGCAAGGGCAAGCAGGAGAACAATCATTCCGGCGAGCGTTTGCGCAAGGCGCTTTGCCTTTGCGGAGTGAAGGCGTTTCTGCATGACTGCGCAGATCGTCCATGCAAGCGCCAGAGAAGGGAGATACATGTATCGGTCAGCAAGCGGAATCCTGAGTGGGATGAACTGTGCCACGGGGAAAAAGGCGGCATAGAACCAGGCGAATCCCATGGCTATGCTCGGAATGGACTGTCTCCTGAGAATAATAAGGAATGCAGCGCCGATAGTAATCAGAAGCGATGACGCATAGATGAAATTGCCGATAGAGATCGGAGCTGGGAGAGAATATACGGCCGATAACCGAACAGGCAAAAGCAACCTGCCCAGATGAAAGCAGACGCTGTATGCCGCGATTAATAGATTATTCCCTATATTAAGAATGCCGGATGAGGACGTTACCTCTCCGCGTTCCTGCGCGATGTACGTGATGATGCCAAATATGACGCTCAGAGCGAAGAAAGGCAGTTTCTCAATCATCCGACGGCGATTCAGACTCGCGCCTTCAATTCCGTCAATGATGACGAGTATCAGGGGGATGGTCAGCGCCATCCCCTTGCACATAAGGGCTGCAAGCGCAAGTCCAAGCGACGCCATGTATCGGGAACGCCGGTTGCTCCTGATGAAGCCCGTGTAACTGACAAGCGACGCTATTGTGAAAAAGCCGCAGAGAACGTCCTTGCGTTCGGTGATCCATGCTGCGGATTCGACCTTCATCGGATGAACGGCCCAGGCAAGCGAGAACCAGAATGCGAATATCGGGCGCGCGCGCAAGGACTTCAGCAAACGGAAAGCGAGACATGCGCTGCCGCAGTGGAGAAGGATATTCACGGCGTGATACCCGACGGGATTGAACCCCCAGACGGCGCGTTCCAGCGCGAAACTCAGAAATACCAGCGGGGCGTAGTAATCCGCGTGGAATCCCGCGAAGATGGCGAATATGTTACGGGTGGATAAGTTCCGGACGACGGGATTCTCAAGCAGGAATGCGGGATCGTCCCAGTTGACGAAGCGCGCCTGAAGGCACGGAGAGAAGGCGGCGAATACAACGGCGCATATGACAAGCTCGCTCCACCTGCCGAATGCCCCAGGCGGATTATCCGGGCTTTGCGCCGCAGGGGCATGCCCGCCCGCGTCCGGTTTCTGTGCGCTTATGCCCATGTGGATTCGTCAGGCTGTGACGATCTTGCGCAGAACAGTCAGAAGCCATTGCTGCTCCGCGCGGCCAAGCCCGTCGCCGAAGCTGAGAGTCAGCCTGTCGCTTCTGGCGACAATCGGAGATCCGCGAACGCCCGGCGCGTTGACCTTCGGACCGATGACAAGTTCCTCCAGTTCAGTACTTGGGATTGACTTCTCGGCGGAGGGAAAAGGGCCGGATTTGCGGACGCTTATGCCGTCCGGGGAAGCTCTGACAATCGTTTTGACGAACAGAGCGCGAATGATCGCCCCGGCGCCGAAGATGAATGGGGCCAGTATGAAGAAGGCGAAGAATGCAACGAAGACAATTCCCGGACCTTTTGCCATTCCGCCTTGAAGGAATGGGCGCAGGAATATGAATATGACGATTGCCGGAAAGATCACACATGAAGCCACAACGCCGACGATGGTCGGGACGTCGAGGCCAGGCGGTGGAATTTCAATCTCCACGCTTCTGCCCTCAATCCGGCACTGGCTTCGCATTCCGGATGGCGGGGGGCCGAGTTGACCGGTTATCGCCTCGCCCTTCCTGACACGGTCCCTCAGGCTTTCGTCCAGCTCGTCGTGCGCCCTGACCACCTTCTCGCCAAGCGTAAGGTCTTCCAGGTCAAGCTTGAGATTTTTCGCGAGAAATTCCGCCTCCGTTCTGGATTCCTGCGCGTTCCTTGATTCGGAGACGTCAAGGCGGTTTTTAGCGGATTTTCCAGGGATGGTTGCGATGCGGACGGGATAGACGGTGTAAGTGCTGTTCTTTGACTTGCGGATTTCCTTGTTCATGCGAACAAGAGTGAAGTCGGATATCGGCCCGGAAGTTTTCTGGAAAGGCACAATTATGCCCCACCATTTCGAGTATGTTCCATTGCCCAGATCAATGATGAGGCCGGATCGTCCGAAGGCTATCGCGCATCCCGCCGCAATGAAAATCAGGCCGACGATCAGGCCGCCTATTGCGCTTCCTTCCATTCTGACAAGGCCCAGCGCTCCGAGAACCGGCATGAAGCCGAAGAACGCGAAAACAAGTCCAAAGAGAGTAAGACAACCACCGCCTCCCTTGTAGACGATCCGGTTCGAGTCGTCTCCCGAAATCCTTTGCATGGCGTTTCAAGCCCTCATCCGGCATGCAGTTATGTTGATCATGCTGATGCGTATTCGACGGCGGAAGTTAGCAGAATGCGCTCGCGGAATGCAAGCGGGCTTTTTGATTGCATTGCATCGGCGCTTTGGGTGTACTATTTGTCCTATAGCGTGAAGTTTCAACGCCGATCCGCGCGGTACACATTTTCCATTTTCGGTTTCAGGAGGAACGATTTGTGAAACTGGGATTTCTTTGCAAGTTCACAGAAGAAAACGTAAAGACGGCCGCCGAAATAGGGTTCGATTCCCTGGAAGTACATGCTTCTTCTTGGCCGGAGGATGTTCTGGCCTCCGCGTCAAAAGCAAAGAAGGCGGCCGATGAGGCGCAGGCGCTCCTTGACAAACAGGGCATCTGCATATCCTCGATCACTAATTACGACACGAAGCTGACCCCCGCCAAGGACAAGATCAAGCGCTTCGACAACGTCATCCGATTCTGCAACCTGATGGGTGTTGACGTCATTTCAGGGCTTGCCGGGGGAGAGGCCGAGAACAGCATTGAGGATAATATCAAACTTTACAAGGCTGTCTTTGGCGTGGTAGGCCCCAGGGCAGCGGACGCGGGAGTGAAGATCGCCTTCGAAAACTGGCCCGCCGCCAGCTCGGCGCATCCTCCGATGGGTTCCCGCAACCTTGCGGGAACGCCGGTTGGCTGGGAGGCGATGTTCAACGCGGTTGACTGCCAGGCCCTGGGTCTGGAGTTCGATCCGTCGCATCTCGTCCGCCTCTGCGTTGACTATATCGGCGCCCTGAAGCGTTTCAGCAACCGCATCTATCACGTCCACGCGAAGGACACGGAGATCTTCGATGACAAGCTGGCCGTCAACGGTTTCTTCAGCGGCGGCTGGTGGCGTTACCGCATACCCGGCTTCGGGCGCGTTGACTGGGCGGAGTTCATCAGCACGCTGAGGGAACTTGGCTATGACGGAGGCGTAGCAATCGAGCACGAGGATCCGGTCTTCAGCGGCGAGCGCTTCAACATGGGGCTGAAACTAGGTTACAACACGCTAGCCCCCCTGATCCAGGTCTGAACAGGTTCCTCTTTGGGCATCTTCCGCCGTCTGTAGCCGATGTGGGAAGGATTCCCGCCGGTTGAGAGTCACATGCGGTTTTTCGCCGGCAGGGGCATAACTAGCCCCTGCCGGCGATCCCTTGATGTCGCAGCCCGGATGTCTTGCGCGGTGGAGGATGAAGCTGGGAGTCGGGATGTTTGGATATGCGCTTGCCAACCCGGTTTTTCTGTATGCGCTTGCCGCGCTGTCCGTCCCGGTAATCATCCATCTTCTATTCAAATCCAGGCGTAATGTTTCGCCGTTCAGCAGCGTCGTATTCATCGTAAAGAGCGCTGTTGTCAAATCCCGCCGGATGCGTTTCAGAGAATTAATTCTTTTCCTGCTACGCTTTCTTGCCTTCTCCTTCATCATTCTCGCTTTCGCGCAACCTTATAAAAAGGGGAGTTCACAGTCTGGCGGATTGCGCGAACGTAAAGCGATAATCGTCCTCATTGATAACGCCTTCCCGATGTCGCGCCGGACGGACAGGGGGATGTTATTTGAGGAGGCAAAGGCGCTTGCTGAAAAAATGCTAGGCGAAGGGGGACAATTCGCCGCGCTCCCCGTGTGCAATCCGGATCATTCCTGGGGCGGTTGGACGTCAAGCCTGTCTGTCGTAAGGCATGCGATCAGCGAGATGAAAATCTCAGGAGAGTGCCCTGCGTATGCCGAGGCGATTACTCGTTGCGCGGCTTTCTTCGCTTTATCGGATGCCCCGGCCAAGGAACTTCTGCTCGTATGCTCGGCGCAGGCCTCGCGCTGGTCGGATGTCCGCGACGTCCTCCCGTCCGGAGTCGGATTCCGGTGCATCACTATCGGGGATGAAGCGCCTAATCTGGCGATAACATCGGTCAGAAAGGCGTTGGCGGGGGACGAAAAAGGGTTTCAAGTTGAGATTGCCAATTTCTCTCCAACGCCTCAAAAGACTGTTTTAAAATGTCTTTCCGACGAATCGGAGATTGCGACGGTTCCGTCTGAACTCAGACCGTGGCAGAAGGTATCTGTTGCAGTTGACGTTGATCCGGGCAAGCTGGCGGGGGGAACCGGACGGTTTGTCGTAAGCGGGACCGACAGCCTTGATGCCGACGATTCGCGCTGGTTTTCACTTTCTGCCGGGAAACCGGTCAGTGTCCTTTGCGTCGAGGAGCGCCTATCACCGAGCCTGTCCGATCAGCAGACATACTATATAAGGATGGCGCTGGAGCCTGATCCGGCGAGTCCGGGCAGAGGGACGCGGTGCTGGACTGAATCCGACGAGTCGGCCAAACTGGATGAAAAGCGCCTGACGGGGGTTGATGTTCTTGTTTTGTCAGACATAACCGGGTTGACGCCAAATCAGACGCGGGCTATCGAGCAATTTGTCTCAGCCGGCGGCGGAGTCGCGATCTTCGGTGGTCCGGCCATGAACGCTTCGATCTGGAACGCCAACGCATGGCGGAACGGGGCGGGATTCCTGCCTCTGGCGATCAAGGAGACGGGGCGAGCCATTTCCGAATCGGATAAACGATACATTTCGGAATTGGATTCATCCAATTCCCTTCTTTCAGCCTTTGGGCGTGAATCTCGAGGCGCGTTGTCCGTTCCGGAGTTCAGCCTATGGATGCGCGCGGATGTCGGAGATGCGAGAGGAACGCGTGTCATGGCAAGATTTGATAACGGAGATCCCGCGATTGTTGGGAAAGATTTCGGCAGGGGAAAGGTCGTGTTTTTTACGTTTCCGTGCGACAATCGCTTTTCCGATCTGCCGCGCCGCATGGCATTCGTCCCCCTGGTGAATGAGACGATTGCCGGCCTGGCAGGCCAGGGATGGCGGCGTTCAAGGGAAGCGATCTGCGGCGCGCCGATTGTGATGCGAAGATCGGAATTCCCGCAGGCTGTTGAAAGCTCCGCCCGAGGGGTTTTGGTGAATCTGCCGTCAGGCGAGAGACAATACATCGGCTTTGGCGAAAAGGGAGACGCGGAGTTCAAGGGAACAGTTATGCCCGGCATTTATGCCCTGAAACTCTGTGGCGATTCGGAGATACCCATTCAGGATGTTCCGGCGCTCAACATCCCTGTGAACCTTGATCCGGCAGGTTCGGATCAGCGTCGAGCGGGAGACATTGCCCGGTTTGTCATTCCCCCAAAGATGATTGACACGATAATCCCGGGCGAGAGACAGGATTCGGTGAACTCCGGTGGGCAGGCGGGGCGCGCATTGCTTGTCGCGGCGCTGTGTCTTCTGGGGGCGGAGATGGTGATTGCGAACAGGCTGCGGCTGTAAGCCACGGATGGAATGTTGTTGAATGTCGTTTGCATGATTGAACATAATAGATGCCATGGGGGTGAACCTCGTAAAGGGCATCCATAACGCATTCGATCAGACGACTGTCGGAAAGCGTGTTGACATTGCTCCGCCCCCCAAGTAAAAAACGCTTTTCCGGAAAAAAGAATGTGGCCGATGTCCGTTGCGTTTTGCGGGCGCGGTTTGCATAAGGACAGAACAAATGGGATTCATCAGCAATCTGCTGGGAAAGATATTCGGCGGCAAGCCGAAGGCGCAGGAAGTTCCTGCCCCGGCCGCCCCGCCGAAGACCGCGCCGACGCCGGCCGCGGCAAAGCCCGCGCCTGCAAAGCCGCCGTCTCCCCCGCCGAAGGCGAAGGAAGCTGCTCCGCCGCCCAAATCGCCGCCCCCCGCGCTTCCAAAGGCTCCGCCAAAGAAACCGGAACCGCCGCCCGTCATAAAACCCGCCGCCGCTCCGCCGGAACCGCAAGGCCTTTCAACCGCGACACCGACCCCGATGACGGCGCTCATGCCGGGGGATGAGGAAGAGATTGAACCCCCGACGCCCAAACCTGCCCAAACCCGCGCTCCGGCGGCTGTCAGCGAGCGCCGGGTTGAGGGGTTGAATGAGACTCTCGCCAAGAACCCCGCGCATAAGAAGGCTATGCGCATGGCCCGGGGAATGATTTCGGACCTTGAGGCCTATTACCAGGACAGGGTTGACGAGGCAGTGAAGAAGAACAACTTCAACGAATCGTTCAAGGAGGAGCTTGAGGAACTGCGGGAAAGATATGAAAAAGTCGTTCCTGCCGACGTGCGCGGGGAGTTCAACCATTTCGAAGCCGCGATAAACGACCTGATAAAAAGGAGAAAGAGTCAAGCATAGGCAAACATGGGCTTGCCTTTCCGTCAGGAAATTGGTAAAAGGCCATTAAGAGCAATATGACTGGCCGTATGGACGGCCAGGGAGTGCGATCGGTAAGCGATGAGCATCAACGCGGGACAGCTTTTTGTCGAGACCGGCAGTTTTCAGCCGGCTTGCGACTTCGTTAAGGACTACCTGGGCGAGTGGTACCAGGAAGTCTTTCTCAAATTGTCCCCGGAGGCGCTTGCCAAACGCCGCGAGGAGTTCTTCCTGGATGAAGAACTTGTTCGAAGCCTGGTCGTCCTTCCGCCAATGGACGGGTGGGTCTGCATTCTGGAGCGATGCAAGACCCGCGCCGACGGAGAAATGGCGCGGTCCATATCAAAAAAGCTGGGTTGCAGGGTCATATGGTCTGAATTGGGCGGCGCGTCGCTCTCACAATGGCTACTTTGTTTCAACAAGGGCGAAACGGGGGAATGGGTAGCGGAACCGGACGGACAGTTCGGAGCTTACTATCGAAGCATTGCCGGTATGCCCGGCCAGCCCGACCGCTCGAAGATGCCAATTTATTCGGACGTGGAGAAGGACGCCTTCGACCGGTTGAAGAAACTGGGAATTCCGGCCAGCATCCTTTTCCTGAGGCATGATGACGTTTTCTATTCCCCACAGAAGGATCAGGAACACGCCGCATTCTTCAAAATATGGAACCGTGACGACGGCCCGGCATATCATCATTACACCTTCCCGGCTCAGCATGATTCCTGCCCTGAGGAGGAAGCGCCCGTTCAATTCGATCTTTCCGAAATGAAGATCGAAACCTCCCAGCAGTTGATTACCGAAACGAGATATCTCTTTGGCGTGCCGGGCGATGAGACGGTCGCCCGCGTAGCCGAGATCGAAGCCGCCTTCAGGGAACGCGCGTTCCAACATCTCATCAGGGTTTGCGAGGAGGATTATCTCCCCGAACTGGACGTGCGTTACGTGGTCGAAGGCGACGTGAAGAGCGATTTCCGTCGCTTGTTCCGGGCGAGCAAGTCCGAGCAAAAGTCCCAGAACAGGCAACTTTATTCGTCGCATCTGCTCAGCCGGGTCGGTTTCGTGAAGAAGGCAATGGAAAGCATATTGAGGGATTATCCTGGGACGAAGGCAGCCGAAACTCCGCCGCTGGGCTTGCGGCTTCATGGTCTGCAGGACCCGCGCAGCACAATTGTTATTCTCAAAGAGGCGTACGGAAAGTATCTGCAACATCCGGAACAAATGAGTTCCATAGTCAGGGAATCCGTCGCCAAGTCAATGCGCCCCGGGACCAAGAACGGGCATTAATCCGCATCTGAATCCTGTGATTCCAATAATGGTTATGTGGCTTCGTACGTACATATTTCACACTCCGGTGTCAGGAAATTGCCGACGCGCTGAAATGCGGATATTCCCGGCGGTCTTTAGCTTAGCCAACGGCTATTCAGGAAGGTTTTGCGTCTTATGTTTAGCTGACGCTCTTTGATCCGTTTCCGACGGCGGCATGATCGTTCTGGGGGACGCTCTGCACGTCGTCAACCACTTTCTTGGCCTCGTCTTCGACGCCATGAACGCCCTTCTTGAATTCAGACACGCCCTTGCCGAGGGAACGCATGACCTCGGGCAATCGTTTTCCAAAGACCAGGAGCGCGATGATGAGGATAACCATCCACTCCATGCCGCCGGGCATTGATATGAAAGCCATCATTGTCAGATTCCTCGAAAAAAGAACTGCCGTTTAGCAACACGGCGATTATGCGCCGGGTTCTGAATTTGACCGTCCGCGTCTGAATGAATTATAACACCATTAAAGCAGCGGACAAGGGGCAAAATTGCCGGGATAAACTCGACTTGTCTCTTTCATAGGAGATAAATCGCTCATGGGATGCGTAATTCAGAATATGACACCGGAACACTACGATGAGATGATAGAGTTATGGAATCGGATTGAAGGCGTAGGTTTGAGCGATGCGGATTCCAGAGATGGGGTAATCGCTTACCTGATCCGCAATCCCGGTCTGAGCCTTGTGGCAACTGATAAAGGCATGATTATCGGCGCGGTTCTCTGCGGGCATGACGGCAGGCGGGGATATCTGCACCATCTGGCGGTGGTTCCTGAAAGGCGCGGGGAGGGGATTGGAAAAGCTCTCGTCTCGGAGTGTCTCTCCCGGCTGGGGCGTCTCGGCATTCGCAAATGCAACGCTTTCGTTTTTGCCGACAACGATGACGGACTTGGCTTCTGGAAATCCGCCGGTTGGGCACAAAGGGCGGATTTGACGGTTATTCAAGGGCTGACCTGAGATGCCATTTCGGGTTGGATGAGATTCATTTGCCTCCCTTGCGAGGCTTGCGCGAATCATCCTCTCCGTAGCCTCTTGCGTAATCGGCACGGCATTTCATTTCCGTCTCATCAGGGTGTTCGCCGATTTCTTTTACAAGGATTTCATGCATATGCACGATCCGTTCCGCATGAGAAGGGGATTCGGCCAGGTTGGCAAATTCGCCGGGGTCGCGCGCCATGTCGTAAAGTTCGTGCTGGGCGGGGTGGCGATCGTCCGGCGGGCTGTGATACACGTATTTGAAATCGCCGGAGCGGAGCATGGCATATCCTGACGCGATGTTATGGGCGTAATACTGGCTGACGGCCATGTCCTTCCACTTCAATCCGGGATCGTCCATCCAGGCGGCCAGCGAATCTCCATCCCAATCGTCGGGGGCGTTCGCTCCGCCTATGTCCGCCACGGTCCTAGTCACGTCAACCATCGAACACGCGCCTTTGCGCCGCTGACCGCCCTTCCAGCGCTCCGGCCAGGAGATGATCAGCGGCACCCGCGCCGCAGTGTCGTAGACGCAGTTCTTCCACCACAGGGCGTGTTCGCCCATGTTCTCCCCGTGGTCAGTGGTGTAGATGATAACGGTGTTTTCCCCGACTCCGCTTGCTGCGAGAGCGGTAAGCACCTTGCCGATTTCCTCGTCCACCCATTGAGTGAATCCGTAATAAAGCTCGCGGCCAAGCTTTACGAGTTTCGGATCGGTTTCGACAACGCCGAATCCCCTTCGCAGATGGTGGTAATTCAGAGGTTGCGATTCGACGTGGCCGGGAGGAAGAACCGGCATGGGGACGTTATCCCTGTATGGTTCCCAGTATTTGCGCGGGATTGTCAGGGGGAAATGCGGGGCAAGGTATCCGAGGAAGAGGAAGAACGGTTTTTCGGCGGATTTTCGTTTTGAGAGGAAGTTCAGCGCTCCGGCGGTGACCGCCCGGTCGTGGCTCATCACAGAGGAATCATCGGCGGTCTTGAAGTGTGCAAATCGCTGGTCGCGCCCCTCCGTATTGACGGTTGTGTCATCTGCGGCGCGCCTCTGTCCCACCCCGGTCATGCGGCCGTTGTTCATATTGCCGCCGATTTCGGTGAACCCATAGCGATGTCTCGAATCATAATGCTGTTTGCCGCAGAGGAAGGATTCATAGCCTGCGGCATTCATGATTCGCGCAATGGACGGGTAGTCGTCTGAGGGCAGTCGGCAGTCATTATTCCATGCTCTGCAATGGCTTATGTATTTCCCCGAAGTGAAGGCCAGCCGGGAGGGAACGCAAAGCGGCGATGCGGTATAGGCGCAATCGAAGGTTATGCCGGTCGCGGAAAGCGCGTCGAGGTGCGGCGTCCTGACCGTCCGGTTGCCATAACAGCCGGTAATCGAGGCGTTATGCTCGTCCGACATGATGAAGAGGACGTTCGGGGGGCGCTTGCCCGGAGCGGCGACAGTGTGGCGCGCGCCGGTTCCGGCTGCGAATGCTCCGGCAATGGCAGCCCTGAGGAAATCGCGTCTTCCGAGATCAGAGAAACCCGGCATTTTTACTCTCCTTCACAAATCGCATCAGGAAGATTCCGTCCCGGAATCCCGTGTCGTTTGACCGGATCGGGCGAGTCTGAGCTGACCACATGCGGCGCCGATGTCTGATCCGCGCGAACGCCTGATGTGGACGTTCAGTCCGCGCCTCTCAAGCTCCTCCCGAAATGCCGAAATCACCGCTGGCGGGGGCGCGGCGAATGGCAGCGCGGGAGCCTCATTGAAGGGGATCAGATTCACGTTGACCCTCAATCCCCGCAGCGCCGATGCGAGTTTGCGCGCATCCACCCGCGAACTGTTGACGCCTTCCAGAAGGACGTATTCAATCGTAACCTCGCGATGAGCGGTCTCATAACATTGCTTTGCAGCGGTCAGGACGGCTTTTATTCCTGTTTTGATGTTGGCGGGGACGATTTGGTTGCGGGTTGCGTCGTCCGGCGCATGAAGCGATACGGCGATGTTGATCTGAGGAAATTCCCGGGCGAAACGGATCATGGCGGCAGGCAGGCCGATGGTGCTGACGGTTATGCGCCTTGCGCCGATGCCCAGCCCCCATTTTGCGTTTATGGCTGTCAGCGCGCGGGAGAGTTGATCGTAATTGGCCAGAGGCTCGCCGGTTCCCATGAAGACGACGTTTGTCAGTTCAGCGGAATCGCCAAGTTCGGAGGTTGCAAGCTCCGAGGCCAGGAAGATTTCCTCGATCATCTCCCCGGCGTTGAGATTGCGTTTAAAGCCGATTTGCGCGCTTGCGCAGAATCGGCAGCCCATCGCGCAGCCGACCTGCGTTGAGAGGCAGAGGGTCAATCGCCCGCCGTCAGGGATAAGGACGGACTCCACACATTCATCGTCAGGAAGGGCTATCAAAAAACGGCGCGTCTCGTCGGCGCTGCGGATGACTTCCGCCATGCGGCAGAGGCGCAGGGAATGAGATTGCGCTAGAGAATTGCGCAGTTGCTTCGGCAGGGCGGGGATGTCATCGAATGTCTTTGAGCGTTGCTTATAGGCGGCAGAGACTATCTGCGTGGCGCGATATTTCTCCGCCCCGAGCTTGAGACATAACGCCTCGATCTCTTCGGGAGACTGTCCGAGCAGACTGGGTCTGGCTTCCGGCATGGCGGTTTTTTGCGGTTGCAGGGCGGGTTCAGCCCTGAGAGTCTTTGCCGTCCAGAAGTAGCTTCATGCGCCCTGACGTCACGAATTCCTCGAATTCAGCAATACCCGGCACGATGGCATCGCTGAGGAATTTTATCGTCCAATTCTCTGCCATCGGGCTGATGGAGACGATTTTGCGGGCGTTGCAGCTGGCCACCCACATCTCAATGGCCGTGCCCATGCTGGCTTCCGGGAGAAATGCGACGAGGCAGTCGAACTCGCTCGCCATTTCAATGTGTTTAATAAAGACGCGGCGCCCCAGCGCCTCATCGTAACCTAAGGATTGCGGGTGGTGTTCGATGGGGCAGTAGACCTCATCCTGAGGGAAATTTCGGTGGAGTATGTCCTTTATCCGCTCGCGGTAGTTCTGCGGGTGGATGCGGTCTTCGGTGATGCTGCCCTGGATGATGCCGGCGAGGAAGAATTTCATTAGTTTGCTGTATCCGCGTGGGTTTGGAGAACCCTACAATTTGGTGGGTTCACGCTTCGCCAAGAACCAACCCGACATTAAACGTAATGTCAGAAGCCGACGGAACCTCTGGAGGACAGGCCAGCGTCCTTCTTTGCCACCTTCTCGGCCAGGGAGCGTTTGTAATCCTTGACGGCTTGCCGGACCTTCGGGTCGCTGACGCCTATTATCTGGGCGGCAAGAACGGCGGCATTGCGCGCCCCGGCCTCTCCGACAGCCATTGTCGCAACCGGGACGCCGGATGGCATCTGGACGATGGAAAGCAGGGAGTCAAGCCCGCCGGCAAGGTTTGTCGGCGCGGGGACGCCGATAACCGGAAGGGGGGTCATTGACGCGATTACCCCGCCCAGGTGCGCGGCTCCGCCTGCCACGGCGATTATCACCTCGAAGCCGCACGACTCGGCATTTATCGCGAAATCATGCGCCACTTGCGGACTTCTGTGCGCGGAGATCACGCGCAGCGCATGTTCGATTCCGAACTCTTTCAGGATGTCCAGCGCCGGTTCGACTATCGGCAGATCGGAATCGCTGCCCATGATGATTGCAACTTTGTGAGCCATGCTTGAACCTCAATCAGGTTTTCCGGTCGGTCCGACGGTTAACTCCTTGCGCCGGCAGCGTGTCGGCTACGCGCCGTTGCCAAGTGTGAGTATTAGGGACCTTTTATCACAGGGCAATTCCGAACGCTATATTTTTCCGCGTGGAGAAGCGCGCGGGACATCCATTGTTCCTGCACTTTACAACGCCCGTTGATCGGGTAGAATACTCGTTGTCGGAGTGATTCGGTTTTTTATCAGACGCTTGGGTTGATGCGGGAGCGTCGGGTTTGCCCCGGACGGGTGGGTCCGGGCTGAAGGGATGGATCTGAAACATGGACAGGAGCAATATCCCCGGAAAACTTATCGCCGTCGAGGGTCTCGACGGCTCCGGTAAGTCCACGCAGATTTACCTCCTCAAGAGGTGGCTGGAGCTTGGCGGGTACAAGGTTTTCTTCACGGAATGGAACTCGTCCGTCCTGGTCAAGAAGGCGACCAAGAAGGGCAAGAAGCGGCAACTGCTTACGCCTACGACTTTCTGCCTGATTCACTGCACGGACTTCGCGGATCGGTATGAAAGGCAGATACTTCCGCTGCTTCGCGGGGGATACATCGTTCTGGCGGATCGTTATATGTTCACCGCGTTTGCGCGTGACGTGACGCGCGGATGCAGGCCGGAATGGGTGAAGAATCTCTACAACTTTGCCGTGAAGCCGGATATCACGTTCTTCTTCAACGTGCCGCTGGATGTGGCGATCGGGCGCATCATGTCCGGAAGGCCCAGCCTGAAATACTTCGAGGCCGGCATGGACCTGGGGCTTTCAAACGATCCGGCCGAGAGTTTCCGCCTGTTCCAGGGAAAGATACGCGAAGAATACCTGAGGATGGTTGACGAATACGGCTTCTCGGTGATTGACGCGGCCCTACCCATTGAGCAGCAGCAGGACAGGGTGCGCGAAGTGGTGACCGAGAAGATTGACCTGGATGCGTATCTGAGAAGGAGCAAGAAATGAGTCCGAAGGGCTTTATCGGCGAGAATCTGCCCGGCTGGAGGCCGGAGGAACTGGGCGGCAAGCTAATTGTCATCGAGGGCGCGGACGGAAGCGGGCGCTCCGTGCAGATAGAACTTCTAAAAAATTGGCTTGAGGAGGACGGGCACGGTGTGGTGAACGTCGGGCTGAAGCAGAGCAGTCTTGTCAGCGAGGAGCTTGAACAGGCAAAACAGGGGAACATCCTGGGGCCAATCACGCTGAGCCTGTTCTACGCTACGGATTTTGCCGACCAGTTGGAGAACAAGATAATTCCCGCATTACGAGCGGGTTTCATCGTTCTGGCGGATCGCTACGTCTACACACTCATGGCGCGCGATATTGTGCGCGGAGCTGATCCGGCGTGGCTGGAGGCGATCTACGAGATAGCGATAAGGCCGGACATAGTCTTTTATCTGAAAGTCAGCCCGCAGGTGTTGGTGGATCGCAATTTCCAGAAGAACGCCACGCTGGATTACTGGGAGTCTGGAATGGATATACCGTTGTCCCGGGATATGTTCCAGAGCTTCATGCGCTACCAGGCGATGATTCAGAAGCAATTCAAGCTCTTCCAGCGAAAATATGGCTTCGAGGTTGTGAACGGGAACAGAACGCCGAAGGCAATTGCCAGGGAAATCCGGGCAAAGTGTCAAAAGATTCTGCCAGAGTGAGAGATATGACTAACCTGTGATTCGCAACGGAGGATGCAGCGATGCCTTATAAACAGGTTGAAACGGTTGGGGAAGAAAACGATGTCGGGGAAGGGCGGGATGGGATTGAACTGTTACTCCGCAAAACGGCGAAGCGGTTGCGGGCGCTGGAGCGGCAGATAAATGACGCGCGCAAGAACCCCGATGAGGAAGCAATTCACGACCTCAGGATTGCCATAAGGCGGCTGGCGGCTGCATGCGTATGCGCGGAGAAGTTTGAACCTAAAAGCAGCCGCAGGACGCGCAACCGTCTTAACCGCCTCATGAAACCCCTCGGCAGGCTTCGCGACGCGCATGTGCAGATGGAGTTATTCGAGCAGGCCGGAGCGGAGCATCTTCCGGGCACGGCGGACCTTCTTGAGCGGTACAGGCGTCGCCGCCGAAGGCGCGAAAAGGACGTCCGGAGGGCATTGCGATCATTCAGGACGGTGAAGCCGGGAAGGAAACTTGTTGCGCGTCTGAAAGAGATGACACGCGGAGCGAATCCGCCCGGCCTGTCGCGCGAGAATGCAGTGACCGAGATTATAAACCTGTGGGGCGAAGCGGAATCATGGCGCGACCGGGCAACCGATCCGTGCGACGCGGAGGGACTGCACAGGATGCGGCTGGCGCTGAAGAAGACGCGTTACACGGCGGAGATATTCAGCCGTTTCGCCGGTTTGCCGGGGGTATTGCTCAAAGAAATGAACGCCGTTCAAACCTGCATGGGCGAGATACATGACTGCGACGCGCTGCTGGACAGGCTCGGGAATCCCGAATTCCTGGGCGAACTGGCGATACGCGCTTTCATCCGCAACAGGCGCGCGGAGAGACACCGCGACTTCGCGAAAGCGCTTGTCATACTTGAGAAACGCATGAGACTGCTTTCGGTCAGGGACGGCGCGCAAGCCGGAATGACCGGAACACGGACGATCTGAGAGCGGAGAGACGCCATGACTGCTGAAGCCAAAGGCGCCGGATTGATGATCGGCGTGGACGTGGGAGGGACGAAAATCTGCGCGCTCGCGCTCAACCAGAAACACGAGGTTCTGGGCAGGAGCCGGGCCAAGACGGGCGCGGAAGATGGGCTGGACGCCGTGATGGAACGCATCGAGCAATGCGCTATCGAGGCGGCGAAGGGCGCCGGCGGAACGATGAAGGACGTTGTGCGCCTCGGCATCGGGATTCCCGGACCGGTGCTGCCGGGAACCGGGACGGTGATCTTCGCGCCTAACCTGGGATGGGACACGGTCCCCGTCGCGAGCATCATGTCAGGCAGGCTCAAGATGCCGGTGATGGTCGGCAACGATGTGAACGTGGGGACTTGGGGAGAATACATCATGGGCGCGGGGAAGGGGGCCAAGAGCGTTCTCGGCGTGTTCTGGGGGACTGGCGTGGGCGGTGGCATTGTCCTGAACGGGAAACTGCTTGAGGGTAAGAACGGCACGGCGGCGGAGATCGGGCACACGCTGTTGAAGGTCGGCGGAAGGAAGTGCGCGTGCGGAAAGCGGGGATGTCTTGAAGCATATTGCGGTCGCCTTGCTATTGCGGCGGACATAGGACGCGCTATTCGCAAGGGCCAGACCTCCGTGATAACCGAGCTTGCAAAGGGGAATCTGAACCGTATAGCGACGGGGGCGATACGCAAGGCCCTCGTGCGCGACGACGCAGTCGTATGCAAGGCCATTCGGAGAGCATCCCGATATCTGGCCGAAGGCATCGGGAGCGCGGTGAACCTGCTCGGGCCTGACAGGGTCATCATAGGCGGCGGTGTGAGTGAACTTCTTGAAGTTGACCCAAGCCTGATGACCTATGTGCAGAGCAAGATTCGCAAGCGTTCGATTCAGGAAAGCATGCGCGACGTGGATATCGTTCTGGCCAAGCTCGGCGATGACGCCGTGGCTGTCGGCGCGGCGCTGCTGGCTGAATCAGGAACGGTTTCCTGAGGCCGGCCATGGATGAAAACCGCGAAGCGATTCAAATTTGGGGGGAAGAAAGAGAATCCGCCCTGAAACGATGTCTGAGCAGGATAGCGCAGTGGGGACTGACGATGCCTGCGGGCGTTGAAACGCTGGCGCTGGATTTCGGACTGGGACGTTTCCGCGAGACCGGCCTGATCGAGTTCTGGGTGGCGAACCGGGAGGCGGAAGGATATTGCGGAAAATTCCTGTTCGTCTTCGATGGACAGACCTGTCCGAGTCATCATCACGGGATGAAACATGAGACGTTCTTTGTCATGAAAGGGCGGGTGCGGATGGCAGTGGACGGCGTGTCCATCGAGTGTCCCGAAGGGGAGGTGGTCGCCATGCCGCCGGGAACCAAGCACGATTTCACGGGTATTGGCGACGCGCTACTGCTTGAGGTCTCCCAGCCCTGCATGGTCGGGGACAACTATTTTGCCGATCGCATGATCGGGCGCGACGGGCGGGCATGAGCGAAAGGTTTGGGCGCATGAACATGGAACACAGGTTCGAGAGACTTTCTTCGTCTCAGATAGGAGAAGCCATTCGGGAGGGAGCTGTAATCCTCATCCCGGTTGGGCAAGTGGAGGAACACGGTCCGCATCTCCCTGTGCACACGGACTGGCTTATTGCAGATGAGTTGTCCCTTGAGGCCGCGCGGCGGCTGGAGGGGGAAATTCGGGTTCTGGCGATGACCGGCATTGTCTACGGCTATTCAACGTCGCATCTTGCGAAGTGGCCTGGCACGATCAGGCTCAGACAGGAAACTGTGACGGCGATGGGATTTGATATCTGCCGTTCGCTTGTGGAGATGGGCTTCAGGCGGATTATTTTCGTTAGCCAGCACGGCCATCACTACGGACTGATGCGAAGCCTGGCGCGTAGGATATGGGACGAAATAGAGACGGACGTTGCCGTTATCTTTCCGGCTGGAATGGCTGAGCCGTCGTTCAAGAAGATGTGCAGGGGCGGTCCCGGTTCCAGTTGCCATGCCTGCGAGCTTGAGACCTCTTTGATGCTTCACATCGCGCCGGAGCTTGTGGACATGGAGAAAGCCCCTCGCGGCGACAGGCTTCAGCCATCGGCGTTCGGCTCTTCGGAGGTATTCTGGTCAACCTGGAACAGGCAGCAGAGCGTAAGCGGGGCTTACGGGGAGCCGTCATTTGCGACGGTTGAGACGGGCAAGGTTGTGTTCGACGCGATCGTTTCAAGAATGGCGGAGTTCATACGCGAATACAACGCCAAATCGCCGACTGCGCGATAAAGCGAGTGTATTCGGGTCACGCGCCATCAGGAGAAACATTAGTGGGCGAGTTCAGAAAACCGCGGATAGTTCGCGGGCGCGGAGTTCTTGGCGACATTGTTGAACCGGGCAAGGACGCGCTGGTCTGCACCGTGCCTGAAGCATGGGAGATTGTGTCCGGACAGGTTCCCGGATGGAAGCCCGCAGTCCACGAGATAGGCAGCATGGAGTTGAGCGATCTTGAGCGGATCGAGAAACAGCTTCCCGCTTGCGACATCGTCTACGGAATCGGCGGGGGCAGGGCGATTGACACGGCGAAGTTTGTTGCGTGGAAGCGCGGGTGCGAATACGTGAGTTTCCCGACAATCATTTCAGTTGACGCATTCATCACGGACGCCGTGGGCGTTCGCAAGGACGGCAACGTCACGTATGTCGGGAGCGTATGGCCGGGCATTCTTGCCGTGGATTACGGAGTCATACAGAAAGCTCCTAAGCGCTTCAACCGCGCCGGTTGCGGCGACCTGCTGAGCATACACACGGCCATGTTCGACTGGAGATTGGCCGCCCGGGCTGGCAGAGCGGGCTACGACGAGGCGATAGCGGGCAGGGCGCAAGAGTGCCTGCGGAAGATCATTGAGGCGGCGGCGGAAATAAAGAACGTGAGCGACCGGGGTATTGACGCCCTGGTTGATTGCTGCTGTGACGAGGTTGAGTTCTGCGTTCAGCTTGGCGGAGCCAGACCGGAAGAGGGGTCTGAGCATCTGTTCGCCTACAATTACGAATTAATAACCGGGAGAAAGGTTCTGCATTGCGAGCTTGTCGGAGTCGGAATCTACGCGATGTCGGTAGTTCAGAACAACGCCCCGGAAGAGATCGCCCGGATTATGGACGCCTGCGGGCTGGCCTTTCGTCCCGGCGACAACGATATTACCTTTGACGAAGTTCGTGAGACGCTCAAGACATTGAACACATACATTATTAAGTCGGAAAGCTTCTACTCAATTCTCAACGAGGTTGAGATATCTGGTGCGATGATCGAGAGCATAATCAAGGGTCTGAAGGCGTGAAAACTTCCGGCCCTCAGGAATTATGATCATTTCTCATCGTCAACCACCCTGCTGATGCCGGGGCCGGAATCGGCGAACGCGCCGATCTTGAGCATCTTATCGGAGACTTCTGTGTTCAGACTACACTTTGTAATGGGCAGGACGACCTGTGTATTCTCCAGGGGATAATATAACTGGATTAACTGAGGCATCTGGATCGGGATGTCGCCGGTGTTGCCGACGAAGCGATGCTCGAAAAAACGGCACGCGAAGTATTGCTGTCCCTTGCCGTCAAATCTGGCGACGGCCGTAAGCAGGTCGGTTGCTCGGTTGATCTCAATCTGCTTGCGGCACGTCATTGTGCCGCTAGTCTCGCCAGGGACCATGAAGTAGAGACGCCACGCGTCAGGCGACGTAAGCATCATCGGGAAGACCGGGCCGAAACAGTCTGAAATATCAAGAGCCTCGGCAATGTCGTCGGGGAAGAATTGCATGGGAGCGTTGACCGGCGGCTGTCCTGACGCCTTGTAGGTGATCGCCCCGGCGTCTGCCATGCCGGGGTAGAGGACTTCGCACGTGACGCCGTCCGACTTCATTTCAAAGAGGACCTTGCCCATGCGCTCAAGGCGCAGGCGCATTTGTTTCGGCGACCGGAAATAGAGTCGTCCGGTCATCTCAGGCACGACGCGCTGGCTGAGCCGCGGGGACGCCAGCCACGCGCCTTCTATGTCGAAGACAACGGATTTGACGCTGCGCGAATAGTCTCCCGCGATTGTCATCACGTCCTTGAAGTCCTTGTCCGGCCATCTTTGAGGGGGACGCACGCCGTCCTGGTCGGGGGGATCCATCGTCTGTTGGGAGGGGCATCCCATAAGGGATAATGCGCCCACCGTCACAAACAGGATTTCACGGACGATTCTGACGATTCGCGTTCTGTCCATTGTCCTGATCCTCAAACTGGTTCCTGACCGCTCAAATCGTAGACCCACTGAACGTCGCAGGGGGTGTAATCCAGAAAGTCGTTCGGCTGGAAGAAGATTGCGAGTTCTCGTTTGGCCGCTTCGGGTGAGTCGGAGGCGTGGATCAGGTTGAATCGGTTGCTCAATCCGAAGTCGCCACGGATCGTGCCGGGCTGGGCTTCTGAGCAGAATGTTTTACCGAGCATCGCGCGGACGACCTGTATGGCGTTCAAACCTTCCAGCGCCATCAGAACGACAGGCCCGCTGGATGCGTAGCGGACCAGTGCGTCATAGAAATGCTTGCCCTCATGGGGGCTGTACAGGTTTTTAATCTGCTCAGGCGTAGCTCTGGCCATGCGCATGGCCGCTATCTGCAGTCCGCGTTTCTCGATGCGGGCAATTATGGTTCCTATGAGCCTGCGCTGGACGGTGTCCGGTTTGAGTATTACAAGGGTGCGATCCATTATCGGCTCCGGGATTGCTGAGTCAGTCGTTTCCTAGTTCCGAACGCGAGATTATCACGCGGGAGAGGAGTCCGTATTTCTGCGATTCCTCCGCGCCCATCCAGAAGTTACGCGCCGTGTCCTTCTCCACCTTGGCGATGGGCTGGCCGGTCTCGTCCGCGATCAGCTTGTTGATTTTCTGCCTGATTTTCAGGATTTCCTGCGCCTCGATCTCGACGTCGGACGCGCTGCCGGATACTCCTGTCGAAGGTTGGTGAAGCAGGAAGCGGGAGTTGGGCAGGCTGAAGCGCCTTTCCTTTTTTGCCGCAAGGAAAATGACGACGGCCGCGCTGGCGCAAAGGCCGCCGGCAATGGTACAGATGGGCGGTTGCACGAAGCGCATCATGTCGAAGATCGCGTAGCCCGCGTCAACGTCCCCGCCGGGGGAGTTTATGAAGAACTTGACCTCTTTATCGGCGTCGTCCTGCTCCAGGAGCAGCAACTGACTAACGCATTTTTCGGCGAGTTTCTTTGTGACCGTTTCGGCCAGCAGGATGGTGCGCGTCTTGAGCAGCCGCATCGCGAATTCGTCTTCGCGCTTCTTCGGCTGCTTTTCCTCTTCGCTGAACGTGATTTCCGGTTCGGGCATTTGCGGTGTTTCTCCCTTTGCCTGGGGCGCTTATTCTTCCTCTACATCGGGCATTACAGTCGTTGCCTGGTCGGACGGGAGCGGTTCCCATCCCTTCTCGTAGACAATGTAACTGCGCGACATCAGGTTTTCGACGTATGAATCCGTTCTTTCCCTTGTTTTTCTGGCTTTCAGACGCCGCTCAATCTCTGGGGAAACCTCCTGGAATTCGAGTTTCCGGGCCGGAGTCTTTTCGATCAACTTCAGCAGGCGATATCCCGTGGCCGTTTCGATGACCTCGGGATATACCTCCCCCGGTTCCAGACGCAGCAGAACTTCACGAAGCCGCGCGGAGAGTTTGGTCTCCGGATTTGTTCGGCATTCCCCGCCTGGTCTTTCAAGACGGTCGTATGAAAACATGTCGGCAAGCTGGGCAAAGTTTTCGCCCTTCGTTTCCATGACCTGCTTTAGAAGGACGCGCGCCTGCTTCTCTGCGTCCTGAGGTGATTCGTATTCGCGGGGGCTGATCCAGATGTGCCGGTAGACGAACTGTTCCGCTTGCTGGAACTCCTCTCCCTTATGCTCCAGGAAGTAGTCCCGGATTTCCTCCGGACGGACGGTTACCCATTTACGTATCAGGCGGTAAAGATGCCGTTCCACAATCAGGCGCTCGCGATAACGGTTTTTTAATTCAGATATTGATTTTCCGCGCTTGCGCAGGTCTTCATATAGTTGCTGAAGCGAGCCGGCGCGCCGGATGTAATCGCGCATGGAGTCATTGAGAATGGTCTCTATGAACTCCTTGTGAAGGTCGGATTTCAGTTCTTCCGTCTTCGCCTTTTGAAGCAATGTCTTGGAGCCGACCAGTTGGGGCAGTATCGAGCGCATGAGGGTCTGACGTCTCTCCATGCGTTCCTTACCCTGAAAGTTCCTCTCGATGAACATCCATCTTTCCGGACTGAACTCTTCGCAGAATTCTTTCAGGTCCTTGTAGGAAATGACCTCGTCATTGACCTGCGCGATGCGCATGGGCGCGTCGGCAAGGTCCTGCGCCATGCAGACGGCGAGCCATGCCGGCAGCGCGAACACGACAATCGCTCGGCAGGCGCAAGGAATCCGGCATTTCAAGGCCATGGGCGCAGGAAACATAGCAGAAACGGGAGAACCATGCGGGACGTTTTCTTACCGGCGGAGATGTGAAACGCCAAGTTACAATATTATTGTCGCTTTGACGCAGTATTCTCAAGGACATTTCCGTGGCTTTGTGGAGCCAATCAGTGGCCTTTATAGAATCCAAAACTACCGGATACAACGCAATCGTGTGTGGCGCAAACGTTTAAAACGGGCCGGAAGCTACTTTACAAGCTCCGGCTCCGCGAATTCTCCTTCCATTTTCTCAGGCAGACGCCAGACCTTGTCTCCCGCCTTGTTGCAGAAGTAGAGCCTGCATTCCGATTCCTGCCGGGCGTGGCCGTCCGCCCAGAATGCGTAAAAGTCCGGATGAGCGTTGACAGGGCGGCGCGCGTAGGTGTGGTTGAACTTGCTGTCCTTTGTCAACTGCCGTGTCATCGTCCATTTTCCGCCTGAATCTTCCGTCACCCACATGGCCATCTCGCCGCCGGTGTTGTAAGGTTGCGGGCCGGGAATGGTCGGGGCGATCAGCGTCCAGCGCGTGTCGCTGTCAAGGTAAAGCGATCCCATGTCGTAGTTGTTGTCCGTGGGCATCGCGTCCCGTATTTCCCACGCCGACCCGGTCCATCGCGCGGTTGTGAACATTCGGGGATCGTTCTGAGGCCCAGAGGTCGGCCCCTTGCCTGTGACAATCAGGATGATCGGCCTGCCTTGGGAATCGAAGATCACGTCCTTAAGGTAGACAAGAAGTCCCATGCTCTGGTAATTGCGGACAAGCGCAAGGTTATCCTTGTTATCCAGGGGAAGTGTAATTGTTTGTCCGTCCACCGCTCGCCATGTCTTTCCTACGTCGTCTGATTCCATGTAATAAAGGTTTGTGCGCCAGTCCAACCCCTTTCCGGCGGGATGGAAATTGAACGCCACGCCGATTTTCGATCCGGATTGCCCCGTGATCTGATAGTGGCCGGCCTCGATGCGCGAGAGCCGGATCGGTTCGTTCCACTGGCGCCCATCCGAGCTGGAGCTTTGGAACATTGAGCGTCCGCCGTTCTCATAGAGCGTATGAACCATGAAGAAGCCGCGCCCGGGCATAACCCAGAGATGAGGATATGAGAAATTCGTCTGCCGGACCATCTCGAACTCTTTAATGTCATAAGGCTTTACACTGCGGCTGATGTATGAAGGCCGGGAGGTTCCATGCGAAGCCGAGAAAAGCCAGATGTGTCCCTGCTCATCAACCTGGATTACAGGATTGTCGTGGGCGTCATCGGTATGCTTGTTCAGTACGATCGTAGGGCGCGGAACCTTGCCGGTCGCGTGGTCGTAGTATGAGACCATTTCCAGTAATTCGCGCTTGTCCCGCCGAGTCCCGCCGTAGCAGAAGAATGTTTTATTTGCCTGCCTGGAGAAGACGGCAAACGGGTAATGTTTGGCGCAGTAAGTGCCAAGGCCGCCGCTGTATTTGGGGCCGTAATCCGGATCATTCGGCCCCATGGTGTACCATAGGCATCTGTACCCGTCGTCTTGTGTGGCAATCATTTTCACCTCGCCGGTATTAATGAGTTTTGCCGACAGTTTTTCATCGGCAAGGTTCTTCCATGTTGCGTCGTTCAATCCCTGCCTTGTGAAACGCGCGATGAGACCATCCGCAACGTCAGCGTCCGCCGCGATCTGAGCGGCTTCGTTTTCAGACAAGGCGCGATTCCAGATCCGAACCTTGTCAATCTCGCCGTTCATCGCGCTTTCACCGGTTTCAAGCGCTCCAATGCAGAGCGGCGTATCGGATTGCGGCATCCTTCCCGGCGCAGACGCTTGTCCAGCCGGCTTGCCGTTGGCGTAGATGCGGATCTCGCGGCCATCGTATGTTCCCAGGTAATGCGTCCATTGTCCGACCGAAGGAGGTTCTGCTACTGCTTGCGTATATTTCCCGCTCTCATATTCAACAAGCATGCGCACGCCCTCCCGGAACAGATAGAGCGTGAAGAGCCTGCCGCGCTCGCCCCGCGTCACGAAAATCTGCGGCGGTTCAAGGCCGCGCAATCTTACATGCGCTGATACCGAAAAGCGCTCAAGGTTGAACGCTGCGCCGTTCTCAACAACGGCATATTTATCCTTTACGTCAAGACCTGTCTTTTCCTGCGCTACAGCAATTGAAAGACATCCGACGGCCGCGACACATAAAGCAGCGAACCTTAGCGCCACATTGGAATTCCATGTCATTTCCCGAAAACCTCCTTGATGGCTTCAAGCTTCATATAACCTTCGCCACGTGTCGGCGCAACCATCCCGCCCTCGCCGAATTCGTTCCATGCGTAAATGAGAAGCATCTGCTGCCGGGAGCCGTCCTGACGCGGAACACCGAGCTGCGGGAATTCGTCCAGCGTCCGCTGAATGCTTGTTAAAGCCTCCCGCCATTGTTCCCTATCCGGCAGAACGAAAGAGGGGCGGGGGTCTTTCCACGGTCTGGGGTCCCATCCCGACGGGACATACGGAACGAACGGACGGTCTCCCTTCCGAGCGTATTCCGCCCAACTGTTCCGCGCCATGTCAAGCATGTCCTTGAAGGGGTAAGGCTCCGCGCGGGGGGGATGCGGGGGGATCCAGTTGTAGATGGTCAGGAAGTCGTAGGGCGCGACAATCGGTCCGGTTGCAACCCCCTCAGCCCCTACGCCGGATGAAATGAGAATCTCGCCTACGCCCTCCTGACGGGCGATTTCCCTGAATCGGCTGATGCGGGAGGCTACTGCGGCGGCGTCCTGATCGCACTGGTTGTAGAAGTGGTGTGCGCCGTGAATCTTGAAAACCGGGCGGCCGTCAACTCGCAGGTATCGCGGGTGTTTCATGTATCCGCACCATTGCCTGCATGCGGCGTCCCACTGTGCGCCGGTCTTCAGGATGAAGGGTGGGTGGTTGACGAATTCGACCGTGAAGCTCATCCTGACATTGTTGGGAGATTTCATGAACTGCTCGACCGCGCCGTTGAGCCTGTCCTGAAATTCGTATCGCCCTGTATCTGTTTCCGAATACCAGAGAATCTGGAAGAAGTCCACACCGTGATCGGATGCCGCGATGATCTCGCGGTCCATGGTTTCCTGTTCGTTGTATTCGCCGAGGAGCGGGACGCGGCCGGGATACTCCGCGCGCCAGTCAATTCCGCCGGTTGTCCATTTATTGGGCTGCTCCCGCCACCATCCGGCGAAGTAGTAGACGCCGACCAGATACTGGTCCTGGGAGCCGGGCTTTTCAGGAATTCCCGCGCATGATGAAAGCAGCAGTCCGGCGGCAATAGCCCCGATGCTCCCCAGCGGGGATTGTGTCAGAAATGACATCATCATTCTCCTTCCGGGATCGCCGCGCAGCGATTTGGCATTCCGAATGAGAGTATGATAGCTGAATAAGACTTCCGGTTCATGTATTTCCACGGATTAAAGGAGCGATTGGCGTATCCCATAAACTGGCATGGCTTCCTGAAATGCTCTTTTGCGTTTACTGAATTGCCATTTGAACAGGTGGATAAAGCGGCTTGAGGCATCTGGCGATGGACTTGGGAGCAAGCTGAGGAATGGCTGTAAATTCCCTCTTGATTCCCTCTTGACTCATATTGACTTACACCGGGTTCTATTCTAAAATGTCCGTTCCGGCGCGCCTAAGGCTTGAAGTGTGTACCATCATTGCTGGCGCGGACGATCATCGCCTCCTGATCCCGGCCGGAAGGCGGCGGCGAAGGCGACTCTCTATAACTTATGAATATTGAAGAGCTTAGGAACGAGATAGACAGGCTCGACGCCGAGATAGTCCGGCTTATCAACCGCCGCGCGCAGGTCGTCATGCGCGTCGGCGAGTTGAAGCGCAAGCAGGACGCGACCATCTACGTGCCTTCCCGGGAACAACGGGTGTTCCAGCATGTGAGCCAATGCAGCGAAGGGCCTCTTCCGGAGGAAAGCGTCGTATCCGTGTTCCGGGAGATCATAAGCGCATGCCGCGCTCTGGAGCATAAAGTCCGGGTGGCCTTCCTGGGACCGCTGGGCACGTTCTCCCATCGGGCGGCAAGGACGGTATTCGGAAGCTCTGTTGAATTTGTCCCCGTTCCCGCCATGGACGCCATATTTGACGAGGTGGAGAAGCGCCGGGCGGATTACGGCGTCGTGCCGGTCGAGAACTCATCTCAGGGCGGGATTCATGATACTCTGCGGCGATTCATTGACTCCGACCTGACCGTTTGCGGTGAACTTACACTGGCGATACATCATTACCTGATGGCCCATTGCGATATGGCGGACATCAAGACGGTCTACAGCAAGGAGACAGTGTTCATTCAGTGCCGCAAGTGGCTGACGAACAATCTGGGGCACATTGAGTGGCTTCCCGCCGCCAGCACGGCGGAAGCAGCCGCGATTGCGGCAAGGGAAGACGGCGCGGCGGCAATCGCCGGATTCGAGTCCGCAGGGATGAACGACCTGCGCATTCTGGCGGAACGCATAGAGGACGATTCGGAAAACCACACGCGATTTTTCGTTCTGGGACGGCAGGCGACGGAGCCGACCGGCAAGGACAAGACGTCGCTGTTGTGCAGCGTTCAGGACAGGCCGGGCGCGCTCTGCAACCTGCTGACGGAGTTGAAGAATGCGGACATCAACATGACGAAAATCGAAAGCTTCCCTTCGCCGAAGGCGGCTTTCCAATACTATTTCTTCATTGACATTCTTGGCCACAGCAAGGAGGAGCCTATCGCGGCGGCGCTTGAGAAGGCGCGAGGTCATTGCGTGGAATTCAAGGTTCTCGGCGCTTTTCCGCGCGGATAGGCCATCCATTGAGGATTGACGGATGAGAAAGTATTTCGTTGCCGGCAACTGGAAGATGAATCTGACAATGGGCGAGAGCGCGAAGCTCGCCGCGGACCTGAAAGCCGCCATCGGCGGTCAGAGCGAGGTTGACGTGGCCGTCTG
Source organism: Planctomycetota bacterium (assembly GCA_022711755.1). Classification (GTDB taxonomy): domain Bacteria; phylum Planctomycetota; class Brocadiia; order SM23-32; family JAKLEA01; genus JAKLEA01. The sequence continues at coordinate 43,275 of JAKLEA010000009.1, forward strand.
TCCGCCCTTTGTCTACGTCCCCGGCGTCGTGGAGGCGCTCAAGGGATCAACCATAGCCGTCGGGGCGCAGAACCTGTATCCCGCGCCTGGCGGGGCGTTCACAGGCGAAGTCTCGCCGAAGATGATAAAGGACGTCGGATGCCGTTACGTCATCATCGGCCACAGCGAACGACGCCACATCCTGGGCGAGAAGGACGAATTCATCAACGCGAAGGTCAAATCCGCGCTGGAAGCCCAGTTGCTGCCCATCCTGTGCGTCGGCGAACTGCTGGCTGAACGACAGAGCGGCAGGACGCAGAGCGTGGTGTCCATCCAGGTCGAGAAGGGGCTGGCCGGGCTTACCGAGCAGGACGCCGCGAAGATAACGATCGCGTATGAGCCGGTCTGGGCCATCGGCACTGGCGAGACTGCAACCCCGGCGCAGGCTCAGGAGGTTCACGCCTACATACGCGGCTTGGTGAAGAAGCTTTTCGGCGATTCGATCGCGGATGCGATGCGAATCCAATACGGCGGCAGCGTGAAGCCGGACAACGCCGCAGAACTCATGGCCCAGCCGGACGTTGACGGCAGCCTTGTGGGCGGAGCAGCCCTGAAGGCAGAAAACTTTGTTCCGATAGTGCGCGCCGCGAAGGGATAATGAAATGGAACTTGAATCCAAGGGTAAAAAGATAAAGCGATACGCGATCGCGGCATCTTTCTTCGTGGTTGCCTTCCTGCTGTTCCTGCTGCGCGGAACAACGGGGTACGGCGGGCTGGCGACGACACTGTTGAAGATTTACGTAATCGCGTCCTGCACGATACTGATCCTTGCCGTCCTGATGCAGTCGGGAAAGGGCGGCGGTCTGGCGGCCATAGGCGGTCTGGGCGGGGATTCGCTGCTGGGTTCCAGATCGGCTACGCCCCTGGCCAAGGCAACCTATGTTCTCGGCTCGCTTTTCATCTTCATCTGCGTTCTGCTGGCGCGCCAGCCCATAGAGTTCGGCGGCGCGGCAGCGGCTGTTGAAAAGCAGCAGGTCGCGGCGGATGCCGCGCCCGCGGCCCCGGAAACCCCGGCGCCGGCAGCGGCAGAAACCAAACCCGAAGCCGCAGCGCCGGCCCCCGCGGCCGCCCCGGCTCCCGCCGAATCGCAGCCGGCAACCACTGAAAGCGCCCCGCCCGCGGAAAAGTAGACGCGCATTCTAAGGGATTCTCCCCAGATGCTCAACAGCATGACAGGCTACGGCAAGGGCGCCGCTGCAGAGGGCGAACGTCGCCTTGTCTGCGAGATAACCTCCGTCAACAACCGCTATCTCAGGCTTGTCCTGAAGATGCCGGACAGCTTCAACGGCCTGACAGCGCGGATCGAGAAGATCATCCGTGAGAAAGTAGTCAGGGGGACGCTTGACGTAAGCGTTTCCTATACCGGCGAAGCCGCCGAGGTTGAAAAGATAATCAATTTCGACGCCGCTGCCGGTTACTACCACGCAATCATGAAACTGGGCGAGAGGCTTGGATTGCGCCAGGAGCTGTCCATTGTAGGAATCCTCGGCCTGCCGGGGGTTGTGGACAAGTATGCGGCGGATGAGATTGATCTTGAGAAGGTCTGGGCGCTTTTCGAGCCGGCGCTTCGGGATGCCGCCGCGAACCTGAACGACATGCGCCGACAGGAGGGCGAAAGCCTTCATAAGGAATTGACCGGCATCCTGGACGAGATAAGGCGCGCGACGCAGGCGATCAAGACCGCGCTGCCGAAGGTGCGGGATGAATACCGCGAAAGACTTCTGAAGCGCGTGCAATCACTCCTGGACGAACATGGAGTCAAAGTAAGCGACGCGGACCTCTGCCGCGAGATGGCGATATTCTCCGAGCGCAGCGACGTGACCGAGGAGCTTTCCCGGATGGAAAGCCACATCGGGCAGGTTGAACAACTGATGAGCAACGAGGAGGCCGTCGGACGCAAGCTCGAATTCGTCTCGCAGGAGATGCTGCGCGAGGCCAACACTCTCGGCTCGAAGATCAGCGACAGCGCGCTGAGCTTCGTGGTTGTTGGATTGAAGGCCGAAATCGAGAAGTTCAGGGAACAGGCGCTAAACGTTGAGTAAGCCGAAGATCAATGGCCGGCGCGGCGCGCTTGTGGTCGTCTCCGGACCTTCCGGGGTCGGCAAGACCGTGCTGGCGCGCCGAGTAGCCGCTGCCATGGAAGGCGTCGGAGTCGTCCTGACCGCGACTACGCGCAAACCCCGATCAGGAGAGGCCGACGGCAGGGATTACAGGTTTGTCCCGCGCGAGACTTTCCGCGAGTGGGCTGACGCAGGCATGCTGTTGGAGCACGCGGTCTACGCCGGGGAGTTCTACGGGACGCCGCTGGACTGCGTTGAACAAACCCTGGCTGGGAACGACATAGCCCTGCTGCTGATTGATGTTCAGGGAGCGGCCCAGATCAGGCAGAAGCTGCCTGAATCCGTGTCGGTCTTCATCGCGCCGCCGAGCGAGGAGGCGCTGATGGAAAGGCTCATCGGCAGGGGCAAGGAAACCGAGGAACAGATCCGCGAGAGGCTGAAACGCGCCAGGCGCGAGATGGCCCTCAAGGATTCATACGATTACATACTCGTCAATGACGACCTGGAAGAGACGGCAAACGACTTCAAATCGTTGCTGGAGACGATACGGCTGCAAGAAAGGACATGAAACGTGTTCAAAAGCGTGATAAGGGATTCGCAGGTTCATCGCATCGAAGAACTCGCCGCCAAAGAAGGCGGCTACTTCCGTCTGACGTCGCTGATCCAGAAACGGTTGAGAGAGGCAATCCGCGGCGGCGGCGCGTTCGCCCCGACGCAGAACATGAACACCCTCTTTGAGCTGACTCTCGACGAGATCGAGAAGGGGCTTCTGGAACTGGATGCGCAGAAGAAGTAGATATCTGAGTCTGCTTTGCGACGTCCGTCCGGACTGATCGGGAGGCTCCGCGCATGGCCAATATCGTTCTTGGAGTGACGGGAAGCATCGCCGCCTACAAGGCGGCCCAGATGGCGTCAACGCTGCGCGGCAAGGGGCACGAGGTCCAGGCGGTAATAACCGAATGCGGGCTGAAGTTCATAACGGCGGACACCTTCCTTGCGCTTACGAAGCGCCGCGCGCTGACCGACCTGTTCGACGCGAACGACGAGTTCAATCCGCTTCATGTATCGCTTTCGGAGTGGGCGGACCTGATCCTTATCGCCCCGGCCACCGCCAATACAATCGGCAAGATTGCCTGCGGGCTGGCGGATGACGTTCTTTCCTGCGCAGTGATGGCCACGCGATGCCCGATTATCATCGCCCCGGCGATGAATGACCTTATGTGGGGCAATTCGGCCGTCCAGCGCAACGTCGGAACATTGAAGGAAATGGGCATTCGCTTCATCGAGCCGGAGAGCGGAAGGCTCGCATCCGGCAAGATAGGGACGGGCAGGCTGGCGGATGTCGCAAAGATTATCGAAATGGTCGAATCCGTTCTGAAAGAGACGAAAAAGGGTTGAACCTACCATACCTGTAATCTCAAAAAGTGATTCGTGATGCCTTATAGTATGGTTTTTTCGCCGGAATAACGGCTAAAAACGCAAGAATCCTCTTGCCTCCAGCCCCTAAAGAGGTTATATACTGCAAAATTGGAGAGGGTAAGCTACGATGGAGAGGGATAGAACCACTATGCGTGGAATCGCATTAGGTGTTGTTGTCTCCGTAGTCGCGCTTTTCCTGCTCGTATCATTGTTCACTCTGGATCCGTGCGACCCTCCGTCGCCGGACTATCCTGCAAACGAGCAGATTGCGAACGCGTGCGGAGTGGCTGGCGCCTACTTCGGCGGGTATCTTTACGACTTCCTCGGAGTCGGCGCACATACTGCCGCCTTTCTGCTCCTCGGTCTGGGGATAGCGATAGCGGCGGGGCGGACTCCGAAGGACATGCAGGTCCGGTTCACCGGGGCATGTCTGTTCGTGCTTGGCGTGGCGATGGCGACCGGCATGCAGCGGATCCCCCTTCTGCGCGCTGAAGACGGCTCGCACAATCCATATGCGGGGATAATTGGCGCATTCGCCTCGAGGCTGGAGGTTGCGATGGGCGTCGCGGCCACGCGCCTTCTGCTCTTCGGGATATTCATCGCCTCCCTGTCCTGTATGTTCGCCACGTGGCTCCGGCAGGCCGTCACGGCGATGGTCGGCGAAGATATTGACGACGACGAGCTTCCCGAAGGCCGGCCCGTGTCTGCCACACAGTCGGCGTCAGCGTTGACGCTGAAGTCCGGCGCGCGGCATCTCCCCGATTTTTCAACTCCGCCTCCTCCACCGCTTGTGCGGACATCAGCAAAACCTGCTTCCGATGACGGAGTAATGGGTCTTGACACCCCGCCCTCATTGTCCCCGCGTCCTGTTGCGGCGACTGCTGTCGCGGCTTTGCCTAAAGCGATGACGGCAACCGTTGCGCCCAAGACAACCCCGGCAACGCCGAAAGTGGCGAAAGAAAGCCCCCGTCCCGCCCCGCGGATCGAACCCGCAAGGCCGGCCCTTTCCCCGGCGGCGGAAGTGAAGGCTGAAAACAAGGTCGCGGCTGATACTGAGAAAGCCGACGCGGCCATGCTGCGGGAACTACTTCAGGAAATGGAACCTGAATCAATCGCGGAACCGGGCCAGGAATCCCGCGCGGCTGCGGTCAGACCCGTTAGTCCAGTCGTTGCGCCCCCACCTGCGATAAAACCAGCTGCCATGCCCGAGTTGATTGAAGAGCCGGAACCAGCCCTGAAGACTGCGGCATCGGTTCCGCCGCCGATTCCCGAACCTGAGATGGAAACGATCGAGGATCCCGCCGAGAACGAAGAGATCGAGCCATCGGCCCTGCTGAATGAGGATTCAGGGACGATGGACGTTTTCGGCGATGATGAGCGCATGGAAGCTCCAAAGATAAAACTCGAAACCCCCGCAATTTCCGCCGGAATTCAACGGACTCCGGCAGACGCCGCGCAGGATGAATCCCAATCGGCGGAGATCGGCATTTCGGAAACTGAGCTTTCAGAACCGGATATGCCCGATGTTGGGCTTCAAGAATCTGAGATTCCAGAATCAGCGATTCCGGAATCCGAAATACAAGTCTCCGAGCCTCAGGAAGAAAATATTCGACATGGCGAGGACGCCCGGGCGGATGACGACTCCGGAACGGATACCTGCGCAGACGAGCTTGAGCCGGTTGATGACATAGCTCCGGACGGACTCATTGCGGAATCCGATGAGAATGAGGTGATGGGCGGCATAGGCGACGATGATGATTTTGCCGATGACGGCGATGAGGCGGGATCCGCATCACCTCTTCCTGAAGACGCCGGCGAGACGGAGAACGCCGACATTGAGGCTGAGGCCAGACCCGATAAACCGCCCCGGCTGCCATCAGAAGCCCGTAAGAAGCCGGAAACCGGTTCCGGAGCGCCCAGGCCCAGAACCGAATACAAACTCCCGTCCCTCGATATGATCCAGATTCGTGGAGACGCGGGGATGACTGGCGAGGATGAGCAGAGAATCCAGGCCACCTGCGACGTGCTGGAAAAGACCCTGCGGGATTTCAACATCGGCGCGCGCGTGGTCGCCGTGCAAAGAGGGCCTGTCATCACCCTTTACGAGGTTGCGCTTGACAGCGGCGTGAAGTTGAGCAAGGTCGTTTCGCTTTCGGACGATCTGGCCATGGCGCTCAAAGCTCCGAACGCGCGCGTCGTCGCGCCGATTCCGGGAAAGAATACTCTCGGCATTGAAATCCCGAACGCCCGCCGTTGCGCTATAAGCCTTCGGGAAATTCTCGAAAGCCGCCCGGAAGAGGTTCAGCGCATGAACATCCCCCTGTGCCTGGGCATGGACGTCGGCGGCAAGGGGATGGCGATTGACATGGCCGGAGCGCCGCACCTGCTCATAGCCGGCGCAACCGGCTCCGGCAAGTCCGTGTGCATAAACACGATCATCATGAGCATTCTGATGACGCGCGGCCCGGACGAGGTGAAGCTGCTGATGGTTGACCCAAAGTGGGTCGAACTGTCCGGCTACAAGGACCTGCCGCACCTGATCAGCCCCGTGATCACCGACATGAAACGGGCGGCGGCGGTTCTGGAATGGGCATGTCAGAAAATGGACGACCGCTACGCGATGCTCGCGCGAGCGGGCGTGCGCAACATCGCTGGTTATAACCGTCTAAACCCGAAGGAACTCAAGCGCAGGCTCGATCCCAGCGGCGAGGCCATTCTTGACGACATCGAGCTGAAGCTGCCCTACATTGTCATCATCGTTGATGAATTCGCAGACCTTATGATGGTGGCGGCCAAGGAGGTCGAGAACAGCATCATCCGCCTGAGCCAGAAGTCCAGGGCGGTCGGCATACACCTGATTCTGGCCACACAGCGCCCGAGCGTTGACGTCATCACGGGACTGATCAAGGCGAACATGCCTTGCCGCATCGCCTTCCAGGTGACCAGCAAGGTGGACTCGCGCACGATCCTTGACATGTCCGGCGCGGACAAGTTGCTGGGCAAAGGCGACATGCTCCTGCTGGCCCCAGGGACGGGATTTCTGGAGCGCGCGCAGGGCTGCTACGTCTCCGACGAGGAAATCCAGGAGGTTGTGGAATACTGGCGGGTTCAGGGCAAGCCGGAATACGACCAAAGTCTTCAGCAGTTCAACAAGTCTGTCGAGACCGAGCCTGAGGACGCCGACGAGCTTTACGAAGAGGCGGTCAAGATCGTGCTGGAATACCAGCGCGGGTCGGTGTCCCTGCTCCAGCGCAAACTCGGCATAGGCTACAGCAGGTCCGCAAGGATTATTGACAAGATGGCGGAAGCGGGTCTGCTGGGAGAATACAAAGGCAGCAACGCCAGGGACGTCCTCGTCACGCTTGAGGAATGGGAGGCGTTGCGCGCGCAACAGGCAAAGGGCGGGAAGAAATAACGGCCAAATCCACCCGTTGAAACGCGAATGGAACAGGCGGCGCCGAGCCGCCCGAATGCCGAATTCAGGCTCCGGCCTATGCCCCCACGATCAGACTTCCGCGTAGGACTCGTCAACCTGGGTTGCCCTAAGAACCAGATTGACGGCGAGAAGATCATGGGCGCGCTGCTGCAGAGCGGCGGACGCCCGGTGGCGGAGCTTGCCGACGCCGACGTCATAATCGTCAACACCTGCGGCTTTATCGAGTCGGCAAAGACGGAGTCAATCGAGGCGGCGCTGAACGCCGCAACTTATCGGAGTGTGGGATCGTGCAGGCTGCTGGCAATCGTCGGATGCCTCGGTCAGAGGTACGCGGATGAACTTCGGAAATCAATGCCGGAGGCGGACATAGTCTGCGGTATTGACCGGAAGCGAACGGTGGCAGCGATATTGAAGGGGTTGGGGCTTGTCAGGAAGCGCCACGTCATTGACGGACTATGCGCCGGTCATGCGCGATTGCGCCTCACGCCCCGCCATTACGCCTATCTTCGCATAGCCGACGGATGCGACAACCGTTGCGCTTACTGCGCGATTCCGCTAATTCGCGGACCTCTGCGAAGCCGCCCGCCCGGAGAAATCATGGCTGAGGCGGAAGAACTGGCGGGCGACGGCGCTCGCGAACTGATTCTCGTCGCGCAGGACACAACAGCCTATGGCATAGATAAAGAAGGCTATCCGACCATCGCTGAACTTCTGCGCGAACTGGCCGGAATCCGCCAGGTGAAATGGTTGAGGCTGATGTACACGCATCCGGCCAGTTGGACGGATGAACTTGTTCGGGAATTCGATGTGAACCGCCGGCTCCTGCCCTATGTGGATATGCCGATTCAACACGCATCGGACAGGATTCTTAAGCGCATGGGAAGGAAAACCGGCAGCGACGCGATCCGCGATATCGTGGAAAAGCTCCGAAATTCCGTGCCGGAGATAACGCTGAGGACTACTGTTCTGGTCGGATTTCCGGGCGAGGAAGCGGCGGATTTCAGGAAGCTGCGCGAATTCGTCGGGGAAATGAGATTCGACAGGCTGGGCGCATTTGCATATTCCCGCGAGGACGGAACGCGGGCGCACGGAATGCGCGATCAGATTCCCGAGAGGGTGAAAAAGCGCAGATTGCGGGATATAATGCTTGCTCAGCAGAAGATAGCATTGGAACTGAACCGGAAACGGATCGGGGAGATCGCGGAGGTTGTGATTGACGGGCCGGACGCGGCGCTGAGCGGCTACTGGAAAGCGCGAAGCGCGTCGGAAGCGCCCGACGTGGATCCCGTCATCCTTGTCCGAAGCCGCGATATCCTTCGAGCCGGGATTTTCATGAAGGCAAGGATAACCGCGACCGAGGGATATGACCTCGTCGCTGAACCTGTTGCGGAGTAGTCCATGGCCAAAGGCATATGGAATGCGCCGAATGCAGTGACGATAGGAAGGTTTTTTGCCACCATTGTCACGTTCGTCATTCTGCAATATGGTTTTTATCTGACCGCATTCGTCTTCTTCGTTCTCACCGCGCTGTCGGACGCGTTGGACGGCTACCTTGCGCGGAAGTACAACATGACGAGCGCCTTCGGCAGGATGGCCGATCCGATAACGGACAAAGTGCTGTCGGTCGGCGGCTTCGTGCTTTTGATGGGCTTAAGTCCGGCGCTGATCAAGCCGTGGATGGTGGTGATAATCGTAGCGCGGGAGTTCATTGTGAGCGGCATCCGCGGATATTGCGAATCCCGCGGGATCGCGTTCGGGGCAGACGCCGGCGGCAAGGCCAAGATGGTGCTTCAGGCGATCAGCATCGGCGGGGCGATTTTCTGCCTCTGGGCTGAGCATGGCCCGGAATGGTCCGCGCCGTTCCGCTCGCATGGTTTCATAAATCTGATTCGCGTTGTGGTTTATATGGCCGTGATCGCCACATTCTCGTCGGGAATAAACTACATGATCCGAGGGTATAAGATATTGCGGGAGATCGAGGATGCGTAAGTGGCTTGTCACGGCCGGAGGGTTGGGATACTCCCCCTTCGCCTCCGGAACCGCCGGCAGTCTGGCCGGCGTCGCCGCTTATCTTCTTTGCTACACCCTTCCGGAGCCGTCGCAAAGCCTCCTGCTGATAGCGTTGTTTGTTGTGACGTGCGTTGTCGGCCTGCGCCTCGGCGGATTGGCCGAAAAGGATTTCGGGGAGAAGGATCCCGGACAATTCGTCCTTGACGAGGTAGCGGGGTATCTCCTGGTCGTCATCATGTACAGACACGGGCAATTGTGGCAGATACTGCTCTGGACGTTCCTTGCCGCGCGCTTCTTCGACATTGTCAAATTTCCGCCTGCCCGGAACCTGGAAAAGCTTCCCGGCGGATGGGGGATCATGGCCGACGATCTTGCGGCTTCGATCTACGCCGGACTTGCGCTGCACCTGTGCCGTATGGCGTCATGCCACGTTCCATTGGGCCATCTGTTCTGTTCGTGAGGTGGAAGAGCATGGGATCGCCTTCGATCAATGAAAATCCTGTGAAAAACAGGCTCGGAAGATTCAGGAAACGCCTGAAAGCGCTGGAGCTTGACGGCTACTGCGTCTGGAAGCGGGTGAACGTCCGTTACCTGAGCGGGTTCCGCAACGAGGACGCGGCGCTTCTTATTACGCCGGACGACGTCATCCTTATCACCGATTTCCGCTATACGGAACAGGCCCGGATCGAGGCGCCGCTTTGCGAGGTAATTGAGAGGGACTGCTCTCTGGCGGAGTCCGTCGCAAAGCACGCGCGAAAAGCCGGGGTTTCCCGCCTGGGCTTCGAGAGCGACTGTGTGCCGCACGCCGTCTTCGAGGACATGAGGCACAACTGCGGCAAAACGAAACTCGTTCCAGGCAGGCGAGTTATCGAGGAAGTCCGTCAGATCAAGGAACAGGAGGAGGTTGAAGCCATCCGACGGGCGATCCTTCTGGGCCAGCGAGCTTTCAAGCGCGTATTCCTTGATTCAGACTGGTCCGGAATGACCGAGTTCGAGATGGTGAACGCGCTGGAGTTCGAGATGCGCTCCCTGGGGGCGGAATGCGCCGCGTTCGACACGATCTGCGCCGTTGACGAAGGGGCCAGCCAGCCGCACCACCAATGCCTGAAGAAAAAGCCCGGCAAGACCTCCAGCCTGCTGGTTGACTGGGGGGCGAGGCTTGACGGCTACTGCGGCGACTTGACACGTATTCTATTCAGACGTACCATCGCCCCCGAGTTGAAGGGCATCTACCAGGTCGCGCTTGACGCGCAGAAACTTGCCCTTGAAGCCATACGTCCGGGCGTAACCGGCGCAAGCATTGACCGCGTCGCCCGTTCCCACATCGAAAGCAAGGGTTACGGCAGGGAGTTCGGCCACGGCTTGGGCCATGGCTTGGGTATGGAGGTTCATGAACTTCCGTCCGTGAACGCCGCCGGCAAGGTCAGATTGAAGCCGGGAATGGTTTTCACGGTCGAACCGGGCATCTACCTGGCGGGAAGGATGGGAGTCAGGATTGAGGACGTGGTTGTTGTGACCAAGGATGGATGCAGGATTCTCTCAAGCCTGCCGAAGACTCTCCAGAGCGCGACGCTTGCATGAATGACAACGCGACGGCTGCGGGGGGCCGCGCGAGACTTTTGCGAAAGAACGCAATCATGGACCCTCTTGACCGGGTCAGGCAACTGATTGAGATAATGAAGGAGAACGACCTTGTTGAAATCGAGGTCGAGGAGCCGGATCTCAAGGTTCGGTTGAAGCGAGCGGAGGCCCCCGCTAAACCTTCCGAGGAGCGTGGACAACCCCTTCAACTGCCCGATGCCGGCGGAAAACGCCTGCTCGAGGGTCAGGAGCTTGTCGAGATCGCATCACCCATGGTGGGCACTTTTTATCGCTCTTCAAGCCCGTCCGGAAAGCCGTTTGTCGAGGAAGGTTCGATAGTCGAACCCGACACGCTGGTCTGCATTATCGAAGCCATGAAGGTGATGAACGAGATACGGGCCGAGGTGCGCGGGGAGGTGGTCCGCGCGCTGGCGGACAACGCGTCGCCCGTGGAGTTCGGGCAGGCGCTCTTCCTGGTCAGGCCGCTTCCCGGGTGAGGTCTAATGTTTTCTCGAATCCTGATCGCCAATCGCGGCGAGGTAGCGCTGAGAATCCTGCGAACCTGTCGCGAAATGGGGATCAAGACCGTTCTGGCACATTCCGCCGCCGATCGCAATTCGCTCAGCGCCCGGTTTGCCGACCAGACTGTCTGCATAGGTCCGGCGCAGGCGTCGGACAGCTATTTGAACATACCTAGCGTCATAAGCGCGGCGGAAATCAACAATGTAGACGCGATACACCCCGGATACGGATTTCTGGCGGAGAACGCCGATTTCGCCGAGGTCTGCGAGGCCAGCAACATCCGCTTCATCGGGCCAACCGCCCGCGTGATGCGGAGGCTCTGCGACAAGGTCGAAGCCCGGAATCTGGCGCGCAGCCTTAGGATACCGGTCGCGCCGGGCAGCGACGGCCCGGTCTCCACGGAGTCTGAGGCGTTGTCGGTGGCGGCGTCGCTGGGCTACCCGGTGATATTGAAATCCTGCTGCGGCGGCGGCGGGAGGGGTTTGCGCGTCGCGCACAACGACATCGCGTTGCGTAACGCCCTTTCTCTGGCGCGCAACGAGATCGCCAATTCATTCGGCGGGGCCGGATGCTACATCGAGAAATGCCTCCAGAACGCAAGGCATATCGAGGTCCAGTTGCTGGGCGATTCTCACGGAAATCTTGTCCATATGGGAGAGCGTGAATGCTCTATCCAGCGGCGCCACCAGAAACTCATTGAGGAGACCCCTGCGACCGGCATCAATCCCGACCTGACGCAGGCGCTTTATTCGGCGGCGTTGAAACTTGCGAAGGCCGCCGGCTACAGCGGAGCCGGGACTGTCGAGTTCATCGCCGATCGCAACGGGAATTTCTACTTCATCGAGATGAATGCGCGGCTACAGGTCGAACATACGATCACCGAGATGGTTACCGGAGTTGATCTTGTCCGTGAGCAGATTCGCATCGCCGCCGGGGAAAAGCTCTCCTTCGTTCAGAAGGAGCTTCGCCGGCGCGGGGCGGCCATTGAGTGCAGGATCAACGCCGAGGACCCCGGCGCAGGCTTCAGGGCTTCAGCGGGGACGGTGACATCCTTCATCCCGCCCGGCGGGAGGAACGTGCGGGTGGACACGCACGTCTGCTCCGGCTGCGTCGTCCCGCCGCATTATGACAGCCTTCTTGCCAAGATTGTCGCATGGGGCGGCTCACGCTCGGAGGCGATTACCACGATGAACAGGGCGCTGGCGGAGACGGTCGTCGAGGGCGTCCCGACGACAATTCCCCTCTATCGGGAGATACTGCGCCACGCGCGTTTCATAGAGGGACTCATTGACACCAACTTCGTTGATTCGCTGGTGGCGGCCGGAGGAGGAATGAGATGAATTTCGCCGACAGGTTAATCGCAAGCTGCCGGGAGGCCGACAGCGTCAGTGTTGTGGGCCTTGACCCGCACTGGGAGATGCTGCCGGAGAGCTTCAAACGCGACCTGCCCGATGAGCCGGAGGAGCGGGCGCAAACGGTTGCAGACAGGGTCGGCGAATTCTGCAGGGGGATCATTGAGGTCGCAGCAGACTGCGCCCCCGCCGTCAAGCCGCAAATCGCATTCTATGAACAGCTTGGCTGGCGCGGGATGAGGCTTTACGCGGACCTGGCGCGATATGCCAAAGAAGCCGGGCTTCTCGTCATTGGAGACATCAAGCGCGGCGACATCGGAAGCACCGCGACGGCTTATGCCAACGCGCATCTTGCGCCGGACGCAAAGTCTCCGCTTCGGACGGCCCCGTTCGAGGTTGACGCGGTAACCGTCAACGCCTACATGGGCGCGGATGCGGTCATGCCTTTCAAGCGCGCCGTCGAGGATGCCGGCAAGGGCATGTTCATACTCGTTCGGACCAGCAATCCGGCGGCGGCGGAATTGCAACTTGCGGATTGCGGGGGGCGTCCGTTGTGGAACCGCGTGGCTGATCTGGCCGCGAGATTAGGCGCGGACTCCATTGGCGCATGCGGCTACAGCAGCGTCGGGGCTGTGATAGGCGCGACCGATCCGGTCTCGCTCAAGCAGGCGCGCGGGGTCATGCCGAATGCTCCGTTCCTGATCCCAGGCTACGGCGCGCAGGGGGGAGGGGCAGCGGAGCTTGCCCCTGCTTTCGACAAGGACGGGATTGGGTCCGTGGTCAATTCATCGCGCGGAATCCTTTTCGCGTTCAGGTCAGAGCCGTGGAAATCGCAGTTCGGCGAAGCCGGATGGAAGGATGCCGCGCGCGCCGCGCTGCTGGAGATGAACGCCGAACTCAACCGCGCAAGGCGCGCCGGGAAGGCATGAAGGCGAGTGGGGCATGTTTTCACGCGATAACGATTCCAACATTGACGAGCGTCCTCTCGATATCCCTCTACGCCGCGTGGAATTCGTCGTCGTGATGTCCCTTGCGGCGCTGGCTCTTGGGTGGCTGTGCGTCAAGGGATGCAGGGAGCCGAAGGTCGAGGAGATTCTGGGGCGTGAACTGCGCGATGGGATTCAGGGCAGAAGAACGGTCTTCCTGGACATGGACGAGTCGCTGCGCCGAACCAGCGGGGGCGGCGGCGGGATGTTCGGCGTCCTGACCGGCGGACCGAAGACGACGCCGACGTTTGCCGGCGCGGGGACGGCCATCGCCGGGATGAGCGGGAATCTGAACTTTATCCTGATCAGCGCCCGGCCTGAAAGCCTGCGGGCTTCGACGGAACAGTGGCTGGAGGCCAACGGCGTTCCGCAACTTCCTGCGATCCTTTCTCGCGCGGCCAGATCCAGCCTTCAGGGCCAGGCCGATTGCAAGATTGAGACGATCCGCTCGCTCACGGGCATGGGCTTCAACGCATGGGTATGCTTGTGCGAGCGTCCGCAGGATGCTGTCACTTATGTCCACGAGGGGCTGATCTGCGCGATGATCATCGAGGGCAAGCACGATCCCGATCTGCGGACCATCCTGCACGCTGGGGAGGAGACGGGGGAAAAACCTGAGTCGTTGTCGCGTCTGTTCCTTTTCGATCTGGCGGATTTCGATCACCCCCTTTGGGAACGGCTTGGCGCCGCAATTTCCGGAGAATTCAAGGAGACCAAGCCGTATCCGGCCCTTAATTGACCTACAACCCGGTTGACAGGAACAAGGTTCTGAAACATCATATCCGAACATAACAGCGACCGGAGAATACAATGCAAGCGAACATGCCCAGAACGCCCGAGCTATGGTCACATCCCATCCCGACTCGGCTTGTCGGTTTCGACATCGCCGCCCGGAACGGCTGGTGCATCTTTGCCGAGGATACGAGGGAGGTTTCGGTCCTTGACGACGGGGGCGATCTCCAGTGGTCCTGTTCAACAAACGGACGCCCCCTGCAGGTTCTGGCTGTGCCGGATGGTTCTCTTTTCGCGATCATGGAGGCGGGCGGGCTTATCCGATGCCTCGGCCCGGACGGGGCTCAGCGCTGGAAGGTTGACGGCCCGCAGGACGCTTGCAGGATGGCGCTTTCCGAGGATGGTTCGCTGCTGGCTGTGGCCTGCGGTTTGAGCTGCCTTCACGTCTACCGGACCGCTCAGGCCAACACCGCGAAGTTCCCACTGCCTGACCCGGCCTCGGATGTTACGTTGATTGACGGCAAAAATCCCCGTCCGGTCGTCATTCACGAGGACGGGAATCTACGCGTATTGGGGTTGGACGGAGCCGTCGTCTGGGAGAAGCAGATTCAAGGCAATCCGGTCAAAGCGCAGACTGCAAATAGGTATAGAGAGATATTTGTCACGACCTACATGAACGGCATTCACGTCTTCAACCTGGACGGAGGGGCGCGGGGCGTCTACGACCCCGGCCATCCGCTTCGATGCGCCAAGGTCTCCGAGGACGGGCAATGTCTGGCGCTCTGCAACGAGGAAAACACGATCCAGATCATGAATCGCAAGGCCGAGGTGATCTGGAGCCACTGTTTCGGGGCCACAGTAACCGACTTTGCCTACGACGCGCGCCGGAGAGCGCTTTACATTGCTTTTGATGGCCGCGGTCTGCACTGCCTGAGCCTTCCGTCAGGCGCGAAAAGTGAAGCTTCGCCTACGGAACCCCCGCCGCGCAAGGCGGGATTGGAGATAAAGGTTGACAGCGCGCCAATAGAGGCAAAACCGGTTCCCGCAGAGAGAAAGGCATTGAAGTTGGAGCTGGCCTCTGAACTTATGGAATCGCCTCTGATCCATGAGGACGAGGAGCCATCCGAGCCGGAAGGCGAACCGGATGATAAGACCGAACAGCCCAGGCCAGGATTCAAGCTCGCGCTTGAGACGGATGAAGACGCGGTTGATGACCTGGAAGTCGAATCAGAATCTGAAGCTGAGCAGGAAGATAAAGTATCACCATCAGATGGAGAAGGGGGCGGATTCCGCGTGGCAGATCCTTCCGCAACTGTTACTGCCCAGGCGTCCGCCCCGGAGACCGTCGGTCAGACGCCGGCGCCGACGCAATGGAGGGCAAGGCTCCAGTCGGCTGAATTCGGTCCGGAATCCCTTCAGGTCAGCCCGGGCGGCGATTATGTCGGCATGGTCTCGACGCGCGGGGTGCTGGAACTTCTCAACGCGACGGGGCAGGCGATTGCGCGCGGAACCGTGCAGGGCGGCAATCCCCGCCTGATCTGCGCCACCGACCGTCCGCTGATGATGGCCTACACCGAGGCCGGCTGCCTGTTCTACGACTGTGGAACCGGCGTTCACGGCAGGTTCGTGGCGGACAAGCGACGGATTCTGGGAATGCGGCTCAGCGGCAACGGCAAGGTCTTTCTCCTATGGGATTCTGACAACCGGATCGCATGGGGGACGATTGCCGGGGACCGTCTCTGGCGAAGGCATGTCAAGGCGGGGATTCTGCGCGCGGCGCTCAGCCCGGACGGAAGCACAATATGCGTGGTGGATGCCGAAGGGCGGATACGCATTTTTGATTCCGAAGGCAAGCTCAGACGCAAATTCCGCATGTCCGGCGGGGAGCGCTACCATCAGTTGGACATATCCGAGACGGTCCACGTCTACGGGGGTGAGCGGGGGTGCGTCCTGATAACCGACTGCAACGGAGACAGGCTGTTCCGCAAAACAATCTGCCCGGGCGGGGTATTGAGCGTCAAACGAATCGGCTCGTTTTACGAGATTCACGGCAAGGATCGGATGATTCATTTGCTTTGCGAGGACGGCAAAAGAAGGGCGAAGTTCGACGCGCGAGCGGGCAGCCGGATCGTCAGGATTTCCCAGTCCGGCGAGGCTCTGTTGGTCAATGCCCTTGCGCGAAGCGTGGCGATATACAAGGCCGGGGACCCGAAACCGGTATGGCAGTTCAAGGCTCCGAACAAAATTCACAGGCTTGGAGCCAGCGCAGACGCACGTGTCATAGCCTTCCTTGCCGGGGAGCACATTTATCGCGCTGTCTGGCAGAACGACGCCTGAACCTGCGTCCGGCAGCGAGGGGAGGGGATTCGGATGTTTATCTCGGTCGCCTTGAACCTGCCGCTCAGGCGGGAATTCGATTACGAAGTCCCGGAATCTCTGAGCGATCTCGTCAGGCCGGGATGCCGCGTCCGGGTCCCGTTCGGACGACGCAGGATGATCGGTTACTGCACGGAAATACTCGAGAAACCGCGTTTCCAACCCGTCAAGCCGATCATCGAGGTGGTTGATCCTCAGCCCAGCGTTTCCCCGGAGCTTATGGAGCTGACCCGGTGGATTTCCGAGTATTATTTCTGCAGTTGGGGGGAGGCGCTGGAGGCCGTCCTGCCCGCGGGGGTGCGGCGTCACAGGCGGCGCAGGACGGTCCGCGTGGTTGTCCCCGCCGCTCCGCCGGATGAAATGCTTGCCGCCATAGAGGCCATCCGGGACAAGGCCCCGAAACAGGCGAAGGTGCTGCGCGCACTGCTCGGTTACAGGGAAGCCCCGCCGCTTTCGGAATTGAAGCGGGTCGCCGGTTGCCCGATCACCAGCATGCGCGCGCTGGAAAAACGCGGTTTGATAGAGATCGCGACACGCGAAATCGAGACGGAACTCCCTCTCGAATCGGATGTTGCGGAATCCGCCCCGCCGGCGGAGATCGCGATGAATCCGACGGACGAGCAGGAGAAGGCGCTTGAGGAAATCCGCGCCGGCCTGGCCAGGGAGAAATTCGCCGTCTATCTCCTGCACGGCGTCACCGGCAGCGGAAAGACGGAGGTCTACCTTCAGGCGATTTCCGACGTGGTGGCGCGCGGAAGGCAGGCCATCGTTCTTGTCCCCGAAATCTCGCTCACCCCTCAAACCATTCAGAGATTCAGCGCGCGCTTCAACCGCGTCGCCGTCCTGCACTCAAGACTCACCGACTCGCAACGCCTGGCCTCCTGGAACATGATCCGCGCGGGAAGGGCCGACGTGGTGGTCGGCGCCCGCTCGGCGATCTTCGCGCCTGCGCCGAGGCTGGGCCTGATAGTAATTGACGAGGAACACGAGAACTCCTTCAAGCAGGACTCCACGCCTCGTTATCACGCCCGCGACGTGGGCGTGATGCGCGCCTTCAGGACGGACACGGTTGTCATTCTCGGCTCCGCCACGCCGTCGCTTGAGAGCTATCACAACGCGCAAACGCGCCGCTACGCGAACCTGCCGCTGACGCGGCGCATTGCGGACCGCCCGCTGCCGCCGGTCGAGATCGTGGACATGGCTCAGGATTACGCCCACAACCATCGTCCGCACTGCATCTCGAAGCGGCTGGAGATTTTGGCGCGGGACAGCCTCAATGCCGGGCAGCAGGTAATACTCTTCATGAACCGGCGCGGATATTCGAGTTTTGTACAGTGCCCGAAATGCGGTTTTGTGGCCGAATGCGGGCGCTGCGACATTGCGATGACCTATCACCGGCGTTTCGACGTCATGCTGTGCCATTACTGCGGCGCGGAAACCCGTCCTCCGCGAGTTTGCCCGGAATGCGCGAATGAGTCAATCCGCTACCAGGGAACGGGAACCGAGCGAATAGAGGAGGAGGTCAGGACGCTATTTCCCAGTTTTTTGATGGCCCGGATGGACAGCGACACAATGCGCGGACGCGACGCGCACGAGACGACACTGGCGGCGTTCCGTTCAGGGGAAGTGCGCATCCTCATCGGAACGCAGATGATAGCCAAGGGGCTTGATTTCCCGAACGTTACGACGGTCGGCGTGGTGAACGCGGACGTTACGCTTCACGTGCCCGACTTCCGTGCCAGGGAACGGACGTTCCAACTGCTTGCCCAGGTCGCCGGGCGCACAGGCAGGGGCGACGCCGGCGGGCGCGTCGTCATCCAGACCTTCCGCCCGGATGACTTCAGCATCAGGGTCGCGGCGGATCACGATTACGATACTTATGCGGAACAGGAGTTGTCCGAGCGCCGCGCGCTGAATTACCCCCCCTACTCGCGCCTGGTGAGAATCCTGGTCCAGTCTAAGAACGAGCAGGCGGCGTCGGAAAAGGCGAAGCTGATAAGCGATGCCATGCGAAGGCATGCGCCACACGTCGGTCCGGGGATTCAGGTTCTCGGCCCCGGGAAGGCCACTATCGAGCAGATTCGCGGTTCCCACAGGTTCCATATCATGGCCAAGATGCCCGGCACGTCGCATGTGAGGCAACTGCTGGGAATCGTCGCGCAGGATATCGCCGGCGCGCGCGGTGTTTCCATCACGGTTGACGTTGATCCGCAGGACATGATGTAAGCGCGGCGCGAATTCAATCCCCGTTCCCGCGCAATGATAAACGCGCTGCTGCGAGGACAATCCGCGCCCGGCGGCGCGAGCGGGCGAAGGCGCTCCGGAACAACGGGATGCCCAGCCAGCGGAAAGTCAGCGCCACGTCCTCGGGGCATGCCTCCACGCATTTCATGCACATGACACAGTTTCTGTCCGTCACGTCGAGATCGGGGGGGGATATGCGGGCGATTGAGGATGAACCTTGCAGCAGCGGCGGGGCTGTCTTGCGGCGCACCTTTCTGACACCCATCGGGCATACTCTTTCGCAGGTCCCGCATGAACTGCACATGGTCGTGTTCTTCCAGAGCGACGGACCGGCAAGAACATCCGCCCGCGCAAGGCTCATAAGCGCGCCCAGCGGACACGTTCTGCACCACGCGCGGCGGATGGCTAACGATCCCAACACAAGCCAGACGAGCAGAATCAGGCCTGTTGCTGATGCCGCGCTTGTTACCCATCCTGAACGATTAATCAAAAAGGCGGTTCCATGCCTTCCCTGCGCCAGCGCGATTGCCCGCTCCCACGGGCAGATCAAGCCATAAGGATTGGGCCTGAAGTCGAGATGACTTGACAGAGAGAGATGACTTGACGGGGAAGGTCCTTGAAATAAAACGATCATTGGACTGAACACAGTGATGACCAGCAGCAGAATTCCGGCAGCTTTCATCGTCCGTGCCGCGTTGCGCCCGGGATGCAAATGCGGCAATCCCAGCGACGATCTCAATAATGATGCGACGTCCTGCATGAAGCCTATCGGGCAGATCCATCCGCACCACAGTCTTCCAAAGACCGCGAAAAGCGCAACGGCGAGCATTATCGGTACAACCGGGTGCGGAAGACTGCCGGTCAGGATAGAAGGCGCTGCGAACTGAATCTCGGTCAGCAGACCGATTGCGGGAGCATCCGCGCCGGCTCCGATGAGAACGGGCAGAACAAGCCGGCCTTCCCCTAATTTCACGACGTCCAGCCCTATCCATGCGCCCCAGACCAGAACGATAAAGGCGGACGACTGCATGGCGAAACGAAACGGACCGAGAAGGAAAACGAGTTTCTTCACCTCTTCAATCGCCTGTTACGGTTGTAGTCGTTGACGATGTCGCTGACCATCCTTACGCGGTGGAAGTCGGCGTCGGCAGGCACGTTGTCGCCCATGCCCAGGATGAAGCCGGGACGATGCCCGATCTTGTCGAGAAGATCGTTCAGGAATCGCGCCAGATCGTCCCGCGTTCCCCCCTGCTCGCACATCAGGATGGAGGGCAGGCCGCCTTGAATGACCACCTTGCCACTGCAGACGTCAAGCGCATCAACCATGTCTAGCCTCGTCATCGGGCGCGGCGTGACGGCCTCAATCACGTCCAAACCGCAATCCGGGACGAGGCTCAGTATGCCCTCCACTCTTCCGCACCAGTGTCCCTGCGCGATCTTGCCCGCCGGATGCAGGATTTCACGGACGGCGTGGTAATACGGAATGGCGTATTTCTTGAAGTAGTCCGGCGGCGTTGTCCAGCAGTCCATGTTGTCGCCGTTCGAGATCAACTCAAGCGGGCATTTTGCCGCTATGCGATAGGCCTCCAGGAACTTCGCCATGCAGACTTCAAGGAATTCGTCAACCTCCTTCGGATAGTCCTGCATCAGGTAGAAGGCGTCTTCATACCCGACGTCCACCTTGGCGAACTGGATGTATGGAACTGCGTGAAGGCACGTAAGGACGATGCCGTCATCGCCGACCTCCTTCAGCGCCTTGAGCGCCGGTTCGAAGTGCGGCTCATCATGTTCCGACTCCACGATGTATCGCATGACGCGCAGATCGTCCACGGTCTTTACCGCGTGCTCCTTCAGGAACCACGCGCCGCTGAAGTCCGACGCCTGTATATGGACGGTCCGCACCTCGCCGACCGGGGTCTTCGTGATCGTAACGCGCCTGCCGTCCTCGGTCCGGGATTCGCTCGTTACGCCGTCGCGGCTCGATTTCATGATTCCGACGCGACGCCAGATCGTCGCGTCAACGGCGCGGATAAGATCGTTAGGTTCAAGACCGGCGTAGGCTTCCGGGATGGTTCCCTGCTGCCTGTTGATGGAATACCACCAGTCGAAGTTCGGCGCCCAGACAAGCTCGTCGGTCTGCCTGCCCCGCAGGGCCGCCAGGTAACGTTCCTTCCGCGTCATCGTCGCTGTAGTAAAGGTTGCGTTGTCCGCCATGCGATGCGCTCCGAATTGCGCTTGATGTGAAAACCGCCGTTGCCATGAATGCGCGACGCGAATAGTATACCCCGACGTTGCCGCATTTGCCGATGTTTTTCGCGCAAAGACTGACGCATCACTCAGAACGGACGCGGTTCGCCTCGGAAATTCCATGCTTATCCTGGCCATAGAAACAACAGGCAAGACCGGCTGCGTGGCGCTTGCAAGGGATGGAGAGGTCATCGTCGAGCGATATCTCGACGGAAAACTCAGCCACGGCAGGGACCTTGTGCCGGCCATTGACGCCGTCTTCGCGGAAACCGGGTCATCAAGATCCGACGTTGGGCTTGTCTGCGTCAGCGGCGGGCCGGGGTCTTTCACCGGCCTGCGCGTCGGCGTAACCTGCGCCAAGGCGCTGTCATACGCGCTTGGCAAGCCGGTTGTGTCGGTTCCCACACTGGAGGTCATGGCGTGGAACGCGGCCGGCATGGCCGGACACGTCTGCCCCGTCATGGACGCCCGCCGAGAGCGCGTCTACGCCGCGCTCTTCAAGGATGACGGCACGGGGGGACTTGCGACCGTCTGGCCGACCAGACTCATCCCCCCCGGCGATCTTCCGGCGCTTCTGCCGGAAGACACGCTCGTTTTCGGCAACGGGGCCGGACGCTACCCGGAATTCTTCAAACGCTTCCGCATCGGCGCAGCCGAGCTTCAGAACGGACGCGCAGCGGTTGTCGCCCGACTCGGTTTCGAGCGCTTCCGCAAGGGGATGACTGAGAATCCGATCTCGCTGGTTCCCAATTACTGCCGGCTTTCAGACGTGGAAGAGAAATACGGTCAGACCGGTCCGAACGATCCGGGCAGATGAGAACTTATATGCGCGACGCAATGCACAAAGGCGTATTCCTCGTCGCAATCCTCGCATTCGTCGCGAGACAGACAGGCTGTTCCGGCATTCGATATAATTTAAATCTCGGTGATTCGCCACTGGCACTGGTGGAAGCGGACGGCTCCATCAGCTTGCGCAGTCCTGTTCTGTATTCTTCTAATACCGAGGTTAAGAGTCTGGAGACGTTACAGGTCATTCCCGGGCTTCGCGCCTTGCCCGATGGTTTATGCTGGAGCAGCGACGGCGGGACGATCTTCTACATATCGGATGCCGCCGGCACACCGGACATCTGGCAGGTTAATCTTGAAACACGCAGTAGAGCGCCGCTTCGCGTTACACCCTGGCGCGAATCAGAGCCGCATCTGTTGCCCGGCGGCGATCGTATCGCCTTCCTCTCAGACGAAGGCGGGATGGACGATATCTGGATTTTCGAGCTTGCCACCCGTCGCGCCTATCCACTTACACGCGACGAGGCCGGAGAGTCGCCGTTGCGGACATCAATCAAGGCTAAAACATCGGTTTTCGCAAGCCACCGCCTTGATGGGAAATGCGATATTGTTATTGCGCGATGGCCGGGGGGAGAGCTGTTCAGATTCCCCGTCAAGGAGACGGATATCATAATGGTTGACATCTCGGCGGATGGGGAGAAGGTTGCGTGGGCATCAGGGGATACGCTTGTGGAGGCAAAGCTCAAAAGAGGTGAAACGCCGCAACTGGAGATACTGCGCCGACTAAATACTGACGATGTTGCCATGTGGTATTCCGGATATTACGGAAAAGATGAACTCAATATCTGGCCGGTTGATAAATCCGCCGGAAACAAGGAGACGATTCCCATCCCCGACCAAATCGAAGCAGGGACGTCGGAAGACGCCCGCGCCGGGATCATTAGCTGCATTGAGGCGTTGCCGGCACAGGACGCGCTCCAGTGGCGAATCGGGCATTTTCCCTCATGGTTCGAAGAACGTATCCGGAAGGTCCACGATATCGCCGAGTCGTCGCAGGGCGAGGAGTGGGCGGAGGCGCGAATGTTGTCGCGCGCGTGCCTAGCATTTCGCACCGAGGAACTGGAAGCCCTGCTAGAAGACACGGAAGTAACAGCGCATGCAGGAACGCAGTATGCTGCGCCCATGCCGGAAACCGCCTCGATTGTGCGGTTCCTGCTGGCGAATGTCTACCAGACAGAAGGGCGCTTTCCGGAAGCGCTCAAAGAGATGAGGCGATTCTGCCTCGAATGGGGCAACACGGAGGCTGTGGCATACGTTCCTGTAATTGACGAACTCCTCAAGATCACATCTCGCTACCCGTATGTCGTTGATCGCTGGATGCGGGCGGAAAGGCTCGCGCGGCGCGGGCCGTGGGCCTTCTGGAGAATCCTTGCGCCGGAGTCTCTGGATTTGTACTCCACAAAGCGCGAACTGCAGGAATGCCTGGCAGTGCAATCGAGAGGAGGGGAACCCGCGATATTCCTTGAAGCATTCTTCCCAGGGTTGGATGAAGCCATCCCTGCCATGTTGGACGATCCGCTGATACGCGAGGCTCTTGCGGAATATCGCATCGTCGAGGAGCGGTACCCGGAACTCGAGACTTCGTCGTGGGCGTTATTCCGTCTTGCGTCTCTCTCGCCGGATTGGGCAAGGTTGCCGCTTTATCGGCGCTATCTGCACGGCCGGCGGCGCGACATGTTCTTCGAGCCTGCGGTTGAGAGCCTTGTCGAGTTCTCGGCGCGCCAAAGATGCGCCGGCTCCGCTTATGAATTGCTGCGCGACGTCCATCCGGCGGACGATTCCGAAAACGCCGCCGTTATCCATGCGCGCGAACGCCTGCTGCACAGTATGGTCACCCGCGATTGAGCAGCAGCGGTTGAGTCGTTATCGCCGCGCCTCACATCTCCATGATCTTGTCCACTGTCCTGCTGATCTTGAGCAGATGCTCAGGCTCCAGATCTCCGTATTCTGCTGTCAGCGGGCCTTTATACCTGATCCGGCGCAGTTCCTTCATCACCGCCGGGAAATTGCAGTCGCCCTCGGTAAGATCAACGAACCCGCGCCAGCCGCCGATGGCCTTCTTCCAGTCCTTCAGGTGGACCATCATCACGCGCTTGCCCATCGTCCTGATCCATTCCTCGGCGGGGCTTGTGTTGAGCATGTTGCCCGTGTCCATGTAGAAGCCGATCAGCGGGCTGTCGAACTGGTCAATGAAGTCGCGATATTCGATCGGGCTGAGGAGCAGGCTGTTCCAGACGTATTCCAGCGCCATGCCGCAGTTGAGCTTTTCGGAGGTTTTCAGCCCGCTGCGGATCATCTCTGCGCCCTTCTTCACGCACGTCTCGTATGGAATCAGGTCGCCCTTCTTGTCGCGGGAGCCGTGCCCGCCCGGAATGGCGAGAATCTGCGGCAGCCGCAGCCATGCGCCAAGCTGGATGCCGGTCTTGAGAATCATCTTCGCCTTGCCGCGAATCTCCGGCTCCGAGGCGGTCAGGCGATAGCGTCCGTTCAATCCCCACATCAGGCCGATGATCTCGATCCCCGCCTCATCAGCCTGCGCCAGCAGGCGGTCGCACTCGGCCCGCGTGGTCTGCGGATTTATCAGCCCCCCCTTGTCCGATGCGCAAACCTCGACCCCCTCGAATCCCGCCTCTCTAATCTTCTTGAAGACCTCCAACGGGGTCATCTCTCCGTGTCCCTTGATCGCAGCGTGAATTATGCATTTCTTCATCCCTGTTCTCCCTGGATCATGCGGGGTTGCGCTGTGCGCGGCGTTCAGGCCGCCTCAACCGCAGTCCCTCAGTATTGAAGCAAACGTCCGGACAAGCCTTCCGGCGTCCCCAGGCGGGGGCGTGAA
This sequence comes from Planctomycetota bacterium, assembly GCA_022711755.1. Lineage (GTDB taxonomy): Bacteria > Planctomycetota > Brocadiia > SM23-32 > JAKLEA01 > JAKLEA01. The sequence continues at coordinate 67,961 of JAKLEA010000009.1, forward strand.
ATCCCAGTTCGTCGAATCCTCGCCGTCGTGGTTGACGATGTAATCCGTGAATTGCTTCCCGGCCTGCATCTCGTCCCAGACCGTCGCGGCGCGGGCCTGGATATCGGCCCTTTCCGCGTCCGTGAACTTCTTGCCCTGTCGCATCGCGCGCGTGGTCTGCCGGATGCGGGAAATCTCCGACAGCAGATCGCGCTCCGTCAGCCTAGGATTATGCGCAAGCATGGCCGCAAGTTCATCGTCGGAGACCGGCGCTATGAACACCGTCCTGACCGAGAAGTCGCCCAGCCTCCCAACCACTGCGGGATGAGCCATCAACCGGGCGGCCAGTTCATAGTATAGCTCAAAGACAACGCGCCTGTTGTTCTCAAGCAGCCCGGCGACCTCCAGCATGTCCACAGCCTGCCACGTGGCCCTGACCTTGCCGACCAGAAACCGGTCAGGCGGCATGGAGCGGATTTCGTCCTCTGTCGTGAAGTGGAAATCTCGTCCTATCGGTTCGCCGGGACGGGGTGGACGGCAGGTATAGGGCACTGGACGGGCAAAATGCAGATCGGGATAAAGCTTCTCAATGGCCAGCAGAAGCGGCGTCTTGCCGGCGCACGATGGGCCGGACAGGACGACGACAAGTCCTTTTCCCATGGCATCCCGCCTGAGCAACGACATCTCCTTCCGCGTTCATAACGCGCGCAGACACGATTCTTCGCGCGCATGGACGCAGTTTCATACGCCTGAGTTCAATAACCTTTCGCGGCGCGGGCGTCAATGCTTTTCAGGCCGGCCATCCGCCGCCCGATTGCCGGCTACCCCGGCAGCAACCTGACCGGCACAGGCTCCGCTCCGGACAGGTAGACAAATATCCCCACGACCATCCACACTCCCGCCATGATGCACTCGCCCAGGATGATGCCGTAGATGAGCGGACGGATCCGGTAATAGACCTTCGCCCCGCCGTAGCGCAGAATCATGACCTTGCCCATCCAGCCGAACGCGATCGGCATCCAGAAGACCTCGACCGGATATGACCGCGCAAGCACGAATCCGAGCGGATGGAAGGGCCACCACGCATATTTTAGCCGCATCCACGAAAGGAATGCTGTCGTCCCGCCGCCGATGCAAAAGTGAATCAGGTAGCGGGTCGTCTTCTGTGTGCGCTGAATCGCGCCGTTCAGTTCGCCGAACGTATCGCGGAACGCGCCGTAGGTTCCCCATCCGTCGAAACGGTGATACCCCAGCTTGTAATGCAGCATCAGGTGCGCAAACGTCCCGACCGCCATCGCCACAAGCACCGCAGCGACGCCCGCCGCAAAGAAATGCCCCTTCTTTATGCGCTCCGACGCCTCGGTCATTCTCAGACTGTTCAGGAAGTACGGCAATAAACCTTCGCGCAGGTCGTTTATCAGGACGGCGGAGAAGAGGACGAACATGATCGAGGCGTCAACGCCGACAATGCGCACGCCGAAAATGTAGATGGCCACGTGTATCGGCCACCACGGTAATTCCACGTGGTAAAGCCCGGCTTCGATTACTGCGCGGGCCATGACAAGGTTCATCACTACCCACATGACCAGCAGCGAAAAGGCCCAGAAAACACCCATCGCGTCATGCGCGAAATAGTATGACAGCCAGATCCACGCAAACGTGCCCGAGACAGCAAATCCTATGACGGCTTTCGCCGGGCCGCGAAAATCCTCGTCAACCGGCTGCCGCAGGACGACCTTGGGGACCGCTCTTGCGACCTGCTTCAGATATGTACGGGCGATCCACATCATCGTCGCAACCAGGAAGACGAAACCGCCGAAGGATTGTGCGCCGCGAACGTCCGATAGCGGCATCCTGCCCATCCAAGCGTTCAACACGTCAACCCCCACCCATGCAAGGAAGAAGAACCAGAGGCTGAAGGCGACGTCCGTGGGCAGCAGCATGGCAATCGCGACCATGGAGAGGTAAAGCGTGCCGGACTTCATGTGTTCGCTGGCCTTGTCCCACGGGAACTCCAGGAAAAGAGGCTTAAGATTCCACCTTAGCTCGGCGGCCGGGAAGGTTGGATAGTACTGCTTCAATCCCCACATCGTGAAAAGGATGATCGGAATGAAAGCCCCCACCCAGGTCAACGGACTGCGGAAGAGATCGTTGAAGACCTTCCCCTTCGGCGCTTCCCTGCACAGTTCGAGGGTGAATTGAGCCAGCGGGAAGGGCAGCGATTCGCTGTGGACCCATTGCTTGCGCACGATGACGCCCATGCAGAACATCATCATAAGCATTGCGAATATCACGGTGAACCACCGCAGGACCGGCGGAATCCACATCTCCCACGGCACATTGGCCAGCGCCCATCCCGCCTCCTTGTCCCCCTCAAGGAACTTGGCGACCACGTCGCTTTCGGCGTCAAGCGTGACAAGCAGCGACTGTGGAATGTAAGGTGTCAGCTTTACGAAAATGGGGTCGAACCGCGCCCGGTCAACCGGCGTGATGAACATGTTGAAGAAATAGCGCATCAGGCCGGAGGCTGGAATACACCCGGCGACGGCCATCATCATCCATATCACCATCAGTTCTGACGCGCTTAGATGACGCCCTTCGGCAACGAACTTAACAAATGTGTTGACAAAGAGCGTCAGCAGTACCATCGTGAAGACTATGCCGACGGGAAGGTGATTGCCGACGAAGAAGGTGTTGTAGAGATAGTAATCGTTATACGGCGTGAAGCCTGCCACGAACGCCGCCCCCAGCAGACCGATGGTGAACGATCTCCAGGAGACACCGCTGTGGCGTCCGACCTGCTCAACGTCAATGGCCGAAATAAACTTGTCTTTTGGCGACATTTCGCAAGGCTGCCGTCAGGAATGCGCGAAGGCGTCAGGCTGGCCGCATGAGAGTGAAGAATCCCTCGTCGCGTGAGACGGTATTCTAGCCGCTGCCGCAACTGCCGCAAGCGGATATTGAAGGATTTGCCGCCGGGGCCGCCGGGAAAACCTGTTCTCCGGGATACAGATTTCAACCGGCATTGACAGCCCCCCCGTCACGGTTATAATCGCGTCCCGCCAAACGGCCCGACGCGGGCCGCCCCCCCCGATTTCATGCCGGTCTGGAGTTGTTTGAGATGGACGAAGCGATGCGAAAGGCGGACGCCCTGATTGAGGCTCTGCCCTACATTCAGGCCTTCCACAACAAGTTCGTCGTCATAAAGCTCGGCGGCGCCGCCATGGAGGATGACAACATCATGGCCGACGTCATGGAGGACGTCGTCTTCCTGAACGCCGTCGGCGCGTGGCCGGTCGTGGTTCACGGCGGGGGGCCTCACATCAGCGCGGCAATGAAGGCGCGCGGGCTTGAGCCGACGTTCGTCGCCGGGCTGCGCATCACGGACGCGGCGACGCTGGACATAGCCGTTGACGTGCTGGTCAACGAGGTCAATGCCGGAATCCGCGCTGCGGTCAAACGCTTCGGCGGGCGTTCGTCGTCCTGTTTCAGTTCCAATTCTGGAATCCTGAAAGCCGTCAGAACGCCCGGCAAGGTGGTATCCCCGGACGGCTCGACCCGGGAGGTTGACATAGGGTTCGTGGGCAAGGTCGTCGAGATCAACACTCAGGCCCTTTACGATTGCGCCGGCATGGGCGAAATCCCCGTCATCCCGCCCATCGGACGCGGCGCGGACGGGCAGCTTTACAACGTCAACGCCGATACCGCAGCCGCCTTCGTCGCAGGCGCAATCGGAGCGGAGAAGATCGTCTATCTTTCAAACGTTCACGGCATTCTTCGCGATCCCAAAATCCCTGACTCCTATATCCCCACCCTAACCGAGTCCGAGGCGGCGGAAATGATCAGGACCGGCGCCATCAGCGGCGGTATGCTGCCCAAGACCCGCTCCTGCGTTGACGCGATCAAGACGGGCGTGCGCAAGGCGCACATAATTGACGGGCGCATGCACCACAGCCTGCTGCTTGAGATCTTCACCGACAAGGGCGTGGGGACGCAGATACTGAAATAAAGACTTCAGTGAAGCGTCTGTCGCTTCGGCAGATGAGACTGTTTGTTGATGCGTGAAAAAAAAGGAATCCACAATGAAGGACTGCATTAAATCCATACTTCTCGTCTTTGTCACAGTTTTGATAGGCGCGGGAGAGAGCGCTGCGGATTCTAAAACAACAGGATCGGTTGAGGTCAGGGGGATCCGAATCGCCGGAAAAGGCTACGGCAAGGATGATGAACTGCGACCGTTCAACTGGTCTGCAGGTCCGGTTCTGGCTCTGCTGGCACAAGTACCCGGAGGCGGCATTATTGAGTTCGACCATGAGGCAAGTGTCGTCACGGCTTTTGTAGATGACAAGGGTACCAATCTAATGGCGGGCGAAATGGAGTTCGGCAAGCCAGGCTTCAACATGATGGCCAATATCAGCAAGGACGCCAGAGCATGCATGGTAGAGTTGACTGGGTCAAGCCTACCGGCAAAGGACGCGAAGGAACTCAAGGCATCAGGCAAGATTGTTATTGTCACTGCAAAGACTAAGAAAAAGGAAACCGTCAAGAATATCGCGATGAAGGCTGGAACGAAGTTCACGCTTGGCGGCGCAGCTTTTGAAGTGACAAAGGTCGGCAAGCCTGACTGGGGCGATGAACCGCAGCAGATAACATTGCAGGCTAGGCAGGACCTTTCCGCGATTGCGTCCGTCGTGTTCATTGGTCCGGACGGCAAGGTCGTGGAGTCTATGGATCGTGGCACGATGACCATGAAGATGAACAAGAACATAACCATCACGAAGGATTATGCTCTTGCGCAAAAGCTGCCGACCGCCACAATCGAGATGGAATTCTGGACCGATATGAAGAGGATTGAAATTCCGTTCGGAATAAGTGTGTCAGTAGGGTTGTGATTGGTTCCCCGGGAGACTAGTGAAAATGAATACTCAGGAAGTAGTCGCTCAGTTTCAGAAATACGTCGTCGCCAACTACGGGCGCAACCCGATCTGTTTCGTTCGCGGCGAAGGGGTCTACGTCTGGGACCTTGAAGGCAGACGCTACCTTGATCTCTTCCCCGGCTGGGCGACGACCACCCTCGGCCACTGCCACCCGCGCGTCGTGGCCGCCGTGCGCGAGCAGGCCGGCAAGCTCATCCACGTTGACAATACGTTTTACATGCTCCCGCAGGGACGCCTCGCGCAACTTGTCAGCGAGCACTCCTTCGGCGGGCAGTGCTTCTTTTGCAACAGCGGCGCGGAGGCCAACGAGGCGGCGATCAAGCTGACCCGACTCAACGGCAGCGACAGTGGCCGCTTCCGGATCATCACCTTCTCCAATTCCTTCCACGGACGCACAATGGCAACTGTTACCGCGACCGCCCAGCCGAAGTACCACAAGGGTTTCGCCCCGATGGTCGAAGGCTTCGATTACGCGCCTTTCGACGATCTTGACGCTGTGAAGGCGCTTGTCGGCCCTCAGACCGCCGGCATCATGCTTGAACCGATACAGGGCGAGGGCGGAATCAACGTCCCATCAATGGAATTCATGAAGGGGTTGCGGAAACTCTGCGACGATAACGGCATGTTGCTGATCTTCGACGAGGTGCAGACCGGCATCGGGCGCACGGGACACTGGTTCGGTTATCAGTATTTCGGCGTTGAGCCTGACATCATGTCGCTGGCCAAAGCGCTGGGCGGCGGCGTGGCGATCGGCTGCATGGTCGCCCGAACTGAAATCGCCCGGAAGCTCGTTCCCGGAACCCATGCCTCGACCTTCGGTGGAAATCCGCTGGCGTGCGCGGCGGGAATCGCGGTCATGGAGACGATCGAAGAGGAAGGTTTGCTCGAAAAGGCGAAGTCCCTCGGCGCATACGCCATGGCTCAGTTGCGCGCGATGGCGGCCGAAATCCCCATAATCAAGGAAGTCCGCGGCGCCGGTCTGATGATTGGCGCGCAACTGACCGTGCCCGGAGCCGACATCTTCAAGGAATGCCTTCAGGACGGCGTGAGGATCAACTGCACGCACGACACCGTCATCAGGCTCATGCCGCCCATGATCGCCACCGAGTCGCAGATTGACGAAGGGCTGGCAGTGCTGAAGAAGAGACTTGCCGCGCGGTGCAAATAACCTGGCCGAACAATTGCGCTCCAGCGCGCGCAGGGAGAACACGAAGATGAGACACCTCGTATCGCTGAACGACTTCACAGGCGATGAAATCAGGCATATGCTGGAAGAGAGCATCCGGCTGAAAAAGCTGCGCCGCGAGAACGCGCTGGCCCCCCTGCCCGGTAAGCCCTGCCTGGCCCTGATCTTCGAGAAAAGCTCCATGCGAACGCGCGTCTCCTTCGACGTCGCGATTCACGATCTTGGCGGATACTCCATCTACCTGTCCCGCCAGGACATCAACCTCGGCTCCCGCGAGTCCTTCAAGGATGCCGCCCTCGTTCTCTCCCGCTACGTCAACTGCGTTGCCGCAAGAACATTCGAACAGAATACGGTTGAAGAACTTGCGCGATACTCAGACGTGCCCGTCATCAATGCGCTTTCCGATATGTATCATCCCTGTCAGGCTCTGGCGGATATTCTGACCGCGCTCGAAAGGTTCGGAACGCTCAAGGGGGTCAAACTTGCGTTCATCGGCGACGGAAACAACGTGGCCCGTTCGCTGGCAGTCATCTGCGCAAAGCTGGGGATGGATTATGCCATAGCGTCCCCGGATGGTTATGAGCTTGACGAACCGTCGCTCAAATTGGCGAAATCCTACGCCGCAAAGAGCGGATCGCGGATCGAACAGGTTCGCGCCCCCGGCGACGCCGCGTCCGGCGCACGAGTCCTCTATACCGATACATGGGTCAGCATGGGCCAGGAAAAAGAAACCGAGAAACGCCTGAAGGATTTCAAGGGATACTGCATTGACTCCGCGCTGCTGAAAGCGGCCGCGCCGGACGCAATAGTAATGCACTGTCTCCCGGCGCACCGGGGGCTGGAGATCACCGACGAGGTCATGGACGGCCCGCAGTCGGTCGTGCTTGACGAGGCGGAAAACCGGCTCCACGCCCAGCGCGCCGTCCTGAAATTGCTCCTGTCCGACTGGCGTTCATGAAGCGTAATCGTGCCGCGGATGAACGCGGATGGATGCGTGGAACTAAGGAACAGACCCAGCGGCGCCGTCGCCCGGATATTCCTTCCGCTGACGGACGAACAACCGTCCGATGGCGAGGGGTAGAAAACACCCGCTTGCCGGTTGTTCAAGGTCTCGCGCGAATCAGCCTTTCAGTATCCTGTCCCCCCCGCTTTTCTTCATAAGCTCGACGACCTTGTTCTCGTCAACCTCTATGCCAAGACCAGCCCCGTCCGGAACATAGGCGAAACCGCCCTCGATTCTGAGCGGCGTCTTCAAAATGTCCGCCGTCAGGAATTGCGGTCCGTTGAGCGCGGCAGGTTTCTTCAGTCCGTATGCCGAGTAAAGCCCCAGCATCGCGGCAAGCGAAATGTCCGGATCGGTCAGGCCGCTGCCCAACCACATCAGCCCGTTCTCAAGGCAAAGCTCGATCTGCCGCTTGTTGGAAAGCAGTCCGCCGCAGCGCGCCGGCTTCATGGCTATTCCGTCAACCATGCCGAGTTTGATGAATTCTGCAACCTCGATCGGGGAGACGCAGCCCTCATCCATCAGGATCGGCAGCGCCCCGAGTTTCTTCAGTTTCTGGTATCCGCTGATCTGGTTCGGCCTGAGGGGGGATTCCAGAACGTCCGCTCCGGCCCCGGCCAGCATCGGCGCGGCCTTCAGCGCCGACTCCGGGTCATAACCGCCGTTGGCGTCCGCCCAGAGGAAACCGTCCGGGGCGTTCTTTCGGACGAGTTTCGCAAGCTCCGCGTCAAAGGCCGGATCCGGCGCGACCTTGATGTTGAAGTTGCGATATCCGCGTTTGCGGCCTTCTTCCATGACCGCGTCAACCTCTTTCAATTCGCGCACGTTGACCGTCCAGCTCAGGAGCAGTGGCTCGCCTTTCGGCTTACCCCAAAGCTCAGCGAGAGATTTCTTTTGGAGTTTCCCCGTCAGATCGTGCAGCGCGATGTCAACTCCGGCGCGCGTGATGGGCATGCCGGTGGAGAACCCGGGGGCGATGGCCTTGTCCATCTCCGCGTGCGCCCCCTCCATGTCCGTCGAATCGCGCCCGATCAGGACCGGCGCAAAGTAATCCCGCAGCGCAATCGTCGCGGTTTCCAGCGTTTCGTAGCTCCATTTGGCGATGGGCACGCTCTGCCCCCAGCCGACCTCGCCGTTGTCCGCCGTGATCTTGATGACGACGGCGGCGCGCCCTGCCGCGCCATGCGGGCCGGTGAAGAACTTGAAGTATCCCGTCATGGGGTAGCACATCGGGAACAGTTCGATCTTCTCGATTTTTATCATGCGTGTCTCCCCGGCGGCAAGAGTCCGTTGCGTTCCGGTTGCGGCGGCCGCGGCGGCGGTCGCTGATGCGGCAAGAAATTCGCGGCGCGTGATTCCAGACATGTCGCGGCGCTCCTGTCCAATCCCTGAGCCGATCTTTGATTTGAGATTTGAGATTTCAGATTTGAGATCTCAAATCATCCTACTCTCCCTGTCCCCTGCCGATGACGACCCCGGCGCAGGTCCAGTTCCCGTCGCTTCCGCCGGCGTCGCGGAATTCAAGGTCCAGGAATCCGTCCTCGACGTTGACTTCAAAAGCGGCGGCTCTGACCTCGCCCGGAGCGGTAGTGATCCCGGTCAGGCGCGTCTCGCCCTCCGCGCGGACTTCCATCCGATCATGCCCGTTGGCCATGTCGCCCAGGTGGCAGGCGACGGCGCACGGGCCGTTCGGGACGCGAACGCGGAAGGTTCTCGGTTCGTTGTCGAAAAGCAGGTCGCGTGTCAGTTTCGTGCCTTGCTCCCTGTCCCTCTCGCCCTTCGGCGGCGCGAGCCAGCCATAGCCGACTTGCTCATTGAAGAGCGTCCCGGCGTTGACCTCCGTGAACCCTTCCATGACCGGAGCGCCCTTCGGCTGGAAGTCGAAGCTCAAAGCGTCACGGCGTTTCAACTTCTCTATAGCTGCAGCAGCCTCCCTGCCGACCTGTTCATCCTTGACGAAGGATTCGGCCAGCGCGACGGCGTCGCCGCCGGGGAAACCGGCAAGCGCGGCAAGGACGGCCCTTTTCTCCTCCGGGCGGGTCGCCAGTTTCATTGCTTGTCCGAGAAGCGTGACGCTTTCCGCCGACGTCCGCTTTGAGGGAAGCGCGATCTGCCGGATTGCGCCCCGGAGTGCGATGACTCTGACGGCCTCGTTTGAGTCCTTCGCGGCAAGCTCAAGCAGTAGCGGGAGCGGCTCCGGATTTGGCCAGTCTGAAATGGATTGAACGGCCGCCCTGCGGACTTCCTGATTCTGAGAGTCCAGTTGACCTTGCGCAGCCAAAAGGCAGCGGGCGTCGCCGATCCGCCTGAGAAGCGTGATAAGCGAGGGCTTCGCCGAGTCATCCGCCGTGGCGAGCGCGTCAATGACGGGTTGCGCAGATTCGCCGGGTTTTCCGCTGCGCGAGATCGCCCCGGCAACCGCCAGTTCCATCTCCCGCCGTTCAGTCTGATCCTTTGCCGCAATCAGCAGTTCAACAAGCCTGGCAGCATGCTCCGGTCCTGCCAGCGCGGACAGCGCCCTCGCGGCAGTCGAGCGCTCCTGAGCCCCGAAGCCGGCCATCATGTCCAACAGCGCGGGGACCAAAGGTTTGTAACCGCGCGCGAGAAGTCCGCTGATGAGAACGGAGCGGACGCCCGGCTCGGCCTGCTTCATCGCTTCGGTCATGGCGGCGTCCACGCCTTCGCCGCTCAGGACCGCAAGGCTCTCAATCGCCGCCTTCCCAGCGTCCCCCCCCCCTGCGGCGATCTTTGCAAGCGGGCCGACGGTTGTCGCATCGCCGAGACTGCCGAGGGCGCGGATTGCGGCGATCCTGACGGTCTGCGCGTCTGTATTCTGCGCAGCCAACACGACCGACGGAACGGCAGTCTTGTCGCCGCGCCCGGCCAGCGCGCCGAGAAGGACGCATTGCGCGTCCGGCGGCAAACCGGGCAGCGCATCGCAGAGCGCCGTCGTCGCGTCCGCGCCGGCAATTCGCGCGGCGAAATCGCTTGCAGCGCGCAGCAGCAACGGGTCGTCGGATTTCAGGGATTCGATCAGGTTCGGCAGCGCGGCTGCGTCGCCGCTGCGGACGAGGCCTTCAAACCCGCCTATCCTTGCGCGGGTCGTTGCCCCGCTTGATGCAAGGTCGCGATAGACGGCGACCGCCGCGTCGGTCTTGCCGTCCGCCAGCATCCTGTCGGCGCAGGTCAACATGGCATCGACTCTTGCCTCGGCCAGTTCTTTAGAAACCTTGAGATCACGAAGCACGGCGGCGGCTTCCTTATTCCCCATGCGCCCAAGAGCGGAGACGGCTGTAGCTGCTGATTCCACGTCCTGCGCAGCGGCCAACTTCGCCAGTTCGGGAATCGCGGTTTTGTCGCGACGGTTGCCGATCGTGACAATGACGCCGATCTTCAGTTTTCCATCCAGTTGAGCCAGCGCCGCGTGCAACGACTCATCGGCCTTCGGGGACGGGATGCGTTCCAGCGCGTATCGCGCCGGGTCCGAAAGCTCCTTATCCGTCAGCAGCTTCGACAGGATCGGCACGGACAACTCCGTTCCCACCTCGGAAAGTTGATGGCAGACAAACTGCTTGCCGTCAAAACCGGCCTCTGCCTCCAGAAAGGCGATCAACCGCTCCTCGATCCCCTTTCTCTGCGGCCGACCGCGCGTCTTGCGGACAAGCTCGGTGATGCGTATCAGCGGCTTGCGGCTCTCGCCGACCTTGTAGGTCTTGACGATTGCCAGGTCCGCTTCCAGTTGCGCGAAATCCGCATTCGTCTTTTCCACTCCGGCGCTGCCTGCGTATTTGGCAAACAACGACGCAATTCCCGCCATCTCGATGTCCCCGGCGTGGACAACTACGCGATATCGCAGCGTCAATTCCTGTCCTTTCGGGATCCTGGTGGAATCGCCGTCCGGCCAGTACATGGGCGTCGGGGAGAAGAAACCATAATCTCGCGTGAACCACTTTGCGGGATACCACTTGTTTTCCGGATGCTGGAAGATCGCCATGCCTTCCGTAATGCCGTCGCGCGTTCCGTAGAAATCGCACCAGGGCGATTCGACACCGAAGGTCTCCTTCTCGTTCTTCTTCCCCTCTGCGTTGATCAGAGTTCCTCCGGAGGCGACGTTCAGCTCCGGAGCCATCCTTCCGGAGAACAGCGAGTGGTTTGTCTTCTCGATGACGACGTCGGTCTGCGGCAGCAGCGTGATTTCAAAATCAATGATCCGCAGCTTGTCCCCCGGCGCTGAGATCGTCACCCGGCGGCGATCCTTTAAGACGGGCTGCATGAGCGGATGACGCCATACGCATTCGTCCGTGAAGACGACGCTCTCGCCCGAAGCCTGAGCGATTTTCGGCCCTTCGGAGACGATCTGGCCCATCAGGTTCGATTCCTGCCAGTAGTTCCCCTTGTTGACCCTGTCGCATCCGAAGAACAGGGAATGGTGATGCGGGAATGGCATTGACGTCTCGGTCGTGACAGACTTGCCGGACTGCGGCCCGATCACGGGGAAGAAATAGGGGTATTTCTGCTCCGCGTTGAACTTGTAGCGCGTGAACTCGACGCCGGCGACCTTGACGACGACGGCGTCCTTCTCCATCTCAGCGGTCAGAGCCTGCGGCTTGACTTCCTGCGCCGACGCAGACAACGCCAGGAGAAGAAAGACCGCCGGAATCGCAGGGATCAGGGCACGTTTCATATTGCGGATCATTTCATTCTCCTCACAGGCTCCACGGCGAACGCATGGGCCGGGAAATCCACCTGTCGGCCTCCTCATCGCCAATGAAACGCTCCTGCTCCGGGTTCCATTTCAGCTTCCTACCGACGCTCATGGCTATCTGCCCCAGCAGGCAGGTCGAGCATGAACGATGGCCGACCTCTACCGGCGCGACAGGCTCTTCCCGCGTCCGGATGCTCTCGATGAAGTTGCCTTTGTGGTCAAGGCTTCGGCAAAGGTGTATCTCGTCGGGTTTGATTACGGAATCGAGGACGGATTTCGGGTTCGCCTCGACTCTGTCCCTGTCGTACCAGATCCAGCCTTCCGTTCCCTCGAAGGTCACGCCGCCTCGGGCGCGTCCGGGATCGGTATAGATGACCTTTACGCCGTTGGCGTAGGTGTATTCGATTTTGAACGGACCGTGCACGTCCCAGAGGCCGTCCGTCGGGAAGACCGCCTCGCCCTCGATTTCTACCGGGCCGGTGCGCTCGACGCCCAGCCCCCATTGCGTTATGTCAAGGTGATGCGCGCCCCAGCCGGTGACCATGCCCGCGCCATAGTCCGTTATGCGCAGCCAGCCCGGACGCCCGTAGCCCTTCTGCGGATGGACGCGGTCCTCCGTGTAGGGCTGTCGCGCCGCCGGACCCAGCCACATATCGTAGTCCAGGTTTTCCGGAACGGGCATCGTAGGCCGTAGTCCTGTGGCCGGGTCCGCCCCGGTCGCCACGCGGACAGTGTGGACCTTGCCGATGCGCCCGTTTCGGACCAGTTCGCAGGCGCGGTGCGCGCGGCTGTCGGAGCGCTGCTGACTGCCGACCTGCAGAACGACGCCGTATCGCCGGCATGTGTCGCTGAGGGCGCGGCCCTCGGCGATGGTCAGGCTCATCGGCTTCTGGAGGAAGATGTCCTTGCCGGACTTCGCGGCGGCAATCGCGGGAATGACGTGCCAGTGATCCGGCGTGCAGATCATGACGGAGTCAATGTCCGTGCGTGACGTGATTTCCCGGAAGTCGCCCGTCGCGTCGCAGCCCTTGCCGCTCCCCTTGCTCATCGCGTAGGCCAGGTCAACTACGCCCTGCGCCGTCTTCGCGCGATTTGAGTCCACGTCGCAGACGGAGACGATGCGGATTTCCTTGAATCCCAGGAAGGAGCGCATGTCGCCCATGCCCATGCGGCCCACGCCGATGCAGCCCATCGTAATGCGGTTGCTCGGTGCGTTCGCCCCGAAGACGGAGGCCGGCACGATCGTCGGCATGGCGATTGCCGCCCCGCCCGCGAACGCCCTGCGCAGGAGATCGCGCCGCGTCATCCCGGCGGGTTTCATTCCTTCGCGTTTCATCACTTGCCCACCTTTTCAAGAACGGCCTTCGGCGGATTCGCAAAATCGTTCCAGAGCCGCTCAGCCGTCTCAGACGTCATCGGCCCGTTGTGGACGCAGACTCTGTATTTCAGAACGTAGACGTTGCCGGGTTCCAGCTTCCATTCGGTTTTTTGAACCGGGCAGAAGTTGAAGAAAAGCTCGCCGTCGCCGGGCCAGAGTCTCACCGGCTCCGGATGCTCCCGGTTCTGCGGATGGCTCATGAAGAGGACGCCGGACGGCGCGGGATTCCCGGGGCCGTGGACCTCGCACCACCGCGCGCGGGAAGCGTGGCCGTCATTGCGTTTCAACCCCTCTGAGGTCAGGTAATCCCCGCCCTTCCAGGCAGGCGTCGCGCGGAAACCCAGTCCGCCGTAGCGATAAGCGTTCAGCAGGAGCGGACTGGCAGAGGCGCATTTCTGCGTCGTCGTCACGTCCAGCAGGAAACTGCCGGATTCCGTCCCGCCCGCGCTCCAGACGTTCACGGCGAATTCCTCGTTCAGCGCGACCTTCTCACCGCCGGCGGCCTTCAGGTCAACATGGTCCTGCATCGCCGCGAATCCCCCAAGCACGGGGCCGGACGTCTTCGACGCGAACTCCCGGAATCGCACCGTGCCCTGGCCTTCCTTGAGGTTCCAGAAGTCAACGTGATGCCCCTCGAATTCCGTGCTTGTCCAGGGATTCCAGAGGCCCATGTGATGGATGTGGTCGCGGGGATGTATGCCTGTGACTACCTCGCCGGACGGAGTCCACACCGGATGGATGAAGCCGCTGCGGGTGTAGAGTTCGCTTGCGCCCTTCGGAGGCGGGACGGGCGCCCAGTTGTAGCGAAGCGCAGGTCTCCCGCCGCAGATCACCTCGATTGCGCCTTCGGAATCCTTGACGTTGACCGCGGCGGGAAGCCCGGACGTTCCGCGGGCGATTTCATACGCCCGCTTTTCGCCCGGTCTGGTCGTTCCGGAAAGAATCCAGCACAACCGGACCGCTGGGGTTTTGACAACCTGACACGGAACTTCTTTGCGTTCCGCGCCTGTGACTTCAAAAAGTGTCAGTTGCCCGTCCGCTGCGTCGAGCGGTCCAAGCTCGACGCTCATCGGGACGTCAATCCGGACGCTCTCGCCCGGGTCAACGGTCAGGCGGGCGACGGCATCATCCCCGGCAACGCCTTCGGCAATGCAGCCGAGGCACAGAAAGACGCACGTCAATGTCGGTGTTCGCATGTCGTCGGTTCCTTGTGACTGGTTGTGTCAGTTTGGATCCCGGGTGCAGAAGATCATGGCCGCAACCACGCCTGGAATCCATCCCAGCAGCCAGAATATGGTTGTGATAAGAATCGCGCCGCAGCCCTTGTCCAGCACTGCCAACGGCGGAAGAAAGATGCACAGCAAGGCTCTTCCGAGTCCCATCTTTTGTCCCTCCTCTACGTCTTCGCGTTCAGGCGCGTTCTCGCGGATTCCATCCCGTCGTAAAGCCGTTTCGTCCCATCGCTGAGGATGCCGCAATCGCTGCCGCAGCCGAAGAACCTGAAGCCCATCCCGGCAAGGAAGGCCAGCGATTCGCCGTCCGAAACCGGAATACCCGCAACCTTGCCGTTTCGATTCGCCGCCTCGGCCACCCTGCGGAAAGCGTCCGCCAGCGGCGGGGCGGTTATCGGGGTCTCCCTGGGCAGGCCGAGGTGTGTCCGGTAATCGGCCGGGCCGACGAAGAGAACATCAATGTGTTCCACGGCGGCGATTGCGTCAACATTTTCGACACCCTTTGGGGTTTCTATCTGGATGACGAGCGTCGTCCATTCGTTGGCCTTCTGCGGATAGGCGTGTCCGTAGAGGTCAACCGGTCTGCGCCCGCCGTATGACCTGTGCCCCTGCTGAGGATATCGAGCCGCGTCAACCACTGCCCGCGCCTGTTCCACGGTATCCACCATTGGAACCATGACGCCGCTCGCCCCGGCGTCCAGGACGTGTCCGATGCGCCCATAGCTCTGGTCCGGAATGCGGCAGATGGTCGGGATGCCCATGATCTCCGCCGCGCGCTGCACGGACTGGAAGTCGCCCGCGTTCCAGACGGCGTGCTGCCCCTCGACCCAGAGCCAGTCCCACTTCCCGGCCACCCGTTCGACGATTTCCGGGGACGGGTAGGTTATGGCGAATCCGAGCAGGATTCCGCCCGATCCGAGTTTCTGCCTCAATGACATGAATTCAGGCACGCTGGTCCTCCCGAGATCGTTTTGCCGGCTGCGGGATTATGTGAGAATCGCCCCCCGCCGGGCTGACGTATAATACGCCAAAGATAGGCGGGACGGAAACAATCAACATTTTCGCCCGGGCGGCGGGATTGCTCTGCCGGGGTTGCTTGACACGCCGCGCCGGGCGTTCCTACAATCCCTTTCGGCAATAAGCGAGACGCCCTGCGGATAATGCGTCCCGGATTGCTTTGTGAATGAACAAGTCGGCCTAACCCGGCGGAAGTATGACGGGCGGCGGCATTTTTCAACAGAGGACAAACATGGATTACGATCTTGCGGTGATAGGCGCTGGACCCGGCGGATACGTTGCAGCGATAAAGGCGGCGCAGCTCGGCGCGAAGGTCGCCGTCATTGAGTCGCGCGAGCTTGGCGGAACCTGCCTGAACAGGGGCTGTATACCGACGAAGGCCCTGCTGGAGAGCAGCGGGCTTCTGACGCGAATAAGGGAGGCGCAGGCCTTCGGAATCACGGTTTCCGAGGCGAAGGCCGATTACCCGAAGGTGGTCGAGAGGGCGGGCAGCGTCGTCGGGACGCTGCGCAAGGGCGTCGAGGGATTGCTCAAGAAGAACGGCGTCACGGCGATACAGGGGCGCGCCCGGTTCCTGACCCCGAACGTTCTCGAGATTGAGGACGGCAAGGGCAAGGCAAAGCTGAGCGCGTCGAAGGTATGCGTGGCGTCAGGTTCGAAGCCTGCCGCGATCAAACCCCTGCCCTTCGACGGGCAGACGGTCATCAGCAGCGACGAGGCGATATGGCTCAGGGAATTACCGCAGAGCATTCTGATCATCGGCGGGGGGTACATCGGCTGCGAATTCGCGTGCCTTTTCGCGGAGTTCGGCGTGAAGGTGACGGTCGTGGAGATGCTGGAGCGGATCGTGCCGAACCTTGACCCGGACATGTCGCGCGAGCTTTCGGCGGTGTTCAAACGGAAGAAGATCGCCGTGCTGACCGGCGTTCGGGCGGAGTCCTGCGAGGCCGGCAAGGGCGGGGCGAAGGTAAAGCTCTCGAACGGGGAGACGATTGAGGCCGACAAGGTTCTCGTCTGCCCCGGGCGCGCGCCGAACAGCGCGGACATGGGACTTGAGGTCGCCGGCGTCAAAACGAACGAGCGCGGGTTCATCGCAACCGACGCCGATCTCCGCACGAATGTTGCGGACGTCTACGCAATCGGCGACGTGAACGGGCGGTTCCTGCTGGCGCACGTGGCCTCCCGGCAGGGCGTCTTCCTGGCGGAGAAGCTTTTCGGCGGACACGCGGCGGCGATCAGGTACGACGCAGTTCCGGCCTGCTGCTTCACGCATCCGGAGATCGCGACGGTAGGGATGACGGAGGATGAGGCGAAGTCCGCTGGGCGCAAGGTCGCGGTCAGCAAGTTTAACTCCAGATTCCTGGGCAAGTCGCTGGCGATGGGCGAGACGGTCGGCATGGTCAAGATCATTGCTGACGCGCAGACCGGCCAGATTCTGGGCGTCCACATCATCGGCGCCGAGGCAAACGCCATGATCGCCGAGGCGGCGCTGGCGGTTCAACTTCAGGCCACCGCGAAAGAGCTTGCGGCCACCATTCACACGCATCCGACCCTGCCCGAGGGGATCATGGAAGCGGCCGAGGGCATATTCGCCAAGCCGATCCACGCCTGAGGCGCGACAGCAATGGGCGGAGCCGATTCATCCCTGCCGGAGATGCCGACCGGCGACGCGGACCTGGTCGCGGCGGACCTGGGGATTATCGGTTACGACGACGCGCTGTCGCTCCAGCGCAGGCTGCATGAGCGGGTTGCCGCGCGCAAAGACCGGACGGAGTTCCTGCTCCTTCTCGAACACGAACCGGTCATCACCATCGGGCGCAGCGGCAGGCGCGAGCACATTCTTTTTTCAGAGGCGGAACTGCTGAAGAGGGGCGTGGAGTTGAAGGAAACGGAGCGCGGGGGGGACGTCACCTTCCACGGGCCGGGCCAGATCGTCGGGTATCCGATTGTTGACCTGGAGCGGCGCGGCGGAGACGTTGTCGGCTACCTGCGGAAGCTGGAGGGCGTTCTGATCGAGGTTCTGGGCGACTACAATATCGCGTCCGGGCGATCAGAGGGCTTCACCGGCGTCTGGGTCGGCAACGAGAAAGTTGCCGCCATCGGAGTAGCCGCGCGGAAATGGGTCGCGATGCATGGATTCGCGCTGAACGTGAACGTATCGCTCGATTACTTCAACATGATAGTTCCCTGCGGGATTTCCGACCGGAAGGTCACAAACATGGAGCGGATTCTCGGGCGCAGTTGCGACATGAAGGAAGTGAAGCGACGGCTTATTGCCCGATTTGCTGAGAGTTTCGGCGCGGGGAAGGTTGAGAGATTGGCGCTTCGGCGCAACAGCGTCGGCGCGGAATGGTTGCGGGAAGACGCGCAGTAAGGCAGGATTACCTTATGAGCGACAGCGACAGCGACAGGACAGACAGGTTGAACGGTAACGGGCGATTTCCACCATGGATCAGGAAACGCCTGCCGTCCGCAGAACTGATGGAGCCGGTCAGACTGACGCTTAAGGAGTTGAAACTGGCGACGGTCTGCCAGAGCGCGCAATGTCCGAACATCGGGGAATGCTTCTGCCGGGGGACGGCGACATTCATGATCCTGGGCGACGTCTGCACGCGCAGTTGCCGGTTCTGCGCCGTGAAGAAGGGCGCGCCAGCCGCGCTTCAGGAGGATGAACCGTTCCGCGTCGCCGAAGCTGTCCGGCGAATGGGGCTGAAGCACGTGGTCGTCACGTCCGTCACGCGGGACGACCTTCCGGACGGCGGGGCCGGGCAGTTCCGCCGGACCATCGAGGCGTTGCGGAAGGTCGGCGGCGTCATTGTCGAGGTTCTGACGCCGGATTTCGGGGGCAACCGGGCGAATATCCTGACCGTGGCTCTGGCAAAACCGGACGTTTTCAATCACAATATCGAGACCGTCCGGCGGTTGTACGGACAGGTTCGCCCGGAGGCGGACTACGAGCGTTCGCTGGGCGTCATTGCGCTGGTCAAGCGCGAAGTCCCGGACGTGAAGACGAAATCGGGACTGATGCTCGGGCTGGGCGAGACACGCGAGGAGACGATCTCCGCGCTTGAGGACCTGCGGCGCGCAGGCTGCGACATCGTCACGCTGGGGCAGTACCTGAGGCCGTCGGCGGCGCATGCGCCGATAGCGCGGTTCCTGCTCCCGGAGGAGTTCGACGAGCTTGGCGCGGAGGCTCGGCGGCTGGGCTTCAGCGCCGCGGCATCCGGCCCATTTGTGCGAAGTTCCTATCACGCGGAGCATGTTTTCCAGGAGGCTGGTTCATGAGATACGAGTTCAAACTGCCGCTTCTGACCGATGACGAGAAGAAGGGCGAAGCCGAGATTTCGTTCTGGTACGTCGAGGTCGGGGAGACGATCAAGGAGGGCGCGGAGCTGGTTCAGGTCATTGTGGACAAGATGACGGTTGACGTTCCCAGCCCGAAAACGGGCAAGCTGGTCGAGGTTCTGATGGGCGACGGCGAAAAGGCGAAGCCGGGGGACGTCATGGCGATCCTTGAGACGTGATTCGCGCCGACTCACGGTCGGCGTGTCGTTTTGGCGGGGAAATGGGGACAACGGAATGGACATTGCGCAGTTCGTGAAGGAGACGCGGGCTTCCCTCGGCCTGACGCAGGCGGAGCTTGCGGAGCGCATCGGCTGCAAGACTCTGTGGGTCAGCCAGGTGGAGTGCGGGCGGGCGGAGCCGGGGCCGGAGTTCATCGGGCGGCTCTGCAAGCTTGCGGGGATTAATCCGCGGCCGTACCTGGTCGAGCAGTTCGCCGGACGCCTCAGCCCCGACCTGCGCAGGTATCTCGACCCGGACAAGGTTCGATCAAGCGATGCGGCGAATCTGCCCGCCGGCGCGGCGGAATACCTGGAATCCAATCCGGAGCTTGCGGCGCGCCTGACGGAGGACGGGATGCAGTTCCTGAGCTACCTTTGCGGCAGCGCGGGACCGCCCGCGCCCGGGGAGGCCTATGACCTTGCTATTGAATACCAGGAAGCGGTTGACTGCCTGGACACCATATTCCTTGCGCTCATCGCTCCGCAGAACAAGGGCAAGCGGGACGCCGTCCTGCAGACGCTGCGGATGCTGAGGGATTCGGTGGCGAGTCCGGCCCGGCCCGCGCGGGGCGGCAGGCGCGGACGATCCTGAGCGAAAAGCGGGGGGGGGGACGGCGGCGACATGACTCCGGCGCTTGGCAGCGTGGGCGAGGACGGATTCCTCTGGTTCGAGGGGTATGAGGAATTCGCCCTTTGGTGCGAGGCTGAGGCGCAGGCGATGCGGACCGAGTCCGGCGCGCGGGAAGACGAGCCGGCGGACGGTTTCGCAATGGCGGAGAAGCTGGGCTTCCAGGTCTGGGAGGTTTCTTCCGTCCCCGGCGGCAGCGGGTATCGCGGCGGACGCCGCGCGGGGAAGAAGATATTCCTTCACGCGGACGCCCGCGCCGAGCGCAAGCACTTCACGATACTGCGCGAAATGGCCGAAAGACGCATAACCGCGCGCGTGAATGAGGAGCATTTGCACATCGCATCCAGCGCGATCGCCGGTTGCCTGCTCATGCCGGGGAAGACGTTCTGCTGGGACGGCGGGGTGACGAACTGGGACCTTGTCGCGTTGAAGAAACGGTATCCGAAGGCAAGTTTCGAGGCCATCGCGCGGCGCATCCCGCCATTCAAGGCGTGCGTCGTGACCATCGCCGATCAGGGGCAGGTCCGGCGCGGGGGCAGGTTCGGCTCGATAACCCACCCGGCGGCGCTCGCGCCGCTTGAGGAGGAGGCCATGAAACGCCTGCTGGAGCACAAGGCCGGCGAGGGCGAGGACATCGAACTATTCGAGTATCAGAACGCCGACGAGACGATAGCCGTCAGGGCGTGGGGGGTATTCTCGGAATCCGTAAAGCGGGTGATAATCCTCACCGAGGCGAAGGAGGAGTGAGGGGCACGGGACATTTACGTCCGTCCGCCGAAGTAGCCGCGAAGCGAGCGATAAAGCTCCCGGTATCGGTCGTACGTCTTGTCGTAGCGTTTCGCAGCGGCGGGATCGGGGGCAATGGCGCGATCGGGGTGGCGCATGGCAGCGACGGCGTCCTCGATGCAATCGAACTCGCCCGCGCCGAGGGCCGCCAGCATGGCCGCGCCGAGGGAGGCGGCGTCCGCGTTCTCCGTGACGGCAACCGGAACGGGCAGCGCGGACGCAACGATCCGGCATAGAGGCTCATTGCGCGACGCGCCGCCGCTCAGGACGATCTGTGAGACGTTCACGCCGTTGGCCTGCACGGCCTCAAGGTTCAGGCGGATTTCCATCGCAATCGCCTCGAAGAGCGCGCGGGCGAAGTGGCCGCGCTTGTGCCCCGGCCTGACGCCGGCGAAAACGCCCTCCGCCTGCGGGTGCCAGTTCGGCGACCCCGCGCCGACGAAGTAAGGCAGCGCGGTCAGGCCGTCCGCCCCGGCGGGCAGCCCGGCGACCTCGGCGATCATCGTCTCGAACCCGCGCCCGGAATCCCGGTAGAACTCGTCGCAGAACCAGCTCAGAAGCCCGCCGGAAATCCAGAGGCACGGCTCATACTCCCAATGACCCGGCACGGCGTGGCAGTTGAGCGGGATGCTCATGGCGGGATCAATTTTCGGCTCTTTCAGGTCAACCACGAGGGCGGTTCCCGTGCCGATGCCCGCGCCGACCTTGCCCTCCCCGACGGCGCCGACGCCGATCCCGGCGCACTGCTGGTCCCCGCCGCCGGCGACGATGAGCGTTCCCTCGTCCAGCCCGAGTTCCTGCGCCGCCTCCGGGCGGATTTCGGAAATCACGCTGCCCGATTCGATCAGTTGCGGCATCTTTCCGGCGGGTATGCCGAAGTGATCCAGAATCTCAGGACACCAGCAACGCTTCGCCGGCTCGAACATCATCGTGCGCGAGGCCATGCTGAAGTCCTCGACGAAGCGGCCGGACAGACGCGCCAGGATGAAGTCGCCGGGCTGGACGAATTTATAAGCGGCGTCGAAGACCTTCGGCTCGTTCTCCCGAATCCACATCAGTTTCGGCAGCGACCACGCGGGGCCGGGGCGAAGGCCGGTGAGCCCGTAGCCGCGCTCAAGCCCCAGTTCGCGCTCGATGCGCTCCCCCTGCGCGCCGGTGCGCATGTCCAGCCAGATGATGCACGGGAGGAGCGCGTTGCAGCGCTCGTCAACGGGGACCATGCCCTCGCGCTGGCTGCACGCGCTGACGGCGGCAACGCTTCCGGGGGGGACCTGGGCGGCCACGCGGCGGACGGCTTCGGAAGTCCGCGCCCACCAGTCCTCCGGGGCCTGCTCCGCCCAGTCGGGCTGAGGATGATGGACGGGGTAGTCGCCCTTGGCCGATGCGACGGCATTTCCGCGATTATCGTAAGCGACGACCTTGACGCTGCTGGTTCCGAGGTCAATTACGAGAAAGAGCTTGTTCATCCGACAGTTCTCCACAGAGATCGGGAAATCGCCGGGGCCGCATCATTGAAAAATCAAAATCCGCAATGCTATTGTTTTCAGGAGCTTGCCGGCATCAAGGACTTGATGAGCCGGATTTGCCGCCAGCTTCATCTTCCCCGATCGCGTCAAGGACTTCCAGCGCGAGTTTGTTGCCAGGCTCAAGCCCAAGCGCCTTTTGCGCCATGCCGCGGGCCTGATCGTGGCGTCCGCGGTCCGCAAGGAACCGCGCGTATTCGGCATGCAGCAGGGCCGAATCGGGCCTGTTGGCCAGTGACTTTGCGAATACTTCGTCCGCCGCGTCCGGCTGTTTCGCTTTCTCGCAGGCCAGCGCCAGATCAATCCAGACCAGTTCGTTGGCAGGCTCGAGTTCAAGCGCCTTTTTCAGGTAGATGACGGCCTCGCCGTATTCCCCTCTTGCGGACAAAAGCCTTCCGACGAGGGCCTGCAATTCGGAGGACCAGGGGCAAGCCTTCAGCCCCGACGCGGCGGCGACGCAAGCCTCGTCTGTCCGTCCGAGCGTGAACAGGACTCCGGATTCGGCCATGTAACCTTCCGGGGAGGCCGGGGCGGCGTTGCGCGCCTTACGATATTCCGTCAACGCTTCGTCAAGGCGTCCGGCTTCGCGGTGGTAATCGCCCAGCATCAGGAAGCCGATGGCGGGATCGCCCTTCAAGATCGGCGAGAACGCCAGGGCCAGACCGCAGGCCAGAACGCCGGCGCAGACGAGTATCTTTCGACGGTCGGTTGCCCGGAACGCCTGCGCTGTCGCGGTTGCTCCCGCGCCGGCCCAGAGCAGGAGAAATGGCGCGGCCATGAAGCGATAGCGCGCGTTAACAAAGAACGCGATCACCGCAGCAATCGCCGCCATTGCCAGCAGGCGGACAATCCATTCCTCCATGCCGCACCCGCGAATAACTATCAACCCGACCAGCGCCAGCGGACCGATGATCCAGAAACCGGCAAGAGGCAGCCTGAGAATGAACGAAAATCTCCGGGCTGTTTCAAGGTCAATCGGATCGGGAATTTCAAAGCGATTCCAGAAATACAGTGTCTTGCGGATCATCAGACCTATGAATGCCGCCGGTTCACTGCGAATATGCTCAAAGGTCTTGCCGAACCAGAACGAGGACGTTTCCCGGCAATTCAGTTTCTTTCCGGACAGTTGTTCGGCAAGTCGGGCCATGTCTTTGTGTTCGTGAACGGGGTTGGGAGAGACGCCGGGAATACGGGCCAGCTTTCCATCTGCAAAAGGCCCGTTGCCGAGGTAGAACATGTGGCCGGTCTGGTAGGCCACGGGGACAAATTCCCCGCCGTAGCGATAATTTCTTAAAGTAACAGGCATGACGCAGGCGCACATTGCAGCGAGAAATATCGCGGACAGAATCATCGCGCGCGGAAGACTGACGCGGGGTTCATCTCCTTCTGGTTCCCATCCTTGAACAAGACAGTCTTTCCTGCAGCAAATCTTGATGAAGAATGCCGGGATGAACATCGCGGCAAACAAAGGTCCGGCGCTTCGGACGACGCTCAAAATCCCGCATGTGATGCCTGCGAATAGCCACGTCTTGATGCTCGGTCTTCTGAATGCCATGAGGCATGTCCACAATGACAACAGAGACAGGAACAGCGACACAGTTTCCTTCGTAAGGCAGTCCGTATACAGGATTTGAAGATCATATGCCCCCAGGAGAAAAGCCGACGCAAGGCCAGCCGTCTCCCCGAAGAGGGACGCCCCGATCACATAGAGCAACCATACAGATGCGACGCTCAATGCAAGTTGCAGCGCCCTGACGGGTCCGGGATCGCGCCCAAATAAGCGATACGTCGCCGCCATTAGATACGGGTATCCCGGTTCACGGTAATATGGCTCCCCGTCGAAGAAACTCTTGCCGCCTGTCGCCATAGCCCAAGCCCAATGATCGTCCACCCGCTCGTCGAGGGTGAGATTTTTGTGGAAGGGGCTTTGCGCGTATTCCGCCATGAATAGAACGCGCAATACCAGCGCCAGCAGGAGAACGCCATGCAGGAGAGAAAGCCTTCCTTTTCTCTTTTGCGGTGTTTGGGCAGATTCGGCGGGCTGCGTTTTAGACGGCTTATCTGACAGGCTTGTCACGTGGCAGATACCGGGATGTCAGTATTCTTCTTCCTTTGGGACCAGCTTTTCCTTGGACTTGATAAGGTTTCTTACCCTCGGGTCATCGCTGTCGCCATACTTTTTTTGCAGTTTTTTGAACGCGGCGATTGCGTCATCGTTTTCTCCCTTGGCTATCATCTCCTCGATCTCGGCGCATCTTTTCTGCGCTTTTTCGTATCGTTCATCCTTGTTGTCGAAGAGCGCTGAAATGATAAGGAACAACAAGAGGACGCCCGCGATGACGCCGCCGGCGATATAGACCTTCCGGTTGATCCTTACGGTGTTGTATTTGCTGCTTCCGGGCGACGGGCAGCGAACTTCACGACCGCAATTCTCGCAGCGCATGTAACGCCCGGCCAGCGTTTCGGGAATTTCAATCTTGTGTTGACACCCCTTGCAGTACTTTATGGCGTACCTTACCTGTTGCATCCCGCCACCACGCCGAACACTAAGGCCCTTATCAGTTCACCCGCGCCGAAACAAGGCCGCTGACGGCGCATTCCACACAACTGTATTTTACATACGTATCTGTGCTTCGTCAACCGGCCCGCGCCCCCTTTTCTTGACGCGACAGGTCTTTAAATATTATGATTGCTTCTTGGCTCTCGAAGCATCCCCCACAGGCTGCAGCCGTCATTTACGGAGAACTCATCCTTGAGACTCCTTAGAAACATTTACCTGGTTGGCGGGCTGGACTACCACCTGACCTACACAGACTGGCCCTCTAACGACTGCAACGTCTACCTTGTGGACACGCGGGATACGCTCGTTATGGTGGACTGCGGCTGCGGAGAGACCGTCCCCTCCATCCTGACCCACATCCGGGAACTGGGTCTGGAGGTGCGGGACCTCAGCCATGTTCTCCTGACGCATGAACATCTCCCCCATTCGGGCGGCGCGGAAGCGCTCAGGAAGGCCGGAGCCAATGTGATTTCCCATCAGGCGGCAGCGCAAGCCCTGAATGCCGGAGACGAACGGACATCCGCCTTCCATTATCACAAAAGGCCCGTGCCGGTCGAGGTGGTGATGTCGCTGGCTGACGGCGCGGAAATCGAGATCGGCGAGGCGGTCTTCCGCATGATTCACCTGCCCGGCCATTCGCCTGGGAGTTGCGCATACGAGATGGAAATGGGCGGGCGGAAGGTCTTCTTCACCGGAGACGTCGTCATGAACGGCGGCATGCCGGGAAGATGCGACAACTTCGGTTTCAACGCAAACGCCATGCGCAGCAGCCTTTTGCGGCTCCTCAAGGATTTCACGCCCGACTGCGTCATGCCCGGGCATGGCCCCATGTGTTTCACAAACGCGACGGTCTGGATCGAGAGCGCACTGTCCCTGATGCTGCGCGAATAAACTCGCTTTTTAAGCACAGCCTCCCGTCGAGGGGGCTTTTCAGGATGTCACGAATCATAAACCTGCTGGCGCTTGCCGCGTTTCTTTGCCTCTCCGTGCGGGGAGCGGAGAACCTTCTTGCCAACCCGGAGTTCGAATCGGGGACGGGCGGATGGTCCTTTCAAATAAGGGACGCCGCCGCCAAAGACGGAACAGGAAACGACAGGCTCGCAGAAGGCGGGATTACCGCAGGGGCCGGACGCAAAGGAAACGCCTACCTGATAAGCGTTGGGGCGGCGGGAAAGGCGGCGGTCGTCTCTGAGCCGGTTCCCGTCATCGCTGGAAAGACGTACCTTTTCAGTTTCTGGGCGAGAGTCGAGACTGGCGATTCCGCGAGTCCGGCAACGCCACGGGCATGGGGGTACCTCGGCTGGTATGACAAGGCCGGAATCAGCATACAACCGCCCCCATCAACGCAGACTGCGGATGGTCCGGAATGGACATTACTCAGCGTTCAGGCCAAGTCCCCGCCCGAAGCCGTCAGCGCAAGGGCGTACCTCTTCAATCGCACTGAGCCTGATGGTCCGGGCGCGCCGGTCAAGGTATATTTCGACGATGTCTCGCTTGCCGAGTCTGTTCCCCTCTCAGAACGCATATCCTCACCGAAGAGGATATATCCCGACACCGCGCTCATCGCCGATGGAAAACCGCAGGCTTCGATCATAGCGCCGGATGATCCTGCGCACATGGGCATGGCCCGCGAGATTCAAGCGGTTGTCGAGACCGCATTACAGGTGCGACTGCCGATAATGAAGGCTGATGACTGGACGGCGGCCAAAGCCGGCGCGGAGAACGTCATCCTTATCGGCCACGCGCTGAACAACCCCGCGATACTGCAATTATACGGGTGGGAACTAACCTCGGTTGACGGAATATATCCCGGAGAAGGCGGATGGGCGCTTCAGACCGTCAGCGATCCGTGGGGAACCGGGCGCAACGCGATAATCGTCGGCGCAAGCACAATTCCAGGCGCTGCGGCGGCAACCGCCGAGTTTAATAAGCTTGTCAATTCCGCCGAGAAGGGGGTTATCTCCAGACAATGGCGAGTCAATCTTGAAGGCAAGGCGGCCTCCAATTTCAACGAATACGTTAATCCGCCCGGCGATGGGTTTATCGAATCCCGTGTAAAGCAGACCCGCGACGCGCTGGAGGAAGGCGTTCACACCGGGGCGACCCGCAGCATCGCCGGGGCCGGACGTGATTACATGCGAAGCGGGCGGGAGGTCTACGCCGGATTGTGCGCCGCGCTGATTGACCTTATGTGGGAGGACCGTCAGAAAAACCGCCCGACACACGGCGGACCGTGGGGCATGGACGCGGACTTCAATCTGGCAGGCGTCGTCACTGCCCTGGACCTGATCGAGGAAAGTCCCTCCCTGACGTCTGACGACAGGATCAGGCTCACGAAGATTGTCGCCGAATACTGTAATTACTGGACGACCTACTGGAGCATGAGCGGCGTCCGGACTCCCGGATTGCGCAACAATCATACGACCTTCACCAGCCTCGGCCTGTTCTTTGCGGGGCGTTACTTCGGCCTTTATTACCCCTGCCGCGAAGCAGAGCAGTGGAGCGAGATGTCCCGGCTTGCCTTCGAGCCGA
The DNA here is from genome assembly GCA_022711755.1 of Planctomycetota bacterium. Classification (GTDB taxonomy): domain Bacteria; phylum Planctomycetota; class Brocadiia; order SM23-32; family JAKLEA01; genus JAKLEA01. Next base: position 94,990 of record JAKLEA010000009.1, read on the forward strand.
TACTCTCCGAATTCAAGGCGCAGGAGGACAGTAACTCGTACCAGTGGATTCCGCCCAGGCATGTCATCGCCTACAGCCTTGCCTCCGGGAACATGGACTTCTTCAAAAGCCGCGCAGCCCGGCGCATGGCCGATCTGGCGATCATGACGATGGACAACCTGGGCTACCAGGTGTCCTTCGGCGACGTAGGGAACTTCTCCGGCGGGACGGCTGAATTTCCACTCTGGAACGCGGCTACGTGGTTCTATCGCGACGGGCGTTACGCCTGGGCGTTGGACAAGGCGGCGAAGGTTCGCAGACGTCAGGAGTTCGAACTCAACTCGCTTGTTGCACCGATAGCGCAGCAGGAGCCGTCCGACCTGTCCGGTCTTCAGGTCTTTCCGGTAGGCGGGGGATTCTACAAGCACTTCGGCGGCGAGAAGGCAGGAATCCCAATCGAGGAAACCTTCGACAAGATTTCCATGCGCGCCGGCTTCGACCCCCTCGGCGAATATCTTCTGCTTGACGGTCTTGGGTGCGGCGGGCACAGGCACTACGATGGCAATTGCATTACACGCCTTTCCGCCCGAGGGCGAATCTGGCTGGCTGATTGCGACTATATAAAGGCGCTCCCGAAGTTCCATTGCGGAGTCCTTGTCTTCCGGGACGGAACCTCAGACGCGATGCCTCCGTTCTGCCGGCTCCTGGACGCTCAGGACGCGGACGACTTCGCGTTCAGCCGTTCATTGACGCCCGATTATGCCGGGGCGGACTGGGACAGGGCGATTCTCTGGATCAAGGGGCTGGGCTTCGTCGTAAAGGACGGCATGACAGCGCGCGCGGCGGGCAACTTCTCCTTCCGAAACACGTGGCATGTGCTTGGGGACGTAGCAGAAAACGCCGGGCAGTTGTTCTCTGTTGAGCAGAAAGAAGAAGCGTTTGATATTGTCTCTGCTCTTCCACTGCCGTCAAAGCTCACCAGCGACGGCGCTCTGGGAGCCAACTGGGCCGGATATCCTTTCGCTGACCCGATCGTTCACATACGGCAGCAGATCGGCGGGGGCGACATGAAACCGGGGGAGGTTTTTGCCTTCCACACGGCGCTTGTCCCCCGCCCTTCCGGTGGAGCCATCGCGAAATTGGCGCACTGCGCCGGGGATGGGCTTGTATTAGAAGCAGGAGAAAGGCGCGTATGGATTGGTTTCGGAGGAAGCTCAGGTCCGCTCTCCGTCGCCGGGCAGGGTTGGGCCGCCGAAGGGGAAACAGCAACCATCTTTTCGGCAACATCGGTAACGGTTGCGGGACAGAAGCTGCTGGAAAGTAATAGGCCTGTGACGATTTCAATGCGGCCCGGTGGACGTTTCTTGCTTTATGCCCGGGAAGCTGCCGAGGTTATCATGAGCCTGAATCGTCGGTTCATCTCCGCCGGGGGGCGCGAATACAGGCCGGACCATGGCAAAATACAGCTTCGCCTTGAGCAAGGCAGGACGGTATTCGCGATGCGCGACGGAGCATCTCTCTGGCCGATAGTTCCGGATATTGCTGCGCTCCAGGCTGGGACCCGGTCAGCGATTTCGCCAACTGCGCCCATACTTCCGCTCGGTGGCCTGGCGATAGCTTGGACATCTGAAGCCATGTCGCCGGGATTATTGATAACCAACAATGCCGGTTATCCGTTTGCCTTTGATTCCGGCTGGGAAATCACTTCCATGCCGACGCCGGCGGCAGTCAATCCATTTGCCACGGATGATTCCCCGAATGATATACGCATGCTGACCGACGGGCAGACAGCGCGCGCCGAAAACAGCGTAATGTGGGATAAGGGCATCCCTGTCACTCTGAAGATTGATCTGGCGCGTCCCTGTAGACTTCGGCAGATCAGCATTGACGCATGGTGGGGGCTTACATCGTCAAAATCACTCGCCTTTGCCACACAGAAAATTACAGTCAAAGCCTCCCGCCAAAGCGACAGCGAAGCCGTGAATATAGCGGAAATTACTGACAACGGGCCGCACGGCGACTGGGGAAGCCCGATTGCGCACAGGATCAACGGCGGCGACGTCGAGGCCCGATATCTGACCATCGAACTCATACCGCGCGAGGGATGCGGCGTCTACCTTGCGGAACTTGAAGTGCGCGCATCGCCGATAGGGCAGGAAGCGGCGGTTAACCTCTCTGCTTCGCTCTCCCAGCAGCCCGTCATAACCGCTGCTGACGTTGACGGCGATTCAGCGCCGGATGCAATCATCGGCAATTCAAGCGGTTACATTGCCGTTCTGGGCAGGGATGGACGCGCCTTGTGGAAAAAGGATGCCGGCAGTCCTGTGCGCGCCATAGTAACCGGCGACGTTGATGGAGACGGGAAGCCGGAAGTCCTTGCCGGAACCCAGTACGGACAGCTTTTCTGCTTCGACACGGAGGGTAATCTGCTCTGGAACCATCAGTTCCCGCAATATAAACGTAAGCCTGTTGTCAGGGTCCTAATGTGCGCCGATTTGAACAGCGACGGGAAGGCGGAAATTATTGCAGGAACGGAATCCTGGCACTTTTACTGCATTGACGGTCAAGGTCGGGAATTATGGCGGCGGGAAACCGTCCACGCATCCACTTGCGGCGCGGTGGCGGATGTTGACTCCGATGGGCGTCCCGACGTTCTGGCTGGCACGGAATACTACTGGTGGCATTGCCTTGACGCAGCCGGAGCGCCTATGTGGGGATATTCATCCAGAAGCGGACCCAGGACAAATGCCGTTCTCGCCGCAAATCTGAGTGGAGAAGGAAAACGCGAGGTTGTATTCGCTGGAGCTGATGGAAACGTGCATGCCCTGTCTTGGGATGGATCGCTTTTATGGAAATACAATACCGGGGACGAGGTGACTGCGCTGGCGGCCCTGCCAACGTCGCCGGATAGACCGCCGATTCTTATTGCCGGGTCGCTTTCGTTTTCGGTTTACGGGCTTGACGGCTCGGGAAAATGCATTTGGCGCAGAGACATGGGGGATTCCGTAACATCATTCTGTGAATCGAGATATGACGATATCCCTGTAGTGTTTGCGGCAGTTGAGAACGGTCATATCGCAGTAATAAGCCCGGAGGGCCGGGTACTGGCTGCGCTGCTGATGTCGTCATGTCCTGTGGCAATTGCAGGAGCGGGTGACGGAGTATTCGCAGCTCTGGCGGACGGCAGCGTCGTCAGGCTTGTCGCATCGGAACTCCAACCTTGAACGCGCTCTTACTTGGCTTGACTTGTCTCCCACGCGCGGAAATGATTATGTCAATTGGGAAAATCAAGTTTCCAGAGTAACAAGGAGATCATCAGGTGAAAATGGAACACAGTCCGGAATACGTTCGCAAGTCAGTCCCGTTTTTCATCGGTTCCGGAAATAGGAACGCGTCTTCAGGCGTCATGCTGGTTCTGTCTCTGTTTGCCTTCATTTTCATCGGTGACGGTCTTCGCGCTGCGGATGCTCCTGCGGCAAAGACTGTTGAGTTCACGATAGATTTCGGAGAAAAGGCCTTGGGTAAGGAGCTATACCAGCTCGCCCTCTGGCTGGAAACCCCGGATGGCAAGTACCTTGATACGGTCTACGTTACAGAAAAGACCGGCAAGAAAGGGCTGGGAAACGGCTATATGAAGGTACTGGGACTTAAGATCAGGGAGGCAGGCGAAGCCCTGCCCGTATGGGCGCACGCGCGAGGCATCCTTGACGGCAACAGCCTTTATCCCTCGGCCAAGAATCCTCTTCCCGATGCCGTATCGAGCGCGACACTGTCGGTCAAACAACTTAAGAGGACATTCAAGCTGACACCCGCCGCCATGACCCGAATCGGAGACGGTCCGGTCGTATGCAAGGCGGAGATCAACGTTTCGGGCGACGATTTCCCGTCATTTGTATTCAAAGGGGTATTGAATCCCGCCGATACCTCGCCGGTGGAAATGGCTCTTGCCGGATCGGGCCATCCGAAGGGCAAGGATGGCTTGGTCTCTCCCGCGGACGCGAGAAAGAGGCTCGATTCCGTGAAGTTGGTGAAAAAGGCGACTGTTTGCTTCGCGGGTTCGCCCAAGTAGAATATCCGCGTGAACCATTAGTTTTTCACTGGCCTGCTGCGCGCTGCGGATACGGATAACAGGGGAGCGATTGAAATATGTTCGGACGAAAGGGCAGGCGCGAAGAGCTTTCGCTTCCCACCAGAGGGCGGGTGCTCACCCATGCGGCGTCGGTCTACGACGCGCTGATCCCAATCGTCGCTTTCGGGGCGGAACCGCGTCTGAACCGCATGATTGCCGACGCGCTCGCTCCGAAGGACGGAGATCGCATCGTTGACGTTGGTTGCGGCACGGGACTCCTGACCGCTGAAGTGTCCGCCCGGATTGGCACCGGCGAGGTTATCGGCGTGGATGCCTCCTTCCCCATGATTAAGGTTGCATCGCGCAAGCGAGCAAACTCCGTCTGCCGGTTCCAACCCGGCTTGGCCGAGGAGCTGCCATTCGAGGATTCCTCCTTCGACGCCTATACCTCGGCTTTATTCTACCATCATGTGCCCTTGGACCTGAAGAAGCGCAGCGCAATGGAAGCCATGCGCGTGCTGAAACCCGGGGGACGATTTGTGATCGCTGACATTGACCGCCCTTGGACGTTATTCGGGAAGCTTTACTCGTATTCAGGCGTTATACTTCTGCGGCAGCCGGAGATTGAGGAAAGCATCAAAGGCGTACTGCAGGGCGCGCTTCTGGAGGCCGGGGCGCAGAACCTGGCACAATGCGGCGGAACGATGGGATGCATCCGGTTGCTGAAAGGGAACAAGGCAAAATGACGGCTGGACCGTCCGAAAGACTGCTCAAATGCCCGCCATTCGTCGAGGCTCTGAGTATTCAAAGCGACGTTCTGCGCGAATTTCACGACCGGTCAATCCGCGTTCTTGGCGGAATCTGCGAACTTGCTCCGTGGGATGATTCCGTAGCGTCCATGGAGCGCAACCTCTTTTCGTGCCTGTTCATCGCAGCCCAGCGCGGCGTCGGACTGCCACGGAATCAGCTTCGCCTTTACGCCCTCCTGTCCCAGTGCATGAGGGCATGGGTGACAGCCTGCGACAACCTGCTGGACGACGAGTTCAAGGCCGTCATTCCCATGATGCTGCCGAAGGGGGGCGGGCGTTTCGCGTCCGTACTTACGATAATGGCGGCTGATCGCGTCCTATTCGAACTTCTTGATGAGGAGGTTGCCGCCGGCAATCTCAGCCGAGGGGAGGCGACCGCGATTTCGCGCCTTACGCTGAAGATACTGGCGCCAAGCGGGCTTCAGGAGCACGAGGAGGAGCTTGGCGCAAAGGCCGTGCTTGAGCCGCAGGAACTTCTCGACCGCATTCACCTGCTCAAGACGGGACTGCTGTTCGAAGCCCCGGTTGCCGTGGCCGAGGCCGCAGGCCGTGTGGACATGTCAAAAGCGCCGGTCGCAAGGGCGGGACTGAGTTTGTTCGGGCTGGCCTGCCAGATTCTCGATGACATCGTGGACGTTGATGACGATATCCCGAGGCAAAGGCATAATTTTGTTCTCTCAACCGCCGTTCACTCGCGCTGCATATCCGGCCGTCCGGTCGCTCGCGAAGACGTCGCGCTCGAAGAACTCGACCTTGAGGCTGCGTCGGAGGCGTCAATGATGCGGGCGATGGCCTTGTTCGAGGAATCCCGCGACAGGCTTGCGGTGGGCGGACTCATATTCCAGGATCGAGACTGGCGCGACCTGTTGCTGGCAGTATCGGAGCGCATAAAAGCCCCCGCACGGCTCATGGCGGCAATCGGAGCGCGCGGATGATCGCATTCTGGTCCCGCATGGCGCTTCAGGGCATTTCACGCCGCCGCTCCCGTTCCTGGATCACAATCGGGGCGATAGGGATGGCCGTCGCCGCCCTGACGTTCCTGAGCGCTATCATGGTGGGCGTGAACGACGCCATGATCGTAAATTCAATATCAGTGCATACCGGGCAACTGCTCGTGCGTTCGGACAAACCGCTGGAGACAACGGCTCGATGGGCTGAAATGTCCGAATTTCCGCGCGGGATGAAGGCAGCGCTCCCCCGGCTCTCCGCGCCGGTGATGCTGGTGGTTGATTCAAAAGCATCTCCGGTTCAACTGACCGGCGTCGTTCCGGAGCGTGAACGCATCGTCAGCGCCGTGCCGGCCCGCGTCGTCGAGGGCGCGTACCTCGCTGCGCCGTCCGCAGGAGCTGAAATCCTCATCGGCGCGAAGACAGCATCCACGTTGTCCGTCAAGCCCGGAGATGCCTTGAACATCCGCCTGCCGGACGGGACGACGCGCCCGGCCAAGGTTGTCGGCGTTTTCAGAACCGGGATTGACCGCTTTGACGAGGGCATGGCATACGCTCATCTGGGAACGGTCAGGGACATTGCGACAGCTTCAACGACGGGCGACGTCGCGGTCTTCTTCGAGACGGGAACGCCCGACGAGGAAGCAGCGGACATTGTGAAGCCGCTGCTTCGCGAAGGCGAAAGGATAGCTCCGTGGAAAGCACTGCTGCCGGAGCTTGATCAGTTGACGCAGTTGAACGTCGTTTCAATGACGATAGTCATCCTGCTGGTCGTGATCATGGTCGCTGCCGGCATCTCGAATACAGTGCTCGTGTCGGTGATGGACCGCCACAGGGAATTCGGCATACTGAAGGCGATGGGCGTCACGCCGTCCGAATTGATGACACTGATTCTTCTGGAGACGGCGATGATATGCGCCGGGGCCGGACTTCTCGGTTCAATTGTTGGGGCGTTGATCACGTGCGCCGGCGCAAGGACGGGAATTGATCTGGGACGATTCACTTCCGAGAATCCGCACTTCGTCATGAGCGGCGTCGTCTACCCCCGCCTGACCTGGCAGATGACGGCTGCGCCGATCATCGCAGTCCTTGTCGCCGGAATGATCGCCGCCCTGTGGCCCGCCCGCCTGGCGTCGAAGCGGAAAACAGCGGACATCATGAGGATGCCGACCTGAGCGCATGATCTCTCTGGAAAACGTCTCAAAGAGCTACGGGAATCGCCAGACCGAGGTGATGGCGTTGAAGTCCGTCACGCTGGACCTGCCGGCGGGGGAGATGATCCTGCTGACCGGCCCGAGCGGTTCGGGCAAGACGACGCTGCTGAACCTGATCGGGGGGTTGGAGAGTCCGGCGTCAGGCCATATCCGCGTATGCGGCATTGACATTGACAAGGTCGGCGAAAAGCAGCTTTCACGCTTCCGCCGTCGTAACGTCGGTTTCGTATTTCAGAGTTACAACCTGCTGAACGACCTGACGGCGCGGGACAACATCCGCCTGCCTTTGGTACTGAACGGGGCGTCAGAGGCCGAATGCGGCAACCGTTCCGAAGAACTGCTTGAGCGGCTGGGCATGACGCGCCGGGCCGACGCGTATCCCGTCGAGCTTTCCGGCGGCGAGCAGCAGCGGGTGGCGATAGCGCGCTCTGTAGCTCATCGCCCGCAGTTGCTGCTTGCCGACGAGCCGACGGCGAACCTGGATTCCGCCAACGCGGCGTCGGTGCTGGAACTGCTCAGGGAGATTTATCGCGCCGAAAATGTCACCGTCCTGCTGGCCACGCACGATCCCCTGCTCGTCGAATCGGCGAAGCGAAAGGTGTTTCTTAAGGACGGCTCGGTTATGAAGACAGAGGGGCTTGTGTAAGACGGCGGATGAAGGACGCGGGGCATCCAGCGGAAGATGCGTATTTTTGATTGTATTGGCATGGATTTCCGGCTCTGAAGTAAAATCCCATGCGCTCCCCGGGATCGCTTTCTTCACGGCGGCACGGATGGTCTGATGATCACCCGACCGTAGTCGCAGGTCCTGCAACCTGATCGGAGAACTCGCAGTGCCTTTCAATACGGTCAGAAGAATATGCGTGATTGTGTTATTGGCTCTTTTCGCGCTAGATAGTTGGGTCTGGGCGGATCCGATGGCGCAGTGGGAATTTGCTCCCGGCGCGGCAAAGGAGAGCGTCGTCGCCTCAAAGGTCGGCGATTTCGGGGCGGCAATCGAGGGGACTGCCCGTCTCGTCTCCGCGCCGTTTCCGGCGTTAGTCTTCTCGCAGGGCGAGACAAGCGTTACTGTTCCCGTCCTTGATCAGTCGAAGCTGCCGAAGCGCGACTTGAGCGTTGAGGCATGGGTATGCATCAATGAGGGAACTGAATGGGGCGGAATCGCCGGATACGTTCAGGACAACGGAGATTTCGAGAAGGGATGGCTGCTCGGCTACGATCAGTCGAGATTCAGCTTCGCAGTATCGGCGTCAGATGGACGCCTGAAGTATTTGAAAAGCCAGACAGCATTCGAAAAGGGCCGCTGGCATCATGTGGCGGGAACATATGACGGCGAGACGATGAGAATCTACGTTGATGGTCGGCTGGAGGCATTGTCGTCCGAACAGTCCGGAGACATCCAGTATCCGCCGAAAGCCGTCTTCGCCATCGGCGCATATCGCGACGATGACGAGTTCTTCAAGATGGACGGCAGCATCCACGCAGTGGCAGTCAGCGCGGAAGCCGTCCGGTCCCAGGTCGTCGAGAACAGTTGGACGCAGAAGAAATCGCTGATTCCGTTGAAACTGACTGTGACACGCGGGCCGGTCCTGCGTTTCGTTTCCCCCGATGCGGCAGAAATAAGGTGGCAGGCGTCGGAGGCGAAGTGCGCGATAATCGAATGGGGCGAAGGGGAAACGCCGGACAGAACGGCGGAAGCCGTTCCGGACGGATCGTGGATTCAGGCTCGAATCGCCGGGTTGAAACCCAAACTGCTCTATCATTATCGGATAAAGGCGGAGAAGGACGGCAGGCAGGCATTCAGCGACGTATTCGAGATGGACAACGCGATGAACTTCACCGTTCACGCCGTTCCGTCCGCGCCGTCCCCGTTCGAACCTGCCACAGAGACCGAGGCGCTGGGCAAGGCTGCCGAACAGATACTTGAAAACACAGGTGTCAGGGATGGCCTATGCTTAGTAATCGGTAACGGAACCGGGCGGCTGGCCTATGAACTGGCCTGCCGCAGCAATCTCCGGATCATCGGAGCGGACGACGACGCGGATCGGATCAATGCCGCGCGGCGCGCGCTTCAACAGGCCGACGTCTACGGCTGGAGGATATCGCTTTTCCAGGCGGATGATCTCAGCAGGCTGCCGTTCCCGGAAGATTTCGCAAATCTTGTGGTTTCAGAAAGGGCGATATCTGAAGGCAAATGGTCGGGCGACGCATCGTCCGCATTGCGGATGCTTAAACCCGGAGACGGAATTGCGGTTTTCGGTTCACCGAATGACGACAAAGCAATCGCGATGCGTCCGGAGCTTGAAAGCTGGCTGGCATCATCCGACGCCGAGGGCAGGGGCATCGAGGCGTGCAACGGAACCTGGGCGTTCATCCGCAAAGACACTGCACCTGATGTCGGCTCATGGACGCACCAGTACGCCAACGCGGCGAACAACGCGCAGAGCGGCGAGGGTCTGGATGGAATCATCGGCGCGGGGGACCTGGAGGCCCGCTGGATCGGACGCCCCGGCGCGGACTTTGGGATTGACCGCAATCCGCGAATGCCCGCCCCGCTTGCCGCCAACGGAAGGCTCTTCCATCAGGGAATGAATCGCCTGCTGGCGATGGATTCCTGCAACGGGGCGATTCTCTGGTCGCTCGAAATCCCCGCCCTGCGCAGGGTCAACATCCCCCGCGACGCGTGCAACTGGTGTTGCGACGATGACCGTCTGTTCGTCGCAATAGGCGACGCGTGCTGGACTCTGGACGCGGCATCCGGCGGGCTGCTGAAGACGACGCCGCTTCCGGAAGCGTCGCTTCGGGCGACTCACGAATGGGGATACGTCGGGCGGGAGGACGGACTCCTCTTCGGCAGCAGCGTCTGGAAAGGCTCCGCCTGCACGGATTTCTGGGGCGGGCCGAGCTGGTACGACGCCACGTCCGGACAGGGCACGGAAAAGATTTGCAGCAACGATCTCTTTGCCATTAACGATGACGGCGGGCTTGCCTGGCGATACGGCGACGCGGTAATCATCAACACGACAATCGCAATCAACGACGGCAAGGTCTACTTCGTCGAATGCCGCAATCCGGAGCTCAAGGCCCTCAGGACTGGAAGGATAGGCTCGGAGAAGCTCTGGTCGGACCAGTTCCTGGTCGCGCTGGACGCGAAGACCGGGCGGAAACTTTGGGAAGCGGGTATTGACACTGCGGACGGCGTCGTCACCTTCTATCTGATCTGCAACGATGACGCCATCCTGATCGCCCCTTCTGCCGGCGGGATGTATCACCTTTACTGCTATGATCCAGCCGACGGTAAGCCGAGGTGGCAGGCCTCGCATAAGTGGCCGAACGACAACCACGGCGGCCATATGCAGCATCCGGTCATTGTCGGCGAGACGGTCTATCTTGAGCCTTGCGGCTACGATCTCAAGACTGGAAAACAGGTAACTGACGCGATGGGGCGGCACGAGGGTTGCGCGACCTACGCCGGGACGCTGCACGGCGTGGTGTATCGCGGGCGGGGCAGGATCATCTCGATCTGGGACGCCCGCACGGGCGAGTCGGGCGGCTGGGCGAAGCTACGTCCGAGTTGCTGGCTCAGCGTGGTTCCGGCCAATGGCATGGTCCTTGCGCCCGAGGGCGGCGGCGGATGCAGTTGCGGGGAGTGGATGGAGACATCGGTCGGCTTCGCGCCGATACCGATACGCGCGCCGCGATTCTCCGCGCCGGCGGCGACGTTCCTTGACGCGATAACCGTAAGCCTTGACACGGTCCATTCTGGAGCGGCGATCCGCTACACGCTGGATGGAACCGAACCGACGGAAAAGTCGCCCCAGTTCGCCGCGCCGCTGACGTTGAGCGAGACGACGACCGTCTGCGCGCGGACGTTCATGCCCGGCGGGGGTATGAGCGCCGTGGCGAGGCGGACATTCTCCAAAACCCCCGCCCGCGAACCGGATAGGCCGGAAAAAACCGCCCCCGGCCTTCGCTACGATTACTACGAAATCGCCGCCGGCGAGAAGCTTCCGGATTTCTCGAAAATCACGCCGAAGGAATTCGGCGTCACCAACAGGATTGACACCGGGCTGGCCATGCGCGGCGAAAACATCATCTTCCGGTTCACGGGCTACATCGTCGTGGAAAAGGACGGCATCTATCGCTTTTACACGGAATCGGATGACGGATCGCGGCTCTGGATCGGAGATCAGCTTGTCGTTGACAACGACGGGCTTCACGGCAAGCGCGAGAAATCGGGAGAAATCGCCCTCAAGGCGGGACTGCACAGGATAACCGTGGGCTATTTCCAGGGAGACGGCAGCATGGAACTGAGCGCCTCATACGAAGGCCCCGGCCTGCCCAAGCAGGCGATCCCGGAAGACGTGATGCACAAGGACGAATAGAGCAGACTCCAGAAACGGAGAATACATATGTCAATGGAGCGACACATCAGAAAGAGCGATTTCCAGACGATACGGAGCATTGTCTGGACATTTGTCATGCTTGCTGCAGCGGCGGGCGGACTGGCGGCTGAAGACTGGCCGACCTATCGGCATGACAACCGCCGCAGCGGAGTGACTTCCGAATCGCTGTACACGCCGCTGGAGCAGAAATGGGCGGTCAAATCGGCAATCCCGCCGCAGACGGCGTGGGCCGGTCCGGCCAAGTGGGACTCATACGCGTTTATCAGAAACATCAAATCCACGCGCGACTTCGATCCCGCATTCTACGCGACGACGTCGGGCGACCTCGTCTTCTACGGCTCCTCGGTTGATAACGCCGTTCATTGTCTGGACGCCGCAACCGGAAAGGAAAGCTGGCTGTTTCACACGGAAGGCCCCGTCCGGCTTCCGCCATCGGTTCACGACGGAAAGGTCTATTTCGGCTCCGACGACGGATGCGCTTATTGTCTCACTGCTTCTGATGGAAGCCTTGTCTGGAAATACAGGGCAACGAAGGACGAGCGCCTGCTGATTCAGGACGGGCGATTCATCTCGCGCAGACCTTGCCGCACGGGCGTCACCGTTCAGGACGGCAAGGCGTATTTCGCCGCGTCGCTCCTGCCGTGGGACGCCTCGTTCCTCTGCGCTGTTGACGCCGCGACAGGCTCCGATCATGGGCCAGGGCTCTACAAAGTCCAGCGCGAGGACCTGACCATGCAGGGCGCGATAGCCGCGTCCCGGACGAAGCTCTACCTGTCCCAGGGCAGGCAGGCTCCCATCGTCTTTGATATCAGAGCCGGCGAGAGTCTTGGTCTGGTGGGCAATGACGGCGACGGGGGAATATTCGCGCTGCTGACCGAGGACGACACGCTGCTGGCCGGCCACGGGCAGGATCACGGCTCGTTCGGGGAACTGCGGGGTTTCAACGCGGAGTCAAAGGATTTTCTCGTCAAGTTTCCGAAGGCCACCAGCATGGTTGTCACCGGCTCAAAGGCCTACCTCGCCACCCCGACGGATATATCGGCTTTCGACAGGACGCGCTACATAGCGCTGAGCAAGCAGAAACTCGGTATCGAGGCCGAACAGAAGCCTCTCCGGGAGGAATTGAAGAAGCTGGGAAAGGAGCCGAGCGATAAAGGCAAAGACATCCAGAGAAAACTTCAGGAGATGGATTCGCGAATAGCGATCCTCGATGCTGACATGGGGCGCTGCTTTATCTGGAAAAGACAATGCGGATTCCAGCATGAAATCATCCTGGCCGGTCAGACGCTTTTCGCCGGTGGGACGGACGTGGTCGCCGCGCTTGACGCGGCGGACGGGCGCATCCTGTGGCAGACGCCGGTCGAGGGCAAGGCGTACGGGCTTGTTGTTTCCAACGGACGGCTGATAGTCAGCTCCGACATCGGGGCGATTTACTGCTTCGAACCGGCCAAATAGACGCCGGACGCAGAGAGGGTTTGGAGCTTTGATCCAGGAATCGCGGATTCAGAGGCTGAATGACAGGGACGAACGCGGGGGGCGCTTCGTCCTCTACTGGATGCAGGCATCCCAGCGAATAAGCTTCAACCACGCGCTTCAGCACGCCATCCGGCAGGCGAATGCCAGACGTCTTCCGGTTGTTGTCGTGTTCGGCATTACCCCGCGATTTCCGGAGGCCAATATCCGTCATTATCGCTTCATGCTCGAAGGGCTTTGTGAAACATCGCGCGCCCTTGCCGGCATGGGAATCGCAATGATTGTATTATCGGCGGACCCGGACAAGGCGGCGCTGTCGCTTGCAGATGACGCCGCGCTTCTCATTGCCGACAGGGGTTACCTGAGGATTCAGAAGCAATGGCGCAAGAGCGTGGCCGCGAAGTTGCCCTGCCCCGTCATTCAGGTGGAATCCGACGTGGTGGTTCCGGTTGAGACGGCATCCGGCAAGGAGGAATACGCCGCAGCGACGATTAGAGGCAAGATAACGAAGCGCCTGCCCGCATACCTGGTTCCGCTGCGCGAAGAAAGACCAGAAAAAGAATCCATCGGCATGCGACTTGGCGGGATCGAGCTTGCCGATGCTGCCGACGCATTGTCACAATTCAAGATACGGAAGGTGGCGAAGCCGGCATCGAGTTTCAGGGGAGGGGAATCGGAAGCGGGGAGGTTGCTGGGAGATTTCCTGAATCTGAAGCTGCATAACTTCGCCGCCTTCAGGAACGATCCCTCGCTTGACTTCACATCGCATATGAGTCCCTATCTGCACTTCGGGCAGATATCCCCGCTGGAGATCGCGCTCGCCGTTTCAAGCCAGGCCTCGGCCGGGCGTGAAAACACGGAGGCGTACCTTGAGGAATTGATCGTTAGGCGCGAGTTGAGCATGAATTTCGTCAACTATAATCCTGATTACGACTCCTTTTCATGCCTGCCGAAATGGGCCGCCACAACCCTCTCGGAGCATTGCGGAGACGAACGTCCGTACGTTTATGACCTGGGGCAACTGGAATCGGCCCGCACACACGACATCTACTGGAACGCAGCGCAGATGGAGATGGTCGCCGCCGGGAAGATGAGCAACTACATGCGAATGTACTGGGGGAAAAAGATTCTCGAATGGTCGCCGTCCCCGGAAATCGCCTACCGAAACGCGCTGGCGTTGAACAACAAATATGAGCTTGACGGGCGCGATCCGAACTCCTTTGCCGGGGTCGCATGGTGCTTCGGCAAGCATGACAGACCGTGGACAGAGCGCGCGATCTTCGGCAAGGTGCGATACATGAACGATAGCGGGCTTCAACGGAAATTCGACATGGAATCCTATGTTGAGAAAGTCGAATCGCTCCTGGGCCGGAAGCTCTCAAGACGATAAAGGAAAATGACCTTACCATGGACGCAAAACCAAGGCTGGGAATAAGCGCGTGTCTCCTGGGTCATAAAGTCAGGCACGATGGCGGTCACAAGCTCGATCAATTCCTACTCAACACGCTCGGTAAATACGTCGAATACCTTCCGATCTGTCCTGAGGTTGAATGCGGAATGGATGTTCCCAGAGAGGCGTTGCGGCTTGTGGGCGATCCCGAAAACCCGCGGCTTGTCACGTCCCGCACGGGCGTTGACTTCACCGCCCTGATGAAATCATGGGCGCGAAAAAGGGTGAAAGCGCTCGAGGACGAGAACCTGAGCGGCTTCATTTTTAAAACCCGCTCGCCAAGCAGTGGCATGAGATCGGTGAAGGTCTACCTGGATAACGGCATCCCTGTCAGCCGCGGCGTCGGCATCTTCGCAAGGGTCTTCATGGAGCATTTTCCTCTGCTGCCAGTGGAAGACGAAGGGCGACTCAATGACGACGGCATCAGGGAAAACTTCGTCGAACGCATTTTCACTCTCGGACGCTGGCGCGAGACGATAAGCGGGCGGCGCTCGGTCGGCAATCTTGTCGCCTTCCATACCAGCCATAAGCTGCTAATACTCTCACACAATCAGAGGATTTACCGGGAGATGGGCAGGCTCGTCGCAGCCGCATCGCAAATGCCGGCCGGCGAGGCGTTCGCGGCGTATGAAACAGCGCTGCTATCTGCGCTTGGAACAATGGCAACAGTCGGTTCGCACTGCAACGTGCTGCAACATGCCATGGGATACTTCAAGGAGCAGCTTGCCGGGGATGAGAAAGCGGAAATGGCCGGTATTCTTGAAGCTTATCGAGCTGGAAACATACCGCTCATTGTCCCTGTAACTCTACTGAAACATTACGTAAGGAAGTACGAATGCGCATACCTTAAAGACCAATGGTATCTTGACCCTCACCCGATCGAGCTTCAGCTTCGCAATCACTGCTGATGGAACGCTCAAGGCTTGACAGCGACAACCTTTTCGAACTCCCGAACCAGATTATAAACATCAACTTCAATACTGATAATGGCGCAGTCTTCCGCTTCGACGAAGCTCTTGAGGTCAGGATTTTGCTCCAGAAAGGTTTTTCTCACATCAGGATATTCATCCTGCGGGATTTCGCGCGCAATCCCGATTGCCGTGACCACATTGATCTTATCCTTCGCTTTTCCAGTCTTTCGCGTATCAATAAGGAGCGCGACGCGCGAGTCTCCGCTCAGGTTCGAGAATTTGCGCGTGCCGCGCCTTGTCGGGAAAATTATCCGTCTGAGGTCGGGCGATGCCGCGAACGTTACGAGATTGGCGCAGGGTTGTCCGCGGTCATGGGTTGCGAGAACGCCAAGCGACTCTGACCTGAGAATATCCTCAATTGCCTTTCTTGCTTCCGCCTGTTCGCTCACATCATCCTCCTGCCTGCCTGGGAAGGGAAGGTGGATAAAAAAAGCTGTCCGGAAAGACCCGGATGCGACTTCAAGCCTTCCAGTCAATCTTTGGCGCGTCGCCCCATAACAACTCCAGATCGTAGTACGTCCTGGTGTCGGCATCGAAGATATGAACGATGACGGAGCCGAGGTCGAGAATCGCCCACTTGTGGTCGCCTGACGGAATCGTATCAGCTCCCTCCGTGCCGAGAAGGTGGAGTTTGCGCTTCTTGGACAGTTTGACAAGCTCCTCGGTCACGGCCCGCAGGTGCGGAACATTGCGTCCGGACATGATGACCATGTAATCCGCTATGACCGTCAGTTCGGAAACATGCAGAACCAGGATGTCGTCCGCCTGGCGGTCATCGGCCGTCCGGGCCATGAGGAGGGCGATCTGAAGCGCGTCGTCAGTCGCAACGACCGGCTCTTCCGTTTTCCCCGCGGGGATTTTCTTTGCTGTCATAAGGTTGCCGCAGGCTATTCGTCCTGCATCAGCTTGACGATCTCCTTGAGTTCCTCCGTGCTCCAGAACCGATCGGTTCGCTTCACCTGGTTCAGGAGACTCTGTACCCATGGGACGTCGCTGGAATTGTAATTGTAATGAACGGTGTAATCGGTCATCGGCCCGGCGGAAACAGGCTTGCCGATGGCGTCTGACATGAGCTTGCAGGCGTGGTTCTGGAGTTCCGACAGTGCGAAAAGGTTCATGAACGCGGCGTTGATAGAGTTGCGAACGCGCCACGTCGTGTCAAAATCCAGTTGCAGTCCATCGCGTTCCCTGAGGTGCAGCGTGATCGTCTGAAGGCACGGGCCGTGCAACCCCTTTTCCACGTCCACGATGAGCGGGTTGCCGACGACAATATGCGCCTTGTTCGTTGTCGGTTTTTGGCTCAGGATGGCCACGGCTCGCAGCATCTGGTTGCCGTGCTTGTCGAAAATCTGGCCGTGGTAGGTGTAGTCCCACCCTCGCTGGTCGAGTCCCATGATGAGGTCCTCGGCGTATTCCAGCACCTCGCGCGGTTCGGCAGGGAAGCATTTGTGAACGCGCGGCTCCTTATTCGGCTTGTTGATGCGCATGACCATCTGCGCGACGCGGCCCGCCTTGCCCAGGTTGTCCTTGTCCTTGCCTTGGTACGGCTCACCTCTCGCGGACAATTCGATTATCGAACGTTCCCAGACCTCCGGGATTGTGTCTCCCTCTACGACGATGATAGGCGGCATGGTTCCCTCCTTGCTTCCAGCGCCGTCCGCGCAAATCCGATCGCGCAGCCGGACCGGACATGAAATACAAATTTCCGTTTATTTGTGCGCGGGGTCCGTGATCCTCTCGGACTTTTTGGCTGTCTTCTTGAAGGTGGACTTCTTCTTGAGGTCCGCGATCAGGTCCTCGTATTCTTTCCGGTCAATCGGGAAGTCCACCGGTTTATTCGTGAACGACGACAGGATGATCGCGTTGGAAAGCTCCAGTTCGCCGATGGCTTCGCTGCCGGGGGCGATGAGCGGTTCTCCGTAAAGGATCGCCCTGGCCCAGTTCCGGGCTATTTCTGCGTGGCCGCGCGGGCAGTCCTTGATCTCAATGGGGACTTCCTGCTTTTTCGGGCTGCCCCACATCTCCGTATTCTTCGCGTCCCATTCCGGCAGAGATGTCTCGTATTCGACGAAGCTGAGCTTGCCGTCGGCGATGGTCAGCTTGCCTCTGTCGCCCACGATCTCAATGCGCTGTCCAGGCCCCGGCTCCGTCGTCGAGGTGTAGAAGTAGCCGTATGCCCCGTTCTCGTATTCGAGGAGGGCCTCGGCGTGATCCTCGACCTCAATGTTATGCGCCAGTGTGCGCGTCCTGCCGATCAGTCGCTTGGGCATCCCGGCGAGCTGGACGAAAATATCCATGATGTGCGGAGCCTGGTTGAGCAGGATTCCCCCGCCCTCGCCCTTCCATGTCGCGCGCCACGTCCCCGAATCGTAGTAGGCCTGGGAGCGGAACTCCGGGGATATCAGCAGCGTGCGGCGCAGCTTGCCGATGCGCCCGCTACGCGCGATCTCGAGCGCGGCCTTGATGCCCGGCTCCGTCCGGCGCTGGAACATGACGCTGAAGACCTTGCCGGTCTTCTCAGCGGTCTTGATGAACCGGTCTGCCTCGCCGACCGTCACTGCCATCGGCTTCTCGGACAGGCAGTGGAAGCCCGCCTTCATCGCGGCGCAGCCGATCACAGGATGGAAGTAGTGCGGGGTCGCTATGACGACGCCGTCCATCTTGCCCCAGTCAAGCAGGTCCTGGTATTTGACGAAGCTCTTAACGCCGCAGCGTTTGCCGGTTTCCTTCGCGGTGGCGGGATCAATGTCGCACACCGCGACCAGTTTGGTTTCCTCGACCTTCGGAAGGTTGTTGCAGTGCCCGGTTCCCATTCCGCCGGTTCCGATCACCGCCACTCGAATCTGTTTCTGCTTTGCCAATTCCGCGCTCTCCTGCAAAAAAAACAGCGTGCGCAAAACCTTCGGTTTCACGCGCCATACATCCTGCGTCCTAGAAAGTTCGTGTGTGTAAAACCTCAGACCTTCGGTCTTTCGGTTTCGCACACCCTACGCCTGAGGGTTCAACTTCTCTCGCCTCAAGCGAGACGGATGAGGGGCATCATGCGCATCAATTGCGACGCTGCGCATAGCATATCGCAACTCCGTTCCGGTTCAAGCATCTTTGCCTCCGGATGAGTATGGCATCAGCGGGTTGTGGTTTGAAACTTACTCGATCAGACGCCGCCGCAAGCAAGCGCGCGCGGGAAAAACGCGCGAGCGCAACGGCAAGGCGCAAGCTAGCCCGAAGACGGGCTTGGCTTGCGCACTCCAAGGTTGTGCGCCTGGAGCGTCAACCCCGAGCGGCATCCAGCCTTTTCTGGAGGATCATCTGCGCGGCTACCGCGTCCAGCCGTTCCGCCCTCGCCGCGCCTTTGAACGCGCCATCCAGCGCGTCAATCGCCGCCGTGGTGCTCAACCGCTCGTCCTCCGTCACCACAGGAATTTCCAGCAGTCTGCGCAGCCGGGCCGTGAAATGCCCCACGCGCCGCGCCGCCCTGCCCTCGCTGCCGTCCATGTTGAGCGGCAGGCCGACCACGACGATCTCGGTGCGGTTCTCCGTCGCAAGCTCGGCGACGCGCTGTGCTGCCTTGCCGTCCCCCTCGTTGCGGAACTGGCACAGCGGCATGGCCACCCGCCCGTCCGAGTCGCTTATCGCGATCCCGATCCTGACCGTGCCGAAGTCAACGCACAGATGCCTCATTGCGCGTCCCTATGTTTCCAGTTCTTCAAAAGACCTGATGCCCAGGCGCATCGGAATCCATGTCGCGGCGATTCCCGCTCCGACGCAGAAGGCAAGCGAAAGGGCGAGCAGCCCGCGGAACATCCGCAGGCTGAGAATTTCCTTCGCAAAGTAGAGATGGCACGGCAGGGCCACCAGCGCCACCGTCAGGATAATGAAGACGATGCTGACCACGAGGTTCAGCGTGCCGCCGAAACCGGCGATGATTTTGGACGGGTTCTCCTCGCGCAGGTTCGGAAAGGCCGCGCCAAGCCCCACTGAAATCCCCGCAAGGCCCGAACACACAACAATCACGATGAGAATATGAACCGCGATTATGAACGAGGGTACGTCCAGTTGCGCGTCGGAAAGCGTTATCAAGGTCAGGCTGATCAGAAGCGAGCCGGCCATGCTGAAGAAATACTTCCCCCAGAGAATCGTCCTGCGCTCCATCGGCAGCAGGGCGAGTATCCAGAAACGCCGCCCCTCAAGGCTCAACTGCGGGAAGACGAAACGGCTCGTGAATGTCGAAAGCGTAAGACACGTCGCCCCGACGTTCAGGAACGCCACCATGTTGCGCCAGAAGGGCAGTTGAAGGTGATAGCGCATCCGGGGCAGGTTGACGATGTAAAGCCCCATCAGCCCGAAGAAAAGCAGGCATTGCGACCACTGGCGCGGATCGCGGACGAACACGAGGATGTCCTTCACGACGAGCAGCCGTAGCTTCTCCGGAAGGAAAAAGAGCAAACCGTTCAGCAGCCTGTCCATCCTGCCGTGAAGCGCATACCTGGCGATGCTGCGGTGCGCGTGCGTCACAGCCCAGGACTTCAGGAAAAGCCGATCTCCCAGCCAGACGCACACAAGCCCGCCAAAAAGGACGTTCGAGAGCAACAGCAGAAGGTAAAAGCCGCTGCCCGTCAGGTCCCCCTGCGCGGCAATCAGCATGCCCTGACTCGTCCACTGGCTGGGCATGAGCCATTGCTGGCAGAAGCTGAGCTGCTCCAGGATGTCCTGCTGCCACTCCTCTGTAAATGGCGTCTCGATGAATTTGGAGGCCATGCTCCACGCCCAGATCAGAAGCGGGATGAGAAGCACGATTCCGGCGGCGATTATCCACCGACGTCTGCTGCGGGGAAGGAAGGCCACTGTCACCAGCGCCGCGAGCGCCCCGAACTCACACGGGAGGATGATAAACAGGAACGAGAAAATCATTGCCAGCGGGTAGAAATACCACGGGCACCAGACCGTCAACCCATACGCGAGGATCAGCGGGACGACAAGGGCTATCATGCCCCACGAGCTGAAGACCAGCGATTCCATGACGCGGTAGACGAATACCGCAATCGCGTCCATCGGCTTGGTCAGCAGGAATTCCGTCTCCTGCGTCCGATAAAGCGCGGCGAAGGAGATTATTGCGTTGCTCAGGGACATCATCACTAGCAGCGTCAGGTAGAAGAAGGCGAAGATGTAGTCAATCAGGACCTGACGGAACGGGGCAATGGCCGCCATGTCGTAGACAAAAACGAAACCGGACCGGAACATGCCGAACATCAGCCCCCAGAACCCGACGGCAAAACCGGTGATCACGCAAAGCTTGAACCTGCTCTGTGTTCGCAGACCGAGCAGAAGGTTGACCAGTTGCCGCCAGTGAAGATAAAGCAGCGGATGCCGCATGGACGCGGTGTCAATCGCTCTTATCGCTCTAATAACGGCGTCTCTCAACGCCGGATGCCGGTTGCTCAGAGATGCTTCCATGCCTGCGATTATACGGGAATGCGACTTTACTTTCATGGAATAGACATTCCCGATACGCGGGCGGCAACCATGCTTCCGCCATTCCGCGCATTGTCCTGCCTTGCGTCTCGCCGGGTCTCATTCCGGTCTGAGAATCTGCACTCCCGATCCGCGGATGTTTAATTCCAGCGCGCCGTCCTTGACCTGCGCCCTGACCCCGGCCAGGTTGTCCGAGTAGAAGACTCCTTCCATCCCCTTCAGCCCGCGCGCCTTATAACGCAGAGCTCCGGGATACTCGTTGACCACCACCAGCCAAGTTCTGCCGCCGACGTTCTTGCCCAGCGCGACAACGCCTTTCTCCAGCGATCCCCATGATTCGGAGACGGAAACCTCGATTGGCGACTCAACGTCGGGGGCGGAGAGGATCGGCTCCATGTCGGCCAGCTCACGGACCAGCGTCAGCAGGTCATTCCAGAGCTGCGAATCCCTCTCGATGCGGTACGTGCCCCAGTAGAGGATGCCCCGGGCGCGATGAACGATGGCGTCATATGCCATGAAGCGGGATTCCTCATAGGTCGGGCGCCTGGATTTTTCCTTTTCCTCCGGCGTCGGCTTCTCGCGCAGGTCCGCCCAGCCGAAACCCTGAAGAACCATCCATGCCGGTTTGCCCGGCGCGGCGGCCATCATGCGGTCCGTGTAAGCGCCCACCGAGGCGAGGCTTCGATCCGGCAGGTCCGAATGTCCGGTCTGGAACTCCGGCACGGGATAGATGTCGCATCCGACGATGTCCGCCGCCGCATTGAATGCGGCCAATTGCGAGATCGTGTTGCGCGGCGCGTGATTCATCCAGACAGGATGCGCGGGATCAAGCGCCTTTAACCGGGCGCGGCCCTCGATAAGTCCCTTGCACATGGTCGCCGCCCTTTGCGGGGCGTTGGAAATATTCAGCCCCGGATGGGGTGACGTCTTTCCGAGTTTCGCCCATACTCCATCGGCGGCGGCCTCCCCCTCTGCGAACTCTCCGCGCGCGTAATGCTCCTGCGATTTGGCGATAAGCCCCTTCATCTCCGCAACGAGCGCCGCGTCGGCGCAGGATTGCATCTCTTCTGAGAGTTTGCCCCCCTCCTGCCATAGCCGCCATTCCAGGGCGAGGTGCCAGCAGTTCCAGAGCGCCTCGTCCGGAACCTCCCACACGCGGAACGCCGGATGTCCGGCGAGACGGCGGGCCATGTCCTCAAGCGCGGCCTCGCGCTTCTCCCGGTCCGCGCTCTGGTCAATCGCCCCTCCCAGATTCACCCATGCGCCAAGCCCGCGGGCGTGAAGCCTGTCCAGAGCCGCAACGTCCGGCGTCGCATGAACCAAGTTGAATCCGGCCTTGGCTACCTGATCCAGAACAGCGTCGTCCCCGGGATTCTCATAAAGCCCGAGGATGAAGGTTCTCTTGCCGCCTACTTCAAGCATGCCGTCCCTGGCCGTCTTGACGCCGGATTGCGCGCCGTCCTGGGCCACAATCGCCGCGATGAAGGACGCCCACAGGAAAATGTTCGTCATTTCAAGCCTCCATTTGCAGTGCGCGGCGCGGATGAAGCAAACCTGCCGCGCTTCATCCGCCGTTTATTCCGAAGCGACGGCCTCGATCCGCTTCACCACGTCATCAAGCTCGGTCTTGCTCATGAACCCGATGGTTATGGCGTCAACCGAGCCGAGTCCGGCAACGAATTTCAACGACTGCTCCATTTTCGCAATGACCGCCGGATCGCCCTCGCCGAGAATCTTCATGCCTAGGACGCCCTTACCCGATTCGTGGATCTTTTGCAGGATCGGCGCCACTGCGTCGGGCGGGCCGTCCATCCGGTTGCCGAAGGGGTTTATCCGCGCCAGAGTAACGTCCGCCCATGGCTCGTCCGCCACCTGTTTGAGCGCGGAAAGGTTGTGGCATGAGACCCCGTGCGCCTTGATATGTCCCTTCGCCTTCGCATCCGCGAATACGTCCATGGCTGGGCGCAGCGTCTTCGGCCAGTTCTCCTCTCCTTCGCGCAAGCAATGGATCAACAGGACGTCAATGCAATCCGTGTCCAGTTCCCTGCGCATACGTTCGATGTCGCGCCCGATCTCTCCCGGCTCGCGGGACCAGACCTTGCTCAACAGCATGACCTTCTCCCGCGGGATGGAGCGTTTGAGCGCCTCCCGCATATAGTTATGCGATCCGTAGCGGTCGGCCATGTCGAAGTAGGTCACGCCCCTGCTGTACGCGTGTTCCAGAAGCTCGACGTATTGATCGCCCGTCAGCTTCATGGTCTGCTCGGTGATGCCCGGCGCGCGCCCGCGTATGCCGGTGCCGATGCCCAGATAGGAGCACTTGAGTCCCGTCCCGCCCAGCGTCCGGATGTCTGACGCCTTCGGCAGTCCTGTGGCGGCATGGGCGGCCTTCGGCATCAGGGCCGCAGCCGCCAGTGTTCCCATCGCTCCCCTCAGGAAGCTGCGGCGATCAAGGTTCGGCATTATCAAGACCTTTCAGGGAAATCCGTTGAGCCGTCGGTCAGCTTTTCAATCACGCATATTTACAGTAACGTTTCCCGCAATGAACCGCAATCGGATATGGCGCTTCCGTCCATCGGCGCGTGATGAATAATTACACACAAGACATGCGGGCATCGCCCCTCATACACCGCATGCGGTACTCACCCCCGCTTTCTATGGCTTGTCGCCTTGCGTTGCGATACATTTACTCGCATGACGCGCGTCAATCTTTGCTAATGGCTGGAGACAGGCTGGAGATTACTTAAAGTGCGGAGACGTTGAACGCTGCAATGTTTGGAGTCACGCATGATGCCGGCGCATTCATCGAAAACGATCCGAAGATCGTTAATGCCTTTTATCCTCGCGGCGTTTGCGTCGGCGCATCCGGTTTGCCATTTTCGCATTCCCGTCCAGCCATGCATTTTGCTTGCGGCGGAAATTGAGGAGGCAGGAATGAAACCTCGGAAGATTCAACTTGGAGAACCCGGGCTTCAGGGGGAATATCGCCTGAATGAAGCCGCCGCCCCAAAGGGAACGACCGTGACCAGCTTCACGCTCGCGCTTGGGCAGGCCGGCGATAATGGGCAGTGGATCATCCTTCGGGCAACCAAGGTCGGAGGCGGAACATTCTCGCTCCGGCTCCTTGCTTCCTCGTATCCGCTGGGCGACCTCGCCGCGTCGCGGAAGACAATCTCGCGATATATATTCCAGGAGGGTGACAAACAGGCGCTGGAGTTCAAAGACAGGTTCACCGGCCGCCCCGTTCTGCCGCGCCTCGGCGCATGGGAATACCTGCTGCCCCGCGCCGAAACCGACGTGATCCTTGAGACAGGCTTCGCGAAACAGGTAAGGCTCCTGGGGCATGGTTATGAACTGGTCGGCCAGACCCGGCTCTCCGGCGATTTATTGCTTCCCCCCGGCAAAATTCTGGAACTCACTCCCGACGTCCTAATCGGTCCGCCCCATAACACGCGCCAGAAAGACGCAACCCGCCGCTTCGACGGCTCTGACTATGAGTATGCAAGGCTCACCCGGGAAGACTACGAGACCATGCTTGCCAACGGGATCACGTGCGTCAACGCCGACGCCGAACAGACGAGCTGGATTGAAGACCTTCCGGTTTTCTACTGGGGGCTGCGCCCCAGCGAGATACGATTCCCGGAACATCTCTATCGCAGCAACTACCTCGGCCCGACCATCTTCTTCGACGAACCGATGGTCCATACGAGGGACTTCGTCATTCGCCCGCGCCTTGCCGAAAGCGACGCGTTCAAGCGCGACATAACCCCGCAAAAAGCCCTGCACGAGTTTAAAACGCTCTTCGACAACGTCCTGGAAAAAGGCGCCTCGACGCGACTTGCAGCCGGCCTTCGGGAGCGCGGCGACGCGGACCTCGGCGACATGACCTTCCGGCAACAGAATCTCTACACCTGGGAAACCATGGTCAGCTCGGCAATCTGGCAACTGGGCAGGGACCCCTCCGGTCCCCCTGACGCCATCGTGTTTGAACCTCCCGGGCGCGTTGGCGCGCGCCGGGTTCTGCCGGAGATCAACATGTGTTATGGCTGCCGCATCCCCGTGGACGATCCGAAAAATCTTGCATCCATCATCTACGGGTTCCTGCGCGGCGCGGCAAGGGCGACGGGCAAGCAGTGGGGCATGAGCGTCTACGGCCAGCTCGACTGGGCCGACGCGCCCTGGCTTCAAACCCATGCCTACGATCTCGGCGCAACCCGGTTCTTCTACTGGGACAACTATCAGCTCGCCTGCGTGCCGTTCAGCGAGGTGCTGTCCCTGTCGCGCAACCTGATGAACCACGTCACAAGCAATCCCGTCAGAAACTTTGAAGCGCTCAGGTCGGCGGCTGAGACGGCGATCCTTCTTCCGCCCGGTTATAACCTTGGTCATGTTGACCTCGGACGCGGCAATCTCTGGGGCGTCGGCGAACTCAACCTTGAGCGTAAGAACTCCGAAGGAGTCCCATACAGAAGGGTGATGGGCAATTACTTTACAGAAATTGAAAGATGCATCCGCCTCGGCGTCGCATTCGATCTGCTATGGGACACAGGCCAGGCCGATCTCACCGGCTACAGGGAAGTGGTCAAAGTCAGGGAAGACGGCAGACTTGAGGTCAGGAACCGGGGCGTAACGGACATTCTGGATGGCGCAAGAATTCCCGAACGTCCGGATGGCGCGCCGCCATCGCTCAAGGTCGGCTGCAGCATGAGCCACCCGAAGGCCCCTTGCCGCGTGAGTGTTGAAGTTGAGGCCATTCAGGGCGACGCCCCGCTTTACTACACGGTAGGAGCGAACAACAGCGGCGTCTACGTGAACGAGGTCGTCCTCTTCGAACTCTTCGGCCCCGAAGACTATGATTATGCCTTCCTGAATACGATTCCCCCTGTCTCAACGGCGGCAGAGAAGGGATCAGGTTACCTTGTGACAAAGACCTTCATGCTGGACAAACCCGGCGCTTACAGACTCAGATCCGCCGCCTGCGACCTGACGGGCCGGACATGCGTCGTCTGGACCGATCTGGTCTGCCGATAGTTTCTCAAATCACGTCCTCGATTCTCGCAAGACGGGTTGTATTTTCCCGCTCCGGACTTCCTATGGCGGCGCGAGTATCGTTGCGATACATTGATAAATGTGGCGGGCGCGGATCGTAGCGCAAACGTCTCGCCTGCACCTGTAGCCGGGACGGCTGCGCAACAACAGGCGCGCCCTTCAGTAACCGGGTGCAACTCCGCCGTAAAGAGATTTACAGGGAGGCAAGCCATGAGCAGAAACGAATTCGGAAAATCTCTGAGACCGGATTTTATGAACCGGCGCGAATTTCTGAGGGTCGCCGGAGGAGCGGCCGGCGCAGTCCTGGCCGGCGGATCCGGATGGGCCTTCGCAGATGCCCCCGCCGCGCGCAAACCGAACATCATCATCCTCCTTGCTGACGACCTCGGCTACGGCGAAACCGGATTCCAGGGAAGCAAGGACATCCCCACGCCCAACATTGACTCCATTGCCGCCGCCGGTGTCCGCTTCACCGACGGATACGTGTCCTGCCCCGTCTGCGCTCCGACCCGGGCCGGACTGATGTCGGGGCGGTATCAGCAGCGATTCGGATTCGAACACAACCCCGGCCCGGAGGAGGCCGCGCCGGAGAACTTCGGGCTTCCACTGGCCGAAAAGACAATCGCCGAACGACTCAAGGCGCTGGGCTACGCGACCGGCATGGTCGGTAAATGGCATCTCGGCTACCGGCCGGACTTCACGCCCGTCAAGCGGGGCTTCGACGAATTCTTCGGGTTCCACGGCGGCGCGCATGAATACATCCCGCGCGGGCCTGCGCTTCGCGGAAGCATCATGCGCGGGGACAAGCCGATCCGCGAGGAGGAGTATCTCACCGACGCATTCGGACGGGAGGCGGCGGCGTTCGTTCGCAAGCACAAGGACCACCCATTCTTCCTCTATTTGCCATTCAACGCCGTTCACGCCCCGCTGGACGCATGCGCCAGGCATCTGGAGAAATTCGCCGCGATAAAGGACGAAAAGCGGCGAACCTTCGCGACGATGATGACCGCGATGGACGATGCGATCGGCGGTGTTTTGAAAGCTCTGCGCGAGGGCGGCATCGAAGAGGATACCCTGATATTCTTCCTGGCAGACAACGGCGGGCCGACGCTTCAAACCTCGTCCCGCAACGACCCGCTGCGCGGATTCAAGGGACAGGTCTTTGAGGGCGGTATCCGGGTTCCATTCGCAGCGCAGTGGAAGAAACGCCTCACGGCCGGGCGCGTCGTCCGGGAACCGGTTATCAGCCTTGATATCCTCCCGACAGCCCTGGCGGCCGCCGGAGAAACCGGCGTGGAAAGCAGGCTTGACGGCGTCAGCCTGTTGCCTTTACTGACGGGCGAGGCAAAGAACCCGCCGCATGAAGCGCTCTTCTGGCGGTTCGGGGAGCAGAGAGCGGTGCGCGCCGGCGACTGGAAACTGGCATCCGGGGGCGGCGCGCCGGAACTCTACGACCTCGCTGCGGACATTAGCGAGAAGAACAATCTGGTTGAAAAGCGCCCGGACAAGCTGAAGGAACTTCAGGAAACCTACGAAAAGTGGAACGCCTCCAATATCCCGCCCGCATGGGGCAGGCAGAACACCAGACCCAAACGCCGTGCGGCAGCCGGAAAACAGAAACGGAACAAATAACCCCCCCCATGCGGCACACTGCATGGCGCGGTGTCTTTTTTACCACGACGGCACGAAGAACGGCGGGGGCGGGGATGGGATTTTTCAATGGGCGTGGTATAGTGGAGTCACAGCTTGAGGATGGCGGGTTGTTCCGGTTTTTCGGAAGGCGGCGGGCCGCCCGGCAAAGAAAGGGCGGAAGGGAACATGACAGATGCAGAAATGCGGTCGCTGTCTACAGATTTCTACTAAGGCCATGGCGATGCTTCTTGCCAAGAGTTATGTATGGTGTCCCCAGAATTCCGAGGTCCTGCTGTACGCGGAGTATGCCGCCCATTAGGCGGCGGGACTTGCGCTCATCCTCTCGCACATTGTCTTTTATTCCGGTCCGGTCACCTTCTGCAGCCAGGAGCGGGCCTGCCGGCGCCACTCGCTTTCTCGGTGCATCCAGAGATCGTTGTGCGGGTGGAGGACTTTGCCCTCTGGGATGTTAAAAATCTGATTTGTGGGCACATCAAGGAACTCGAAGGCTGCAAGTTCAAGATGGTCCTTGAGAAACTGGGCGCGGACGGCGCTGGCGTGTTGGCCACAGACGAGGACGGGCCGACCATTGAGCCGAGCCAGTCGCTTCAAAGCCGATGTGCGGTCACTCTCGGGATAGTTCCATTCTCTCTGGCCGTCGAAGTGATCGTGCGTGAATATGCCCTTCCACAAGGCCGCAATCTCGTCGTCCGCCAGCCCGATGTAACTGGAGGCGATAGCGCCTCGAGAGAAGCCGCAGAGGATCACGTTATCAGAATCGCCGCCGAACTCCTTGCAGATACGCGGCAGATTCATCTTACAGTAGGCGATGGTAGCCTGCCTGTCGCCCCACCATTGAACCGCGTTCTTTCTGCGTCCCTCCTCCACATAGGGCATCACCACCCAGATGAACCCTCTGCCGCCGCTCAAACCGTAGCCTAGATTCGCGTCTTTCACCTCGCCGCTGCCTTTGCCGGGTGGGAATCTGTTGCCAGTATACTCAACGATCACCGGGTACTTTCCGCTTGGCGCCCAATCCTCGGGCAAGTAGAGCGAGTGATACACCTCGGTTCCCTCAAACTCAGGAGCAACCTGCCGAACGCGCCTGCCCGCGGCAGGGGCTTCCTCTGTCATGATAGGCGTATCCAGGTCTGCCATGGATCCTGCCGACTCCTGAGCCTCACGAGTTTGACGAGGATTCAGCGGAGCAAGGTTGCGGACCAGAGAAACATTCTCGCAGTCCTGCAGATAGAGCCACTCCGAATGATCCGTCGGAGAACCCGGCATGTCAAAGTTGTTGTCATGGATCTTTAGTCCGTCTACGTTGTGGATATTCATGCATACCCCGTCGGTCCGCGTGAAAGTGTTCCCAGTGATCGTCATGTTCGTAACCGGTCGGGATCTGAAACGGCGACTGTTGCTCCCTCCGCCAGGAGGATGCATGGAGACACTGATTGCCGGTCCATCCGGTGGCGAGTCGAGA
This sequence comes from Planctomycetota bacterium, assembly GCA_022711755.1. Classification (GTDB taxonomy): domain Bacteria; phylum Planctomycetota; class Brocadiia; order SM23-32; family JAKLEA01; genus JAKLEA01. Next base: position 123,944 of record JAKLEA010000009.1, read on the forward strand.
AAACGGCAGTTCCGGATCACAAGGTCTCGTGCAAAGGGACCTTCCATCCAAGGCCCCCAAGTCTCGAACTGGATGCAGATCCCGTGACCGACATTCTGAAGCGTGGTATTCTCGATGATACCCCCCGGCGAGCCATTGATCAGCGTGCGCTGGAAGTTGTCGTGCAGCCAGCAGTTGCGCAACACGAACCCACTTGCCGAACGCTTTCCGTCCAGCACCACCAGAGACAACGCAGGCAATTCCAGGACAGCGTCCAGCCCAACGAGAAACTCACCTTTGGCTGCATAGCTTTCGTTGATCGGAAGGGAGGGGCCGTCAGGGGTCTCGTCTACGGAAATCACCTTCGCGATACCCAGAAGTTCCACCGATTTCATGTCGCGGAACTCAATTGTGTCCCCCACCTTGTAGGCGCCCTGCAAGTAGTAATGGCAGTTGTCGGCGCGCTGGACGACCCGCCCGAAACTGCCATGGATGTTCAGGTTGTCGTCCGAGCCGTATGCCGACTCGCAACGGTCGAGAGTCGGCCCGCGATCAGTCCCGGCGAGATGGAAAACGTCCGCTCCGAAGGCGTGGAGCCGGTTGGTGCGTGGGCGGCGCGTGGCGCGCACGTTCAGATAGACATGCCCGCCTTCGCCGCCTCCTTCGTTGACGGCGATCCCCGGACTGGACCAGATGTTGACATCTTCGTAGCGCATGCCTGCGCATCCCACCGACCTCAGCGCTGCGCCTGTCCTGATGGCGCCGACTAGGTAGTCGCCCGGCTTCAGCGCACCCGGGATCCCGTGCCTGCCAGGTTGGCAGATCACGCTGGCGCCTTCCTCTGAGAGCTGCCAGACGCCGGGGGTATGCCTGTGAATGATGAAGTCCCCGTTGGCATCGTAGAACATGAACGCCCGATTCCCCTCTGATTCCAGTTCGCCTTTGGCGTTGCGAGGGGGGTAGCCGTCCATGAGCGTCGCGCGGATTGTCTCTTTCTCTCGATCAATACTGGTGACTCGGGCCTGGAACCAGCAGGGGATGGTGCAATCTATGGTCAGGCCGCGGACCGTCACGTCACGGCAGTTCTCAAAGAGCAGGCAGTGAACTAGTTCAGGTTCGAACCAGAAGGTGACTCCGTCGGCGACAATCTCCAGGTCGGCTAAGTCTTTCAACGTGGACGCCCGACTCCAGCATGCATGGAACAAGTAATCGCCGGGCGGGATTATTATCCGCCCCTGACCGCCGGCCGATGCATCGCGGATTTGCTGCAGGATGTCCTGCCCCTTCTTGCGCAGAGTCTCTTTCTCCTGCTCAGTGAAATCAGGAAATCCGGATGGCAGATCCGCACGCCAGCGGGTAATGAAGGGCTCTTGAATGACTTGGAACGCGGCTCCAACCTTGACGCGCCGTGACCTCGTACCGGCAACCACGAGGACTTCGACCGCCGAGTCCGCGGTCAGATCGAAGGCCGCGATGTCGAAACCATGACGAATGGAATCCCCTGAAGCCAGTTCGCGGCTCCAGAGGCCCTCCCCGCCCGCAAGGATACGGACCTCGCAGTTCCCATCCGGAGACAGCTTCTGAACGGTCCCGACAAGGCGGACCGAGCCGTCCGAGCGCAGTGGCCAACGACGTCTGTCGGCGCGGTCCGGTTCGGCCTCAAGGATGGTGACGGCTTCCACCACCGCATCGCGGAAACCCGGAAGGACCTGGGACCTCTTCTCTTCTATCGGGGCGTTCTGCACAGCGTTCCTCTCCAACGCATCCGTTCCCTTCCTGGCGGCGCAGCTTGGTATGACTGCTGCAGCCAGCATCACAACAACTCCTATCATGGCTATCCTGAGTCTTGTCACCGTTCGCATTCCCGCCGCCAGCATGGTAACCGCTCTGCCCCTATTAAATTCGAGAAATCCGGGGACATCATCAATACTGTTCGGCCCGGTAGTTGCTGTATATGATGAATGCAGGAGGGATATGGCGCATGTCGGCAGTCAGTGACTGGGTTGTAGCCGTGTAGTTCCCCCCGTTCTTGCGGCGTGTCGTTGTACGTACGCACCTTTCCCCCCGCGCTCGACTTGGTCGCGTTTCCCACTCCGGCGTCGCTCAGTTCTTCTTTTCGGCCCTCGCCAGGGCCTGTCGTCGTTTCCTCTCCTCGGCCTCCCTTTGCTTCTCTATCGCGGCGATAGTCTCCTCCAGAGTCGCCCAACCGGTCAGGTAGAAGTTGATCATCTCGAAGAGCCGCTTCGTCGGCTTCGTGCCTGTCCATCGCCTCACCAGCAGCGATGCGATCAGCGCGCAATACATCACGATCATCATCCCGTTTCGGCTCTCGCACAGAACCAGGTCCGCCTCCAGCGCCTTCTTGAACCATCGGAAAAACAACTCCACCTGCCACCGGTAGCGATACAATTGGCCTATCAGCGTCGCGTCCACGTCTTCAAGGTCGGTGGCCAGCAGCATCGTGTAGTGCGTCTTGTCCGCGCGGAAGGTCTTCTTGCTTGAAACCTTTCTTTGACGAAATGCCTATTGACTTGGCTCATAATGATTCGCGGCTGACCAACTGGTCGTAGGTCACGGTGGGCGTGCTCACGCAGGCCTTTATGAGCCGGTCAAACAATTGCCTCTCCCAGAAGCGGCGATTGAACCGGTAGCAAACCTCGCCCATGTACGAATGCAAATGCTTGGCCGAAACGCCCCTGTGTGTTCCACTGATGACTGACTTGACGTTGGAAATCACGCGGTGAACCCAGGGCAGAAGGCGACCGGCGTCAGAGGCATCGCGCAGTACAACCCTGTAGTGAACAATCTCCTTGTCCTCGGCCGCTTTCCGGTAGGAGCGCCACCCGTCGGTTTGGATTGCTTCCAGAAGTTGGCGCCCTTGTTCGGTTTCAACTCCGCAACCCAGACTCTCCAGAAAGGCCCCGATGCTGCGGGCTGAGGCGTCCTCCACCACGCGCATGTGAGCAAAGCCCGGTCTGCGTTTGCCCTTCGCGTCCGTATAGAGCGAAACCGCGCACAACACCGTGCTCTTGCGCTCGCTTCCGCGCCCCAACGTGTGCCCCGGCGGGCCGAAGAACGAATCATCCAGCTCCACAAGTCCCGCCAGCGTATAACGCGCGTCCCGGTCAGCCATCGCCTTGCGAATCTTATGGGCCATCATCCACGCCGTCTTGTAGTCCCTGATGTCCAACAATCGCTGCATCTCGGCCACCGACGTGCCCACCTTGTCCGTGGCCATGCGGTAAATCAGCCAGTACCACTTCAGAAGCGGCGTGCGCGTCTTGTGGAAAATGGTGCCTGCCGTCACGCTGGTCTTGGCGCGGCACTTCTTGCAGTCCATGACTCCCCGGGTGCGGATGAGCCATGCCGCATCGTGACCGCAACGGGGGCACATAAATCCGTCCTGCCACCTCATCTGCTGCAAGTGCTCCAGACACGCTTCCTCTTCGCCAAACGCCTTCTGGAACTCCAACAGGCTACGTTCCTCGTAGCGTCGCGTTGCCGTCCCGGTAATCATAGAGAAGATCATGTCTGGCATTATGAGCTAAGTCAATAAGCATTTCTCGCGGAATTTCCGGGGGGCTATTTCAAGCGATTGGTGTTAAACGCTTAAGGCCGATGGAATTGCGCGCGCCGAATCATGGTCCTTCCGAGTGCGCAAATCTCAGGACGAGTTGCAAATCCTGCGCGACCGGGTCAAAACAATCATACGCATTTTGTGCCGTGCGCCGAGTCACATTCATTCTCCGGATAGTATCCTTCCGCCGGGTTATCGGTTAGAATCCCTGCTCGCGTCATGGCGTGAAAGAGGGACATTGCGGAAACCGAATGGGAAGCGGTCATACAATCTCCTGGGAAGTCGCGGCGTGGCTGATTGCGGCGCTGTTTGCAATCGCCGCCGAGGCGGCGCGCAGGCTTGAAGCCGAGGGCTTCAGCCGGGCGTCCGGATGGCTGGCTTTCGGCTTCTTCGCCGCCGGTTCGCTCATATGGATGTTCGGGGACACCTATGCCTACTACTTCGGCCAGAAGGAGGACGCCCTGCGGATATCCTATTGGGGGTCGTATCGCGAGCACGAGATGTGGAAGGAGATCGTCGCCGAATTCCGGAAGCTCAACCCCGGAGTCCGCGTAAAGCAGGAATACATCACGGATAATTACGACGGCAAGGTCCAGCAACTTCTGATGTCCGGCGACGCGCCTGACGTGATACTCTTCCAGGACGAGCCTTTCCCGCAGTTCGTGGACAGCCGAAAGTTCCAGTGCCTTGACGACTATTGCGCGCGTAAGGATGACGGCGTCAATCTCGACCGCGACTACTGGAAAACCGCGGTCGAATCCTTCCGCCTCAACGGGAAGGTCTACGGCATCCCGATCTGGGGCGGGGAGTGCATGGTCATCTACAACCGGACGACCTTTCGGGAGGCCGGTGTCCCGGAGCCAGGCGAGAAATGGACCATTGACGAGTTCCTGGACGCATGCAAGCGGATCACCGCCGACACCGACGGGGACGGGCGGCTGGACAGATACGGCTTCATCATCCCCGGATGGGTCTACTGGCTCCCCTTTACTTACGCCTTCGGAGCCGAGTATCTTGACCCGTCCCGGACGAAGTGGACGCTCTGGGGGCCCGAGGCGGAGGCGCAATTCACGTTCTGGCGGGACCTGCGCTACAAGCATCACGTCTCGCCTTTCAGCTACGAGCTTACCATGGGCGGGGACACCGCATTCATGACGAACCGCGCAGCCATGTTCATCAGCGGCCCCTGGGCGATGCCGTCTCTCAACGAGGCGGGCGTGGATTTCGACGTGGCCCACATTCCGAGCGGGCCGGGCGGACATGGCACGCGGGTGACATGGGACTCGCTTGTGATGCCTACCGACTCCCGCAAGAAGGAACTTGCCTGGCGGTTCATCCGATTCGCAACCTCCCTGCCGGCTGAGACGATAGTGGCAAAGTACCAGAGATCGGTTCCTGCTCTCAAGGCCGCGCGGGAGGCGTTCATATCCGTGAATCCAAAGGTCAGAACCCGCCGGTTCATTGACGCCTTCGAATACGCCCGGATACAGCCGATAACCGTCAACTGGCAGATGATGAACCGCGAGGTCGCAAGCGAAACCGACCTTATGCTTGACGACAAGCAGACACCGAGAGAAACCTTGCGGCGTCTGGCGGAAAACATTCACCTCAAGGAGGTGTTTGAAATGCCGGCGACCGGCGGGGAGGGCGTAAGGCCATGACCGGCGGAAGCAGAAGGGAACTCCGCGCCGCGCCGAAGTCCAGGGAGAACCTGCTGGGCTACCTCTTCGCCTCCCCGTGGTTCATCGGTTTCTTCGCGCTCACCCTCGGCCCGATGGTCGTGTCCTTCCTGTTCGCCTTCATCAAGTGGGACGGCATCAACCTTGAGGACATCAAATGGGTGGGTACGGCCAACTACGCGCGCGCCGCGGCCGACCCCGACGTCAGGAAGGCGCTTGTTAATACGGCATATTACAGTTTCCTGAGCGTGCCGCTGGGGCTTGCGGCGGCGCTCGGGCTTGCCATGCTCCTGAACCAGCAACTGCGCGGCATATCCTTCTTCAGGACGATCTTCTACATGCCGTCCGTCATCGGCGGCGTGGCGACGATAATGATGTGGATCTGGGTGTTCAACCCGGAATACGGCCTGCTCAACGATCTGCTGCGCGGCATCGCCGGGATCATCGCTAAAGTCGGCGTCAGCGCGGCGCGGACGTGGGAACCGCCCAAGTGGCTCCTCAGTCAGGAATGGGCCATCCCCTCCCTCATCATCATGAGCGTCTGGGGAACCGGCGCCTCGATGCTCATCTTCCTGGCCGCGCTTCAGAATGTGCCGGACTCGCTCTACGAGGCCGCCGACCTCGACGGGGCGGGTAAGGTCAGCAAGTTCATCCACATCACCGTCCCTCAGATTTCCCCGGCCCTTTTCTTCAACCTCGTAATGGGCATCATCGGCTCCTTCCAGGTCTTCACGGAGGCCTTCCTGATGACCGCCGGCGGCCCGAACAAGGCCACGCTGTTCTACGTGCTTTACCTCTACAACAAAGCGTTTCAGGACTTCGAGATCGGCTACGCCAGCGCGCTGGCGTGGATTCTCTTCATCATCATCATGGCCTTCACGCTGCTCATCATCAGGTCCAGCAAAATGTGGGTCTACTACGCGGGCGAGTGACGCCTGTAGGATCGGAATAACCGGCGATGGAAACGCGAAGCGGAGCTTACTACCGGGTCAGGAGGAACGCGTGGAGACTATCTCTCTACGCGCTTGCCTTCGGCCTTTCCTTCGCCTTCCTGTTCCCGGTCGTCTGGGCGTTCGGCGCGTCATTCAAGCCGCTGATCGAGGTCTATCGCTTCCCCCCTACGTTCTTCACGTGGCCTCCCCGATGGCAGAATTATCCCGAAGCGCTGTCCAAGCTCCCCTTCGCTGCGTTCATCTGGAACACGTTCGTTATAACGATCAGCTCGACGGTCGGGCAGATTCTCTCCGCCTCGCTGGTCGGATACGCCTTCGCGCGGCTCAACTGGAAGGGGCGGGAGTTCTGGTTCCTGTGCCTGCTGGCGACAATGATGCTGCCGGGGCAGGTGCTCCTGATCCCGCATTACCTGATCTTCAAGAACCTTGGCTGGGTGAACACGTACAAACCGCTGATCGTGCCGTCATGGCTGGGCGGCGGGGCCTTCTTCATCTTCCTGTTCCGGCAGTTCTTCAAGGGCATCCCGCAGGAGCTTTCCGACGCCGCGAAGATTGACGGGGCAAGCGAACTACGAATCTATGCGTACATCTTCCTGCCCCTGGCCAAGCCCATCGTCATCACCGTCGGCATCATGAGCTTCATCGGACACTGGAAGCAGTTCATGGGGCCGCTGATCTACCTGTCGGATTACGAGACTTATCCGGTCGCGCTCGGACTCAGGATGTATCAGCAGGTCGAGGGCGGCTCGTTCATACACTACCTGATGGCCGCAAGCGTGGTGGCGCTTTTCCCGCTTCTGATCCTGTTCTTCCTCTCGCAGAGATATATCACGAAGGGACTGCTGCTGACGGGGTCGAAGGGGTAGCAGAAGACCGGAAGAATGGGGATTTATTGCGTCGCCTTGCGCAACTTGGGCTGGACCATGGTGGTGGCATGGGCTTGCGTTATGCGCAGATACGCACATGCAGACGGGGATTTCAGGTTACACAGGGAGAATCAGAGAGTTGTCTGTCCCGGTTCTTGTATCCCGCGCCGTTCAAGGATAGCCTGCTGATATGAAATGCCGGAGGATAATTCAACTGTTTGCGCATCCTGTCAGTGACGGACGCGAATCCTTGGATTGCGCAAGCTTGCTTGCGCCTTCGAGCGGCAGGCTTGCCTGCCGCAGCAAGCTGCGGCCAACGGCAAGGCGGCGTCGCGATTTTCAAGCGCGCAGCAGCGCGCATCCACACCCGAGCCTGTCAGTGACCTATTACCGATTTGCGGCGGCGCTTGCGTTGATTCTCGCGCAAACGGCCTGTCGTGCTTTGTCTGCTGACGAAACCGCTCACGCCGATGCGATGCGCTCTTTTCCGACCATCGGGGCTATCCGCTGGGACGCATGGTTCGAGGGCAACGACTGGCAGGGGAATCTCGCTCCCGCGCAGTGGCATTCCCGGCTCCCTTTCTATGCGAAGATTCTGCCTGACGGCGGGGTCGAGATCCGTTCCGATTCCCAGGAAACGATGGACAGAGAAATCGCCTGCGCCACGACCGGGGGGCTGGATTACTGGGCGTTCTGCTACTACCATCCGTCATCCTGGAAGGGCGCGGATTCCTACAACTACGGCTGGAGGCTCTTCCGGCAAAGCGAGAATAAGCTCAGGCTAAGATACTGCCTCATCCTTCAGGGGCGCTGGCTTGGTCCGCCGGATCAATGGCCGGATACGATCCGTCTGTTCTGCGAGATGTTTTCTGGGAATGATTACCTGAAGGTCTGCGGCAATCGGCCCCTTGTCTACGTCTTCGGCTGTGAGGATGTCGAGGCGCGCTTCGGTTCAGCCGCGCAGGCCAGGTCGGGATTCGACGCGCTGCGAGCGGCGGCGATCGGGAACGGGAGCGGTTCGCCTTATATAGTCGCGCAGGTATTCTCCGCAAAGGACGGGGTCAGGCATCTTGAAAACTACGGATTTGACGCAATCGGCGCATACAGCGCCCCGGGATGGGGCAGGCACGAGGAGCTTCCCTATTCGGAGCTTGCGGCCGCCAATCTTCGCTTCATGGAGCAGTTAAGAGAAACAGGCAAACCTGTGGTCCCTCTTGTGAACTCCGGATGGGACGCTCGCCCCCGGTTGATCCATCCGCGTTTTACCGAGACCTACAAAGGACCGTGGCATGCCCAGCCGGCGCCGGACGAGTTTGCTGAGAATGTCCGCGCCGCAATCCGCTGGACAGGGAATCACCCTGTGGCCGCCGAGTCCGGAACGGTTCTCATCTACGCATGGAACGAGAACGATGAGGGCGGGTGGCTCGTCCCGACCTTGTCGGAGGGCGCGGCGAGGCTTGACGCGCTGGCGGGCATGCTGAAGTCGGAGCGGGAGGCATCGCGCCTGCAATCGGGGCAAAAAAATTGAGGAGTCCATCGTGGAAATGAAAAAAGGAATCCTGATGACGGGCCGGGCCGTTCCGGAGTTGGCCGGGCTTGACGACGCCGTGATCGCATGGATGGCGGAGAAGAACGTCCCCGGCGCATCGCTGGCCGTCGCGCGGAACAATCGCCTGGTTCTTGCCCGGGGGTACGGCTGGGGCGACCTGCAATCTCTTGCGCCCGCGCAGCCCGGATCGCTTTTCAGAATCGCAAGCATCACCAAACCCATCACGTCGGCGGCGATCATGCGCCTCGTCCAGGACGGGCGTCTATCGCTGTCGGACAGGGTTTTCGACCTGCTGAAGGTCGAGCCTTACCTCGAACCCGGCGCGGAATTCGACGAAAGATTGCGCGCGGTGACGGTTCTTCAGTGCCTGAATCACACCGGCGGGTGGGACAGAAGCAAGTCCGGCGATCCGATGGCCAAGTCGGTGGCGATTGCGCAGGCGTTGCATGTTCAGCCTCCCGCCGAACCCGAACACATCATCCGCTGGATGGCGGGCAGGCGGCTGGAGGCCGACCCCGGCAAGGCATATGCGTATTCCAATTTCGGATACTGCATACTGGGCCGGATAATCGAGTCGCTTTCCGGTGTTTCCTATGAGCGATATGTAAAGGAACAAATACTCGACCCCCTCGGCGTGAGGCGAATGCAGATCGGCAGAACGCTTCCGAAGTTCCGGGCGGATGGCGAGGTCGCCTATTATCCCGCCAACGATCTTGCGCCTTCGGTCTTCGCCGACAGCCTCGGCTGCAGGATTCCGAAGCCGTATGGGAGCTTTTACCTGGAGGCGATGGATTCGCACGGCGCGTGGATTGCCTCCGCCCCGGAGCTTGTCCGCTTCGGCTCCGCCTTCAATGATCCCGACAACTGCCCCATACTCCACCGCAGGGGCGTGGAGGCGATGTTTGAACGCCCGCCGGCGCCGGTCTGGCATGATGCGGCGGGCAATCCGCAGCCGTCCTTCTACGCAAACGGCTGGATGGTTGATCTGCCGCACGAGACCCGGATTGAGCGACATAATCACAGCGGCATGCTTGACGGCACGACGACCACCTTGCTGCGGCGCGGGGACGGCGTGTGCTGGGCGCTGCTGTTCAACTCATCCCCCCCCGGAACGGCGCTGGAGCGATTAGACAAGGCGGTGTCGGAAGTGAAGCAATGGCCGGGAGACGCGCTGGAGTGGGGGGAGTATCTTTAGCAAAGAAGATGTCAAACAAGGCCTTTGTTCTGCGCATTATTAATGACGGATTGAAAGTTGCCGGCGCGGGGCAAAACAGGAGACCTGAAAACCAGAGATCGTATAGCCGCCGAGACCGGCGGCATGTATTTAGCGTTGGCGGGAATGCGCGTTTCTTGGACTGCGGCGGCTTGCCGCCGCCTTGTCGTGTGGCGAAGCTTGCTTCGCCGCAAAGCTATGCTCCGCTCTTCGTTGCGCAACTGCGGCTGGCAAGGCTGGCATGAGGCGGCGGAATGTCTACACAGGGGCATATGACCTATTTTGGGGTCGTTCCGAAAGTGGGTTGTGTTCCAGTTGTGTTGAGGTAAGATTTGATTTGATACTCATCATCGGACAGTTCATTGAGGGACGAGACATGAAGGGTCCGTTCGTTGAGGAAGTGCGCAAGGCCCGCATGGAGCATACGCGGGAGTTCAATTCCGATCTGCATCAGATATGCGAGGATTTAAGGCGATTTGAAGCGGAACTTGGGGATAGGGTGACGACGCTCAAGCCCCGCAGACATCGAATGCCAAAGGACTCGTGACGTCTTTGTGATGGCTCAACCACCACTTCTACTGTTGGGGGTTCCAGTTCCCATCAGTGTCATAATTGAAAGAACGCTGGTAACCACAAGCGTTCCAGACCACGTCGAACACTGAACGCAGAACACGAGGTAAGTCAACTGTCCATTCCTCGATCAGGACATCAGGGATGATCAGCACGTCACGGTCGATAGGGTGCCCCGCCACCATTAGCCGCGGGTTAACAAACATAATGACTCCGTTGACTCCCGTCATCGTCAACATTACGAGAACCGGCAGCGGGATTTCCAGTGTGCGGAGTACCTGCAGGTAGTCTTTCACGGCCCTCGTTAGGTCGCGTTCGTAAGCCACACTCGGGATGCGCAGATGGCCTTCCTGTTGGATAACACCGTCGGCCCACACCGCTTCTATCTGTCCTGAACGGAAAAGCTGGCAGTATCCTCTGTCAGGACTCGTTCCATACTCAGAACCGTCATGGCACACGACACCATCGACGTTAACACGATGATTCCATCCTCCGCTTGCTATTGGTCGCAATGCTTGGGTTTGTGTCGCCATTTTGCGAACATCGAGTGACAACCCGTGTGAGAATGACGCGAGTGGCAACAAGTGCAGAACGAATTTCGGGCCGTCCGGCAATCTCACCGGCGTCTCAGCGGCAATAATCTTGGCAAGCCTATCATCACGGAAACGCTTCATCTTCTCCGGGAGGGCATCAGAAAGGGCGAATGCTGTTCTTAGCTCGGTGACATCCATCTGATGCTTTCCCGCGCTGTTGCGGGTGTAGAACCTAGACAGATTTCCAAAAACTACCATGTGTGGAGCGGCCCAGCTTCGGGAGATACGAATCAAAAGTACCGAGCCTTGTACAAACCCATCAATGGGCCTCATCTTGGTTGCTACCAGGCGTGGCGCAATCCCACTTCGAACTATCTCCTCAAGTCGCAGCATCTCCTTGTCTACATCTACCGGCAAGCCAGGGATGGCTATAGGAACCCCATCCTTCGCTTCGACCCCGTAAAGCAAGTCGCCACCCGCGGAATTGGCGAATGAAGACACAGCCGCTAGAAACTTCCTTTTGTCATCGTCAGAATTGCCCAGCGGATCACGCTTGTACTCCAGCATTAAACCTTCTCTAACCTGATTCGTCATTAGGGATTCAATATCTGTCTTGTCAATCTGCTCGAATGTCTTGGGAATCATAGTGTACCCTCCTCCTGTGTCCAATGTATCATACGCCCACGGGAGTCACGTCGATATCGTCACGTGAATGACAGTGATTAGGTGTGTTGTTACCGTCGCACGAATTACACACGAGGAATTCTCACTCCGGCCATTCGCCTGAAAACACTTCCGTGGCGGGGCCGGTCATGTAGACGCTTGCGCCGTTCTCCCATTCCAGTTCCAGGTCGCCGCCGGGCAGGTGGGCGAGGACTTTCGGGCCGGACTTGCCTATCAAAACGCCCGCCACGCAGCAGGCCGACGCGCCGGTCCCGCAGGCCAGCGTTATGCCGCTGCCTCTCTCCCATGTCCGGATGATTATCTCCTGCTCGGATTCCACCTGGACGAAATGGACGTTCGTGCGCTCCGGGAAGGAGGGGTGATGCTCGATCTCCGGGCCGAATTCGGCGAGGGGGACCTTGCCGACGTCGTCCGCGTATATGACGCAGTGCGGGTTGCCCATGCTCACGCAGGTCACGTGCTGCATCGAATGGGCAAGTTGCAGCCTTTCGTTGACGACTTTGGTTTCCGGTCCCTTCATTGGAATCTGTGAACGCCACTGCTTCGGCGCGCCCATGTTGACGCGCACGCCGGCGACCTTCCCGCCGCTGACGCGCAGTTGAACGGTGCGGACGCCGGCCAGCGTGTCAATGGCGAGTTCGTCCTTCTTCGCGATGCCGTGTTCGTAGATGTATTTGGCGACGCAGCGGACGCCGTTGCCGCACATCTGGGCCTCGCTCCCGTCGGCGTTGAATATCCGCATCCGCGCGTCCGCCTTGTCGGAAGGAAGGATGAGGATAAGGCCGTCGGAGCCGATGCCGAAGTGGCGGTCGCTTACGGCGATGGACAGCTTCGCGGGGTCGGCGACGGTTTCCTCGAAGCAGTTGACGAAGACGTAGTCATTTCCGATGCCGTGCATTTTTGTGAATTTCATGGGGATATCTCCTGCATTCTTCCGCGTAGATTCAGAGAGCCGATTCTGCATCCATTGGTGGGTCATCGCGTCGCTTGCGAGCCGCTAACGACCCACCCTACTGCTGTGTTACCCGCGTGGGTTCAGAGAACCCTACATTTTGATGATTTTTGTCACCTCGGCGAGTTTTTCTTCCATGAGGGCGCGGCTTCCGCGTGCCTCGACCGTCGCGCGCAGCTTCGGCTCCGTGCCGCTGGGCCGGACGCACAGCCACCAGTCCTCGAACTCGATCTTGAGGTCCTCAGCGGCAAGCTTGGATGGATCGTATCCGGTCAGCTCCCGCACACTGTCAAAATCGCGCTTGGGATCCCTGACGATGCCGAAGAGCTTGCCGCCCTTGCCCTTGTAATGGTCCCAGACCTTGCCGATGCACTTCAGGGCGGCGGCGCGCTCCGGGAAATCGAAGTTCGTCTCCGGGGACATGAAGTATTTGCCCTCCCAGCCGACCAGCAGTTGGGAGAGTTTTCGGCCCTTTGCCTTCAGCTTGGAGGCCATGTCAAGGATCGTGAGGGCGGCCAGGACGCCGCTGTCGCAGAGATAGAAATCTCTGAAGAAGAAATGGCCTGAGTACTCTCCGGCGAAGACCGCCGAGGCGTATTCCGGCTGGCGCATGAGGGCCTTGATTTTCGCGTGGCCGACGGGGGTGGGGACGCCGATTACCTTCCTGCCGGTGGGGTCAATTTCCGCGAGAACGTCGCGTACCAGCCAGCTTGTCGTCAGGTTGTAGAAGATGTGGATTTGCGGCTCTTTCCTGGCGTAGCTCTCGGCCATGCGCCGGGCTATCAGGGCGATAATGGAGGATGCAGTTACCGGCCTGGCCGAATCGTCAACCAGGCCCATGCGGTCGGCGTCGCCGTCGAAGCAGAGGCCCATGTCCGCGCCGTAGCTGTCAACCTGAACGGACAGCGCGGCCAGGAAGCTTTCATTGAGCGGGTTGGGCAGGTTGTTCGGGAAGTTGCCGTCCGGCGTGCTGTCAACGAAGACGAATTCAAAGGCGCTCAGCTTCTTTGCGACCTTCTGGAAGACATAGCCTCCCATGCCGTTGCCGGCGTTGACGACGACCTTGAGCGGCGCGCCGCCGGCGATTGAGCCGGACTTCGCATCATAGTCAATCATCGTCAGAACGCGGTCGGTGTAATCGTCGGAGACGTCCAGGCGGACGGTTGCGGAGCCGGTCATCTGGCGTATGACGGCCCTGCGCATGTCGTCGAGCTGGCCGGGGCTGATGGGCTTGCCGCCGCGTGCGACCATTTTGACGCCGTGGAATTCCTTCGGGTTGTGAGAGGCGGTGACCATCGCGCCGCCCTCGAAGTCGCCGGGGTTCTGGCCTGTTGCGAAGTAGATGTATTCGGAGCTGCATAGGCCGAGGCTGAAGACCTTCGCGCCGGAGTCCTGAAGCCCGGCGATGAAGGCGGCTTCAAGCTCCTCACTGCCGACGCGCATGTCCCGCCCGACCACGACTCGGACGGGTCGGATGTTCGGGTTATCGGCGCAAAGGAGCCTTGCGAAGGCGCGTCCGACCTCGCGCATGATTTCCTCGTTCACGTCAGAGGGGTAGACCCCCCGGACGTCGTCGCGTTTGAAAACCACGTCCCTGCGCAAGAGTTTCAGAAGTTTATCCCTGTGCATTTGATGTTCCTCAAGTCCGGGGGCAGGTTTGAAACCAGTCCCGGCGTTTGCGTCCGCAGCCTATTTTTGAGGCTTGGGGCGGGCGTCTTTGTCGGAAAGAACTGCGAAGGTCTTCCTTATCGCGTCGAAGGTTCCGGCGTAGAAATCGGCGGCGGATGACGGGCAGATGAAGGCGATCCTGTAAAGGACGCCTTCATCCCCGGCGATCAGACTCAGGCGCATGAATTCGACGCCGGAATTGGTTTTTCGCGTCAGTGTGATTTCCTGCGAAGGTCTGGCGGCATTGGTATCAGCGGCGTTCGAGAGGATTTCCATTTCTTCGCCGTCCTTGCGGAAGCGCATCAATTCATCCTCCGCAATGATGTTCATCGGTCGTCTGTCAATCAGCGCTGTGATTTCAATCCGCGCATAAGTCCCGCCGGCCGACAGCCCGGATATTGTCGTTGCTGAAATGGTTCCCGCTGCTTCCTTCTCTGACGCCAGCCAGAATTGGGGGACGCCGATCACGAATTTCCCCTTCTCGTTCCAGCATCCCTCGGGGTCAATCGGGATCGCCCCGCTTCTCTTGACGGTTCGGGAGGCTTTAAGAAGTTCAATGCAGGAATCCTCCCATTCCGAGCCGACCCCGATGGGAAACATGAACTTCAGAACGTAGGTTATGGCGGGCGTATCCGTCACTAGTATGATCGCAGACTGACCCGCCAGGACTGCGTCTCCGACTTCAGGAATGAGGATCAGAAGGGCTCCGGCGTTGTAGCCCAGCTTGACCACGCTTCTGCGAATCGCCATGCCCTGGCGGGTGTATTGCGTTCCGATGCGCTGGACGGTTTCCTTGACCGGTTCGCCATCGGTGAGCAGCGAGATTGTCAGGACCCCTTCTTTGCCGTCAAGTGTCGGGCCGGCGAATCGGATTGCCTCGCCTGGCTCCGCCGGTGGGGTTTGCGCCCAGCGTCTTGGTATCCGGAATTCAAGTCCTAGTTCGGGAGAGGAGAACGCGACGCTGTCGGGATAGCGCGGGTCGCCGCTGCGGGATTCCAGTTCCCGTATGACCGCGCCGGCCTGCGCCCTGGGCGACTGGCTGGCGCCGGGCGGCGATGCCGGTTCCTTTCCGGATTCTGCCGCCTCCAGGACCGCCGAGAGCAGGATTGCGCATGTCAATGCGGCCACCGGAGCGGCGCGGCTAAGCCGGATCGCATCAGAAATGATCGTCATGCCTTTTGCCTGTCTCATTCCCTTTGAGCCTGAAAATCCTGGTTGGTTATCAAACAGGATTCAGTCTAGTTTGCGGGGGGCGTCGTGTCAACGCGAAGAGGAGCGTGCGGACGCTGCGAATGCGGAAGTTGACAGCCGCATTGCCGCGAGACATGATCTGCGATTGTGGAAGGCAGTTTTCCGGCGGGTTAATGGGCGCGTTCAAGCGGGAGACGGACCGGGAGGATCAGCATGATAATGAGTAGGAATATGCGCGTGTTACATCCGTGTGCCTTTTTTCTGATTGCGCTGGCGGCGATCATTGCGACGCCGCTTGGCGCGCAGGACAAGCCGGAGACGCCGCCCCAGCGCCCGGCGCTGCCGTTTGACATCCGGACTCCATACTATATGGACTTCGCGGTTCAACTGCAGACGCACGTCTACGGGCGTCAGGAGGACTACTTCGCCCTTTGGGAGCTTTACAAGGACAACCTGGAGACGCCGGAAGAGATTCGGGTCTGGCAGCAGAAGATCAGGCGATACGCCGTCAACTGCATAGGCGGGCTGCCGCAGACGGACGCGCCACTGAACGCGAGGCTCTGCGGCGAGCTTGACGGCGAGGGCTACCGCATCGAGAAGATCATTTACGAGAGCCGTCCCGGGGCTCTCGTCACAAGCACGCTTTATATTCCGAAGAATCTTCAGGGCAAGACCGCCGCCGTGCTATTTGCTTGCGGGCACGCGGAGCAGGCCAAGGCATATCCCGAGTATCAGGCCGTCTGCAGGCGACTGGCCCGAAACGGGCTTGTTGTGCTGGCCGTGGACCCGATGGGGCAGGGTGAGCGGAAAAGCTATCTGAACGAGAAAGGGGAGGAATACGTGCGCTGGGGGACTGAGGAGCATGATTACGCGGGTCAGCAGTGCTGGTGGATCGGACAGTCAATAGCCCGCTACTTCATCCACGACCTGCGCCGGGGGATTGACTACCTCGAATCGCGTCCGGAAGTGGATTCCAGGCGGATCGGCATAACCGGCAACAGCGGCGGCGGAACGCAGACGACGTGGATGATGCTGGCGGAGCCGAGGCTTGCCGCTGCCGCGCCGGCTACGTTCGTCATGCGTCGGCGCGATTATATGTGGACCGGTCAGGCGCAGGATTCCGAACAGATAATTCCCGGCGGAACGCTTAATGGGCTTGACCATGAGGACTTTCTGATCTCGATGGCCCCGCGCCCGACGCTTGTGCTGGCGGTTGATTACGATTTCTTCAACATCGAGGGGACGCGGGCCAGTGTGGAGCGCGCGCGGCGCATCTTCAAGGCGATGGGCAAGGAGGAGAACCTTGAGATGGCCACCGACCGGGTGACGCATACGTATTCCCCGGCGCTGGCGCGAGCAGCAACGGAATTCTTCTGCAAACACCTGCTCGGCAAGCCCAGCGATCAGGTTGACCACGCTGATCCCGGCGCGCCGCTGCCCGTCGAGCAGCTCTGGTGCACGAAGAAGGGGCAGGTTTTGCTTGACCATCCTGAAGCGAAGAGAGCCTTTGATAGTAATCTTGAGACTTACCAATCCATTCGCAAGCGCGAGAGCGATCCCGCCGCGCAGGCGAAGGCGGCTGAGAAGTTTCTTGCGTCGGCAGTGAAGCGATTCCGCAAGCCATGCGAATTGTCGGCGCGATGGCCTTACAGTGACCGTGTCGGAGACGTGTCCGTCCATCAGGGTTTCTGGTTCAGCGAGCCGTTCATGTGCAACGCCGGCTGGTTCATCTACAACGCGGAGAAGCCGTACGAGGAATTGGTCATAGCGCTGTTCGATCGGGGGACGCAGGACCTTGAGAACAGACGCGATTGGGTGAATCAGCAGCTTGACGCGGGCAAGGCGGTGCTGGCCGTCAACGCGCGCGGATTCGGGCATATTCTTCCCCGGTCCATCAGCGTGAGGGCGGGCGTGGAAGATCGTTACGGCACGATATTCAAGTTCGTCAGCGATTCGTTGTGCATCGGCGACGATCTTGCTTCAATGCGGATATTTGACCTGCTCAGGGTGATCGAGCTTGCGCACGAGGACCCGCTGATAGCGCTTGGACAACGTCCCGTTCGTCTTTATGGAAACGGTCTCGGCGGCTACTACGCGTACCTCGCCGGGGCGCTGGACAAGCGTCCTCGGACCGTTGAGGTGGAGGGCGTGTTTTTCAGCGCGGATTCACTTATAAGGACTCGGAACTACAAGGTGGATCGGGCAAACCAGTTGATGATATTCGGCATGGCGGCGCGGATGGACCTGCCCGACCTCAGGCCGCTTTACGAGGGGCGGGAACTAATAATCCGCCGTCCCTTCGACGCCGAGGGCAATGAGATCGCGCTGAAATAGATATCCTGCTCGAATGGATTATAAGCCTTAAGGCAGAACAGGTAAATCCTGGTAAAACCAGATTGCCGAAGTTAGATGCAGAAAACCGGATGCGCGCGAATTTTATAAAAGCGGCATCCATTTGGGGACTAAAGGCGGAGCTGGCATGATCCCGATGCTTGGATTGCGCATTGTCTGCGTGTCGCAATCTCCTGATATAGGCCAGCGCGGGTATGCTGTTTATGCGCTCTCGCCTTCGGGTTTCTGTTCCGACAGGAGGTTCTGGACGTCGCGTCGTCCCAGCTTTCGCAAGGCGGCGATGCGGTTCTTGCTTTCCTGCCTCGGGCGGGAACGTCCGGTTTCCCAGAGTCCCACCGCCACAACGCTGACGCCGACAAGTTTCGCCAGCTCCACCTGACTGATGTTGAGGCGGCGGCGCAGTGCCCGCAGCAGGCCCGGTGAAAGCCGTATGCCGGAAGACTGATCATCAGGCGCGCTGACGACGGCGGTCTGTGGCGCCATCCTGCCGCGGTCCGCCGCCGCGGCGGCCGACTTGACAGCCCGCAGTTCGCGTTCAATATTCATCACGCGCTTGCGTAATTGGCGCACTTCCGCGATTGTTTTTGACATCATCGTCTTGGTTTCGCGACGCGACAGTCTGGTTATTTCCGATTTCAGGACTGATTCTATCTTGCCCATTAATATCTCCCGTTTCACAAGGCGTTAATCAGATTCGCTCAACAAAGAACGAACATAAGTATAACGAAAAACAAAGGAAGAAGCCAAGAGCGAAAAGGCATTGAAATGCTTTGAAATTTCACGCGCCTTGCGCGCGTCAAGTCTTCAACCCCGTCAGGTCCGGCTCGATTTTTGCATTCTCCTTGATTAGTTCTGCCATGGTAAGGCGCTTGCCGCGAAGGGCGGCTTCGCGGCCGAGAATGGCGGTCAACGTGCTGTCCACGGAGCGTTGGACTGTGGGGTTGTCGAAGCGTCCCTCGGTTATCGCGTTATAAAATTCTGCGATGTTCCTGACCGCGCCGCGATCATAAAGACTTTCCACCTCTCCTCCGCCGTAATGTTTCGGTCCGCCCCGGAGGAAGGACTTTCCCCAGTAGCTCAACTGCGCGCTGGCCGCGTCCCCGTGGAAGTTCGTGACGAGGCTGCGTCCGTGGTCGGGAATTGACAGGCTCTGATGGTTCCAGAGCATTCCGTCCTCGAACTCGTAGGTTACGAATTCGACGTCCTGCATGTCGCTTTGCGGGTTGGGCCTGAGGATGCGGGAATAGCCTGCGGCGCTTACGGGCAGGCGGCGCAGGACCCAGACCGCCGCGTCAATGCAATGAACGTCGTAGGCGACGCACCATTCGCCGCTGAGGGCGATGTCGTTGTTCCATATTCCGCCACGCAGGCGGCTCTCGATTGTTTTATCTTTAGGCGGATCGGGCCGGGCGGTCGCCCCGCTGCCTCCGCCAAGCGTCGTGACCGCAATCCGGCGTCCCAGCGCCCCGTCCCAAATTCGCTTTGCCACTTCGATGTTCACGGGATCGGTCGGCATCTGGTAATCCATGAGGAAACATAGATTTTTCTTCGTGGCGAGCTTCCCGCTGGCGAGAATCGAGAGGCAGCTTGGAACGTCCGCCGCAATGGGCTTGGCCATGTAGACATGCAATCCGGCAGCGACCGCTGCCTCAGCCTGCTCGGCGTAGAAGCATGGGACGTCCTCGATTGCGATTGCCTCGATACCCGATTCGATGACGCGTTTATAACCGGACAGAGTGGAGAAGCAGCGCGCCTTGTCCACTCCGTTGGCGTTTCCGAAGGCGTTCACGACTTCCGGGAAGTAATCGGCCACTGCGTGAATCTCGTATCCGCCGTGTTTCCTGAAGAATCCGGCCAGAAAGCTTCCGCGCCCGCCGCAGCCGATGATGCCCAGCTTGATCTTCCGCTCCGGCGGCTTGGGGGCCTCGGCGGGTTTGTCGCCAGGCTGTTCCTGCGCCATGCCGGTTGCGGCCCCAAAGAGGGATGCGGAAGCAGTGGATGCGGCCAGTCCGCTTATGAAGCGGCGTCTGCTCATTCCGCCGGATGTTTCCAACGCCGGACGTGTTTCGTTCTTTTCCATCGCTCAATGCTCCTTGTCATGTTCCGCTCAAGCGGGGCATGGCCGTCCCTATTGGATTGTCTTCTGGTCGGAAGTCTGTAATGTTACCGGCCCGATCAGCCCGGATTCCAAGAGCGGCTGGTCCTTCTTCCAGAGCTGCCAAGTTGTGAACGTGAAGCGTCCGGAGGGGCTGGGTTTTCCCTCAAGCACCCACTTCGGCCAGGAATTCAGTGTTCCCTGCGGGTGCCGGTCGCTGTCCTCGGGCAACAGTTCGTCTCCTATCATTCGGTTCGGCCAGAGATTGATGACCGTTATCTCGAACGCATTCGCGCCGGGCTTGATGGCTTCGGTTATATCAGCACGGAATGGCATTCTCCATAGCAGGCTGGCATCTTTTCCGTTGACCTTCACGCGGGCCATCACCTGGACTTTACCGAGATCAAGGCTGAGCCTGCGGTTTTTCCCGATCATGGATTCCGGCACGTTGACAGTCTTTTCGTATGTCGCCGCGCCGGAGAAATGCTTCACACCCGGATCGGCGTGTTCGCTCCATGATATCAGCTTGTCGAAGGTCGCCCGTTCCGGAGCGCCAAGCCCGGGGGCGAAGCGAACGTCCCATGCTCCTTCGATGTTCAGCGGTTCCGGGAGGGAGTCAATTGATATCTCGCGTTTTGCGCCGGAGGACATTGTCAGTTCATAGCGTCCCGGCTTCCATGCCTCAAGGATAATGTTGCCGTCCGAATTGCAGCGGATTTCAGCCTTTCGCTCTGAGGGAGCTGCGGGAGGTTCAAGGTAAATCGTCTGCGGGTCTATTCCGGTGGACTTGTACGGTTTCCCGTCAATTGTGTAATCCACAATCAACGTTTTGACCACCATGAACGCCGGATCGTCGCCCTCGGCCATTCGGGCGACCTGGAAGCCTTGTTCGCCGGCGTCAACAATCCTTTGGACGCGGTCTTTCACGTCGCGGGTGCGCTTCGGATCGTCCAGCACGCCGTAGACGGCTTTCTGGACTGCGATTCTGCCGGGGATGTCGCTCAATGTGATTGTGTCCGAGTCCCTGCCTTTCACGAGGCGCTTACGGTCGCCTATCGTGTACTCAACCATCAGTATCTTTTGAACGCCCTGAGCCGGATCGTCGCCCATGGCCATTCTTGACACGGGGAAGCTGTATTCGCCCTGGTCAACCATTGTCTGGATTCTGTCCTTCACGTCGCGCGTTCGCGCCGGATCTTCCGGGACGCCGTAGACGGCCTTCAGCACCGTGATCTTCGGCCCGATCCTGACCGCCGATGCAAGCGGCTCGCCGTTGCGCGAGGCTTCTATTACGTGATCCCTTGCCTCGCCATAGCGGAATACGACGAATACCGAATCCCCCGCGGAGAGGGATAACATCACGTTGGTCCCGCCGTCTTTCTCCTCATGGACTGCGGCGGGTTCGATGTCACCGCTTTCAGGATCCCACAACTCGGGCCGCTTTCCCGTCACGCGGAAGTTGCAGGCAGTCGCAACGTCGCGCTGCTGGGGATTGGCGACAAAGTAGA
Organism: Planctomycetota bacterium; assembly: GCA_022711755.1. Lineage (GTDB taxonomy): Bacteria > Planctomycetota > Brocadiia > SM23-32 > JAKLEA01 > JAKLEA01. Next base: position 145,313 of record JAKLEA010000009.1, read on the forward strand.
TTTCAGCGTCATCCGTTGAACGATGGATGTATATCAGGCGCGAACCGGCGATGAAGTCCGGGCGCGCGCCGCTCAGTGAAAGGACTCTCTCCGGCGACATGCCCCAGACGACGCGGCCCTTGCCGAAGGCGTGTTCCGTGGCTTTTCTGCCATCGCAATCGCCCCAGACCTCGTCGGCAATCCGCTTCACCTCAGCGTCGCATTCCGGGAAATCGCTCAGGCTCGGAGATTTGACCGGACGGGGGCCGACGACCGTCGCGCCAGCCTCGACCAGTTCCCTTATCTTCAGCAGTAGCGGGAGCGTCATTGCGTGGATTTCGGGCAGAACCAGGACGCGATAGCTCATGCCGTCGGGCAGGACGATGCGTCCGTCCCTGACCGACATACGCGTCAGGACGACCTCCGCAGTGCAGTTGTCATATTCGTACCCCAGGAAACTATGTGGGATGAAGCCTTGCGGCGATTCCTCCTGCTGGAGGCAGCAGATGTCCGCCACGTAGAGACCCATGCGAAGCAGATGCTGGCAGCGGGCGAGGTATTCATGCCACGCAGAGGATTCCTCCCACCACGTCTGCGTCCGTTCGTAATGCAACCCCCACGGTCCCATCGTCATGCCCGGCTTGTAATTGAGCCAGGGCTGCATCGCGTAACGATGGAACACGAAGCGGTTGATTCCGGCGCAGAAGGCCCTGTCGCCCAGCGTCTTGATCGAGCCGGGGTGGTCGAGCCAGCGCTCATGATCTCCGGCGGTGAAGGCTTCGGCGCCGACGATGCGCTTGCCGTAGACGTGCGCGGCGGATGCCATGCCCTTGCAGGTTTCCAGCGCCGAGCCGCCCATCCAGAACTCGCCCATCGGCTCGTCGGCCCGCCCGCCGTAGGTCATATCGTCGCATGGGCCGCCGTATGCCTCGATGGAAAGGCGCAGTCCCTTCTCATTTGCCAGTCTGCGCATGTGGTCGGCGTAGTTCTCGACGACGAGATCGGAGACCGTCTGCCGCAGATCCCACAGAAATCGCTCGGAGATTTCCAGATTGTCAACAACTCTGGCCGTCACGACGGGGAGGAAGGGAAGGGGATCGTAGCCTCGCCGCTTCTGGAATTCCTCCCGCATGAGGAGCGTCCAGTTCTGGGCGCCGTTCTCCCAACTGTCAATGTGGGTCGCAACAAGAGTCTTGCCCGCCGCGTCGCCAACGTCTCCGATCAGCGGCCCCATCATGCCGGCGAACTGCGCTTCGATGCCCTTCTTGCTCAGCTTGTCGCATTCCAGCCCGCGCCCGGTTTCAGGAGCGGGAGCGTTCTCCGCGCCGGTGGACGTATGCCCGAAGCGCATGACGGTCCATTTGCCCGCCGGAGCGTCCCACGCAAGCTTACCGTCCTTGCCCATCTTTTCGGTAAGGTCAACTATCCTGCTGCGCTCAATCGTCATTTCCGGGGGAAGTTGCTTATCGGATGCCTGCGGATTCCATTGGCGTTCATAGACCGCCTTGCCTTTAATACCCTCGATGCGATAATCCCCGGGCGTCGGGAAGGCGAGGACTGCTATGTCCCTGTAATATCCGGCGACTGTCTCAGGTTGGGGAAGTGTGGCATCAAACTTCGCGGGGCCTTCCATTGCCGCTTCGCTCCAGACGATCTTCTGCATGGATTCTTCGGGCTTGATCCACGGACCGCCGCTGCCGTTCCATCCGGCGTCATCGTTCATGTTCACTTCAAGCCCGAGGCGCTGCGCTTCGGAAGCGACGTGTTTGAACAGGTCGCGCCATTGCGCGCTCATGAAATCAACCGGGCCGCGCGGTATGCCCTGATCCACCTCCATGATAAGGACGCCGCCGATGCTGGCGCGTTTCATGGCTTCAAGGTCGGCCGTTATGCCCTCGCGGGTGATGTTTCCGTTCAGCCAGAACCAGTATACCCAGGGGCGGGCTTCGGGGGGCGGGTTCTGGAATCCTTTAGCCAGTTCATCCGGTTTCTCAACCGCTTGAACGCATCCGACCAAAGCGCAGAGCGCAATGACGGCTGCCAGAAAGCATTTCTTCATTTCGGAACTCCGGGAGGTATCGCGTCGGGGTCAGCGATGGCAGACGATTCTTAATCCCTTGGGCGTGAAGGGTTGAATCTCAATGACGTTCTCGCCGGCCTTTAGTTTGGACGTCAATTCCAAGCGAAGCGGTTTGCCGATGAAGCCGCCGGCGTAGACGCCGTTGACGGCGACGGCGGCCGCGGCTTCCGGCGCAATGGCGTCGGCTTCAACAAATACGCGGCGTCCGTCTTCAAGCCAGTTCTTCGGGAGCGTGAAACTTCCGAGGAAAGGATCGCCCTCGACGGGGGAGAGCGTCAAGGCCGGATGGTCGGGGTTGCCCCACGGCCCCGCGCCGAACGGGGCGATCTCCACCGCGTTCACCCAGTCGGCTCCAGCGAGGTCCGGCGCTTCGGGATTGACCGTTCCCTTGGATGTTTTCCACGTCTTGTCAATCCGGCTCTCGATGACCTGACCGTTGTCCAGCGTGACGCGATAGCGCCCGATCAGCCCCGCCGGATTGGGATTGGCGGAGGTGTTTGCGACCTTGACGATCAGCGCATTTTCGCCGACGCGCAGGGAATCCTTGAGGTCGCCCTCGTAGACGCGCTGCCAGTTGTCGCCGTTTGCCGTCTTGCGTCCGTTGACGAAAAGAACAAAGTCGTTATCGGCGGTCAGGCGCATCTTCGCTTCTGCGACTGTCCGGCCTTCAGGAATCTGGAGCGTCGAGGCGAAGAACCGGACGCCGGGCGGCGCTGCCTGGAGGGGGTTATCGTCCGGATACCAGACCCACTTATTTTCAGCCAGAGAGAGGGCGTTGTCGTCCTTGATCTCGATTTTCTTCGGCGCGGGGCCGGTCCATGGCTGGCGATTTAATGAAATTGGGGCTTCGAGTGGTTTGACGACAGCCGTAATCATCTCTGGACGTTTGACCTGTTCCGGCTGGAAGACGATCAAAACGCTCTCAAGCGGCTCAAGGGTCAGATCGAACTCAACCGTCCCGGCGTCAACGCGATTGAACGCCAGCGCCATGATTTCATTACGCAGCGGATCCCAAATTTCCGGGCATCCCTTTGCCGATGCGCGGAAGCGGAAATTCCGCGCATCGCCGGCATGGTTCTGATTGCAGATGAAGAAAACGTCGCAGCCGGTCTTGACGCGATGCAGAACGTGCAGCCAGTTGCCGGTTTCGCCTTTCAGAACCTGAAGCGTGGCCGGAACGGCGGCGTCTTTGGCGAAGACCTGCTGCAATTCCTCCGTGGTCGGTTTCTGTGGAAGCAGGTATGAGCGTCCGCCTTTTGCGTTGGTCTTGCACACGGCCAGACCCGGCTGCGGATTGCCCCATACGGCTTCGCGCAAGGCTGAGATGGCATCAGAGTTTTTCCCCAGGGTCGCCGACTTCGAGGGCAGGAATCCGTATCCGACCACAACGCCGCCGGCGTCGTAGAACGCCTTTGCCTTTTCCAGAGAGGCATAAGGGATAACCTCGACCGGCGGAACGATCAGGATTTTGTATTCCTCCGCGCGAAGCTTCAGCGCCTTGTCTGCGATACTCATGTCATTTTCTAAAACTTCGTATGGAATCCAGTCGCAATCATAAAGCGCATCCTGAAGACGTTCGCTCATATCGTCAGGAGGGACGGATTTGCCGACGTGGAAGCTCTGCCCCAGGTAGAGCAGGGCGACGGGGCAGACGTGGCGCCCGCCGGTCAGAACGACGCTCAGGCGGCTCGTGTAATCCGCGAAGACGCGATAAAGCGGCCAGCGCGGTTCGTGGCCGTTATTGTAGAAATACGGCGGGCAGTCGTTGTCGAACGGCGAGCGGGGATTGAAGGAATGCGGGATCAGGAAATTGACGCCGGATACGTGCATGTGGTCCGCCCACCATTTCATCTCCGGATAGGTCAGGTCCTGCCCGCGCGCGCCGTAGATTTCCACCATGGTCACGTCGTCGGGTTTGCCGTAGGCGTGGGTGATCGAGCTGCCCAGTTTCGTCGTCTGCCAGCAGGGTGCGTCCTGGGCGATTCGCCTGCCCATGGCGAATTGCGTGAAGACGGCGTCAATGCCGCCCATGTCGCTGTATTTCATAAGCTGGAACACGTTGCCCGCGCAAAGTTTCTGATTGAGGTAGCAGAGACCGTGTTCGAGGAAGTGCCCTATGGATTTCACGCGGTGTTCGCGGCACCACTGCGTGACGCCGCCGTAAAGCGTGCGTCCCCATGCTTCGGCTAGGGCGTCCTGGTACTGGTACCTTGCGGCGACCTGCTCCTGCGGGTCCGCCAGGTTGCTTTTCCATGCGACGAGCGCGCGCTTCCAGTCCCCGCCGCGTTCTTTCAGCATCGGGATAACCTCGGTTCCCCAGTCACCGTAGGTCTCAGGCTCGTCATAGAAATAACCTTGGATGGCCTTGCCGAAATCGTCGGGGAAACGGTCGTAATGGGGCTGATAAACGGTCTTGATGTACCACTCGACGGCGTCGCGGCTTGCGCCGTCAACAAGGTAGTTGATGCCGCGCTTTTCAGACAGTCCCCACGTGAAGGCAAGAACCTCCCATTTGCCCTCCGGGGCGTCCCATGCGAAATTGCCGTTTTTCGCGGCGTCGGTCAGGTCAATGAGGCTGGCTCCGTCAATGCCGTTTCCTGATTTCTTCCCGGCCAGAACGGCGATCAGATGTTTTGCGTCAACCTTCATCGCGGCGCGTCTGGGACCGGTTACCGAAGCCGTGTCGAGCAGCATCTGTTTGCTTGCGTATTGAGCTGGGACCTTTCCGCCGACCTCGCCGCTGGGCCACCACGCCTCGTCGAAAATCCACATCTGGAGGTTATGCTTCTTCGCCTCATCCAGGCAGAAGGCAAGGTCTCGATACCATCCCTCCCCCAGCCAGTCGTTATGCGGGCGCGATTCGGCCGTGAAGCATCCGTTGCCGCCCTCGGCCACTTTGCCGACGTACATGCGCAGGAGTTGCTCGCTCTCGTCGCCGTGCAGCCAGAAGAGCGGCCCGGTCAAGCGTCTGGCGTCCGCCGGAAGCTCTCGGAATTGCCTTTCAACGGTTTTCATGTCGCCGGTCTCCGCGCAGAATATGCGGCTGGGAGAAATCACTGTTATCAGGAAGATGGCCAGCGCCGCGATCAGCAGCAGGGACGAAGTTGAATGAGTTTGCCTCACTTTGAATCGCCTGCTCCCCTCACCAACCACTCGCCCGAGACGGACGTCGTGGTCCCCCCTCTCCCGGCGGGAGAGGGAAGAATTCAGAAAATAGCAGTCATCCCTCTCCCCCCGGTAGAGGGTGTCACTGCGTTCGCAGTGACGGGTGAGGGGGGATGACGCGACAACCATCCCGTTCTCGAACTGCTCAATCATTTCCGTCTTTGTAGACAGTTTGGAGTTCATTGCGTGATGTCCTCAAGTTTCCGCCGGACTCAGTACGCGCCGAATTCCCGAGCGGCATCAAACATGGCGATCACATTTTCCGGCGGAACGTCGGCCTGGATGTTGTGGACGTTGTTGAAGACGTATCCCCCGCCGGGTTTGAACGCCTCGATGTTCCTGCGGACGTGTTGGCGTATCTCCGCCGGCGATGCTTTCGGCAGGACGTGCTGGGCGTCAATCCCCCCGCCCCAGAAGCTGAGCCGCTTTCCGTATTTCGCCTTCAACACCGTCGGGTACATTCCCCGGGCGGAAATCTGCACCGGATTCAGGATGTCAATCCCGTTGTCCAGCAGATCGGGGATGTATTCGATTGCCGATCCGCACGTGTGATACCAGATTCTGGCCTTCGTATGGGACCGGATGTACTGGACAAGCTGCTTCTGGCGGGGCTTGACGATTGAGCGATAGACTCTCGGCATGTAGAGCGGCCCGTCCTGTCCGGCGAGATCGTCGCCGATCATGATCACGTCCACAACGTCGCCTGCCTCGTCCAGGAACAGGCGGAACCATCCCATCCAGAATTCCAACGTGCGGTCAATGATCGCTTCCAGAATATCAGGTTGCTCGATCATGTCTGTGAACAGGTTCTCCAGCCCGCGCATGTACCAGCAGATTTCATAGACGACGCCGGATATGCCGCTGATCACGGGATAAGGCGTTTCCTGTCTTATCTTCAAAGCGCGTTCCCGCAGTCCGGCGAATCGGCTGGGATCGTCGCCCTTCGGGAAGGGATACTCGCGTATCTGTTTGAGCGATTTGCCGGCCAGCGGTGAGTGGGATATGTCGTAATAATATGGATGGTTGTCCGGCATGGACCACGTCACGCCGAACTCGTCCGTGAAATCGTTCCAGACCTGCCCGCCGCGCTCGCGCCTGACCACTCCGCCCTTGAAGCTCTCCGCCCCCCCGGCGGACACGTAGCGCGTGTCCACGCCCAGGCGTTCCAGCACGGTCTCGGACGGCTTGGCCAGTTGCTGGACGAGGTCCATGATGACGACTTCTTCCTTAAGTCCGAGGAGGTTTATAAGCTTCTGATAGGCGAATTTGTGAATGCCCGTCTGGTTGCCGCCCAGATCAATCGGGACGCGATCCGGCTCGCGGTGATCCAGCGCGGTGAGAAGACGTTCCCTTGAAGTCATCATGCCGAGGGACTCCTTTCGCTTGTTGGCGCGTTCAACTGCCTGAAACTTCGGCGGACGGAGCGGTGGGGGGGCGGGACGCGACGTAGTTGCCGACGCCGACAACTATCGTTGATGCGACGAGTACCAGTAATCCCGCGATAACGAGTCGGCGCGTGCGGGAACCGCAGCCTTTCCACTCGTGGAACGCGATGCCCCAAAGGTTGCTGAAGACGATTATGAAGGCCATGTGAATGGTCCAGCTTGAGAAGTCGTATTTGCCCATCTGCGTGGTGCCCATGCCGTAGAAGAAGAATTGCAGGTACCACGTGACGCCGGCAAGGGCGGAGAAGAAATAATTGACCAGCAGGGACGCGCCTGGAGCGCTTATGTAGTCGCGCCCCGTGCGATTCCTGACATTCAATACGATGCACCAGACGCAGTTCGTCGTAAAGCCTCCGGCAAGGGCTACGATGAGGACCGGGAAGTTCTGAAAGAGGTCCGGCGCGCCCATGCGGATAGCGTTTTCGGCGATTGGCTTGCCTGCGGCGAAGGCGAATGCCATGCAGGCGCTCATCACCCCGGCGAACACGGCCACCCATACCCCCTTCATGAAGTTGAATTCTCGGATGGACGCCGTTTTCTGTTCGGCGCTGACCTCGCGCTCCTTGCTGATGCCGGCCTTGCCGCAGATTGCGATCCCCGCCAGGCACACCGCCACGCCGCCAAGCGTGATCTGTCCGGAGAGTTTGGATGCCAGGTCAACGATTTCGCGGTTGAAGAGTGGCGGGATTATCGTTCCGAAACTCGCACAGAAGCCAAGCGACAGGGCGTAACCCAGGGACATGCCCAGATACCTGACGGACATGCCGAACGTCAGGCCGCCCACGCCCCAGAGCGCTCCGAAGAAGTAGCACCAGAACAGCGACTTGCCTGGCGCGCCCTTGAGGACGTCAAGCAGGTTCGGGCATGTCAGGAACGCCGCTATCCACGGCGCAATGATCCAACTGAACACGCCGTTGACCAGCCAGTAGCTTTCCCACGCCCAGAGCTTGACCTTCTTGAAGGGGATGTAGAAACTGCCTGCGGCGAATCCGCCGATTGCGTGCAAAATTATTCCGAGAAAGGGATTGGCGTTCATTCAGACGCAACCTCCGGCATGTGAAACCTTGTTTGCGCGTCCCCGGGGACATTTTCCTGATTATGCCCCGCCGCTTTTCAGACGCAAGAGCCATTTCCGGCGGTTTACCGCGCCTGATGTCCCGCTCTTTGAGACAGAGCGGAATCCCGGCGGTTCATTGCGTTGACAATCCCCGTATTGCCGGGGACAATCGCAAATCGGTGGCGGGATGGGCGCGGCGTGAAGCTGTGCGCGGCGTGAGCGCGAACCCATGTGCGGATTCCTCATCTGAAAGGGGCAAAGCTATGAAGGGCTGTCAGACTCTCCTGATCGCGGCGGCGCTGGCCGCAACAACCGGATTCGCCCAGGAACAGGCGGGTCTTATTGCCAAAGTGGCAAGCGGAGAACTGAAAGAAGCCAAAGCATCGTGGTGGGGATTCAATTCGGAGGACGCAACAGACGCCTTGCAGAAGGCGATTCGATCCGGGGCGTCCCGGCTTGTAATTGAAAATCTCGGCAAGCCCTGGATTGTGAGGCCTATATTTCTGGAAAGCAACCAGACTATCATCTTCGAAGAAGGCGTCATTATCGAAGCCAAAAAAGGGGCGTTCAAAGGGAACAGTGAAAGTCTGTTCAGCGTCATACTTAAAGAGAACGTCGTCCTGCGCGGGCATGGGGCTACGCTGAGGATGCATCGCGCCGACTATGACAATCCGCTTCTTTACAAGAAGGCGGAATGGCGGCACGCCCTCTCGATCCGCAGCTCAAAGAACGTTGAGGTCCATGGATTGACTCTGGCCTTGAGCGGCGGCGACGGCATCTACCTCGGCGTGTCGAAGCAGGGGGTCCCTGACGAGAACATCGTCATAAAGGACGTCATCTGCGACCGCAATTATCGCCAGGGAATCAGCGTCATCGCAGCGCGCAACCTGCTGATCGAGAACACGATAATGAAAGATACGGCCGGCACGCCGCCGGCCGCGGGGATTGACTTCGAGCCGAATGCGGCTTCCGAGGAGTTGGTGAATTGTGTAATGCGAAATTGCCTTGTCGAGAACAATGATGGGTGCGGTTATGTCTTCTATCTCCCCAATCTGAATGCGGATTCCGCGCCTCTCTCGATCCGCCTGGAGAACTGCGTATCCCGGAACGGCAATCGGACGGATTTTGAGTTCATCACCGGAAACAGCGAGAAGGAGGCCGTCGGCGGTCGAATTGACGTCGTGAACTGCCGATTTGAAGGCTCGCGAGGGGCAGCCATCAGCATTGGCAGAAAACCGGCGGCGGGCGCGGCGGTCCGTTTTGAGAACTGCGTTGTGGAGAATCCGGCTTCCAAGGCGCCGGCCCTGGTTCCCGTGGTGATCGAGGCCCGTCCCGGATGCAGACGCCCGGTTGGCGGGGTTGACTTCGGGGAACTTACGCTGATTGATCCCGTTGAACGCGATTTCCTGGGCTACGTGGATTGGGTCGGTTCCTCAGGACCGGAAGAAATCAGGGGAACATTCAGGATACGGCGAGGCGGGACGGAAACAGTTCAACAACTGAGCCAGGAATGGCTTGATAAGAAATTTCCGGCCAGAATGTTCAAAAAAATCGAGCCGATGCCGCTTGACGGCGTCATCTTCGAACCCGCAGGCATTCACGCTGCCGACCTTCAGACTGAGTCGCTCCCGTATTTCCTGCGCAAGGAAAACTCATTGGCATTGACGGCGATGGCTGGTGACACGGTGTCCCTGTCCCTTGTCCATTCTCAGGTGGGCAACTATGGGGGAGACAAGCTGGAAATTGTTGCGGTCAGCCCGTCCGGCAAGAAGATTGCCGCCGGAGAAGTTCCGTTTCAAACCACGGCGGCGGTCGGTTTTGAAGCCCCGGAATCCGGGCTCTATCGCATTCCGGTGAACGCCGGAGCCAACAAGGTCGGGGTGGGCGCCTGTTCGCATCCCGTCGCTGTTTCGGGTGAAGACGGCCCCATTCATTTCATCGGGGCGGCGGGGGACCTTTTTTTCCTGGTTCCGGCAGGGACGAAGAAATTCGGCGCGCTGGTCTACGGAGAGGGCAAGGGCGAAGCGATCAAGGCGGCTTTATTCGATCCCGCCGGGAATCAAACGCATGAAAAGGATAATATCATCCTGCCGGAAATGTTCGCGCCTGATGCCCCGCCAGCCGCGCAGGACCAAGTCTGGCGTCTGCGGCTGAGCAGTCCGTCATCCGGGACGTGCGAGGACAACTACGTTGACCTTCGCGGCGTCCCGCCGTTCCTCTCACGCAATCCCGGGGCGCTGCTGAAGGCAAAGTGATATGGCAAGCCGCGCGCCCGGGCAGGAACGCATTCAAAGTGTAGGTCAACCAACCAACACGTCGTTGACCGAGCCGCTGCCGCCTGCGTGTTTGACGAGCTTTATTCCATTCTTTGCGGCGATGGCCCAATGATGCTCCGTCGCGCCGGGTGTTCCCAGCGTCCCGCCGATGTAGACCACGCCAAGCGACGCCTGAGATGTCAATCCGGCCACGGGAACGGGGGACGGAACGCCGGTTCCTTCAGTGAAGGGCGAGGCGGCGTCTAGCCAGACGCCTGAGATGATGTTGCTGCCGGAGCAGGCTCCGGCGACATAGACCAGCCCGATCTCAACCTTCGAGGCAGTCACAGCCTCAAGCGCGGCCCCGACGTCGGTGTTCTGCATGTTCCCCAGGACGACCATGCTGTCAATGCCGCGCTGCGCTACCACGCGGGCGCGTCCCATCGCGCCGGACGCGGTCGAGCCGAAGACGGCTTTCGTCAGTTTCCCATTGAGTTCCGTCCTGCCGGTATAGACCCCGCCGGCGTAAAGCGTTCCGCCAACGCCATTGGCCGAGGATGAGACGATGTCGGCGGAAAGCCCGCCCTTGAGATTTCCGATGAACTGGAATCCCTCCGGCAGGTTCCAATGCCCGGACATCGGCCCGGTGGAGGACAGGATGATGTTGGCCTTGCCGGAGTCAACGGTAATGTCGCACTCGACGCCGTTTTGAACGGATATGAGTCCGATGCCCCTTCCGGCGCGGATGGAGGCTGCTGCCGCCACGCTGCCGCTCTGAAGGGTCTCAAGACGTCCGGCGACGTCAATGGCTCCGGACAGCGCTCCATTCAAGATGACGGTCGAGATGCCTGCGCCGGAGCCTGTGACGGTCATGTCTCCGCGTATGTCGGTCGGTCGGGTTGACTGATAACCGACGTAGATGATGTTCATCCCGCCCGGCGCGGCCATGTCGCCCAGAACGTGTCCTTTGGCCACCAGCACGCCGATCTTGCCGGCGACAATGACGTCGCCCATTATGGAAGCGTCTCCAGCGCCCCTGCCCTGGATGAGGGCAAGGTCAAGGCCGCCCGAAACGCTGTAGATTCCGGCGTTATGGGGGACCATCCAGCCGTTGACCGCAAGGCCTTCCTCGAAGGTCAGGCCGGAAACTGTGGAGTTCAGTACCACCTTTCCGATGGCATTCTTTGCGGCCACGAAGGCAACGTCCGACGCGGTAGTTGACGTCTGCTGAACGGCGGTGATCCCGCCTTCGGAGGCGAGGCCCAGCGCGCTGAAGTCTCCGCGTAACAGGATGAACGGGGCCATTCCAGGGATGGGATAGACTGCAACATCGTTATTTGGATCATTCGGGTTGTAGCCCGCGCCGTAGTTGCCGTTGATGGTCTTGCCGACGCCGGGACCATCCAGATCATAGATATGAACGAGCGTGCCGCCAGCGTTGACAACGCCCAGTTCTATGGTTTTCTGAACCTCCAGGGACACCGTGGCCGGGCCGCCGAGGTCTTTGCCGTCTCCGGCCCTGTAGGTGAATGAGTCGTCGCCTGTGAATCCCGGCGAGGGGGTGTAGGTCACTGTATCGCCAAGCAGGACTGCGGTTCCGTGCAGCGGCGGGGTGACGATCTCATACGCAACGGGATCGCCCTCGGGGTCGTCGGCATGAAGCGAGACCAGCGTGGCTATGCCGGGTTCGACGTGCCGGGCGAGGTTTTGGGCGACGGGCGGGTCGTTGACGGCCACCACAATGATGGAGGCGGTTGCGGTTCTGCTGGCAAGGTCGCCGTCGAATGCCTGGAACCTGAAGGAATCCGGGCCGTTGTAATCAGCCGCAGGGGAGTATGTCCAGTTCGCGCCGGAGCCTTCAAGTGTTCCGTGCGTCGGTTGCTGGAGGATGGTGAAAAGGAGCGGATCGCCGTCGGGATCAGCCGCGTCGAGGATGATGTCCAGATCGGAATCCTCGAGAGTCATCAGAGCCATGTCGTCGGCGCTGGGGGCCCTGTTTTCCGCGCTGATGGTGAAGGGATAGACGTAGTTCCCGCCGGGGGAACCGTCAGCGTCGCCGTCCAGCGCGTTGCCGGAGGGGGAGCGCAGGCTGCCGTCCCCGAGAAGCGTAAGCTCATAATCCCCGACAGGGATGGGGGAATTGAAGTGCAATATCATTTCATTACTGACCGAATCATAAATGATCGCATCAGGAACCACGGCTTCACCGCCCTTTGTCAGGCTTATACCCTCGCGGCGGATAACGGCAAGGTCTCCGTCCAACGCGACGGCGATGCCGTCAACCTGGCCTTCGGACTTGAGCGTGGAAGTTGACAAGGGTTTGACGGCGGCGGTGTCAATGTAGAACCGGGCGCGGAAGTCTCCGCCGGCGAACGTGTTGCCGCTGGGGATTGTGTCAATGTAGTGGTTGTCTTCGTTGCCGTTGATGATTGCGCTGTAAAACTCGCCGTCCAGAAGGTTGCCGTATTCGTCCTTGATGCCGTCGGAACCGCCGTTCAGCCAGACCTGATAGAGGCCGTTGCCGAGGACGGTTGCGGAGGTGAAGACGGCTTCGCGGGCGGCCGGGTCATAGAAAATGGCCCCGTCCGAATCGTTTATCTGGCGGTCGTCAAGCGTTCCCAGCAGGCCGTCAACCCCCGCGCTTGTCAGTTTGAAGTTCGCGGTGGTCAGCGTCAGTGGATCAATCCTTCGGTCGAAATTGATCCTGATGTCGCGTCCGGTCTGCCCGATTGTTGACATTGGTTCAGGGGTCATCCCGATGACCATCGGACCGCCGGGCTTGTTGGAGTCCGGTCTTGTATGGAAGTCCCAAATGGTTTCCGGGAGCGCGTTTCCAGCCTGATCTTTAATAAAACCGGCGGTTCCATTAAACACGGCGCGATAATCCCCGGTCGGCATAATATTTGCCAGATTCATGACGACTGCGTTCGCCATGGGGTTGTAGCTGTAGTTGTAGGGCATTATTACGTCATCGTCCAGCGTGTCGAAGATGCCGTCCGGTCCGGAGTATTCAATCCAGAGGGACTGGTTTGATATCGTGTCCGGGATGATTTCCTCATCGAAGACAAAGGTCAATTGCCGTCCGTTGCCGTAACTGTTGTTCAACTCCCAGAGGATTTCAACGCTGGGAGAGACAAGGTCGTAACCCGTGACGGAGAAGTCCATCTCCATGCTGCCGCCCGCGGCGCCGTTGCCCGGCAGGGCGGGGAAGGGGCCGTTCCATTCAGCGTCAAGCAGGTTGCCGGAGTAATCGGTAATCCCGCCCGGGTTGCCGTCGAGAACCAGCGTGTAGTCGCCGGGACCCATTGTGGAACTGGTCCTGATGAGCATCATTGAGAGCGTTGGGTCGTAATCAAAAGTCATTGGGACCGGGGAGCCGACTGAGTTCAATATCCGCACGGAGCTGCCGGTCAGCGTCGCGGGATCAATCATCTGGTCAAAGAAGACCCAGATGTTTCTGAAACTGTCGCTGTTCTCGGGCAGTACCACCTGGCGGACGCGCGGAGCGTCGTTGTCCGGATTGGTTGTCATGTTTCCGATAACCAGGTCATAGCGTCCGGTCTGATTGCTGAGCGCTGAGACGCGGACGTAGTAGATTCCGGGATCGAGCGCGGCCTCAAAGTACGGATCGTAACAGTATACACCGCTGTCGGGGTCCCTGCCTGCCGCTTCTCCGCCGATGATGTTGCCTGCGGCGTCGAAGACGGCAAGCGAGGCAATTGCCTGGCCCTGGAATTCCTGCGCCTCGATGTCGAATCCGAGGGTTGTGCGGGAGTCTATTTGGATTCGGTAAAAGTCAACGTCGCCGAAGTTATCAAATTTCGCCTCGACGTAGACCCGATCGTTTGTAGGTTCAAGGTCGCCCAGAACATAGTTGTAACCGGGGGTGACGTCCGTAGCCTGAAGTATGGTGTCATTCGGTTCGATCTGGGTGACGCGATAACCGGTTTCCATGGCGATGTTGAGCAGAAGGCGCTGGTTCTGGAAGCCCCATGTGGCGTTTGCCCCGATATCCCAGCGGAAGCCCTCGCCGTGTGAGTAGTATCTTTCGAGGGGCAGGTCGCTGGCGTAGCTCATGGTCATTTCATTGACGCCGACGTGGTTGAGGCCGAGGTTGTGGCCGTATTCATGCACGATGACCTTTGCAAGCATGTCGGCGAAAAGCATGTCGCGCTGATATGCGTCGAAACCGGGCATTCCTGCCAGATAGCTGTCAATGTAGTCGGCCAGTTCCTGGGAGAGGATGATGCAATGGTTGTCCGGGGTGTGGTTGCCGGAGTCAATCTCGCCCCTGCCCAGCAGACCGGGGGAGTAGCTTCCGCCGATGTGGGCGGTGTCATAATGGATGGTGGCGGGCTTGACGGACGTAACCTGCAGGTTGAACGGCGCAAAATAGGACCTGCACGCCGATTCTACCAGGGGTATCAAGTCCTGATTTTCTGCGAACGGGGGAACGTCGCCCATAAGAAGCGTATCGCCGGTTTCGGCCTCGGTTGAACCGTCGAAATCCAGGTAGAGCAGTTCGGCATTGCGGACCAAAGGCTGAGCGAAAACGTTGTATTCTAGCGTATAGCCCCCGGTGCTGTTTCCCGCGCCTGAGACTCGGATGGTGAATCCGCCCGGTGTGTCGGCGGACTGGTCAATCTCTTCGCCTTCCCCAACGCCGCCCCAGTCAACGCCCATTCGCACGCGCCCGTCCCCGTCAATTATTTCGACAACCGGGTCGAGGAATGAATCCGGACGGACTTCAATGAAGATTGCATCGCCCTCCGGCACATTCACCATGTAGTCGTCATGTTCGCCGGCTGAACCAACCGAGCCTGTGACGACCGTCAGCATCATGCGTGATTCGAGAGCTTCTATCGGATGGAATGACGCTTTTCGTATCCTTGATGATGAACGCTTCATCTCAACCTCCGGTTAAAAAACCATTTTACAAAGGTCCGGCGTGCCGCAATCGTATGCCTGGTTGCAGGCATAATGCCCAATCAGAAGGGCCGAAACTCACAATCATTCTATCATGCGCGGTATTTCGGACAAGGCTTTTACGGCAGGCATCGTGCTGATAATATTTCAGAAGGAATCATGGATGGGAAATCCGTCTCAAGCATTTTCGCGGGCGGACATTCGCAACAATGAAGCTGAAAGGTTTCATCGTCATAGCTCTGGTCTTTCTTGCGTGTCCGACGGGTTGTCGCCGCGCGCCTGATGGACCGGTCTTCACGGCATGGGGCAGTCTGGGCAGGAGCGACGGACGCTTCTTTCAGCCCCGCGCCCTGCATATCGAACCCGACGGCAACATCCTTGTGCTTGACACGACAGGAAGAATACAACGTTTCGACCCATCCGGGCGGTTTCTATACGCGTGGAACCTGCCTGAGATCGAGGCCGGCACTGCGTGGAACATGGCAGAATCAGCATCGGGGGAGATATTCGTTCCCGACACTCATTACAGCCGCGTGCTGGTCTACTCCCGGGAAGGAATCCTGCTGCGCCAGTGGGGGCGGCAGGGGCATGGCGAAGGGGAGTTCATATACCCAGTCGGGGTTGCTGTCAGTGATGACGGCATGATTTATATATCCGAATACGGCGGCAATGACAGGATTCAGGTGTTCACGCCGGACGGGGGATTTGTCAGGCAATGGGGGGCATGCGGAACAGAGCCTGGGCAGTTCAGGCGGCCGGCTGCGATTGCCTTCGATGCGGGGGGCATTTTATGGGTTGCCGACATGGCCAATTGCCGCATACAGTCTTTCGACAAGATGGGAAAACTACTCGCATGCTTCGGAGCGCCCGGCGGGGCGGTTGGGGAGTTAAGATTTCCTTACGGAATAGCGATAGGGCCGCGCGGGAATATTTTCGTGGTAGAATACGGGAACAACAGGATACAGGCGTTTTCTCCCGGCGGGGTTTCTCTTCGCTGCTGGGGGAGCGCGGGGCGCGGGCAGGGCATGTTCGCGGGACCGCGCGGGACGGCAGTTGATAAAGCGGGAAGAGTTTTTGTGGCAGACTGGGATAACCATCGCGTGCAAGCATTCAATCCCGGACTGGGCAACTGAGCGGGGAGCGACATGAAGCCATATCTGCCGTTGGGATTCGCCAATCCGGAATGGCTGATACTGCTGCTCCTCCCGCTTGTCTATTGGCAGGTCATGCGGCGGGGGAGGCTCTGGACGGAGCGTTGGCGCAGGAAGCTGGCGTTGATTCTGCGCAGTCTGCTGATCGTCCTGCTCGTTCTGGTTCTTGCGGGGGTTCATTGGAAGAAGCGGGTTGACCGTCTGGAGCTTTATTACGTCGTTGACGTTTCCGACAGCATTCCCAGGCAACTCCAGCAGAAGGCTCTCGAATGGTCGCTTGCGGCGTCGGAGCAGATGGACCAGGATCGGGACAAGGCGGGACTTATCGTTTTTGGAAAGGACGCCGGGATCGAAGCTCTGCTTTCCGCGCCATATACGTATGCGATAGAGTCAAAGAAGTCAGACAAACCCGCCGGGGCGAAGCCCGCGCTGGGGTATCGTTCAATTGTCGAATCTGAGGAGAGCGACATTGCCGGGGCGTTGAACCTGGCGATGGCTGCGTTCACCGGACGCGCGCAGCGCCGCATTGTGCTGGTATCTGACGGAAACTCCACACGGGGGAACCCGATTGCGGCAACGCGGGAGGCGGCGGCGTCCGGGATACCGATTGACGTTCTGCCAATTACCTACTTGCATTCCCGGGAGGTCTGGGTCTCGAAGGTCCTCAGCCCCCCTGCTGCTAAGGCGGATGAACCGTTTCAGTGCCAGATAGTTGTGGAGAGCGCTCAGGACACGAAGATCAATCTTAATCTCAACGACAAGCGATACGGGGGCGCAATTGCGCGGATCGAGGATATCGAGCTCAAGCAGGGCAAGAACGTAATTCCGTTGGAACTCAACCTGAAGGATGGAGGGTTCCATTTTTTTGAGGCGATTGTGGAAGCGGAAGACGACACAATCCCCGTGAACAACAAAGGGTTGAGCTTCACCCACATAGAGGGGAAAAACCGCATTCTTTACATCGAGGGCGATATCGCCCGAAGCAACTACCTGAAAGACGCTCTGGAAAAGGAAGGAATTTCCTGCGAAGTTCGCGACGCCGGAATGCTGCCGGACAATGCGCTGGAGCTTCAGGACTATGACGCCGTCATCCTTTCAAATGTTCCGGCCTTTGCCTTCAGCGACGCGCAGATGAAGCTGCTGGAGCACGCCGTCAGGGATTTCGGGATCGGGCTTGTGATGGTCGGCGGGGAGCACAGTTTCGGGCCGGGGGGCTACAAGAACACGCCTGTTGAGGCCGTCCTGCCGGTCGAGATGGACATCCGGCAGAAACGGGTGATGCTCAACGGGGCGCTGGCGCTTGTGTTGCACACATGCGAGTTCGACGCGGGGAACAAGTGGGCGCTGAGGATCAGCAAGGCGGCGATCAACGCGCTCTCGGACGGGGACATAGTCGGGGTGGTTGATTACGACTGGGCGAAAGGTTGTTCTTGGGCGGTTGAGATGCAACCTGCCGCCAATCGCGCGCAGATCATGGACAAGTTGAATAATCTGCATCCGGGCGACATGCCGACTTTTGAGGATTCGATGAAGCTGGCTTGCGAAGGGTTGACCGGCGCGGATGCGTTCAGCAAACACATGATTATCATTTCAGACGGAGATCCGGCGGCGCCCGGAACGCAACTCATTAACCAGATAATTGCGGCGGGGATCACAATCAGCACGATCTGCATTAATCCGCATACTCCCAGCGATGCCGGGATCATGCGCTCCATTGCCAACAAAGGGCAGGGGCGCTTCTACAACTGCACGGACCCCAACCTGCTTCCGCAGATTTTCATCCGTGAGGCGTCATCTTTGAGGCGGTCGCTGATCGTCCAGAAGGATGGCATCCAGCCGGCCATCGCTTCCGCCAGCCAGTTGATCCTCGGCTTTGAGAAGGGGATTCCATCGGTTGACGGATATGTCGTGACTTCGGCCAAGCCCAACGCCGAGGTTCCGCTGGTGGTTATGTCGCAGTTGCAGGACGGCACGGTTGAGCGCGATCCGTTTCTGGCGCACTGGCATTGTGGTCTGGGCAAGTCCGTGGCGTTCGCTTCTGATGTGCGGCCCGTCTGGGCGCATCGCTGGGTGTCGTGGGAGGGGTATCCGGGATTTTGGGCGCAGGTCGCGCGCTGGGTGGGACGCGCTGGACGGCTTTCCGATTACGAGGTGACTACGTCTCACGCGGACGGGAAGGGGCGCGTTGTGCTTCAGGCGCTCGACAACGATGGCAGGCCGGTGAACTTTCTTGACGCGGCGGGGACGGCATACTCCCCAAGCGGGGCGAAGGTGGAAGTCCAGCTTTCCCAGGTCGCGCCGGGACGATACGAGGGAACTTTCGACGCCACCGAGGTTGGCGTTCACGCCGTCAGGATAGCTTATCGTAACCAGGACGGCAGCGTGGGGACGCAGAGCGCGGGGCTGGGCGTGGGATATTCGCTTGAGTATGCCGCGTTGAGAACGGACACGGCGGCGCTCAAGAGGATTGCCGAGATCACGGGCGGCAGGATTTACTCGATGGCCGATAACGTTGTGCCGAACATATTCAGCCACGGGGAAATCCGCTACAGCGTGACGGAGCCGGCATGGCGGCAGATTCTGGCCGCAGCCATTGTCCTTCTTCTGCTTGACGTGGCCGCGAGGCGCGTCGCAGTCAGCAGGCGGCAGGTCCGAGAGTTTGCAGCCTTACTTGTTTCCCGGCAAAAGCGGGCGCGAGAAGAGCCGGAGGAGGCTTTGCAACGCCTCCTGAAGGCGAGAAGCCAGGTGAGGGAGAAGTTTGCCGAAGCGCCCCGCCCGGCCGCTGATGCGCGTCCCGCCGCGCCGCCGGCGTCTGGTATCACGCCGCCAACAGAGCCGAAAAAGCCGGAGCCTGCAAAGTCGCCTGAACAGAAGAAGGAGACGCCGCCTTCCGCGGGAGGCACGTTGCATGAGCGTCTTCTGGACGCCAAGCGCAAGGCGCGGGAGCAGATGAAAAAGCCGGAAGGTTCGGCGGAAGACGTCGGGGATGATGCGAAGTCTGGTTAGTCGCGATACAAACCGTGATTTGTGATATAGGCGGCGACAGGCTCCGGGACCAGGCTGGAAATATCGCCGCCTTCATTGACAAATCTGCGGATGAGAGTGCTTGAGACGTCCATCGGCGGAACGCTGATCATCAGTCTTCGCATGTCTGCGACGACGTCCGCGCCAAGCTTTGCGTCAAGCCCCGCCAGGTAGTCTTGATGGTAGCCGCCGCGGTTGAAGGGGATGACGTGGCAGAGCTTCATAAGGTTTCCGATCTCCCGCCACGTCGGCAGATCGGCGGCCATGTCGGCCCCCACGATCAGGAAGACTTCCGTTCCCGCGGGCGACTGCGCAAGCAGGCTTCTGACCGTCTCAACAGTGTATGAAACTCCGCCCCTGCTGATTTCAATATCGCAAGGTTCAAGGCCTTCCAGACCGGCGACGGCCAGCCGAAGCATTGCCAGCCTGTGTTCCGCTGCGGTGAGAACGCGTCCGGCCTTATGCGGAGGGTGTGCGGCGGGAATCAGCAATACCTTGTCCAGGCCACGCCCAAGGCGGGCGCGGTTCGCGATCGCCAGGTGCGCGTTATGGACTGGATCGAACGATCCGCCAAGCATTCCGATGCGATATCCCATTGCCGACGCTCCTTGATGACGCCTGTGAATGCTACATGACTATAGACCGGTCGGCAATATTCAAAGCATGTATTCTGCGTCGGCTCCAGGTTTACCCGGGCCTTTCCCCGCTGTAGCATAGAGGCTTCATGAGTGAATCAGTGAAAAAAGGCGCCGCATCAAGTTTCGCGAAGAGCCTAGCCATGCCGATTCTGATCATCGGAGCAGTGTGGCTTATGTTCGGGCGAGCTATCGGCTACGACTTTGTAAACTGGGACGACCCGGTATTCACCTATCAGAGTCCGCTCGTTTCAGGGCGGAGCGAGAATCCGCTGCGTGAGGCGTTCACGACGGCCTCAGCCGGATATTACGCGCCGATTTTGTGGTTGACGCTCAGGGGATGCTATCGCCTCTGGGGGGCGGATCCTGCCGGATATCATGCGCTGAACGTCGCCCTGCATTCGCTGAACGCGGCGCTGGTTTATGTTCTTTTGAGGCGGCTTGGCGCGGGCAGGATGTCCTTCCCGGCGGCGCTGTTATGGGCGCTTCATCCGGCCAGGGCGGAGTCCGTCGCCTGGATCACCGAAATCAAGGATGTCCTTAGCGGCTTCTTCTGCCTGGCGGGAGCGATTGCCGTTATTGACTCATGCAACGACTTTCTTTACCGGCGCGGAGGCATTCGCAACCGTGGTTTCATCGCCGGGGTTCTGCTGATGATTCTCGGTTTCGGAGCCAAGCCGACCGTCGTCGTGTGGCCGATGTCGGCGCTGTTGCTTGTTGTCTTTGCCCCTCGTCTCGCGAAGTATAAGGGAAGGAAGGATGAAACGATTGATGAATCCGATTCGCAGCGTTTCAGAAGGCTGGCAATCTACTTCGTTCCCGTCGTGCTGATTGCCTGCGCGTTCGCCATTCAGTTTCATGCGGTTCAATCCCGCGCCGGGGTTACGCGGCAGGGGCTTGAGGCCACGGCGGCGCAGAGATTTCTTCTGGCATCGGCAAGCATCCGGTTCCACCTGGAGAAAACATTCATGCCGGTTGATCTCTGCCCGTGCTATCCCCGTCCAGTCAATGTCGGTTTCGGAAATCCCGGATTCGCTGATGCGGTTGTTGTTTCTCTGGCGATTCTGTGCGCGGCAGCCGTCTTTTGGAAGCGGAAACCGTGGCTGACAGTCGCCCTGGGATTCTTTGTGATTACGATGCTGCCCATGTTGCAGATAATCCCGACGGCGATTGCCTTCGCTGACAGGTACACTTATCTGGCCTCGATCCTTCTATTTGCATGGATGGCCGTCGAGACTGACAGCCTGGCGACTCGTCTTTGCGGGAATGCGGCAGGGAAGATTTCTGCCGCATTTCTGGCGGCGGCGATTGCGGCGGAGTCGTTGCTGGCAGCCCCAAGCCTTGAGGTATGGCGCGATTCTGCGTCGCTCTGGTCAAGCGTCATCGCCTGGCATGAGAACGGCGCAATCGGTTCGCGATGGAAACGTAACTCGGATACGGCTGAAATACTTCTGAAGGCCAGGATCAATTACGCAACTGCGCTTCATCGCGCGGGGCGGCTGGCGGAAGCAGAGACATTTTATAGAGACGCGCTCAGGCAGTTTCCGGATTCCCGCCCTCTTTATATGGGGCTTGCGCGGGCGCTGATTGACAAGGGCGAGCTTGTCGAATCAGAGAATCTGCTTCGCTACGTTTCCGCCCGGTGGACGGACAACCCGATAGCGG
This sequence comes from Planctomycetota bacterium, assembly GCA_022711755.1. Lineage (GTDB taxonomy): Bacteria > Planctomycetota > Brocadiia > SM23-32 > JAKLEA01 > JAKLEA01. The sequence continues at coordinate 166,695 of JAKLEA010000009.1, forward strand.
ATTTCGAGCTAATGCGGCTATACTTGAAAAAGGACGACTGGCAGAGCGCGGAGGCCGTCCTGCCCCGCGCGATCATGATTCCCGGATGGAACCCGCCTGTGTTCCATTTCTGGGGTCAGGAGTTCATGCGGCTGGGGCGTCCAATCGCGGCGATTGCGTGCTTCGAGCGATGCGTCAGGGATTGTCCCGGCGATCCCGATTTCCGACTGGCTCATGCCGAGGCTTGCCTGGCGGCGGGAAGGCAGTCAGACGCCCGCGCAAGCCTTGAGAAATGCCTGAACCTGGACGGCGGCAACGAACGGGCGAAGGCGATTCTTGGCAGGATTACTTCCGGACAGCGATAACATGGAACTCCGCGACGGCGACAAGATTTTGCTGATAAGGTTCTCGGCGTTGGGCGATATGGTTCATGTCCTTCCGGCGCTGAGATTGCTGAGGGAATCCCGTCCCGGCGTCGAAATCCACTGGCTGACCGAGGACCGCTTCGCCCGGATGATTGAGAACCATCCCGATCTCAACGGGACCTACGTATTCCGCCGGAAAGAAATATCTTCAATGTGGGTCAATCCGTTGCGCTGGCCGACGGCGGCGAGAACCGTATCTGCTACCATTCGGGATATCAGGAAGGCCGGTTTCGACTGGGTCATTGACTTCCAGGGCAACGCCAAGAGCGCAATGTTCGTCCGCGCGTCGGGAATCAGGTCCAGAATCGGTTTCGCCCGGGGCTTCTGCCGGGAGCTTAATTACCTGTCGTCGAACACTCATGTGCGCCCGCCGGGAGGAAGGATTCATCGTATCGAGAGGAATCTCTCCCTGCTCGGTCCGTTGGGAATTCAACCGAATTACATGCCCCCCCGGTTTGCCGCGTGGGAAGGCGACGCGGAATCCGTCGGACGCGCATGGGCGGAACTGGCCGGCGGAAGCCCGAGCGTGGTCATGATGCATCCTGGAACCAGCGCATTCGGCGCGTTCAAACGATGGCCGGCGGAAAGATTCGGAGCATTGGCGGAACGGCTGAAGGCGGATTTCGGGGCGGCGATACTTGTCAGTCATGGTCCCGGCGAGGATGACATTGCCGCGACGGTTGCGCGGATCTCCAGGGGCGCGGCGCGACCGCTTCCGCATGGCACGAGCCTTACGGCTCTTGCGGAATGGTTGTCACGGTGCAGTTTGTTCGTTGGCTGCGACACGGGGCCGATGCACATTGCCGCCGGGCTTGGCATCCCCGTCGTGGCGATTTTCGGTCCGAAGGACCCGGTTATTTACGGCCCTTATGGGACAAAATCGAAGGTCGTCAACTGCGGCGCAAAATGCGCTCCGTGCGACAAACGCGAGTGCGACGATCCGTATTGCATGACGGACATTGCCATTGACGACGTCTACGCCGCCTGCGCGGCGTTGCTTGCCAAACAGGATTGATTGCGGAGGATGAGTTTGAGCGATTGCATAATCGTCTTTGTTACAGCAGGTTCGGAGGAAGTGGCCGAGCGTATCGGTAAGGCTGTCGTGGAGGAACGCCTTGCGGCGTGCGCAAACATCGTCCCGGGCGTCAGGTCAATTTATCGCTGGAAGGGCAGGATTGAGGATGACAGGGAACTGCTGATCATCATGAAAACTCGCGCAGCGCTTTTCCCGCGCCTGAGGGACAGGATAAGGCAGTTGCATACATACGAAGTGCCGGAGATCATCTGCGCGGACATCAGGGACGGCCTGCCGGATTATCTGAAATGGATCGTGGATTCGACGGATGACGTTTCATCGCCTGAAGTCAAGTTGGCTTGACACATACTGGAGCGCGCCGGACAATGGCCGAATTGCGCATGTTCTCGATGGCAGTGTTCCTGGCGATGTTGGTCGCCTCGATCTGCATGACTAATGGATGCAGGAAGAGGGCGGAGAGCGGCGGGGAGGATGTGGCGATGTCGCAAACGATTGTTGGTAAAAAGGTTGTAATGGTAATTGCCGCAAGGGATTTCCGCGATGAAGAGCTTTTCGAGACGCGGAAGGTTCTCGAGTCAGCCGGGGCGAACATTATGCTTGCCTGTGCGAGCCTTGAGCAGATCAAGGGAATGCTTGGCGGCAGCGCCAGGGCGGACGTTCTGCTGAAGAATGTTTCCGCTGCCGATTTCGATGCGATTGTCTTTGTCGGCGGCAGCGGAGCGGCGCAATATTGGGACGATCCAACCGCGCAGAATCTTGCGCGGGATGGCGTCAAATCAGGGAAGGTTGTAGCGGCGATCTGTATCGCGCCGGTCACATTGGCGCGGGCGGGATTGCTGAAAGGCAGGAAGGCCACCGTCTGGAAAAGCCAGTCCGGCGATCTGACCAAGTGCGGCGCGACATACACTGGCGCGCCGGTGGAAACCGATGGACAGATCGTGACCGCCGACGGCCCGTCAAGCGCGACGGCATTCGGGAAGGCGCTGGTCAAGGCGATTTCCAACTGAGGCGCTTTGAGTCCGTGAACATGTGATCACGGGGACATGGCCGGTTTTCGTCTGCGACGCGGGCGGCGCAGCAAAAGCCGGAATTACGTCCCCGGACAATGAGTCCGTTGCGAGACTGGAGGTCTTGCACACGCGGCGTACTGGAGAATAGCTTTGAGCGAGCAGGAAACGATCCTCATCATGAATTTCGGTTCGCAATACGCGCAGCTCATAGCGAGACGGGTGCGCGAGTGCGAGGTCTTCTCCGAAATAATCCCGCATACCTTGAAGGCCGAAGAAATCAAGCGCCGGGCGCCGAAGGGCATAATCATGTCCGGCGGACCTGCGAGCGTCTACGCCGATAACGCGCCCAAGTGCGATCCGGCGATACTTGACCTCGGCATACCCGTCCTCGGCATTTGTTACGGGATGCAGTTGGGCAGCCAGATCCTTGGCGCAAAGGTCAAGGGCGCGGCAAGGCGTGAATACGGCCGCACCCAGATGAATGTTCTTGACGACAGCGATCTTTTCGCGGGTCTCCATGGCGAACTCACGGTCTGGATGAGCCATGGCGACCAGGTGGAGTCCGTCTCATCCGACTTCGAGACGCTTGCGAATTCCAAAACATGTCCCAACGCCGCCGTCAGAATCAGGTCGAAGCGCTTCTACGGCGTTCAATTCCATCCCGAGGTGACGCATACGCCTCAGGGGATGAAGATATTGGGCAACTTCGTCCACGGCATCTGCGGCTGCGGCAACCACTGGCGCATGGAAGACTTCATTAAGAGCGAGGTTGCCGCCATTCGGGAGCGCGTCGGGGACAAGCGGGTCGTATGCGGGCTGTCCGGCGGCGTGGATTCCTCTGTCGCAGCCGTGCTGATCTGGAAGGCGATCGGGGACCGTCTGAAGTGCATCTTCGTGGACAACGGGCTTCTCCGCGCAAGAGAGGCCAGGAGCGTAGAGGACACGTTCCGCAACCACTTTCCGATGAACCTGGAAGTCGTTGATGCTTCAGAGCGCTTCCTGACCAGACTTCAGGGCGTGACCGATCCGGAGAAGAAGCGCAAAATCATCGGGCACGAATTTATCGCTGTTTTCCGTGACGTGGCAGCGAAGGTTCAGGGGGCGCAGTTCCTTGCGCAGGGGACCCTTTACCCGGACGCAATCGAGAGCGCCGCCGCTCACGCCGGCGGAACGACGGCAGTCATCAAAACGCATCACAACGTCGGGGGCCTGCCGGCTGAGCTTGGATTCGAGCTGCTGGAACCGTTCAGGATGCTCTTCAAGGACGAGGTTCGCCGGATCGGAACCGCCTTGGGATTGCCGGACGAGATCGTGTGGCGGCATCCCTTCCCTGGGCCGGGACTTGCCGTGCGCGTGCTGGGGGAGGTGACAAAGGAGCGGCTTGATGTGCTCCGGCAGGCGGACAGCATCTTCATTGACGAAATACGGGAGGCCGGTCTCTACCGCGCCATAGCCCAAGCCTTCGCGGTCCTCCTGCCGGTCAGCACCGTCGGCGTCATGGGCGACGAGCGCACCTACCAGAACGTCGTTGCATTGCGGGCAGTCCAGACCGAGGATTTCATGACGGCCGACTGGTTCCGGATGCCTGACGAAGTGCTGGCGCGGATGTCCAACCGCATTGTCAACGAGGTCAAGGGGGTCAACCGTGTTGTCTATGACATCAGCACGAAACCGCCCAGCACGATTGAGTGGGAATAGCCCCCGCCTTGCGGTTCTGATTCTGTCGCTTATGGCAGGAATCGGGGCTGATGCGGCGGCGGGCGATCAGATCATCCCGTTCATGGCGACTTCGTGCGTTAGTGTTGGAAATCATTCTCATGCGGGGCAGGTGTGCAAATTGGGAATGAAGACTTTACTATTCAGTTCCGGAACGAGCATCAGAGACATGATTCACGATAATGTGTCATCCGGTCCGCCGCAGCGGGAGGCCGCGTTGCGCCGATTGAAGCCCACTCGGAGAGAGATTCACCGTTTTCTTTCCCCTGAGAACTCGACCGTTCATACCATACTTGTCGCCCTCGTGGTGCTGATTGTCTTTTTGATTCTCATATCCCTGCCCGGAAAGAAAATCAGGGGGAAATAGGTTTGTCGAAACTTTTTTTTATAAGCGCGGGGGAGGAATCAGGCGACCAGCACGCTTCACATCTCATGGCGGGACTGAAAGATCTTTGTCCGGATGCCTCATTCATCGGTCTGGGGCGGGAGAGGATGGCGGCGCAGGGGCTGGAATCCGTGCGCGACATGCGGCACGGATCGGTCATGTGGGCGCAGGCCGCCGGAAAGGTTCCGGAGATGCTCGGCCTGATCCGCCAGTGCGGAGACGTTTTCCGGGCGAGGCGTCCGGACGCCGTGATCGTCGTGGACTACGTGGGACTGAACATGGCCCTGGCGCGGAAATCGCATGCGTTGGGCATACCGACGGTGTACTTCGTCAGTCCTCAGGTCTGGGCGCATTCGTCCTTCCGGGTGCGAAAGATCCGCAAGTGGCTGGACAGGATGCTGGTCATATATCCATTCGAAGAGGAGTTTTACAAGGCTCGCGGGGTTGACGCGCGATTCGTAGGCAATCCGCTTTTCGACGAATTCAAGACGCATCCGGTTGACCAAACCGCAGTCATGAGGATACGGGAAAGGTTCGGCGAGCCGCTGGTGGCGATAGCCCCCGGCAGCCGGCGTCAGGAAATCTCCGTCAATCTCAGGATCGCATTGGCGGCGGCGGAGAAGATACGGCGCTCGATTCCGGACGTGAAGTTCGCCATAGCGTGTGGGAACGATGCGATGGAAGCACATGTTCGGGAAGCTCTGAATGGCGCGAAGACCGGCATCGGCATATGCAGGGGGCGGCTTGTGGATACCGCGTCGGCGTCGAGGCTTCTTCTGACCAAAAGCGGAACCGGCTCCATGGAGATTGCAGCCGCAGGGACGCCGATGGTCGTATTCTACCGGATTCCGCGCTGGGGTTACTTCGTAACACGCCCGCTTATGAACGTGAGTTGCTTTACGATGATAAACGTGCTTGCCGGAAGGGAAATAGTTCCGGAAAATCTGATGCGCAGCGACGATTCGGACTGGCTGGCAGATCGGGCGATTGAGATGCTCAGGGACGAGGGGTTGAGGAATCGCGCCGTTGCCGCGATGAAGGACGCGCTTGCGGGACTGATGAAACCGGGAGCTGGGCTAAGGGCCGCGCAGGAGGTGATGGACCTGATCAGCGGGTAGGGCGGGCTTGACGCCGATGCGCCAAGCGGCGCAAGCGCGAACTTGCCTGCGCTTTTTGCTTGACGGGGGTTGCGCATTATCGTGAATATGAGCATGGGCTTGTGAGAAGAGTTGTAGTGTGGGTGCTTGCGGCTCGAAGTGAGCCGTTACCCACGCGGCATCTACGATTGTTCAGAAAGCAGGCAGGTGAAACAGGTCATCCTGAGAAGGGGAGAGATCGTCGTCGAAGAAACGCCGATTCCGGAGGCGCTTCCGGGATGCGCGCTTGTGCAGGTTCGTTTCTCGTGCATAAGCAGCGGGACGGAACGCGCCAACGTGGCTGCGTCGGGGGAGTCGCTGTTCACTAAGGCGCTCAAGCAACCGGAGAAGGTCCGCAAGGTTCTGGAACTGATTTCAAGCGCGGGCCTGAAACGCGCGGTTTCGATGGTCAGGGGGAAGCTTGAGAGCGGGACGCCGACCGGTTACAGCGCGGCGGGGGTGGTCGTTCAACCAGGCGAGGGCGTTGAAGACCTGGCCACCGGGGAAATTGTTGCCTGCGCCGGGGCGGGCATCGCCAATCATGCCGAATATGTCGTGGTTCCCCGGAACCTTCTCGTGAAAGTTCCGAAGGATTGTGACGCGGACCTGGCGGCGACGGTGGCGCTCGGGGCGATTGCGATGCAGGGCGTCCGCCGGGCGGAGTTGCAGCTTGGGGAATACGCCGTCGTCATCGGATTGGGCGTGGTGGGGCAGTTGACGTGCCAGTTGCTTCTGGCAGGCGGCTGCCGCGCCATCGGGGTTGATCTCGATCAGTCCCGCGTCGAGTTGGCGGAGAGTTTGGGCGTCAGGGCCGTCAATCCGGCTGAGGGGGACGCGGTCAAAGAAGTCATCGGCGCGACTGGCGGATTCGGGGCGGACGCGGTTCTGCTCTGCGCGGCCACGGCGAGCAGCGAGCCGGTCCAGCAGGCTTTTCTGATGTCCCGGCGCAAGGGGAGGGTGGTCGTCGTCGGGGACGTGGGGCTTCAGTTGGAGAGGCAGACTTTCTACGAGAAGGAACTCGATCTTCGGATATCCACGTCCTACGGGCCGGGGCGATACGACGTGGATTATGAAGCGCACGGGGTTGATTACCCGTATTCCTACGTCCGCTGGACTGAGAACCGCAACATGGCCGAGTATCTGCGGCTGATAGCTGAGAAGCGGATGAAGGTGCGGGAACTCGTCCAGAGCGTGAATCCCGTTGAGGATGCGCCGGCTGCATACGCCGGTCTGAGCGCGCCCGGACGCAGGCCGCTGATAGCATTACTGAAGTATCCTGAGGAAGCGCCCGCTGAGGTTATAAGAACTGTGACAGTTGCTGCGGGCGACAAGCCGTCAGGGGCGGCTGTCGTGGCGGCCGTGGTCGGGGCGGGGGCATTCGCAAAGGGGATGCACCTGCCCAACATTGCGCGATTGCCCAAGCTCATTGCGCTGAGGGCGGTCTGCGACGTTGACGGCGCGAACGCGAAAGCCGCGGCTAAACAATTCGGGGCTGAGATCGCCACGACAAGTTTCGACGAGGTTCTTGCCGATCAGTCCGTGAATCTCGTGATCATCTGCACACCGCACAGTCTGCACGCGAAACAGGCGGCGGCGGCGTTGAAGGCAGGCAAGAACGTGCTGGTGGAAAAGCCCTTGGCGATGGACGCAGAGGGGCTTGAAGCGATAAGGGAGACATTGGCCCAACTCAAGCATCCGCGCCTGATGGTCGGTTTCAACAGGCGATTCTCGCCATACGCCGTCCGGATGAAGGAGGCATTCCTGCGCCGAAATACCCCGCTGATGATTAATTACCGTATGAACGCCGGATACCTGCCCCCGGAGCACTGGACGCAGGGACCGGACGGCGGGGGAAGGAACATCGGCGAGGCATGCCACATTTATGATCTGTTCACGTTCCTGTGCGATTCCGAGGTCGGATCGGCGTCGGCAGTTTCAATCAGTACGCCATCCGACAGATACCGCCGCAATGATAATTTCACGGCTACGCTGAAGTTCAAGGACGGTTCGATCTGCGCGCTGACTTATACCGCTCTTGGCAACGGCGAGGTTCCGAAGGAGGAATGCGACGCATATTTCGACGGGAAGACGCTTCGCATGTCGGATTACCGGCGACTGACCTATCATGGGATCAGGCATGGCGAGTTCACGACACAGATTCAGGACAAGGGCCATCTGGCGGAGCTTGATGCGCTGGCGAACTCAATAATCAAGGGCGGTCCGTCGCCCATACCCGAAGTTGATCTCCTGCGGACGACGGAGATCAGCTTCCAGATAGAGAAGATGATAACCGGCTGATGTGCGGAATCTGCGGCGTATTCAAGCGCGACGGACAGGAGTTCGAGATCAGCGCCGAGCTGCTCATCCGAATGCGCGACACCATGGCGCACCGCGGACCGGATGCGGCGGGGCATTGGATATCTCCGGATGGGATTTGCGGGCTGGCGCACAGGCGGCTGAGCATTATTGACCTGTCAGACGCGGGCAGGCAGCCCATGTGCAACGAGGACGGGACGGTATGGATTTCTTTTAATGGCGAGATTTACAACCACGCTGGCATCAGAGGGGAACTTGAGGCGGCGGGACACCGTTACACGTCGCGAACCGACACCGAAACGATCATTCACGCATATGAACAATGGGGCATTGAGGCAATCAACAGATTCGAAGGGATGTTTGCGATTGCCATTTATGATTCCCGCAGCAGGGAGCTTTGGCTCGTTCGCGACCGGATCGGCGTGAAGCCGCTTTACTTCACGCTTCAGAAGGGACAGGTGATATTCGGATCGGAAATCAAGGCGCTCCTGGAGCATCCGTTCGTCAGCCGGGACGTTGAGCCGCTTGCGCTTTACCATTATCTGACTTTCATAACAACGCCTGCTCCGCTGACCATGTTCGCGGGGATTTTCAAGCTTCCCGCCGGGCATTATCTGCGCTTCTCAACCGACGGTCGGCGCGAAATGCGCCAGTATTGGGATGCGCTTCCCAATCCGGCCAACTTCCCGATTGACGTGACGAAGTCGAGCAATGCGGAAATTGAGGAGTGCGCGGTGGGGCTTGTGAGGCGTCTGCTGCCGGAGGCGATAAGCAAGCGGATGATGTCCGACGTGCCGTTCGGCGTTTTCCTGTCCGGCGGGATTGACTCCAGCCTAAATGTGGCGCTGATGGATCAGTTGATGGACCGGCCGGTGGGGACTTTCACGGTCGGGTTCAAGGGGCAGGAGAGTTATAACGAAATGCCGTTTGCGCGGCAGATTGCGGACAGGTTCAAAACCGACCACCACGAAATTCTCATCACTGAGAGCGATCTGGTGGATTATCTTCCACAGCTTGTGCATCATCAGGACGAGCCGATAGCAGACTGGGTCTGTGTGCCGTTGTATTTCGTGTCCAAGCTGGTGCGGGACAGCGGAACCATAGTCGTCCAGGTGGGGGAGGGGTCTGACGAACAATTTTGTGGTTATGAGCAATATAAGAATTACAGAAACTTCTACCATCGCCTGTGGGAGCCGATGAGCGCGCTTCCGCGCCGGGACAGGCGCGTCCTGTGGCGCGCGGCGCGGGCTATCAGCCAGTTCTCCGGACGAGGCATGGCGAAGGCTGACGCCATGCGCCGGTTGGCGGAGGGGCAGGAGTTGTTCCTCGGCGGGGCCATCTGCTGGTGGGATTGGGTGAAGGAGCGGTTGGTGAAGCAGACGGCCTTCGCGCTGACCAGCCCGGCGTTCGAGTCAACCTTCGTGCCTGAGGAGTTCAAGCATTACGATTCCCACTGTGTCGTGAAGTATTACATGGACCGATTGCGCGAGGCCGCGCCCAAAGCGGATTTCCTGACGAAGGTGAGTTATCTTGAGTTCAAGATAAGACTGGTCGAGCTTCTGCTTATGCGCGTGGATAAGGTTACGATGTCAACCTCGATCGAGGCGCGCGTGCCGTTCCTTGATCACAAACTCGTCGAAATGACGATGAACATTCCGGAGAGGGTGAAGCTGGCCGGCGGCGTTACTAAGAGCGTTCTGAAGAAAGCGGCGCGGGGAATCATTCCGGATAACATCATCAACAGGCGAAAGCAGGGGTTTGGAGCGCCGGTGAGCGAATACCTGAGGGGCAGTTTCGGGGAGTACGCCCGGAAGATATTGTTTGAATCACCGATGCGGAGGCGCGAGTTTTTTGATTACGGGGTGGTTGAAAGGTTGCTGAACAGTCACATTTCGGGCAAGGTGGATCACGCGTTCCAGATTTGGAATCTTCTGAACCTGACGTTGTGGTACGAACATTGGATCGAAGGCGAGTCAAGGGCATAGCCAAGTCCGGCGCATGACAACGGGGAGCAAGGGGCCCAAAAGGTTCGTATATTTGATAATGATGATTGCCATGTTCATGAATCAATCCAGTGTATTGCGGCAGGCTGACGGATGCTGTTGATGGTATGGAAATATATCCAGAATTTCGCAAAATGACGGGAAAACTCTTGACAAAGCGTTTTGAAGTGATAATATGATCCACAATCGCTTGAAGACAAGCTCGTCGTCACTTCTCCCCATCGGTGACGAGGAGCCAATGGTGAAGTTTGTGCTCTGGTTTCCAGAGCCTGTATCCTTGGTTTCCTGTTTTGGGAGAAGTTCCGATGATGAAGGCTTGGAGGGTATTGGCAGCGGTAGGTATTGTCTGCCTTCTTTACGCTGGTTGCACCAACGTTCAGAAGGGCGCCGGGGCTGGAACAGTTGTCGGCGCGGGCGCGGGGGCGGCAATCGGCGCGATTGGCCCCAGCGCTCATGGACCAGGTTACGGCGTGGCCATAGGCGCGCCGGCAGGGGCTGCGGCGGGGGCGGTAGCCGCGGATCAATTCTGGGATGAAGAGAAGGCGGCAGGCGCTGATCCGGAGGCGCTGGAAAATGCCGAACGCGAGAAAGAGCTTCTCGCCAATCAGCTCGACGGCATGAAGGGCGATAAGGACAATCTGGCTAATGAGCTTGACCGCGAGAAGGCAAATTCCGCGCAATTGGCTGGCGAGCTGGACAACCTGCGCTCCGAGGCGGACAAGCTTGCGATGACCAACGAGGAGTTGCGCAAGCAGAAGGAGGCATCCGACAAAGAGCTTGAGGAACTACGCAAGGGGCTTCAAGGCATTGACGTCGGGCGCAGCGACAAGGGAATAACCCTGACAATGGCGACGGAGGTGCTCTTCGAGTCCGGCAAGGCCGAACTTAAGCCGAAAGGCAAGGAAATGCTGACAAGGGCGGCAAACGTCCTGAAGCAGAAGTATCCGGACCACGAGTTCAACATCGAGGGGCATACGGACAACGTCCCGATTTCGCGCTCCAAGTGGCAGAGCAACTGGGAACTCTCATGCGGTCGTTCCCTGAGCGTGTTGCATTATCTGATTGATGATCAGAAAATGCAGGGCGAACAGCTTTCCGCGACAGGTTACGGACAGACACGTCCGGTCGCGGACAACAAGACTGCTGATGGACGCCAGAAGAACAGGCGCGCAGTGATCGTCATTCTGCCCAAGGTCGAGGTTGCAAAGGTGAAACTCGACAAGGAAGAACTGGCAGCAGCGTCCAAGCCAGAGGAAGCGGCTCCGGCCGAAACGGCCAAATCGGAAGAGGCCAAACCTCAGGATGCCCAGCCTTCAGAAGCCAAGACGGAAGAGGTTAAGGATGTCCCCGCCAAGACAGAAGGCGCTGCAGAGCCTGTGCCTGAAAGCGTTCCTGAGATACAGGACGCGCCGAAGGAAAAGGCTGACGCAGGAGAAGGAATCGAGGTTCCCGAGGTAAAGGCGCCTGAAGTTGCGGGCGAGCCGAAGCTCGAGATCGAAGTGCTCGACGAGTAATCGCCGCAGAATACAATTCATTTGCCGAATGTGATAAAGGCAATGCGTCGTAGGGCGAAGGCAGGGCAGTTATGCCGGCCTTCGCCCTTCGGCTTTACAGGCTGGCGGAGATGATCCAATGATTCGCCGCAGCGGAATCCAATGTGTTGCAGTTCTGGCTGTCGCATTCGCCTTGTCCGGCTGCATCCCGCAGGCAATCCAGGAAAACGATTCGATATTTGAAGTCGAGGGGATGAGCGAGGAATACAGGCCGCAGTTGAGCAGAGTGACGCTTCACGACTCAGGCAAAATCACCGAATACCCGATTATCTATATCGAGGAATTGACGTGGAACAAGGGATTGGTTCAAAACGAGGATTTTGCCAGGGACTGTTCAATTTATATCCGGGAGAGGCTTTACATCGAACTTGCCCGAACCGGGACTTTTCTTATCGTATCGTGTAATCCGAAGTGCATTGAGAAGCAGAGCGAGGGGTACAGGGTTCTTTCGCTGAAGCAGAAGATAACAAGGGCGGATTATGGCGCGGGCTGGAAGCGCTATTTCCAGGCCTTCATACCGTTCCTGATGCTTTCCTGGCCGGGGGCGACTGACCTTCAGGTGGAGGGGCGCTTATACGACGGGAGCAGCGATATTGTGATCCTGGACTTCGCTGCCAGAGAGAGAACACTTGGCAACACGATAATTGGTCCCAGCCCCCATACGTTCAAGAAGGAATACGTGATGCGTATGACCGGGCGGAATTTCTGCGTCAACTTCGCCGGGTTCATCAAAGACCTCTGGGTCAAGAGCGGGGGACGGCTGCGCAGAACCGCCAATGATAAGGAAGACGAAAAGGACTAGCATGATGACCGAGCAGCAAGCCGATAAGCATCGCCAATCACCATATCTTGACCTTCAAGGAACGCGTGAAGCGATCAGAACGATCAAGGGTAAAAGAGTAACGGTAATGGGACTGGGTCGTTTCGGCGGCGGCGTTGCTGCTGTGCGTTTTCTGGCGGGAAAGGGGGCGCGAGTAACCGTTACCGACCTGAAAGATGAAGCGGCGCTGGCAGATTCCGTCGCCGCCATCAGAAATCTTGGAGTGGATATGCATCTTGGAGGCCATCTTGGGGAGGATTTCAGAGAGGCAGACCTTGTGCTGGCGAATCCAGCCGTCAAGCCGGAATCAACATACCTGGCCATGGCTTGCAAGGCGCATGTTCCGCTTACTACGGAAATGTCATTGTTCGTCGCTTTATGCCCGGCGGTTCTTGTTGGAATCACAGGCAGCAATGGAAAAAGCACTACTACGGCGCTGACTGCCGCCGTGCTTGAGCGCGGGGGGCGGCGAGTCTGGTTGGGGGGTAATATCGGGAAACCGCTGATCGAGCATGTGGAGGAAATGTCCGACATGGATGTTGCTGTCGTTGAGCTTTCCAGTTTCATGCTTCACGCCATGGCGTCTCTTGGCGTATCGCCGCGCATTTCTATAATTACAAACATCTCCCCGAACCATCTGGACTGGCACGGCGACTTTGCGGCATACGCCGAGGCGAAAAGGCAGATAATTAGTTTTCAGGAAAAGGATGACTTTGCAATTCTGAATGAGGGCGATTCAATACTACGGGAGTGGGCCGGGACTCTTCGGTCCCGGATTCTGATGTTTGGTTGCCGCAACGGCGTTGGTGACGGATGCCGCTTCGAGGATGGGGCGCTGCTGAGCAGAAGCGGGGATGCCGTAGTCAAGATCTTGGACGCGGCTGAGGTTCCTCTGCCCGGATCGCATAATCTGGAGAATGTGGCGGCAGCAGCGGCAGCGGGAATTGCGGCAGGTTGTTCTCCTGAGGCAATCAGGCAGGCTGTAATGGATTTCAAGCCTCTGGAGCATCGGCTTGAGCTTTGTGGCACGGTAAGAGGAGTGAGATATTACAACGATAGCATAGCGACGACGCCGGAGAGCGCAGTCGCCGCGCTGAAGAGCTTCAGCGAACCTAAAACGATAATTGCCGGGGGGTATGACAAGAAACAGGACATGACCGAATTTGCTCATGAATGCGTTCTGAAGGCGGAGAACGTGATACTGATTGGCAAAACCGCCAAAGCCATTGGCGACAAGATAGCCGGATTCATGGTGGGGAGGTCTTGTCCTAGACTATTTTTTGCGGCAAGTCTCAGAGAAGCCGTCAGAATTGCAGATCAGGCGTCGGGTGGTTGCGGCGTTGTTCTGCTTTCACCGGCATGCGCCAGTTATGACATGTTCGACAACTTCGAGCACCGGGGACGATCATTCAAAGAGGAAGTAAGCAGGCTTGATTCTGAAGCGGCAGGCAATTAACCTTAAGTAAATGCTTGATGGTTCCATTTTCCCACTCTGATGCGTTTCCTCGTCTGTACCGGCAACCTGATGCTAGCGCGACGATCTGACTGGATTTCTGTTGCATTACCGGTTGTTCTGATTGCTCTGATATTAGGCCCTTTGGCAAGGGCAGATCAGATCATTGGGGATTTTCTGCCCCAAGGCGGCATAAGCAATGTTCGGACGATGACTCAGGAAGGCTTTAAAGCTTTCGGCGGGAGTTTCTGTGCTCTGAAGCCTGACGAACAGTCCATATTTTATCTTCGACTTCCACACGAGCTTGTTGCAGGGGAGTATAAAATCTACTTACGCGCGGGACCTCAAGTCGGGCGGATCCAGATAAGCGCCCTCGAGATCGGATTGGGCGACGCCATCGGGACACTGTCCTTCACTTATAAAGAGCCTGGAACGTGGATAGGTCCGCTTTGTCTTAAACCATCAAGAGCGACAGGGATGCTGGAGTTCAAAAGTCCAAGCGCCATGTCAATTGACGCATTCGCCGTGCTGCCCGCTGCCGAGGAATTTGAGCCTCCCGATAACGGCAAGGTTGAAAAGCCCCTTGGATTCAAGATTCCTGAATGGGCTGCCGTATGGATTGACTGGGAGGATAAGAACAGGACTCCGCCTTGGTTTACCCCGGGAGCGCCGGCAAGGGTCCGGATAAGATTTGCGGCTACTGCCAAGGGCAAGCAAAAAGTTCAGATGACTCTTAATCTTTACGGGTACGATCAGACCCGGATTTCCATTGAGCGATGGGATGAGGAACTGGAGGCCGGCGAATCCTTCAGAAACGTGAATCTGCCTGAAGTCTGCGGCCCGTATCTTCTAGTCTATTCCGCTCGCCCGTCGCAGGCTCCGCGTCCGCTTATCACGCAGTTGATCTGCGCCCGAGTTTCTGCGCCCCTTTTTCCTGAACTCGATCGGAGAATATGCGCCCATTTGCCTCCGGACGATTACCACATTGAATTAGCGAAGCGCATCGGGTGCGGCGGCGTCAGGGCTGCTGATAACGCCGCTTTCATGATCAGGCCCGGAAGCGGCTCTGATAAAGGAGGCGATTACACCTGGCGCGATCAAGAGGTGGAGAAGTTTACAAAAGGCGGATTGCCGATGCTTGGCGCGCTTGGCGGGATTGAAAGACCGGAAGGTCAGGCATCAACCGCTGACGCTCTTGAAAAATGGGCGGAATATGCAAGAGCCATGGTTTCGCATTATTCAGCGGTCAGGGAGTGGGAGGTGGTTCCTGCGGGAGGCCATGAATTCAGGGATGCGGATACCGCGAAGAAACGCGCAGCGGAAGTGGTTGCTGAACTTAGGGCTGCAAACCGCGAAATAAGGTCGCTTGGGCCGGAGCTTAAACTTGCCGGATTGTCCGGGCCGTCATTGGATGTTCCTTACGCCCACGATTTCTGGAAGGAAGCGTTCAAACTGGGGGCATTGGATTCCTGCGACGCAGTCTCTGCAAGGCTCTATCCCCCTGCTGGCGGTTCATCCGTTACGGATCAGGACCTATGCCTCGATTCATATCTCTCTGCCATGAAGATTCTGATGCAGCGGGCAGGAGGCGGAACGCGCTCGATATGGGATACGGAATCGGGGATATTTCCGCTGATGTCTTTTTATAGCGGGAAGAATATCAGATACGGTTACATCTCAGGCGGCAGGCTGGCGGAGGTATCGCCTTTGCCTTCCAATCTGGCCGCCAATTACATTGCGCGGCTTGCTCTGGTTCATCTCTGGCAGGACGTCAGATGGTACGTCTACAGCCTTGACTGGCGGACAGGTTATGCTTGGGGCCTGACGGAACAGGATGGCTCTCCGATGCCTGCGGCGGTGGCGCTGGCGCAGACCATCAGAATCATGAAAGATGCAGTTCCTGACGGACGTAATAATCTGTACCCCAATATAATTGCGCTGAAGTTCCGCCGGGGCGCTGAAGGGATAGCCGCCTTATGGTCGGTCAGCATCAAGCAGAGCGAGCGGCGCGTCACCCTCTGGCCGCCAGAATCGCTGAAGGTGATGGATATATACGGCAACCCTCTGGCCAGGTCGGACGAACTGGAGATCGGGGAGGCTCCCATCTATTTAACCGGCCCACGGGAGGAACTTGCCCGCGTGCTGCCCAGAATCGTCGCCATATCAAGATACCCGGATCGTTTCCGCGCCTCGACGCTGGACGTGAATTTGGCGTCTCCCGGGCGCGCCGAGTCGCCTGCCGTCGCCGGCGACAGCCTTGCGCAGGGGTACAGCGTCGCTCCCGTGACCGACGGGAGAAGCGATGGTTATGGGACGCCGGAGGATTCATGGACTTCGGATAACCGCGGGGAGGAGCACTTCCTGACATTCCGCTGGCCTGAAGCCCTGAATGTGAACAGATGCGTCGTTTCGTGGGCTTCGGGGAACATGCCCCTTGAATACAGCCTGAGATGGTTTGACGGCAAGAACTTCCTGCCGGCCTTGAACGATCCGGAATGGCGCAAGCCTGCCACGCCTTCCGAATCATTTTACTTCCCGGTAGTCAAAACCCCTATACTTCGTCTAGTGGCCCGCATGGATCCAGGTGAGAGTCTGAGGGTTCTGGAATGTGAGTTTTACCATGTGCCAATGGCGACGACAGCCAGTCTTGATGAAAACCATTTACTGGAGACTTACAAACCATCCGGGGTGGGGGCAATACGCAACTGGCTTGTCTGCGGGCCGTTCCCGGGTCCCGGGGTTCTTGAGGCTAATGATCCCGACTTCAACAATCAGAACGCCAATCTGATGAGCAATTTCCTTTTCAACGCGGTAAAAGGATTAATTCCGGATTCGCAATGCCGCCCCCGTCCCGACGATCTTTTTGTAAGCCTCTTTCCTCCAATCCAGAATGCGCCCTGGACACCGCGACGCATTCTTGTGGGATGGAAACAGATCAATCAGGAAACAGCTTTTACAGACATCGGCGCCGCCGTCAGAACACCGCTGCTATCTGAGAGCGAGGATAATCTCTCACAGACAATCGGATACTGCGCGTGCTATCTGGTATTCCGGCAACCGTTCGACGGACACATTGCGATTGGCAGCGATGACGGTTATGCCATGTTTGTTGACGGGAAACTGTTGTCGGTTGTTCCCGCGCGTCGTTCGGTTGTCATGAACAGCGAGCAACACGCGGTTGATCTTGCTGCCGGGGAACACCTGTTGCTGCTGAAGGTGCAGAACGTCATAGGGGACCACGGGTTGTATGTGGCGTTGTTGAAGGAAGGTAATCCATTCACAGACTTCAGTGTCAGGCTTCAGCCTTCAGAGAAGTCAGGCAAGTAATCCGGTTACTATTGTGAATGGGAAGGATGCTTTGTTTCGCGCGCCGTCAGTTCATCATTCAGCCGTCGCGCGCCGGCGTTTATCGGATCTGTCTTCAGAATTCTTTCAATAAGTGTTCGGGCCTCGTGGAATCTGTTCAACGCAATCAGGCATCTGGCCTCGATCAATATGTGGTTGTTATTGTTCGGTTCAAGACGCCTTGCTCTGCGGATTGCGGCAAGACTCTCCCCAATCCTTCCCGTCTCAAGCAGGCATATGGCGATGTTCGCGCAGGTTCCCGCCTCGCCGTGCCCCATGACAAGACATTTCTGGAAATGCGAGAGGGCCGTGTCATAATCGGCGGCAACGAGCCGGAGAACCCCGAGCAGAAATACTGCGGTTGAACAGCCCGGGTCTTCATTGATCTTTGCCTGTAATTCCGATTCTACTTCAGGAGTTTGCTCAGGGCGCGGCGGGTGAGCTAGGAACACCAGCGGACAGGAGTTGTGAAACTGTCTGGACTTGATGATGGCCGCGTTGGCGGGAATATTACGGACTGCGATCAGCGCCGTGTTGTCCCAATAGACGATCTTCCATGCGTTGTTGCCGAACAGATGTGTCAGCAACATCCGAGAGGGATCATAATGCAGGAAAAGCACATTGATATCCCAGGCGTCCAGGACTTGACTCAACACCGGACTGGATTTCCCGGAAGCGTCCAATTCAATTCCTGATGGTAGATATGGCGCGGTTTGTCCGTGAGGCACAGTCGTCCAGCCTTCAATAATCGCAAGCGCCGCGGCATAGATGCCGCTATCGCATACGTCGTTTCGTCCGTCAATGAAGAACTTGCGCGGATAAAGCTCCCATGTAAGATATCCCCCCCATCCGTAACTGTTAAATATCCGGCCCTCAATTGGCTGGGTTTTCAGAAATCGGCAAGCTTTTACAGGCAGTGCGTAGTCATCAATATGCAGACTAAAGTCTCCGGAGGATATCCGGTAAACAGCGAGTCCCGTCAGCAGCGTGATAACTGAGATTAACGCAGTCCGGCGCAGGGCGATAGCGTGGCGGGAGAATGAATCATATGCGCAGATTGAGGCTCTGGCGAAAATTGTCAGGTGCCTTGCAAGGATGGGCGCGCAGGCGATGGCAAAGAATTCGACGTGTCGGACAGAACTGATCGCCAGCAGGCCAAATCCTGCGGTTACAAGTATTTCCGATAGTGTAACGCAACGATAATTGAGCGCAAGCAGCGCAACGGCGCAGATAATCATGGTCCAGAAGGGCCACATGCCCGGAATCCATGAGGGCGGCATCCATTCAACGATCCCACGGCTGTAGGCGAAGTTACGCGAGACAATCAGGAAATATGAATGCGATTTAATTCCAAAAGGATTTATCAGCGTTGCCGTCAGGCAGAATATCATAAGGACGATCCAGAATTTTGTTTGAGCGCCTGAATTGCGCAGACCGGCAATATTACGTCTTTTGCCATATAAAAGGGTGGATAGGATGGAATCGGTTGTATGAGCGCTCAATACACAAAGACCTATCAGGAAGCCTACATGCAAATTTGCCCACAATACAAAGATAACCGGCAATATGAAAAAGGTTGCCTTATCACTCCGCTTCATTTTGTGTTCAGGACAATCCTTGTTGCCTGAAGCCTGCATTCGCTGCCGTTGAAGCTCAGATATCAGGCATATGACGGCCAAGAGTCCCCATGAGAAGACAAATGGGCGGGTTACCAGGCGGTGATGAAGGTTTATGAGAAGAATGACCGCTGACAGTCCTGCGGCAATTCGAGATCCGCCGCCCGTTCGCGCAGTAAAATAAGTCAGGGCGGCAGTAAAGGCCAGCATTGCTGCCCGAAGGATTATCAGCGCGGAAACTCCGCCGGCGCGGTAGACAAGGTAGAAGAGGGTTCCGGAGAGCCAGGAATGGTTGACCCATTCGCGTCCGTCGGCGGTGTATGTGAACAGGTCGGTTCGTGGGATGGAGAAGGTTCGCGCGACTTCGCGCCCGTAACTCAGATGCGTCCAGAGGTCGGCATCGCGTTCTGATGTGACGCCGTATATGAAGGCGCAGAAAACTATCAGGCTTATCCAAGCCGAATCCGCGCGGCGATCATGAGCATGTATGTCCGGAGCAGTGGAATTACTGTTGTCTTCTTGCTCCTGGACCATTGTTATGACTCAGAACGTGTAACAGGCGAGATCGGCGACGCCCTGCCTGAACGCAAAAAAACATGCGGGGGCGCGGCTTGCCGCGCCCCCGCATTACGAGTCGAATCATCAATGTGCCGGAACGTCGCGCGCGGCGCTAGCCGATGCGGAAGGTCCTGATTTCGAAAGGCTTTATCTTCAGAACGAGGCTGCCGTCCTGCAGCGCCACGCCGGAAGCGCGATCCTCAAGCAGATCGCATTCCTCTGCGCGCTTGACCGGCAGGTCGAGGCGGATGCGGGCGTCGCATCGCTTGCCCTGCGTTTCATACACGCGTAGAATCCATCCGTTGTTGTCCTCCGCCTGCTTCAGAACTTCCAGTGCGACGTTAGGCGCGTCGCACTTCACGAAGCACTTCGTTCCGGAGAGCTTGCCCTTGTTCTCGCTGAGCTTTACCGCGACAAAAGGACGGTTGAGTCGGTGCGCCTCTTCCACCACGCCCGCGCTGCGCCAGTCCCCCGCGTGGGGCATCATGGCATAGACGAACTTGTGTATTCCGCGGTCAGCGTCAGGATCAGGGCTGGTCGTCGCGCGCAGCAGCGTCAGTCGGAGACGATTGTGCAGGGCGTCGTAACCGTATTTGGAATCGTTGAGAATCGCCAATCCGAAGCCGGCCTCTCCAATATCGGCCCATCTGTGGCCACTGACTTCGAAACGTTCTTCCTCCCACTTGGTATTGCGGTGGGTGGCGCGAGTTATGGCTCCGAAAGGTATTTCAAATGACGCTTCTCTTGCCAGCGCGTCGGCGTGGAAGGCGACCTTGAGCATCTTCATCGCCTCTCGCCAATCAACCGTAACGCGGCATTCCAGCGCCTTGCTTCCCGGCCTGAGGACCATGTCCTGTGTTATCCGGCTGTTGCCGAACAGTCGCTTTATTCGCAGGCACGCGCGGGCTGGGCCGGCCTCGACGACATGGATTGACTCAACATCGCGCACCGGCGTAAGCGTTCCTTCAGAGCAGGCGTGAACGTTCCATGCGTCTTCGCCTTCGGGGCCGTCATGGAACAATTGCAGGGCGTTACATGTTGCCCCGGGCTGAACGGTTTCGCGTCCGGTCGGCTTGTAAATCAGGCTGGAAACCTCGCCTGCCTCATCAATTGTCGCTTTCAGGAAAGCGTTTTCGATCTCCCGTTCGGAAATACGCAGTTCCGAGGAGCCTTGCGCGCTTCCTTTGAGAATGCGGAAGGTCTTCCATCCGGCCGGGGGAACCCCTGATGCATCAAATACCAGCGCTGTTTCCGCGCCGGATTCGCTCACCTGCACCGGCACGACCTTGCCTTCGTCATCTTCAAGGTGGATGCCAGACTTGATATCGGTTTTCCCGGCCGGAAGGCTGACCTCGCCGCATCCGCCGAAGGCAAGGCTGTTGAGGACGACGATTGAGTCTGCTTTGACTTCGACAAGTCCGGCAAGCTCTCGGGCGGCTTGGTCCCTGACGGCGGTTGCCGTCTTCAATGCCTCTGTGTAACTTGCGCGGGCGTCCGATGCGACGCGCCCGATGCCGCTGCCGGGCAGGATGTCGTGGAACTGGTTGGTGAGAACCGTCTTCCACACGCCGGCCAGTTGGTCTATTCTGACCTTTGCGCCGAGCATGTTGGCCAGTGAGCTGAAGGTTTCCGCTTCGCAGAGCGTCTGCTCACATCGGCGATTCAGGAATTTCAGCGCGGCCTGCGTCGTTGAAACGCCGCGATGGGTTTCGAGGTAGAGTTCGCCGACCCAAACCGGAGCTTCGCGCTGCTGGCGGGCTAGGTCGTGGAAGAAGTCCGGCGCATGACCCATGCGACAGGTCGGCAGCCCGGGGAATTTCCGCGCCAGGCGGGCGCGCTTGATCATGTCAACCGTCGGGCCTCCTCCGCCGTCGCCGTGGCCGTATGGCTGCATTTTCAGCTTGCCGTCGCCCTTCGAGGCAAAGGCTTCCCACATTGTTATCATCGGCCCCGGCTCAACGGAGGAGTTGTATCCCGGCCACGGCGGCACGTGGCTGACGATGCGGGTTCCGTCAATGCCTTCCCACTGAAAAACCTCATGAGGCAGGGGGTTCTTGGCCTGCCACCAAAGCTTCTGGCTGTAGAAGAAATCCACCCCGGACTTCTTCAGAATTTGCGGCAGAGACGCGCAGAAGCCGAAGACGTCCGGCAACCAGCACGTCCGGCTGCGCAGACCAAACTCCTGCTGCCAGAACTGCTGCCCGTAGAGGCACTGCCTGACAAGGGATTCGCCGACCGGCAGGTTGCAGTCCGGCTCCACCCACATGGCGCCGACAGGTTCCCAACGCCCCTCCTGGACGCGGGCCTTAACCTGTCGGAACAGATGCTGATACCTGTCCTTGAGCCATTGATAAACAACAGGCTGGCTTAGATGGAAAACAAAATCGGGATAATCTTCGATGAGCCGGAGCATTGAGGAGACCGTCCGGGCGACCTTTCGGTCCGTTTCCTTGAGCGGCCAGAGCCATGCAGTATCAATGTGCGTGTGGCCTATCAGCCATAGCTCGCCCGGCGCCGAGTGCGGCGGCAGCTTGGAAAGCCTTTCCTTGAACGTTTCGAGGCTGTGGGCAACGTTGCGCTCAAGTTCGGGGCCTTCGAGGGCCAGGTCAATGAGATTCACGGCCTCCTCGATGGCCTCGTCAAGGGCAAGCTTAAGCCAGGGTTGGGAAACCGCGAGCATCGTGTCGCGGGCAAATCGCACTGTGATGACCCAGTCATGGATGACCTCGGAAACGTTGGTCAGGTAGAAACGCGGTTCGGCCTTTCGCCATTCTGCCGGATCAGCCCGGAACTCAACCTTCAAGTCGAAGGCCGTTCCCTTTTTGACGCGGCTGGACAACAGGCAGGTCTGACGCCCGCGGTCAATGGCGTGGAACGGCTTGTCATCAACGAACAGAAGGCCTTCAAAAGGGCAATTCTCGGCCAGGAAGTGGACGGGGCGTCCGCTCAACTCCCCAGGAACTGTCGCCCTGAGGTCAGCGACTATTGTCATTCCAGTGGCATTATGGCGCTGGGTCTTCAGGTCGTCGTCATCGCCCTTGCGGATCGGCCTGTATTTACCAAAGGATTCAAGGTAGAGTTCGCGAACCTTGGAAATCTTGATCAGTTCCCGGGCGGAGACGATCCGCCCTTCCAGCATATCTGTGGTCTTTCTTATTACTCTGTCGTCCAATGCAGACGCTCCTTTGACATGGGAATGGTGTTCCTGGGGAGAAAGCCAACAGTCAAGGCAATGAAGTTAAACCGGACAGGCGCGCAATTCAATTTAAAAACCGCGCATTCATTCGGCGGCGCCATCAGTGTTGCCCGGCGGGTGAACGACGATGTCAACACGTTTGAGAATCGGGTTGCCGCTGCGGTCGAAGTTCATGCCGTATTTGCCGTCAGGCGAGAGTATCCAGCCTCCTCCCGGGCTGTCCGATTGCCCAAGTATTACTGTTTGCGTCCCGTCATAAGTGGAGGCGAAGTCCGTGTCAGGATTCCAGAACCGCGCCCAGCCTGCTGCCGGCTCCTGGTATATCCAGCCGAATGATGGGTCCTGATCCCGGCAAAGTATCTTTGCCAGTCGTATACATTCAAATGGTTCCGGACGCAGCAGGCATCCGCCGCCCTGTCCTCCATTAATGACAACGTAGTCTCCGGAGGGCGTCCAGAGATGATCAATGCATAGAAGTTGCTCCTGAAAATGCTCGTTGAAGAGCGCGCTGAGGTCATGGACCGTCCCATCTCCGGTTTTAACCAGACAGGCTTTGGTGGGATTGCCGGCGGCAGGATGGCCAAGAATAAAAACGGCTGAACAGTCGCGCTTCCAGGATGCGTGGAACCCGATGGACTTTGATACAATCTCATGCGTCGCGCAGCCTGTGGATAAATCAACAAGTTTGATGGGATCGGACGAATTCTGCATAGATACCAACCACCTGCCGTTGGGGGAGAGGGATTCGCCTCGCCACGTCTCGCAGTCGAATTGTTCGAATAACTGTCTGCGTTTGCGCTCAGTCACATTTTCCGCAAAGACCCGACGATCGAATACTGTGCCATACCTGCCGTTATGGTTGCCATGTGTAACATATGTTATTTCATCGAGCGACGACCATGCAGCGCCGGTCGGCATTTCATCCGCTTTCGTCAGGACGACGGATTTTCCCGATGCAAGGTCAACGATGGTCAGCTTCCGTGGTCCGATGACGGCGAGGCGCTTCGCGTCAGTAGAAAATAATAACTTACATTCGCAAGTGTTGCGATGTTCCTTTCTGCCGAAGCTGTCCAGGAAGATGCTGCGGCGTTTTTCAGGAGACTCCGCCGGGAACCAATGCGCCATGTATTTCCAGCGGATTGTGTAAAGCTCCGGCGGCGTCGGCAGGTCAACCACTGACTCGGTGATATAGGCGACTATCCGGCTGTCAGGCGAGAACTCTCTGGCGGCAGGTACTCTTTTTGGATTGGAAAACAGGATAACGAGAAGTGTTGCGCCCAGAAGGATTATCAGTAGACAACCGATCGCGGCCAGCGCCCTTTTAGGAATTGATGCGTTTTTCCGATCTCGCTTTCCAACCGTCGGCTCATAGCATCCTTCCGGGCTGGTTCCGGATGCTGACGTTCGGCCATCATCTTGAGGCTCGGTCATATATCTCTCCTATCGCACAATTCTCAGCCCTAATCGTATCGCATATTCATAGACTTCCAAATACTCTTCCGGAGTAGTCATGCGGTCAAGCCCCGGATAATCAAAAGCCTTGTGGCAGGGGCGATACTGGTTCATGACGTTGACGGCCGTTCGTGGGCTGACTTCTTCAGCAAGAAAGTCCAGGACTTTCCTGCTGCCGGCCAGTCCGTCCGGCATGACAAGATGCCTGACCAGCAGGCCGCGGACGGCAATGCCTCCCCGGATTTCCAGATCCCCGACCTGCCTGCGCATTTCCTTGATTGCCGCCTCCGAAACTTCCGGGTAGTCGGGGGCGTCCGCAAAACACCCGGCGGGAGTGGAATCGCCGAATTTCATGTCAGGCATGTAGATTTCCACCAGCCCGTCCAGAAGCCGGATCGTTTCCACGCTTTCATATCCGCCGCAGTTGTAGACGAGCGGCACGAAAAGTCCTTTCCCGCGAGCAATCGCCAGCGCCTCAATTATCTGCGGGGTGACGTGCGTGGGAGTCACAACGTTGATGTTGTGGCAGCCGCGATCCTGAAGATGGAGCATTATCTGCGCGATGCGATCCGGTGAAACAATGTCGCCTTCCAGCCCATGGCTGATGTCACAGTTCTGGCAGAAGACGCACAGCAGATTACAGCCGGCGAAAAAGATGGTTCCGGAGCCGCGCCTGCCCGAGATCGGCGGTTCTTCGCCGTGGTGCGGGCCTGCGGAGGAAAGAACGGCGTCCTTTCCAATGCCGCAGAATCCCTTTTGTCCGGAGAGCCTGTCAACGCCGCATTTTCGCGGGCACAACCGGCATTGAGAGAGGAGGGAATAGAGCGCCTCGATTCGCCTGCGGCATTCTTCTTCTGTCAGCGCCATGTAATATCCACTCCATTATTCCGGATTATGAGCGGCGTAGCCTCAATCGGTTTTCTTAGAGAGAATCCGCAGCCACTCGCGGGCGCGCGAAACCTGTTCCCCGGAGACGGTCTTGCAACCGTATTGAGTTTCGCAGAACAACCGGGTCAGATTCTCCAGAGCGTCGGCCTGTTGCGCGTCGAGTGCGGGGGAGAGGTTGAGGCTGGTACTGGCGGCTGCGAATACCTCCCAGGGGGTCATGCTTTGTGGCGGGTCGAAACCGCGTTTTCTAAGGCGGTCGAGAGCGCGAGCGTAGAATTCAACTGAAACGCGCCGCCTGCCAACCGGCAGTTTCAGAGATGACAGAATCCAGGCAAGCCTTCCACGGATTATCCATACGCCAACGCCCAGCAGCGCCAGAGCCATCAGCCATCCGATGAATCTCGCGGCGTCGTTTCCGCGCCTGCGCGGCGAAAAACGAGGCATGTAGTCGGAAAGCGATTCAAGGTAACGCCTGATGGTCACAAAAACATTGCGCCGCTGCTCGCCATCATAACTGACTATGTATGAAACCCATTGAACCTCCGCGTATTGCCGGAACTGAGACAGGAAGGCAAGCGAAAACGGGCTTGCCGTCTGCCCGATGACTGCTTCCGAAGCCCTGCCTCCGGCTGTCGGATCGAAGGGAATCCAACCGACGCCGTCGAAAGGCACTTCGACCCAGGAATGGGCGTCCTTCTGGCGGATGACGTAGACGCCGGCAATTGCATTCCATTCGCCGCCTTTGAAACCATTGACGATCCGCGCAGGGATGCCCACCGATCTCAGGCAAAGCGCCATTGCCGAGGCGAAATATTCACAGTGTCCGGTCTTGCGATTGAACAGGAATTCCTCGATCGGATCGCTCGCTGCGCCGCGTCTTCGCCTTTCCACAAGCGAATATTCAAATTCCCTGCCCGCTCGGAAGTAGTCCTCAACGGCTTTGACGGTTTTATAAGGAGGAACGCCGTCGCCGGTCGGCGCAATCCGCCGCGTGAATTCAGCAAGTTTTGCTTTCAGCGCGTCCGGAACCTGCCAGTAACAGGCCAGAGGGTAATCCCGCCAGCCTGCGGGAGGTTGCAGCGTCTTTGCCGAGTCGGCCATTCCACTCGACATGTAAGGGACGCGGTCTTCCACAATGTAATGAAGCGTCTGATACCACGGTGTGGATGATCTGACAGTGTCGCTGAGCAGGTCTGCCTGAAGCCGTCTGACGCCGGGCAAAATTATTCGATCTGGATCGCCAACGAAGAAGAGGCAGGCGGTGTTTTCCATGTTCGGCTGAAGGTAGATGGTCTCCCTGACCCTTACGAATCGGCCCGGGGAGCCGACCCAGGGGCGGAGCATGTAAAAGCGCGTGTCTTTGGACGCTTCTCCGAATTCGAAATTGCCGGCCACCGGTGAGATCGGCGGCAGCAGATCGCGCGGGGGGGGCAGTCCCGTTCGCGGCCCCATGGCCAGCCACCATTGCGCGTCGGACATCCTGTCAACCGGGAAGGCCTCCTGCCATGCGCGCCATCTTCCGTTCTCGTAGGAATCGAGGACAGCCCCGCGGAGTATCAAAGGCCTGCCTTTGAGGATGTCCAGACCTTCGCCCTCGATCCTGACGCGCATTACGACGTTATCGCTCTGCAGGATGCGTCCGACCTCTCCCAGTTGGACGTTGGAGGAGAACCCGGTGATCCTGACGGAGCGTGAAGCGCGACCTTTCAGCAACCAGCCCGTCTCGAAACGCGGGAGACTGAAAAACAGAGCGACGGTCATTGCGACGACCATAAGGCTTAAACCTAGCCAAGCAAAGATAAAGCCGGACAGCCCGGAGATGCGTCCTACAGCCACGTTCAGCCCGTTATTCCCCCGGTCGGCGTCCCATCGGTTGCGCGGGGACCAGAACTGCCAGAGGCTGAGATTCAGGAGGAAGCTGAAGATGAAGGCCACAAAGACGGGCGCGAAGACAATATCCGCCGTGCTGATCGCGCCCACCGTGATCTCAAAAACACCCGCCATGTAGAGCGTGATGTAGTCCTGCGGGGTTTTCCTCTCTAGCAGCTTGATCAACTGAAGAATCAGGAGGAAATGCGCTATGCCCGTAATGTTGTCATAGGAGATGTAAAAATAGTCGAGAAGGCCGAAGCCTGCCGCGAGGGTTGCCAGAATGTTGACCTCGCGGCGACCGAAGGCGCCGCCCGCCGCGCCGTAACGCATCGCTCCGTGAAAAATGCATACGCATGACGCAATCAGCGGATAAAGCATGCTGCTTTCCGACAGCGCGGATGGGATGCTCCCGAGAACAATGAAGAAGTAGAGGCTGACGCAGAGCCATCTTTCCGCTTTCATAGTTCCGGCGCCTCCGCAGATGGATCATTGTCGCTGCTGGAATCGAGTGAGAATCCGAAATCCCTCTCGTGGGCGCCGTCGGCGATGGAGACTATGTAGATATGTTCTGAGAGCGGTCCCAGGGCCTCAGCAGCAATTCCTTTTGCCTCGGGAGTCACAACGATCACGCGGGCTGCGCCGCAGGCGATCATGGAATGAACGGTATTGCATTCGATAAGGCGTCTCAACGTCGGACTGGCGCTTGCCTTCAGCCCCGCAAGCGCTTCGAGGATGCGATGGTAATGGGCAGAGCCGGATGAAGGGGGGAGGGCGGTCAGTTCATCGTCAAGGAATGCGACGCCGATCCTGAGTTGTGCGCGGCAAAGGTCGCGCGCGGCGGTGGCGGCAAAACTGACGGCGATTTCCAGCGCGTCTGAAGAGTCGGGATTAATTGAGGATCGACAGTATGTGTCCAGCAGGATCAGCGTCTCGGATTCCGCGCGTCGCTCGAATTCCCGGACGAAAAGCTTGTTCTGTTTCGCCGTTGTGCGCCAGTGAATGAGCCGCGGGTTGTCGCCGTGACGATACTCCCGAAGATTGTGGAATTCGGCGTATGGCTCATCGAATGATGCGCGCGCGGCCCTGCGAAGTTCGCCAGTAGTCCCTGCGGTCCTTATCGGCCTTCGCATGAAACCGAGCCGGGGGTAGATGACGATGCGGCCTGGATTGGGCAGGTCGCGGCTGACCGATATTAATCCAAAGGGAAACGCCGACGCGACGCGCGTGGCGCGCCAGTGGAATATCCCGCGTCGAACGGCCTGCGTTTCGTATAAGATTTCCTCCCTATCATTCCTTGGGGCATATAGCGCGCGGATGTTAGGAGACTCTACGCCGGCCGGGCCGGCCGGGATATCCCGCAGGACGATGCCCATCCCGCTCCACGGAGCCATGCCGCCTTCAAACTTCAGCCCGATGCGGATGGTTTCTCCCGCATAAACGCGGTCCGGAGCGCGCCGCAGCGCTCTCAGACCCGGCACATTCAGGATTGCTATCGGTAAATTCAGAACGAACGCGACGGCTAATGATGAAAAAAGAACATAAAGAAGATTAACGCCGGTATTGAATGACGATACGCCGAGCGACACGATTGCCAGCCCAAGAACAACCCCCCATCGCGTGATCCAGATGCCCGGAGGTTCAAGCTCCTGCCCCCGGCGGGATCTCTCCCTGAGGACCCAGTACACGAAAGCCCATGCGATAAAGACGAACAGCAAAACGGCTGGTTGCAAATCCCTGTCGAGCCTGCTTGTGGCGACATGGGCCATCGCCATTGTGCAGGCGAAACCGATCGCGATTGCCGGCATGCGTTGATACGGGCGCGCGAGTGGCATTTCCGCCGCTCCTGTCAACTACATCGGGACCGGTGTTAACTCAAGTATGCCGGCTATGATCCGGGACGCTTCGGCGGAATTGCTTTCGGACACGGGCCGGTTTCGGCAGATGATCCTGTGCGATAAAACCGGCGCGGCGAGCAGTTTCACATCGTCCGGAAGCACATAATCCCGCCCCTCGCAGAGCGCGAAAGCCTGCGCGGCCCTCAGCAGACTGATCCCGCCGCGCGGGCTTGCGCCGACGAAAAGGTCCGGATGCGACCTCGTGCGCTCCACGACGGCCATGAGATAATCGAGAATACTCTCGCTCACCGTCACGCGCCGGGCTTCGCCCTGAAGGGCAAGCGCGTCCGAAGTTGACATGACCGGCTTGAGCGTTTCAATCGGGTGTTCCAGTTTCTGCGCCCGGAAGACCTGCTTTTCCTCCTCTCGCCCCGGATAGCCGAGGGATATGCGCAGCATGAAACGGTCAAGCTGGTTCTCCGGCAGGGGATAGGTTCCCTCGAACTCGAACGGATTCTGAGTGGCTATGACGATGAATGGCGGTTCCAGCTTGTGGCTGACGCCGTCAACCGTGACCTGAAAGTCGTTCATGGCTTCAAGCAGGCAGCTCTGCGTGCGCGGTGTGGTTCTGTTTATCTCATCGGCCAGGATGACGTTGGCGAAGATGGGGCCGCGCTTGAAATTGAAATCGCCCGTCTGCTGGTTGAAAACGCTCACGCCGGTCACGTCCGACGGCAGAAGGTCAGGCGTGAACTGGATGCGGCGGAATGCGCAGTCAATCGAAAGCGCCAGCGCCTTTGCCAGCACCGTCTTGCCCACGCCGGGAACGTCTTCAATAAGCGCGTGGCCGCCGGCAATCAAGGCGGTCGTCAGCAGTCTGACGCGGTCGCGCCTGCCGAGGTAGACGCTGCCTATGTTCTGTTCCAGCTTCGCTATCAGTTCCTGGCTTCCCATTTTTTCCTTTCTGAATTCATCGGATTTCGCCCGCAAATGGGCATTATCCTGTTGCCGACTGTGCGGGGACCAGGCATCACGCGCTCCTGCATCCTCGGTGTTGTCAGGTTCCGACCGCCGCGCCGGGCGGAAAAATCACGAGCGGCGGTTTGCCGTTGCGCGAGATGCGCAGGCTTCCCGATTGTCCGTCCGTAGCGGCCTGAATCCGGGGTTGTGAATCAGCGGATTCGTTGAAGAGAAAAACGGTCAGGAATCTGATGTCCCTGGCGTCTGCGGATACGTCCATGCGCATCGGGAAGAACCGCCGTTGCTCGCAACCGGCCTTGGTTTCTGCGCCGATGCCGGTTGTATCCTGCTCCTCGGCAAGTTGCGGCGAAAGCGCGGTCATACTGGCTGCGCCACTCGTGAAGACTATCCTGCCGCGCTCGCGCAGAACAGGCGAGGCGTCAACATGGAACAAACAGGAGTAATTTCTGCTGCGCCCGGCGCCGTAGACGGTCAGCCAGTCCATGACAATCAGCGCGGATTCGCCTTCGGGATGGATCAGTGTCCGCCTGTGGCGCATCGCATCGCGGAGATAGCGTTGCGCCGTGACGCATGTCGCGCCGCGATTATGCTCCACGGCCACAAGGCGCGGCTCTCCGGCGGCTGCCGGTTCGACTCCGTCAACGGTTATATTATTCCACGCCGCCAGGGATGCGCCCGACACGTCAGGACATCCGGTATGAGCGTAACCGGCAAGCCACCATCTTCCGTTGCTGAAAATGCGGAGATCGAATCCTTTTGTCAGTCCAAGCGCGACTGATTGCGGGCTGAAGTCGAAAAACGCCGCGATATCCCCCCCGGCACATCCGCTGCGCATCACGCAATATCCGGTGGACGGCATGATGACAGTGCGGCAGGAAGGTTCAGCCCGGTCTTCCGCTGGGGGGAGGGTGAATACGGCTGGAGGGCATTCACGCCCGCAGGGGAGGAAGGTCTGAAATGCCGCGGCATGGCCGCGCCATGCAGCGACTTTAAGCAGCCAGAGTCTTCGGCGCGCATCGGCCCCGCCGTCGCGCGGCCCAAGTCCCGCGGACGGAATCCCGCCGTCCGGGGAGGCAAGCCTGAGCAGCCAGTCGGCGATGTCGCAGAACCGGCAACCGGGAGCGGGTTCGAATTCTTCGGGGGGGAAACCCGCGAGGGCTTGGCGGGCTTCCAGCGCTGGGACAAGCAATCGTCCTGCTTCGAAGACCGCGCGCGCGCCTCCGCTGCGGAATCCGCCGTCCGGCAGCAGGTTCTGCGGCGCGAAATGGGCAGCAACCGCCCGCAATGCCAGTGCCCGCCATTCCTCGCAGTTTGGGTGCCCGTCAAGATACGCGCCGAGGTATAGCAGCGCGGCAGGCCCGGTAATCGAGTTCGGAGGCAGCCTCCCGCCGGCGTCGAGATGACCAAAAATATGATCGCAGGCATGGACGCAGACCGGGACGTAAGCCAACATCGCCTCCACCAGCGAGACCGCGAGTTCTTCGTCCGCCTTCAAATACTGAAAGGCCCGGTTGAAGCAGTGCCCCAGGCGCGTCGGAGCGTCATCCGCAAGCAGTATGGCGCAATGCGATATGGCATCCATGCGCCCGGAGGGCAGAAGGCTCATTCCGCCGTGGGAACGCATGGCCTTTATCGCAACCTCAATGCCCTCCCTGCAACGCGCCCCGAATCGCTCATCTTCCGTCAACAGAGCCGTCCAACTGCAAACCTCAATGGCATCCAGCAGGGCATTGGCTGAGGCGAGAGCATGGGCCTTGCCGGGATCGTCCGTTCCAGGCAGATACGGCGCGGGGCAGGGCTTCGGCAGTTCGGTGGAGACCGCATCCTGGGCGCGACGGAAAAGCGCGGAGCGTGCCGCAGCTCCGGGGCCGTCGTTCATTCGCCGGCGGAACGCGGGGAGTTCAGCGCGGGATATCTCTATCGTCGGACCGCCGATCTCAAGTATGCGTCGCGCAAGAGGGCTGAAGGGCATGTCACGCTCCGTTCGCTTAACGGAATGGCTCTCAATTCCCGGCAGAACAATATGCTATTGCAAACGCGACGCGCATTCCAGTTGTAAGCGGTTGAAGCGGAAGGCTTCGGGCGGTTATCATATTGGGTAAATCAGGCGTGAGGAGGAAACAGAAGATGCGCAAGACAATCCGCCGACTTGCCGGGGTAGGGTGTGCGAAGCCGAAGGCTTTGCACACGCAGGACGTAGCTACTGTCTTGGCTGTCAAGGGTTTTGGGGGAGGAATTGGTTCCATTTAGAGTTGTTTCTGAGCATGTTGT
>JAKLEA010000089.1 GCA_022711755.1 Planctomycetota bacterium
CAGTTGGCCGAGCAGCGGCGCCGACGTGGAGTACGCGGCGAACATCGCCATCGACGCGATCGAGAGCACCGTGGCCCGGTTGCGGGCCTGAGCCTCCCGGTGCAGCAGGGCGGCCTGCATCGGGCCGCCGGCCCCGTGCATCGAGTAGGTGAACAGGTACGCCGCGACCAGGGCGACCGGTCCGGCGGCCAGGCCCATCGGCTCCAGCAGCATGCCGATGCCCACCGGGTCGGCCGGGAACATCTCGCCCAGCAGCGTGATCGTGGGCTTGTCCGACACGCCGTTGCGCGGTGCCGTCACCGGGCCAGTTTCGGCCTCGCCGCGTGCGTACTTGAGCATCGCGCCGGCCAGCACGTCCTTCGCCTCGGCGTGCGTGGGCACACCGAAACCGGGTACGTCGATGCCGATGATGCGCACGCCGTTGATCTCTTTCGGCAGCAACTGCAGCGGCACACCGCTGGCAGTCGGCACGCACAGATTGATGATGACGACCGCGTCGTACTGCGCCGGGTCGGCGAGCTTGAACACCGCTTCGCGGATGTCCTCGAACAGCTTTCCG
>JAKLEA010000090.1 GCA_022711755.1 Planctomycetota bacterium
GGCGCCCAGGGGATGTTCGCGGTCGGCGTCGAAAAGCCCACGCTCACGCTCAGCAGGTCCAGGCCTTCGCGCTTGAACTGGCGGGTGAGTTCGATCGATTCGGCCAGCGTCTCTTCATCGCGGCCGTCGTATTCGAGGACGCCGAAGCGCGCGGTCAGCGGCAGGTGCTCCGGCCACACCTTGCGCACCGCCTGCAGGGTCTCGAGCAGGAAGCGGCTGCGGTTGTCGAAGCTGCCGCCGTAGCGGTCGTCGCGCTGGTTGTGCTCGGCGTCCAGAAACTGCGCCAGCAGGTAGCCGTGCGCGCCGTGCAGCTCCACGCCCTGGAAGCCGGCCTGCTCGG
Source organism: Planctomycetota bacterium (assembly GCA_022711755.1). GTDB lineage: Bacteria > Planctomycetota > Brocadiia > SM23-32 > JAKLEA01 > JAKLEA01. The sequence goes on from JAKLEA010000090.1 coordinate 341, forward strand.
CACGGCGTGCGGCGCTGATGAAATCCTGCACCAGCTGTTCGACCTCGGCGGTGCTCAGCGCGCGCGCGCCGGTTTCGGCATCGTCCCAGGGTGCGACGGCCGGCTCGCCGGTGAGCGCGGTGTCCGACCGCCGCCCCGAATGCTGCAGCTGCAGGCTGGACACGGCGCCGCCGGCATGGATGCCCGCGGCCAGCCGCGCCAGCCCCGGCAGATGCGCG
>JAKLEA010000091.1 GCA_022711755.1 Planctomycetota bacterium
CGAGATGCAGGCACCCGGCATTACAGAACGACACGGCCGGGGTGTCCCCCTGCGGGTTGAGCGCCAGTGGACCGCGAGAGGCGCGACGACGCTACCGATGAGAAACGAGAACTGAAGACCACCGGAGGCTGTGAGCGCTCTCGCCGGAAAGGCGCCTGAGTGGACGCTGTAGATGCGCTTGCCACTCGTGAAACGGACGAGACGCGGAAGAACGAGAACGCTTCGAGCGCCTTGGAGGTGCCGCAGGGGGCGGCGGTCCACCCGGCCTGCACGTCGGATGATGAGACCGCGCGGCACGGGACTCGAAGCTTCTGAAATGTGATGGCAAGAACGGAGGCGCCGAGACCGTATAACGTCTGGCATCAGCGGCGAGCGCAGCGAGTCCGCTGCATGCCGGGGTTAGGCCTCGGTGATCGCGGGTTGTCCGAGATTGGAACAGGCGAACCGCTGGCCGGGATGAAGAGGGGGAGGCCGATGCGCCGACCTCTGCCCGATGGGAAGGCGGGACTGTGGTGACCACCGGTGAGCCAGGTGGTGAAGTGTAAGTAGTTCTGTGTG
>JAKLEA010000092.1 GCA_022711755.1 Planctomycetota bacterium
AACCCGTACCCGCGGGAGCAGGGTTCGAGCCGGAAGAGGAACCGGCAGGTGCCACAGAACCGCCGGTTCCACCGGTTGTCGGGGAACCTGAAGAAGAACCGGTTGTGGTGGAAGAACCCTCCCCCCCTGCAGCCATATTCGAAGCCGAAGAGAAACCGGCAGGTGCCGGGGAACCGCCGGCTGCGCCGGTCGCCGTGGAACCTGAAGAAGAACCGGTTGTGGTGGAGGAACCCGCACCCCCTGCAGCAACGTTCGAACCCGAAGAGGAGCCGGCAGGTGCTTCGGAGACACCGGTCTGGCCGGTCATCGGGGAACAGGAAGAGGAACCGGTTGTGGTGGAAGAACCCGCACCCCCTGCAGCCATATTCGAAGCCGAAGAGAAACCGGCGAGTGCCGGGGAACCGCCGGCTGCGCCGGTTGCCGTGGAACCGGAAGAAGAACCGGTTGTGGTGGAGGAGGAGCCCCTGCCACCATCCGGCGAACCCCTGAGCGCGGTGAAGGAACCTGAACCTGAACCGGTCGTCACCATAGTCCGGGAGGACTCCGGCGC
>JAKLEA010000093.1 GCA_022711755.1 Planctomycetota bacterium
CCGGAGCAGGCGCACGTGCTCTTCCAGCTCGTGAATGCCCGCTACGAGGCTGGGCCGATCATCATGACCTCAAACCGGACCTTCGCAAAATGGTCCGAACTCATGTCGGACGAAGCCGTCGCCACGGCAATGCTCGACCGGCTGCTCCATCACTCCCTTGTCTTCAGCCTGAAGGCCGACTCATACCGCATGAAGAACAGGATGAAAATCGGGGCCGTTGGCTTCGACTAAACCATGCCGAAAAGCGGAAAGCCCTCGTCGGTGAAAAGAGGAAGAATCAGATCGGCGTTGACACAAGTGGTGTAAATCGGTCTCTCGCCGGCGAGCCCTAAGCTGCTATTGAAACCTTCCTCCTCTCCCCTGAGATGACCTTGGCGAGGCTCTCCTGGCTCATATAGCGCCGTGACACCTGCCATTCGTCGGTCTGCTCGATCATGAGGGCCCCGACCAGGCGCCGTATTGCGTCGTCGTTTGGGAAGATGCCGATGACGTCGGAGCGGCGCTTGATCTCCTTGTTCAGCCTCTCAAGCGGATTGGTATTCGAAATCT
>JAKLEA010000094.1 GCA_022711755.1 Planctomycetota bacterium
GTGCGGATCAGGCCCCGCGCCGACGACGAAGGCGAGCACCTTGATGAGCTCCGAGATGCCTTGCAGCATGAGCAGCCCGAAGCCCAGCGGCACCATCGCGCGTGCGGGCCACAGCGGCAGGCCGCCGGCGTTGGACGACATCTCGTTGTGGGTGTAGGCCGACATGAAGACGGGCCAGGACAGCCAGATCATCATGATCGCGATCGGCAGCAGGAAGACGATCGTGCCGAACACGTCGATCCACCCCTGGGTGCGGCGCGTGAAGCGGCCAGTGACCACGTCGATGCGCACCATTTCGTTGCACTTGAGCGTGTAGGCCGCGCAGAACAGGAAGATGGCCGAGAACAGATACCACTGCGTCTCGAGCCAGGCGTTGGAGGAGCGGTCGAAGGCGTAGCGGATCACCGCGTTGCCGGCGCTGATGAGGGTGACGACCAGCACAAGCCACATCACGATGCGGAAGATGCCTTCGTTGAGTTTGTCGATGGCCTGCGCAAGCGGAAGCAGTGCCTTCATGGGTGTCTCCTGTTTTGGATCGCAAGCAGT
>JAKLEA010000095.1 GCA_022711755.1 Planctomycetota bacterium
CGGTGCGCTCTGCGCCCTGCGTGGGCACGATTGTATGCCACCACACGTCTGTCGGCGTTTTGCCTCTGGCGGCCTTCTCCGGGCCTACCAGACCAGGAGCCATGTAAGGGATTCGATCCATTTCATCGTAGTTGAACGTGTAATTGTTCGGGTCTTTCGCGTACCAGAGGATGTTGTCGTGCTTGGCGGGCCATCGGTTCTTTGGCCGACCACCGTAGTCATACGCCCATATGATTTCATTGATGAAACACTCGCGCCCGAAAATGGCGTCGAGGGCTACTTTGGCGTAGTGGACCTCGCGGTAGTCAAGATGAAGGAAGAATGAGCCGTCCGGAGCAAGCAACCGCCACGCTTCCAACAGTCGGGGGCGAAGGAATGCCGTGAGATCGTCAAAGGTATCTGCAAAGCCGCCCGCATGAAGTTCCCGCTGCTTGCCGGTGTTGAACGGCGGATCAATGTAGATGAGATTGAACTCGCCGTCGTGGAACGTCCTCAACAACGGAAGGTTGTCGCCCTGGTAAATCTCGATGGTACTCACGTTCTG
>JAKLEA010000096.1 GCA_022711755.1 Planctomycetota bacterium
TCTTCGTCCCGTTCCAGAAAAGCTTTTGCGGCGTTGTGAATCGCCTTTTGCGTCAGCGCGGCCATATTTAATAACGTCATTTTGAGTTTTTCCATCTGCTGGATGAAATGCCTTTCCATACAATGTCTCCTTTAGCATCAGCCGAATCGGCCGGTAATATAGTCTTCCGTCTGCTTTAATAAAGGCCGGGTAAAAAGATTTCCCGTTTCTCCAACTTCAATGAGTTTGCCCATGTAAAAAAAAGCCGTGATGTCCGACACCCTTGCCGCCTGCTGCATGTTATGCGTGACGATGACAATGGTGAAATTTTGTTTGAGTTCCTGAATTAAATCTTCGATTTTCTGAGTGGCGATAGGATCAAGGGCTGATGCCGGTTCATCCATTAATAACACCTCCGGTTCCACGGCCAGCGCCCGGGCAATGCACAACCGCTGCTGCTGTCCTCCCGAGAGCCCCAGTGCGGATTCATTGAGCCGGTCTTTGACTTCATCCCACAGGGCCGCCTGTTTCAATCCTTTTTCAACCCGTTCCCGGATGATGCTC
>JAKLEA010000097.1 GCA_022711755.1 Planctomycetota bacterium
CGAGCAGCGACCAGTCGACGCCGCCGAGCATCCAGTGGCCGAGGCCGGCGACGAGGGTGAGTGGCACGGCGTGCGCCACATCCGATCCGACAATGCGAACCGGCGAAAGTTTGGGGTAGAGGAAGAACAGCGCGGCAACGCCGAGGGCGCCGGCGCCGACCGAGGAGATGGTGACCAGCACGCCGAGAATGGCGCCGACGGCGACAGTGATCTTGCCCAGGCAGCACTGGCGCAGCGCGGAGTCCTCGTGTTTGCTGGCGTAGTCGCGCAGCTTGCGGCCGAACAGGATGGCAACGGCGGTCAGCAGCAGCGCGAAACCGAGACCGTGGGAAATCACGGCGCCGATGACGTTGCTGCCCTTGGGCAACTGCGACAGGATGTAGATGGTGATGGCGGCGGCCGGGATGCTGCCGAGCGCCAGGCGGCCGGTGATCGCCCAGTCGATATGCCCCTTGCGGCCGTGCGCCACGGTGCCGCCGGCCTTGGTCAGCGCTGCGTAGAGCAGGTCGGTGCCGACCGCGGTGGCCGGGTGCACCCCGAAG
>JAKLEA010000098.1 GCA_022711755.1 Planctomycetota bacterium
GTGTAAGCGCGGCAACGCGTTCAGCCGAGTGATACTAATAACTCGATTGGCTTTCACCTTATATTTTTGTGTGTTGTACACACTCTCAAACCGCGGAACCTTCTCTGGCCATGAGAAGTGGAACAGATGAAGAGAAGAACAGTTGAAAGGCGTAAAGTTGAAGGGTTGAAAGGTTGAAAAGATATCTCAGCCTGGACCTTCGAGCTGCCAGTTCGGACCTGAACCAACCTTTAAACTGTTAAACTTTTCAACTGTTAAACCTCTTTGCACTTTCCAGGCGTCAGCGATGGTGGCTATAGCAGCGGGGCCACACCTGTTCCCATCCCGAACACAGCAGTTAAGCCCGCTCGCGCCGATGGTACTGCATGGGCAACTGTGCGGGAGAGTAGGTCACCGCCATCGCTGACGCCTGTTCTTTTTTGTCCCGGTATTTGCCCGCATCCTTCAATTCGCATCCCAAGATCACACCTTTCTCAATGCTTCCCCGGGAGTATCTCCAGACTATCAGCAGAGATGCCCGGGAGGGGCTC